>DAOSNS010000023.1:0-6788 GCA_035373625.1 Anaerolineae bacterium | reverse complement strand
ACGCGATCGCGCGCGCCAGGTTCGCCCCACGATCCCCCGTCGGCAAATCCGCATAAATCAGGCCGAGCATGTTCATCATCCGGGCACGGAGTTCGGCATCATTCATTTGTTCGGCCAGTGCCAACGCCGCTTGCGCGTGCGCCTCGGCCTTCGCAAACTGCCGGTCGGCCCAATACAGCCCAGCGAGGGTGTAATGCAGGTCGGCACGCGTGGACAGAGTATCTTCGCCTTCCGGCAACTCATCCAGCAGCCGCTCACGCAGGGCAATGCGCGCCTGACGTTCGGCGGGTGCGAGGTTGCGGATCTCACTATCGCCAAATCCGGCCCAGGCCAGCGCCCCGGCAAGTTGCGCGTGTTCTGCAGGCGGCGGCACTTCGGGGACCTCAAGCACCTGATTGACAAAGGCCCAAAAATCAGGCGCATCGCGCATCACGCGGGTCACTTCGTCATCCAAAGCCCAAAAGACCAGTCGCCAGCGATGGTCGGAGATCAATTCACGGCGGTAGTTGAGGGCGTTGAGCAAACCGGGGAAGGCATGGTGCAATCCATAAACGAAGATCACTTCATCATCGGCAGGCGGTGATTTGAGCAGTTGGCCCAATAAATCGTGCGATGCCGGTGGGCTATCGGGTTGATACCACACCCGCCGCACACGCTGATGAAGCGTCTGCAAGCGGTTGACCAGTGTATTCTCAAAAGACGCGCGGGCGCTTTCGGCGCGGTAGATGACGAAAACGACCAAACCGGTCGCGTAACGTTGTGCACGTTCCAGGACACCGGTCAACAAATCCAGGCGTCGCTCAACCGAAGGCAGAATGTCGGCCATTTATGCCTCGACGGGCGTCATCTGCCCGGCAATCTCATCCAAAAGTGGATCGAGGGCCGGGTGAACGTCACACCAGGTCTCGCCGTTGGCGTATTCCAGGATCGCCAACACATGGAATAACGGTCCCAGGTGTTCCGGGTGCAGCACGTCGTTGTTTCGGCGTACCTCTAGCAGCCAACGATAATCTTCCTGGGTCAGCAAGCGTCGAAAGCCGCTGCGGATTTGCGCGGTTGCCCAGGCCACATCTTGAAGCTCAATTTGCGCGGCCTTGCGCGCCAGGGCATTGTCAATCGCCCGCTGCAAGATATGGGCAATTTCACGGAAAACGCCGCCGCTGTTCCTCACCGCTTCATCGAGAGCGTCGCCGGCAATCAACGTATCTGCCATCCGCGCCAACACAAAGGCGCGCATCGCCCGTATGCCGCTTTTGTGGAGCTGCATGCGCTGCCGTTTCTCATGCAATTTGATATTGGGCAGGAAATAGCTGGTATCACGGATTTGCACAAAGGCGGGGTCGAAATAAATCGCTACCGGAACGGTGTACACGATGGCACACACGGGTTGTAGTAGCGTCGTCAGCGCACCCTCAAAGAGTTTGCGGGAAACCTCCAGGGGCGGCTTGTCCATGTCCTCAATCACCACAAGCACCTGGCGTTTGCTCTGCGCCAGAATCTCGGCGCTCATCAGGTTGATCAGCCCGATCAGTTCGGAGACACGCGGCGCGATTTCCTGGCGCATCAGTTCACGGGTCACGTGTTCGGTTTTCACCTTGAGCAGGGCAGAGAGGAAAAATTTGCCGATGTCCACGCCGGAGCCGCTTTCAAATGTTGCGCCCTTTTCGGTAAGCCGCGTCAAGGTGCGACCTTTCCAGGTTTCCAGTTCCCTGAGTAAATCGTCTTTCATCTGCCCGCCGGCCTCATGATACTGCTTGAAAATCTGCGCGCCCATCGCCAGCAACACCTCGATGTGGGTCAGGTCGTTGAAGTCGCACTCATCGCGCACGGAGAATTTCACCGGCCAGTAACGTTTTTGGATGGCAGCGTCGGCCACCAGGCGGTTGAGTTCGGTAGATTTGCCGCTGCCACGATGTCCGGTAAAAAAGTACTTGGGCGGGTTGCCACGCGCCAACAATAACGCCCGTTGCAAACGGCCCAATGGGTTATCCTCGCGCTCCACATAAAACGGGCTGCCGACAGGCAAAGGTTGCGCCGGATCGAAGCGGCTCCACGCTTCCTCCAGCGTTGTCGCCCGCACAAAGAGATAATCCGGTTTCGATTCCATACCACCCTCCTGTTTTACCTTCAAGTATAACCAGAATCCGCAGAAACGGAAGCCCCCCAGGGCTTTATCATTCTCGCTGCAGTGACCTCAGCTGGCTATGTCTCAACTATATCCGCTAAAAACGGGGAACTGGCGTTCCCCTCGGAGCAAGCATGATAAGGCCCCGGAAGCCCCCCAGCCCGACGAGTGCATTTCAAGACGAAGGCAACTTTTACCACAGAGAGCACTGAGCAGAGCAAGAAGGGGGGCGAGGGGGATAAGGCCCTGAGCCTATCCTTCTCGTGGGATCAAAATTGCCGCCTGGAATTCGCCGTTGTGCACCTGCACGATCAGCGCGGCCTCCTCCGGCGTGCAACCGAGCAGCAGCTTAAGCTCGGTATCGCGCTTCACCAGGTCCACGGCGCAGATGATGGCGGTGACGCGGCGCTCCGGCAGGCTGCCTACCCACACGTCCACACCGCCGCCGTCAATTGTCCCCGTGCCATCGAGATAACCGTAATCCAGGGGATAGATGAACGCCGGATAACGTGGGTGCGCCGTCCCCTTCGGGCGATCAATCACCACGCGACTCCCCGCTACCAGCGCCTCCAACTGTTCCCAAAATCCGTTCACGCCCTCACCTCTTCTCCCCGCTACCGTATGCTTCCACGATTCGCTTCGCCACCTCCGCCATACTCCGCTGCGGCGCGTAGCCGAAATCCCGTTTGGCGGCGGAAATGTCGTAGTAATGGCTCTGCGCGAGTTCGCTGGCGATGAAACGGGTGAGACGTGGTTCGCCGGGAAGGTGGAAAAGGGTGTGCAACGTCTCCAGGAGTGCGCCCGCCGCGCGCGCCACGCCCAGGGAAACGCGCAGGCGCGGTTCGGGCAGACCCAGGTCGCGCAGCAGGGCGCGAATCCAGGGCCAGAGCGTCACCGGCTCGTCCTGGCTGATGAAGTACACGCGCCCCTGGCCCGGCGGCCCGTCGAGCGGCGACCCGGGTTCAAGGGCGTCGGCGGCCAGCACGTGCGCGCGGGCGGCGTCTTCGACATCGGTGAGGTCCACCTTGTTCGTTCCATCGCCCACCTGGGGCAGCAGGCCGGTTCTGGCGCGGGACAGCAGGGCAGGCAACAGATGATTGTCGCGCGGCCCGATGATGAGGTGCGGGCGCAAAGACACGGTCAGTAGGGGAACGCTCCGCGCGCCCCCCACCGGGGCGTCCTGGGCGTCCGCTCTGTGCGCCGCTATCACCGCTTGTTCGGCGATGGCCTTGGTGTGCGGATAGGGACTTTCATAGCGGGCGGGGTACGGGTAAGATTCATCCACGCCTTCCTGCGGCTTGCCGTCGAAGATGACGCTCGGCGAGCTGGTGTAGATGAGCTTATGCACGCCATCGGCGCGGCATGCGGCGATCACATTCTGCGTGCCGATGACGTTCACGCCGTAGAAATCGTCCCACGGCCCCCACATCCCGGCCTTCGCCGCCACGTGAAAGACGATGTCTATGCCCACGCACGCGCGTTTCACGGCCTCGGCGTCCCGCAGGTCGCCGCGCACCACCCGCGCGCCCAGCGCCTCCAATTCGGGATAGGCCCCGCGTGCGAACACCGTCACTGCATTGCCCCGCGCAAGCAATTGTTCGACGAGATAGCGCCCCAGGAATCCCCCACCGCCGGTCACGAGGACTTTGGATTGAGGATTGAGGATTGAGGATTGACGATCGGTTGTTACTGACGCATCACTCATTTCTCATTACCCCTCACTCACTTCTCTTTACTCACCAACGCCTTCTGTTTCCCCGTCAGGTAGCGGCGCACGAAGAGCAGGGAGAGAATGACGCTGAAGAGGATACTCAAGGCGCGGAAGAGATCGCCGAGGCGCACGGCCGGCGGCAATGGTTCGGTTTTGGGCGAAGCGCAGACGGTCATATCCACGCCATGCAGCGCCTCGCGTTGATGATGGGACGCCCACACGGCCAGCTCCTCACGCCGAATTTTGGCGTTATGCCGCACATCTGTTGGGAAAACATCGGGGTAGAACAGAATGTTCTGGATGGGACGGGTGTGTTCGTATTCGGCGCCCAATGCCAGCAGCTCCAGCGTGAACTTTTGCTTCTCCAACAGGGAGGTGGGCATACAGCCGGGACGCGGTTCGACGATAAGATATGGACGCTGCCGCCCTTGCGGTCCCACACCCACCAGCGCGGTGCGGTTCACGTTGGGATGGCGGTTGAAGATCGTCTCACACGGCACGGGGAAGAGCGTCTCATCGCGCATCGTCACCCGATGCGCCTTGCGCCCGCAGAACCACAGCCGTCCCTGGGCGTCGAAGTAGCCGACATCGCCCATGCGGTGCCAGAGGTTGCCATCGGCATCCTGGATTTTCGCCAGCGCCGTCTGCTCGGGACGATGCAGGTAGGTGCGCGTCACCACCGGCCCTTTAACCACGATTTCGCCGATCTCGCCCGGCGGCAATACCAGGCTCTCGTCCCAGGCGGGGATGGGTGTGTCGGTGATGTGGATCACGCGGACGGTAATCCCCGGCAGCGGACGGCCCACGCACATTCCTTTGCCTTCGGCGCTCAAAGCAGCGGTCTCGGCGAGGATTTCGCGTCCGCTCATGCTGGTGAGCGGCATGGCCTCCGTCGCGCCGAAAGGTGTGTTCACTTCTGCTTCCGGCGCCAGGACGTGCGTGTGCAGCATCTCGATCAGCGACGGCGGCACGGGCGCGCTCGCCATCAACACACGCTTGAGGGAGGGCAGATGAATCCCGTGTTCCACGCAATAAGGGGCCACGCGCTTCCAGATCGTGGGGGAGCCGAAGGCGTTGGTCACGCCGTAGGTCTGAATCGCCTCGACGACATGCGCGGGATTGATCGCCGCCGGCCTCGTGGGGTCCATATCAGGGATGACGGTGGTGACACCGAGGGCCGGGTTGAACAACGCGAAGATATACAGCAACGCCAGGTCTACTTCGCCTTCCTGAATGCCGATGACATCGCGCAACAGGTCAATCTGGGCCTTGAACATGCCGTGCAAATAGACCACGCCTTTGGGGATGCCGGTGCTGCCCGAAGTGAAGGTCACGGCGGCCTCACTCTCGGTCGTCGTGGGGGCGGTGGGGAAGGGATCGGTACGCGCGGCGCGCAACCGTTCGAGCGTCGTATCGGCCAGGGCGCGGGTGACGGCGTTGGTAGCGCCGACCACGACGCTGCGCTGAACGGTCGCAAATGGCCCGGGCGCGATCTGCCGCAGGGCGTGGACGAGAGGGACGCCGATCAGCACGGTCGGTTCGGTTTCGGCGATGCATTGCAGCAGCGCCTTGCGTCCCATGCCGGGATCAATGAGCACGGGCACGGCGCCCATCCGCACCAACGCGAAAGCTACGGCAATCAGTTCAACGCCCGGGCGCACCATCAACAACACACGGTCGCCCATGCGGACGCCGAAAGTCGTCAGGCCGTGGGCATAGCGATCGCACTCGGCGTTAAGCTGCTGGAAATTCAACTGTACCGTCTTCGCGCGTCCGCCGGCGTCTCGTCCGGCGGGGAAGATGATTGCAGGACGATAGGGATTGCGCGCGGCCATCTCCGCGAGCGCAGCAGCGACATTGTAGTGTTCAGGCATAGGAGTCTCCTTAGAGTTAAGTAGACGGTAGACAATAGACGGTAGACGGGGTCCCTGTCTACTGTCTACTGTTTACCAGGAACGCTTTCATCAACGGCAAGATGCGCTCATAGGCATCCTCGACGACGTAGTGCCCGGCGTGATCAAGGATGTGGACATCAGCGTTGGGGAAGCGCGTGCGCCAGCCGGCGAGGAAATCCTTGACGGTGAAGACAAAATCCTGCGCTCCCCAGAGAATGAGCATCGGGTGATTACGAAACAGGTGCAGTTGAGCGTCAATGGCATCCACCGTAGCGCGCGTGGGATGGTCGGGGCGGACAGGGATATCCTGCACAAAGCGGTAGATGGCGATGCGATTGCGCCAGGAATTGTACGGCGCAAGGTAGCCCGCGCGCACCTGCGCGGTCATCCGTTTGTGGTTGACCACACCCAGGTAGACCGCCAGCCCGGCAAAGGCGTTCAGCCCACGCAAGAGCACCTCTCCCACGACAGGGCTACGGGCCAACTTGAGCACCCAGGGGATGGCGGGCGCGTAAAACGCGGACGTGTTGAAAACGACAAAACGCGCGACATTCTGCGGGTGGCGTGTGGCATAGCCCATGCCGATGCCGCCGCCCCAATCGTGCAAGACCAGCGTGAGGTCGTGCAAATTCAGATGGGCGATGAGCGCTTCCAGGTTACGGATGTGCTGTTCAAGGGTATAGGGGTAATCCTGTGGCTTGTCGGAAAGGCCACAGCCGATATGATCGGGGACGATAACCCGATGCGTCTGCGCAATTTTGGGAATGAGCGTGCGGTAATAGAACGACCATGTCGGATTGCCGTGTACCATCACCACAGGCGGCGCATCGCACGACCCCTCATCGAGATAGTGCATCTTCACCCCGCCCACATCCAGCCAATGCGAGGCAAACGGATACAGAGATTGCAGATTAGCAGATTGAAGATTGGGTGATTGCAGATTATCGCTCATTCTTCATTCGCTGATTCTATATTTGCCATTCGCCATTTGCCATTTACCATTCTTGAGTTTAGAGTTACATAACTTGAGTTCAGGTAAATGAACAGGGCGGCAAGA
>DAOSNS010000022.1:0-75035 GCA_035373625.1 Anaerolineae bacterium | reverse complement strand
ATTTTTCAATGTGCAAAAAGTGTAAACCAATTTCAGGCAGAAAATGAACCATCCCGAGAATGTAAAGTATTTAGATGAAGTAAGCGAATTTGTCAACAATCCACTACTTCCCGATCAAACAGTCGCTGAAACGTTCAAAGGCATTACCGGGCTTAACGTAATGGGAACCTACGCGCCTCTAGGCACGCCTGACTGGGCGGTAATGATCGAACTCCCTCTTTCAGAAGCTTATCGAGAAATTTTTCGAGGTGCGGTGCTATCCTCAATCATGACGGCGGTTATGGCGGTCCTGGCAGGTATGATCGGCGTCTATATGGCCCGTCGTTTGGCCGCTCCCATACTCGGTCTCACCGAAACGGCCACACGTATTGCTACAGGCGAAATGGGATTGCGAGCCGCTACAACAGGCCCTTCTGAAGTGGTTAGTCTGGCCCAGGCATTCAATCGTATGACCGAACAGCTTGGCACCCTGCTGCAGACGGTTCAGGCCCGCAGTGTGGAACTGGAGGAGCGCACTAAAGAACTCGAAGCCAGCCAGCGTGTGACCTTCGCCGCCAGCGAGCATGCCACGCCGGATGAGCTTCTCGATCTGGTGGTGAATCTCATCCGCGACCAGTTCGATCTCTACCATGCGCAGGTTTATATGGTGGATGAAGAAAAACAAGCCGCCGTCCTGCGCCAATCCACCGGTTACGCAGGCCGGCAGCTCCTTCAACGCAAACACCACATTCCTTTGGATGCGACTTCACTGGTCACACGCGCTATTCACACCGGCGAGCCGGTACTCGTGGACGATGTTCAGGCCGCTCCTGATTTCTTACCCAATCCGCTGCTCCCCGATACCCGCTCTGAACTGGTCATTCCTCTAAAACGTGAAGGGAAGGTCATTGGTGCCCTGGATGCCCAGGATCGTACCCCCGGCCGCTTCGGTTCCAGCACCGTCGCCCTCTTCCAGACTATGGCCGATCAGGTCACCATCCTGTTTGAGAACAGCGAGCTGTTACAGCGAGTCGTTGATCAATCTGAAGTGATGCGTATCTTTACCAACCAGTTGCGCACTGCCGCCGACATTGCCCGTCGGTTGGGGACGATCCTTGACCCGGAACTGTTGTTGCAAGAAGTCGTTGAGTTGATCCAGAGTCGCTTTGGCCTCTACCACGCCCATATTTACCTCCTGGATGAAGAGAAGCGTTTGTTGAAACTCGCCACCGGCTCCGGCGAAGTAGGGCGTGTCCTGCGCGAGCGCGGACACAGTATCTCGCTGGATGCCGAGAAGAGCCTGGTCGCGCGCGCAGCCCGCACGCGCGGCACGGTCCTGGTGGCGGATACTACGCTGGAATCCGATTTTATGCCCAACCCTCTGCTGCCACAAACCCGTTCTGAGCTTTCCATCCCCCTGGTCGTCAGCAACACCGTCCTGGGCGTGCTTGACTTGCAAGACGATCAGGCCGGGCGTTTTACCGAAGCCGAACGCGATACCTTCGGCACACTGGCCGGGCAGATCGCCACCGCCATCCAAAATGCGCACTTGTTCGAGGAGCGGCAGCACGCCGAGCAGCTAGCGCAGGAACAACGTCTCTTCTTACGCCGCGTTATTGATGCCACACCCAACTTCATCTTTGTGAAAGACCGTGACGGCAAATTCGTCCTGGTCAATAAAGCCCTCGCCGATGCCTACGGCACAACCGTCGAGGAGTTGATCGGCAAATCGGATGCCGATTTCAACCCTAATGTTGACGAAGTGCGGGCCTTCCTGGAAGCTGACCGTGCCGTGATGGATTCGCAGCAAGAGCTTTTCATCCCCGAAGAGCCGATCACCGACAGCCAGGGCAACCTCCGCTGGCTACAAACCACGAAACGTCCCCTGATCGGCCCGGATGGCGTGGCTAACCAGATTTTGGGTGTCTCTGTGGACATTACCGAGCGCAAGCAGGCTGAAGAGATCGTCCGCGAATCGCGGCAGATGTTGCAGATGGTCATGGATAATCTGCCGGAGTCTATCTTCTGGAAAGATAAGAACCTGGTCTATCTGGGTTGTAACACGAACTTTGCCCACGATGCGGGCTTTGACTCCCCCGAACAGGTCATCGGCAAGACCGATCACGATATGCCGTGGAAAGATCAGGTCGCCCTCTACCAGGCCGATGACCGCCACGTGCTCGAAACGGGCGAGGCCAAGGTCAATTATGAGGAACCCCAGACCACGCCGGATGGGGGTCTCATCTGGCTGCGCACGACCAAAGTGCCCCTCTACAATGCCCAGGGCGAAGTTTATGCCGTCCTGGGGGCGTATGCCGACATCACCGCGATGAAACAGGCACAGGCCGAGATCCAGAAACGCGCGTCCGAGCTGCAAACTGTGGCGGAAGTCGGCACGGCAGCCGCCACCATCCTTGATCCTGACCAATTGCTTAGCCAGGTCGTCGAACTGACCAAAGCAAACTTTGGCCTCTACCACGCGCACATCTATCTGATTGACGAAGCCGGAGAATCCCTTGTCCTGGCCGCCGGTGCCGGCGAAGCCGGTAAGCAGATGAAAGCGCAAGGCTGGAAGATCGCCGCCAACAGTGAGACTTCGCTGGTGGCGCGCGCCTTCCGCACCCGCGAGGGTGTCATCGTCAACGACGTACGCGCCGCGCCCGATTTCCTTCCCAATCCCCTGCTGCCCAATACCCGCTCCGAACTGGCCGTCCCACTCATCGTCGGTGAACATGTCCTGGGTGTCCTCGATGTGCAGTCCGACCAGCTGAACCACTTCACCGACGAGGATATTCTCATCCAAACGACACTGGCCGGGCAGATCGCCACCGCCATCCAAAATGCGCACTTGTTCGAGGAGCGGCAGCACGCCGAGCAGCTAGCGCAGGAACAACGTCTCTTCTTACGCCGCGTTATTGATGCCACACCCAACTTCATCTTTGTGAAAGACCGTGACGGCAAATTCGTCCTGGTCAATAAAGCCCTCGCCGATGCCTACGGCACAACCGTCGAGGAGTTGATCGGCAAATCGGATGCCGATTTCAACCCTAATGTTGACGAAGTGCGGGCCTTCCTGGAAGCTGACCGTGCCGTGATGGATTCGCAGCAAGAGCTTTTCATCCCCGAAGAGCCGATCACCGACAGCCAGGGCAACCTCCGCTGGCTACAAACCACGAAACGTCCCCTGATCGGCCCGGATGGCGTGGCTAACCAGATTTTGGGTGTCTCTGTGGACATTACCGAGCGCAAGCAGGCTGAAGAGATCGTCCGCGAATCGCGGCAGATGTTGCAGATGGTCATGGATAATCTGCCGGAGTCTATCTTCTGGAAAGATAAGAACCTGGTCTATCTGGGTTGTAACACGAACTTTGCCCACGATGCGGGCTTTGACTCCCCCGAACAGGTCATCGGCAAGACCGATCACGATATGCCGTGGAAAGATCAGGTCGCCCTCTACCAGGCCGATGACCGCCACGTGCTCGAAACGGGCGAGGCCAAGGTCAATTATGAGGAACCCCAGACCACGCCGGATGGGGGTCTCATCTGGCTGCGCACGACCAAAGTGCCCCTCTACAATGCCCAGGGCGAAGTTTATGCCGTCCTGGGGGCGTATGCCGACATCACCGCGATGAAACAGGCACAGGCCGAGATCCAGAAACGCGCGTCCGAGCTGCAAACTGTGGCGGAAGTCGGCACGGCAGCCGCCACCATCCTTGATCCTGACCAATTGCTTAGCCAGGTCGTCGAACTGACCAAAGCAAACTTTGGCCTCTACCACGCGCACATCTATCTGATTGACGAAGCCGGAGAATCCCTTGTCCTGGCCGCCGGTGCCGGCGAAGCCGGTAAGCAGATGAAAGCGCAAGGCTGGAAGATCGCCGCCAACAGTGAGACTTCGCTGGTGGCGCGCGCCTTCCGCACCCGCGAGGGTGTCATCGTCAACGACGTACGCGCCGCGCCCGATTTCCTTCCCAATCCCCTGCTGCCCAATACCCGCTCCGAACTGGCCGTCCCACTCATCGTCGGTGAACATGTCCTGGGTGTCCTCGATGTGCAGTCCGACCAGCTGAACCACTTCACCGACGAGGATATTCTCATCCAAACGACACTGGCCGGGCAGATCGCCACCGCCATCGAAAACGCCCGTCTCTTCCAGGAAACCCGCCAGGTGGATCGCCTGAAGAGTGAATTCCTGGCGAACATGAGCCACGAGTTGCGCACACCGCTTAACTCGATCATCGGCTACATCCAGCTTCTGTTGATGGACCTCGAAGGCCAGGTGCCGGAAGAAAGTTACGAGGATATGCAGTCCATTGAGACCAACAGCAAGCATCTGCTCAATCTCATCAATGACATTCTTGACCTGGCCAAGATCGAGGCCGGGCGTCTGGAACTGCACATGGAGCCTTTGGAGGTAGGCCAACTCCTCGACACCGTCAAGAGCAACAACGCCGGTTTGTTCATTGACAGCCCGCTAAACTTCGAAGTCGTTGTCGAGCCAGGGTTGCCGCGCATCTACGCTGATCCGGTGCGTATTATGCAGGTATTGAACAACCTGATCTCGAACGCTTTCAAGTTCACCGAAACCGGTGGCATCACCGTGCGCGCCTACCGCGACGCAAATGATGTGTGCATTGCCGTTGAAGACACGGGGATCGGTATTGCCGAGGAAGATATAGATAAGATCTTCGAACGTTTCCGTCAGGTGGACGGTTCTTTCACCCGTCGTGCCGAAGGAACCGGCCTGGGACTATCCATCACGCGTTTGTTAGTGGAGATGCACAACGGCAAACTCACGGTGCGCAGCAAACTTGGGAAAGGGAGTACCTTTACAGTATATCTGCCCGCCATCGTATAGTAACAAGGTGGACATCATCATAAACAAAGCGCAATGCACGGCTGATGAAAACGCTATTCACATCTGTTAAATGTCTGGAGTGTGGGCACACTATGCCGGCGAACCTGTTCGCCGGCATGTGCCCGGCCTGTGGTGGTAGTTGGCTTGACGCCCGTTATAATATCACAGCGCTCCCCCATGATTGGCCGGCGCAATTACAAGCGCGCTCCTATGATCTGTGGCGCTACCGCGAGCTGCTCCCTTTCCCGGACGATTTTGAATTCGTCTCGATGGGAGACGAAGGCTGGACGCCGCTTATCCGCGCCAGAGGCTTAGAGCGAGAGTTGGAATATGGCGCGCTGGGAGAGCTTTGGATCAAAGATGAGCGGCGTCAGCCCACGGGGTCTTTCAAGGATCGGCAAGCGGCCTTTACCACAAGTGTACTCAAAGCGCAGGGTATTGATGAGCTGGTATTGGCCTCCACCGGCAATGCGGCGGCAGCCTATGCCGCTTATTGCGCCCGTGCGGGCATCAAATTGTGGGTCTTCCTGCCCAGCAGCGTGCCGGCGGAAAAAATGCGCGAGCTGGCGTTGTACGGTGCGGAAGTCGTGAAAATCACCGGTACCTATGACCAGGCCAAACAAGTCGCCGGCGACTTTGCCGCGCGGCGTGGCATCTATCAAGATACCGGTGCCAGATCCATCCCCGGCAAAGAGAGCATGAAAACCATCGCCCTGGAAATCGTCGAGCAATTGGGCTGGCGCGCGCCGGATTGGTATGTGCAGGCTGTCTCCGGGGGTATCGGGCCGCTGGGTGTCCTTAAAGGCTTTGAGGAGCTTTATGCAGCCGGCATCATTGACCGGGTCCCCAAACTCGGCATCATTCAAGCCGAAGGGTGCGCGCCGATGGTGCGCGCCTGGGAGAAGGGGTTGGACAAGGCCGAGCCGGTCATCCCCGATACCTTGATCACGGTGCTGTCAACGGGTAAACCCGGCCTGGCCTACGAAATCCTCAAGAAGGCCAACGACCGTTATGGCGGCGCGATGGTAGCCGTCGCCGATGGCGATGCCTTCCGCGCCATGCGCCGTGTTGCGCGTATCGAGGGCTATTCAATGGAGCCGGCGGCCAGCGTGGCCTTCGCCGGCCTGGAAAAGCTCATCGAAAACAACATCATCCGGGCCGATGAATGTGTCGTCGTCAACTGCTCCGGGCATACCTTCAGCGCCGAGAAGCACGCCCTTGAGGATCGTTACGCCTTCCACCTGCAAATGGCGGCATCAGATGCTCTCGCCATTGAGCCGACAACCCACTACTCCAAAGAAGGGCTGGTTTCCGTTCTGGAACAGCTTGATGAACAGATCACCACCATCGTTATCGTTGACGATAATCCGCACGACAGTCGCCTTATTCGTCGCCTGCTGTTGCGGTATAAGAACTACCGCGTCTTCGAAGCCCATAGCGGCACAGATGGCCTTGACCTGGTGCGGCAACGCCAGCCCGACCTGGTGGTACTCGATCTGACCCTACCGGATATGGATGGTTTCTCCATCCTCGAAAAGCTCAAGACCGACCCCCGCACCAGCACCATCCCGGTTGTCATTGTGTCTGCAAAATCTCTGAGCGACGAAGAATGGACACGTCTGCGGCGTTACACCCAGTCCATCTGGCAAAAAGGGGCCTTCGGAACCCAAGAACTCGTCCACCACGTGGTAGAACTGCTTGGCGATAAAATCGAACCTCCAAAGAAGAAAGTGGAAAAAACAACCAGGGGCGAGTCTTCTCCTATGCCAGAAGAAGAGGTCACCTTTGGCGCTGACGCACGCCCACGCATCCTGGTCATTGATGACAACCTTTCTGATGCGCGGTTGTTGCATCGCCTGTTCCAGGCACGCCAACGCTTCAGAATTGACGAAGCGCACTCCGCCCATGAAGCCCTGCAAGTCATCGCGCAGGACCGCCCCGACCTCATCATCCTTGACCTGATCCTGCCTGACATCGCCGGTGAACAGCTCCTGGAAACACTGCGGAATATGCCGGAGATGCGTGAGGTTCCCATCATCGTCATGTCGGCGAAGGACATCCCCCCCGCGCAGCGTATGCGCCTGACAGCATTGGCCGATTCCCTCTGGGAAAAAGGTACGCTGGATCGCAGCAACTTTCTGGCGCACATCGAAGCCATCCTGCCAGAGTGAGTGTATAACGGCACAAACATAACTGCAACGAAATTGCCACAAAACACAAACGTCAAATGAAGCGAATTATGGTAAGCTATAGACAGTTATCGGATGGGGACGGGATACCGTCGAATAACAGGGTGGGGTTGGGTAGGCAAGCTGCCGGTTTGTCGCAGTAGACAAACTGGCAGCTTGTCCTATAATAAGGTGTATAAATTGTTGTGGCATAAGGGCGGATAAGGATCGCGTATGATCGAACAGAAGACTATCCTCTACATCGAGGACAATCCCCATAACCGGCGTCTGGTTCGTCGCACGTTGGAACGGCGTGGGTATACCGTCGTCGAGGCTGAAGATGGCGAAAGTGGCCTGCAGATGGTACAAGAGTTGAAGCCGCCGCTGGTACTCCTCGACATCGGACTGCCCAAAATGGACGGCATCGAAGTCGTCGGGCGCATCAAGGCCGACCCTGCACTTCAAGATATTCCGGTGATCGCCATCACGGCTTCCGCGATGCAGGGTGACCGTGAACGTTTCTTGGCTGCTGGCTGTGATGATTATCTCTCCAAACCCATCCAGATTTTTGAATTGATCGAAAAGGTTGATCTCTACTATCCGTCAGCTACCAATATCTACCGCCAGC
This sequence comes from Anaerolineae bacterium, assembly GCA_035373625.1. GTDB lineage: Bacteria > Chloroflexota > Anaerolineae > B4-G1 > SLSP01 > DSWT01. Next base: position 67,402 of record DAOSNS010000022.1, on the reverse strand, counting down.
AAAAAGCCGAGCTTCGGGAAGCTAAGACGTAGCGGGGCGTATGGTTCGTAACTATCTGGAGGAGAACCCATGCACTACCGACCCATGTACGAGCTGTTTGTCGAAGATGTAACACGCAAAGGGATTGACATCGAGGCCGTCAAGGCACGGCTGAAGGCACAAAAGATCGAGACGCCATCATGGGGTTACGCCAACAGCGGCACGCGCTTCAAGGCGTTCGCGTGGCCGGGTGCCGCCGTCACCACCCGCGAGAAACTCGATGACGCGGCGATGGTCCATAAGATGACGGGCATCGCGCCGTCGGTGGCGCTGCATATCCCCTGGGACAGGCCGGAGGACAACGACTATACCGCGATGCGTGAGTACGCCGAAGCGCAGGGCATCAAGCTGGGCGCGATCAACCCCAATGTGTTCCAGGACGACGCCTACCGGCTGGGATCCTTCGGCAATCCCGATCCCGGCATCCGCGAGATGGCACTGGATCACATCCTGGAGTGCTGCGAGATTATGACCAAGACCGGCAGCCGCGACCTGAGCCTTTGGTTCGCCGATGGGACAAACTACGCCGGCCAGGATAGTCTGCGCGGGCGCAAGCGGCGCTTCGAAGAGGGGCTGCGGCAGGTCTACGCGCATTTGCCGGCGGGCGGGCGTATGCTCATCGAGTACAAGCTGTTCGAGCCGGCCTTCTACAACACCGACATCCCCGACTGGGGCACGTCGTATGCTTTCAGCCTCAAACTCGGCGAGCAGGCGCAGGTGCTGGTGGACCTGGGACACCACGCGCAGGGCGTCAACATCGAGCAGATCGTCGCTTTCTTGCTCGATGAGGGCAAGCTGGGCGGCTTCCACTTCAACAACCGCAAGTACGCGGACGATGACCTCATCGTGGGCACGGTCAACCCTTACGAGCTGTTCCTCATCTATAACGAGCTGGCCGACGCCGAACTGGGTGCATCCGAACCGGCGCACACCACGGCGGTCAACGTCGCCTATATGATTGACCAATCCCACGCCATCGAGGGCAAACTGGCGCCGATGATCTACTCGGTGCTCAATTGCCAGGAAGCCTATGCCAAAGCGCTGCTCGTGCCGCGTCAGCAGCTCGCCGCCGCGCAGGCCGAAGGTGATGTCCTGGGCGCGCACCGCATCCTTACCGAGGCCTTCCGCTATGATGTGCGTCCGCTGCTGGCCGTCGTCCGCGAGGAAATGGGCGTGCCGGTGGATCCGCTTGCCGCCTACCGGGCCAGCGGTTATGAGGAGAAAATCCGCAAGGAACGCGGCCTCGCCGAAACCAGCGGCGGGTATCAGTAAACAACGTCACACTTACCTCAACGGATTGAACGGCTCTTAACGGAAAAATTCTCCGTTGAATCCGTTCAGTCCGTTGAGGTGTTTTAGGAGAAGTCAAAATGCCCCATTCCGTGGCTGGCCCGCGCGCGTTTCACGTGATGGTGAAGCCACGCGGGCCGGTATGTAACCTCAATTGCGCCTACTGCTATTACCTCCCCAAAGAAAAGCTCTACCCCGGCAGCGACTTCCGCATGCCTGACGCCGTGCTGGAGAGCTTCACCCGGCAGTACATCGCGGCACAGCGCGTGCCCGAAGTCACATTCGGCTGGCAGGGCGGCGAACCGCTGCTGATGGGCGTTGACTTCTTCGAGCGCGCTGTCGCCTTGCAGGAGCAGTACAAACGGCCCGGTATGCGCATCATCAACACGCTGCAAACCAACGGTACGCTGCTGGATGACGCCTGGGGCGAATTCTTCAAAGCGCACGACTTCCTCATCGGCCTCAGCCTCGATGGGCCGCAGGCGATGCACGACGCCTATCGCCGCGACAAGGGCGGTGCGCCCACGTGGGAGCGGGTCATGCGCGGGCGGGACATCCTGCACAAGCACGGCGTCGAATACAACATCCTCTGCACCGTGCATCAGGCCAATGCCGATCACCCGGTCGAAGTCTATCGTTTCTTCCGTGACGTGGTGGGAGCGCAGTTCATCCAGTTCATCCCGATTGTGCGGCGCGACAACGAGACCGGATTTCAGGAGGGGACGACACTCACCGAGCATTCCGTCACCGCGCGGCAGTACGGCGATTTCCTCAGCGGCGTGTTCGATGAGTGGGTGCGCCGCGACGTGGGCCACGTCTACGTGCAGATTTTCGACGTGGCACTGGCGGCGTGGATGGGCCAACGACCTGGGCTGTGTGTCTTCGAGCCGACGTGTGGCCTGGGTCTGGCCCTGGAACACAACGGCGACCTCTACGCCTGCGACCACTTCGTCGAACCGCGCTACCGGCTCGGCAATATCATGGAGACGCCGCTTGTCGAGATGGTGGCCTCAGAGGCACAATGGGCGTTCGGACAGGCCAAGCGCGATATGCTTCCCCGACAATGCCGCGACTGCGAGGTGCGCTTCATCTGCAACGGCGGCTGTCCCAAAAATCGTATCGCGGTCACACCGGATGGTGAACCCGGACTCAACTATCTCTGCGAAGGCTACAAAGCGTTCTTCACCCACATCGAGCATCCCATGCGGATGATGGCCGAGGAACTGCGTCAGCGCCGCGCGCCTGCCAACGTGATGCGACGCCTGGCCCAGGAAGAAGCGGAACTGGCGGTCCGCTTCGCACAGGCCAGGCGCAACGATCCGTGTCCATGCGGGAGTGGGAAGAAGTTCAAGCACTGCCACTTCGGCCGGCTGAAGGATGCCCTTTCTTGAGGTATTACGGCGTCTTCTCCGGCAATTTCGAGGGATCAACGACGCCCCAGTAGGCATACTTGGCCTGCAACTGTTCGTCGAAGAGCAGCGGCAGGTTAAGCCGTGTCGTGGGGAATGTTTTCAGCCACGTGTTGTCGTCGGCTATTCCCCAGAACGTCACCGAGCCGATGACGTCGGCATGGCGTTTGAGAACCTCAAAGATGTCCCGATAGCGGTACCCTTGTTGAAGCAAGAGTTTGTCCGGTATGACGGCATACGCGGTCGTATCATTGGTGTAAAGGCTCATATCCAGCTCGGTGATGTGAACTTCACCCAATTCGGCAAACCGCTCGATGGCCGCTTCGACTGAGCTAATGGAGGGGACCTGAATGTTGATATGCATTTGCATCCCAATACCGTCAACAGGCACGCCCTGGGCTTGCAGGTTGTGCACCAGATTATAGATACACTCGCGCTTCCTCACATAATACGTGTTGAAATCGTTCAGAAGCAAGACGGCGTCAGGGTCTTCTTCACGCGCGACGCGGAAAGCCGTCACGATGTAGTCCATGCCGGTAATCTCGTACCACGGCGAGCGGCGCATACAATCGGGGCGGTTCTCATCAACCACTTCATTGACCACATCCCAAACGTTGACGGCATCCTTGTACCGCCCGACAACCGCACGAATGTGCTCTTCCAGCCGCTTCAGTAGCAATTCTTTGTTCTCCGGCGTTGCCGTCATTTTGTTTCCGGCGGCATCCTTGAACATCCACTCCGCCGTTTGTTGATGCCAGACCAGCGTATGACCGTGAACGGCCATGTTGTGCGCTTTGGCAAACTCGACCAGCCTGTCGGCGCCGGCCCATGCGAAGTTCCCCTCGCTCGGCTGGATCGGGCCGGGCTTCATCGTGTTTTCGGGCGTGAGGCTGTTGAAGTGGCGTGTCATCAAGGCGACATGTGGCTCGCTGTCAAGTTGGCTTGGGCTAAACGCCGCGCCGACCGGGAAGTAAGGGGCGAGCGTTTCGTAAACCGAAGGGATGTCCATCTGTGGCAACAATTGCAATTGTCCACCAATCGTAATGTCATCAACGTAAAAGGAGACCAGCTCGGCATCCGGGCTTTCCACGTAGAGCAGGAGTTCTTTCGCCTCGCCGCTGAAGGAATAGCGTCCCTGAAGATGAACCCACCCGGCATCCGTCACACCGTTTTCTGGGCTAGGCGCAATCCATTCGTACACCGTCTGACCATCGGCTGGCGTGCGCTGCATAGTGATGATCACCCGGCTGGCGGGCGCGCCCTGGGCCAGCCGCACGTACCCGCCGATCTCGTACATATTGCCCGGCTTCAGTCGCTGCGATACGTCTACTGTCGCGCCGTGCCAGTTGGCGGCACGGTTCGTCACCAGCAAGCTGTGAGAACCGGAATGGGCCATGTCGTCCACCACGCTGACCGACGCATCGCCGCGCGGCATCCAGCCTTGCGCGCCATCCTCGAAAGTGAACTGGAGTGCTCCGTCGGTAGATGACCCCTCTGTCGCCACGGTTTCAGACGTCGCGGTCGCCGGCGCCGGTGTTTCCGTTTTCGGCGGTACGGGGGGAATCGTCGGCTCCACGGTGACCTCCGCCGTCGGTGTGGGCTGAGACGCAGGTTGAGACGTGGGAGACGAACAGGCCGTGAAGGCAACCACGGTCACGAACACAATCAGGGTCAAAGGCCGAACGAATGATGATTTTCTGGGCATGCGATTTCTCCTCAAATGCGAGTTTCTCCACAGTCGCCATGCTTCTGCGGAGCACCATAAAGCATGAAAATACCGGCTATTTTCAGACCATAACTTTATGTTCTACCAGGCCGCGAGGAGTCCCCCTTGTTCGTCCTGCCAGTGCGGCGCCCAGACCAACGACACCAGTTGTACGGCGATGTCGGTCTTGCGGGGTTTGACCACGATATGATCTATCTCCGCGGTCAGTGAGTCCATCTTGGCCGCCAGTGCCTGGGTTTCGGCATCGAACTCGGCCTGCAAGTCCGCCAATTGTTTCTGCAAAACCTCGACGGTTTCCTCGGCGCGAGCCACGTCTTCACGCTGCTGTGAGGCGCGCCCGGCGCTCTTCGCTGCCGTCGCTGCTTTGCCCACGGTGGAAGAACTGACCGCTTTGCGCCCCAACAGTGCGCCCAACACCGTCGCACCGACGTTGACGGCGGTTTGCAAACCGGCCTGTCGCGCCTGCGCCTGTTCGCGTTCCAGGGCCTGCTGCGCTTTGCGGACGCGCTCCTGCAAGGCGGTGATCTTCGGCGCGTACTTTTTGCGCAGGGCGTCGAGAGCCGCATCGCGCTGCTCCCGCGCCACCTGTTGGATACGCAGCCGGAAATCGCGCTCTGACTCATCGGGCGCAGCAATCAACTTCAGAGCGGGACTGCGGAGCAATTCCAGCTTCTGGGTGCCGTAAATCCACGTGGCAAAGTCGCGGCCCCAGGCGGTATAGCTTCTGGCCTGCGCTGCCGCCGAAGGCAAGGGGGCATATTGGGCGTCCAGGTCACCGCGCTTTTCCAGATCGGTCAACGCAACATCAATGGTCGCGGCCTCTTCCCAATCCACGGGGATCGGCGCATCGGTAATCGGAGTTATGGTCACAATGTCCTGGGATTGATCTACACCCAGTCTGGTATCCACAAAATTGACCCGCGCCACGCCGAGCAAATAGGGACGGTAAACCAGCGTGCGGCTCTTACGGCTGCCGCGTATGGGGAGGAAGTACACCGATACATCTGGTGGCAACGTCGGCGCGCTGCCAACAGGGGATGGTGTGGTAACCACGGATGGAACCACAGCGGATGGAACCACAGCAGGGGGCACGGATGGGGCTGTGGCCGGCGCGGCAACTGTCGTCGGCGCAAAGGGTGCCGTCGCAGCAATGGTGGGCATCGGCGCGGCGACCGGCACGGCTTTGCGAGGTGCCATCAGCACGCGGATTTGCTCGCGGGTGATGGGGCCGCGCAGGTACGCCATGGCCCAGCGGGTGGTGAAGATCACCGGCGCGTCCTCGTGGACGTTGTTCATCAAAAAGACGCGATTGCCCAGGCCGGCGAGGGTCTGTTCCATCGCCCGGCGGTCGAAGCGCCCGCCAACACTCGCGGCAGCGCCTTCCAGGCCGTCCAGTAAGCGCGCTTTGTCGCGCTCAGTTTGCAGACGCCCGATAAACCACGTCCCGGCGTTGGAAAGCGCCTTGTAGTCCAGGTCTACCGGGTTCTGCGTCGCCAGGACAACCCCCAGGCCAAACGCGCGCGCCTGTTTGAGCATCGTCAGCAGCGGCAGCTTGGATGGCGGATTGCCGATGGGCGGCAGATACCCGAAGATTTCGTCAATGTAAAGCAGCGCGCGCAGGCTGGTCGTGCCGGAGAGGCCGCGCATCCAACCAAGCACTTGATTCAACAGCAGGGAAACGAAGAACATGCGCTCACGGTCACCCAGATGCGCGATGGAGAAGATGGCAATGCGCGGCTTACCCTGCGGCGTGTACAAAATCTGGCCGATATCCAGCGGTTCACCTTCCAGCCATGCGCTGAAACCCGGCGAGGCCAACAGGTTGTTCAACGCCATCACCAGGCCAAAACGCTCTTTGGCCGGATAGAACGAATCCAGGTCGAGCACGCCGATTTTGGCGACGGGTGGATTCTGCACCAGTTGGATCAGCGTAGCCAGGTCAACGTCGCGTCCTTGCCGCCACATAAAATCGAGGATGTTGGAAAGCAGGATGTACTCGCGGCTCTGGACAGGATCGGCCTCGATCCCCAAAAGGCCGAGCAGGCTGATGACGGTGGTGCCGACACGCTCGCGCATCATCTCGCCGTCTTCGAGAACCGCCGGCGGGGGCGCGGCGAAAGATTTGAGGATGGAAACGGGAATGCCGGCATTGCTGGCGGGTGTGTAGATGACGAAATCGGCGGCATCTTTGAGCCTTTGGATACGTGCGCCATCCTGTCCCCAACCGGCCAATCCCTTCTGCCAGAGGGCAGCTTGGGCTTCGGCATAAGCCTGCGGTGTCAGCCCTTTCTGGCGCGCATCGTCCTCATTGATCCAGGGCAGAAAATCCTCGCTGCGCAGTTGGGGGAAGGTGAGCAGCAAATTGCCCAGATCCCCTTTGGGGTCAATGACGATGGCGGGGATACCATCAATCGCTGCTTCTTCGATCAGGCAGACGCATAATCCCGTCTTGCCGCTGCCGGTCATGCCGACAACGACCGCATGAGTCACCAGGTCTTTGCTGTCGTAGAGCAAGAGCGCATCTTTGGCAGCTTTCTTTTCCAGATCATATTCTTTACCTAGATAAAACACACCGAGCTTCTCAAAATCGGTCATTGTTTCCTCCTTAAAAAAAGCTGTTGGATAGCCCTCCTCTGGGGAGTGGGCCAGTAACATTCATCAGGGAACTATCAGCTGTTGGAACGTTGTTTTCATCCAATCATTGATGAAGTGCAGGATAAACCTGCACCACATCCATACAAAGTATAGTCGTAGATGGGAAAAGGTCAAAGGATGATATGGCGTTGATTTTCCTTCAGGTTACAGTAAAATGACCTTGATGCAACGGCTGGCCGGCTAGCGGCAACGCAGGAAGATCGCAACGAGCGGTGGACCATGGAAGTCCATATCCGTGCGGCGGAAGTCATTGCAAAGGCCGAGCATAAGCCGCACTTGATTGGCGAGTTTATGCGGCAAGAGGCGTTGAAGATTCTGGAATGATAAGGAATCAAAGGAAACTCCATGGGGGATTTCGCTCAAGAAGGGCGGAAATTATAACCGCGAATCACGCGAATCTTCGCTGATTTTTCTGAAAAGATTCGCGTAGATTAGCGAGATCAGCGGTTTATTTTCTGAGGAGTCGCCATGTGGCAAGCCACACCAACGAGGACGAAAATTGGCGATTCGACGACAAGACTAATGACTATGTGACTATTTTCGAGGGAGAAACGAATGATCGCATTACCCGTTGAACAAAAAGCCAAAATCGCTGCTTTCCTGGCTGCGCCGCTTTTGGCGCGGTTTGCCACGGCCTCGCCGGACACATTGCAGCCGCATGTGGTTCCTGTGTGGTATGACTGGGACGGCGAGACGTTGTGGATCAGCTCCTACGAGAGCACACGCAAGATCGGCGAGCTACGCGCCAATCCCAGGTGCGCCGTCGTCGTGGACGTGGCCGAGAGCATCAACGGTGTCTCCGCCGTGCTCTTCGAGGGCACCGCAGAGCTGATCACCGAACCCCGCGACTTCGTGCGCGACATGGCACTGCACATCTATGCGCGTTACCTCGGCCCCGAAGGCGTCCTGGCCCCCGATCCACAGGAGTGGGCCAATTCGCCGGAGAATTTGATTATCAGGGTGACACCAGAGTTTGTGAAAGTCTGGTAGACGGTAGACAGTAGACGGGGTTGGCAGCCGGTAACTGGTTACTGGTTACTGGTTACTGGTTACTGGTTACTGGTTACTCGTTACCAATTCCCAATCACCGATTACCAATCACGGAGGAAAACAATGTCAGAAAAAACAATGCTCGCATCCCGCTTGTACGGAATTCGGGATTTGCGTGTGGAGCGCGCGCCGATTCCCAAGCCGGGACCGGGCGAAGTCCTGTTAAAGATTGCCACGGTAGGCACGTGCGGGTCCGATGTGCATTACTACCTCGAAGGCGGCATCGGCGACGCGATTGTGAAGGAGCCGATCACGATGGGTCACGAGTTTTCGGCATGGATCGCCGGATTCGGGCCGGGTGTCGAAGATCACCACGGTCTGCGCCTGGGGCAACTGGTCGCCGTGGAACCGGCAATCCCCTGTGGCGTGTGTGAGTTCTGTCAGCGCGGCCACCCCAACATCTGTCCGCATGTGCGCTTTTGCGGTACCCCGCCGATTGATGGGGTGCTCGCCGAGTATGCCGTCATGCCCGCCGAAAACTGCTTCCCGCTGCCGGAGGGCTTCAGCACAGACGACGGCGCGCTGCTGGAGCCGCTCGGCGTCGCCATTCACACCGTAGACCTAGCGCACCTCAAGGTTGGGCAGACGGTTGCCATCCTCGGCGCCGGACCGATCGGCCTGCTGACGGCTGCGGTGGCCAAAGCCGCGGGCGCAGGCGCCATCTACATGACCGAGCCTTTGGCGCACCGGCGGCAGTTCGCGCTGGACTATGCCGCCGACGCGGTTTTCGATCCCAAGACAGAGGACATTGTCGCGGCGATCATGCGCGCGACGGATGGGCGCGGTGTGGATGTGGCGTTCGAGGCCGCCGGCGCGCACGCAACGCCCGATCAGGCCGCGCGCGTCACCTGCCCCGGCGGCAAGGTCGTCGTGGTGGGCATCCCCGCCGACGACACGATGACGATGAATGCTTCGGTCGTGCGGCGCAAGGGTCTCACCATCAAGCTGGTGCGGCGGATGAAGCATACGTATCCGCGCGCCATTCGCATGGTAAGCAAGGGCATCGTGGACATCAAACCGCTGGCGACGCATCACTTCCCGCTGGAACGTGTCGGTGAGGCGTTCGAGCTGGTCGCCGGGTACAAGGATGGTGTGCTGCGGGCGATGATCCAGATTGGAAGTGAGAACCAGTGATATTACAACTGCCGCTCATGATCCTGGAGCCAACGACCCGACAATTACCCTGTCGGGAAAGTTTAGTCGCGCTCCTGCAGGAAGACCTGGATTTTCATGACGCGGACAGCAGCTACGCTTCTCACAACTTCCACTACCAGACGTTGATTTCACCAGAAGACCCAATTGCCCTGCTAACACCCTTGAGAGAAGGCAACGAGGCACGCGCGCCCTACATCCTCCATGCAAGCATTTCATGCAAATGGACTTTGCGTAGCGATCGGGGACAAAATGCCCGTACTGAGGCGCTCAACTTAATTCGGAACCGCAAAGGCCACACGCCACATATCGCCGCAGTCACTGCCGAACCTTTGCCTACACGGATTGCCTCTTTGGCCTTGGGGACAGGAGACCTCGATTGCGTCTATCACTTCGCGTTACCCGAATTACAGGCAGCCATTGTGGAAACCAACAACATTGATCAAATGGATATGCTGACAACGCTGGTTGATGGTAAGCGCCTGCGCGACATCAGCGATTTGCCCTTCGACTTGATTGCTTGACCGGGGGAGACTACTCTATGAACAATCGCGAACGTGTCCACGCTATCTTGCACTATCAGAACTACGACCGGATGCCCCTCGTCTACTTCGGTTATTGGAATGAGACGCTGTACAAGTGGGCTGCCGAGGGCCACATTACCTGGGAAGAGGCACACACCTGGGGTGACGGCAATCCCACGGATGCCGTCATCGCTGCGAAACTCGGCTTCGACTTCAACTGGAGCACCTGTTTCGGCCCGGCCACACGCCTGTCCCCGCCCTTCGAGACCAAAGTGATCCGCGAGTTCCCCGACGGTTCACGGCACGTTCAAAACGATGAGGGTGTGATCATTCTGCAAAAAGACGACGCCATCTCGATTCCTCAGGAAATCGAACATCTGCTCAAAGACCGTGCCGCGTGGGAAACGCATTACCTCCCCCGGCTACAGTACAACATCGAGCGCGTCACCCATGCCTGGGTCAACTGCGACGGCGAGATGGTGCGCTTCGATCAAGGCGGGCTGGATTACCTGCGCCGTGGCGCATGGACGAATCCTTACGGCATTTACGTCGGCAGCCTGTTCGGCGTTATCCGCGATTGGATCGGCATTGTCGGCCTTTCGTATATGCTGGCGGATGACCCGGATCTGTTGCAAGAAATCGTGGACGTCACCGCCGAGTTGTGCTATCAGACCACCAAAACGACGTTGGAGCTGGTATGCCCCAACGGCGGCCCGGCCCCGTTCGACTTCGCGCATTTCTGGGAAGACATCTCCTTCAAGAGTGGACCGCTCATCAGCCCGCGCACGTTCCGCCGGATGACGGGGCACCACTACAAACGTATCACCGACCTGCTCAACAACTACGGCATAGACACTGTCTCACTCGACAGTGACGGGGATGTGACCAAACTCGTCCCGGTGTGGCTGGAGAATGGCGTCAACACGATGTTCCCCATCGAGGTGGGGACGTGGCGAGCGAGCATTGCGCCGTGGCGAGCACAATATGGGCGAGCGTTGCGCGGCGTCGGCGGGATGGACAAGGTCGTCTTCAGCCGCGACTACGCCGCTGTGGACGCTGAAATCGAACGCCTCAAGCCGCTGGTCGAACTCGGCGGCTACATCCCCTGCCCCGATCACCGGCTTGCGCCTGATGCAAAATGGGAAAATGTGCAGTATTATTGCGATAGAATGCGAAAGGCGTTTGGATGAACAACCCACTGGAACCTCGGTGGACGAGCAGGCTATCGAAATTGCCGGATTTGCTCATCGGCAAAGATGTTGCTGCGCTTAACATCATTCCCAACCGCAACTGGAACATCGCCGACCCGGAGGACCTTGAACATTCTGCGACCTATCCCCTCTCCGGTGACACCGGCGACCATCCTACGCTATCTAGGGGATGAGCGGTAAAAAAACATTATCGGGGTGCCTATGTCTGAAGAATCCCTACCGGCTAACATTCTGATTGTTGATGACGAGCCACAAAACTTGCGTTTGCTCGTGCAATTACTCACGTACTATAAATACCAGGTGCGTGCAGTCAATAGCGGCGCGCTGGCGATCCAGGCAGCGCACCTTGATCCCCCAACACTCATTTTGTTGGATGTGATGATGCCGGAAATGGACGGTTATGCGACATGCGCACAACTCAAGGCCGATCCCATCACCAAAGATATTCCGGTGATCTTCCTCAGCGCGCTGGATACCACGCAAGATAAAGTGACCGCGTTTCAGGCCGGCGGGGTGGATTACATCACCAAACCTTTTCGGGTCGAAGAAGTTCTGGCGCGCATTGCTACCCACATCAAACTCCGTGAAGCGCAACATCAACTGCAAATCCAAAATATGCGGTTGGAACGTGAAATCGCCGAGCGGCAGCGCGTCGAAGCCCAGATGCGACTACTGCACGAATTGGATATGGCGATCCTGGGGGTGCCGACGCCTGAATCCATCGCTGCCATTGCAGCTACCCGTCTACGACAGGCTTTGGACTGTCAGCGGGTCACAGTCCTCGAATTCCGCGCCGGCGACGCGCCCACAATCCTGGTCATCGAAGCCGTTGGCAGCCTTAGCGTCAGGTCGCGGATCGGTGAGTCTTATGATCCCCTGGACATACAAACGCTTTCTCGCCGCCAGGCCGTTCCGGATCTAGAGGAACTCTCACCGCGCACGCCATTACAGGAACGCCTGTATGCCGAGGGAACCCGCGCGTACATATCCTTGCCTTTGCCCTTCCAACAGGACATCATCGGGGCACTGCAAGTGGAAGCCGACCGTCCTCATGCCTTTAACGATGAGCATATAGAACTGGTAACCCAGGTTGCCATCACGCTGGCGATCGGTCTGCATCAGGCGCGCATGTCGCTGGATTTGCAACAAGAGATCGCCGAGCGCAAGCAAGCCCAGACGACGCTTCAGGCATACACCCGTGAACTTGAAGCCAGCAACGCCGAACTGGATGCTTTTGCCCACACCGTCGCCCACGATTTGAAGAACCCCTTGACTTCACTGTTGGGGTTTGCGCAATTGCTGGACGAATATGGAGCGGACTGGCCGCCGGAAAAAATCCGACAGAGCGTACAATGGATTATAAAATCCGGCGAGAAGATCAACAGCATCGTTAATGAACTGTTGCTCCTGGCCAGTGTGCGCAAATCGGCCTCCGTCCCCTGTACCCCGTTGGATATGGAAGTGATTTTGGCCGAGGCGCAAGCGCGTCTGGAGGCCCTGTTCGCCAGCACCGGCGCGACCCTGACTTTACCAGCAACGTGGCCGGTTGCCGTAGGTTATGCACCCTGGATTGAAGAGGTGTGGGTGAACTATCTGAGCAACGCGGCGAAATACGGCGGACGGCCCGAAGAAAACATCCCACCGCAGATCGTCGCCGGATGTGAGGTGTCTGACGGCGGCATGGTCCGTTGCTGGGTACAGGATAATGGGCCCGGTATCCCGGAAGAACAACAGGCGCAACTCTTTACCCAATTCACCCGTCTTCATCAAACCCGTGGGGAAGGTTACGGTCTGGGACTCTCCATCGTCCAGCGCATCGTGACGCGCCTGGGCGGGCAAGTCGGCGTGGAAAGCCACCCGGGGCAGGGAAGTCGTTTCTACTTTACCCTGCCGGCCGATCTTGAACAGTCTTCCTGTTGAGTGTTGCTGGCCTATTTTTAACCACAGAAAGCACTGAGGGGATTGAGCAGTATCCTAATCTAATTCTCAATCTTCAATCTCTGTTCTTAAGGGAGGAGATCCATGAAAACATCTCGTGGCGCAAAAACAATCGTCTATCCCACGCCCGTCTTCATCGTCGGCACCTACGACGACGCGGGCAAACCCAATTTAATGGCAGCGGCTTGGGGTGGCATTTGCTGCTCGCGGCCCCCGTGTGTTTCCGTCTCGCTGCGCAAGGCGACGTACACCTACGGCAACATCGTTGCGCGTGGCGCCTTCACCGTCAACATCGCCTCGGAGCGGTACGTCAAAGAGGCGGATTACGTGGGTCTGGTTTCCGGGCGCGACGTGGACAAATTCGCCGCCGCCGGCCTCACGCCGGTCAAGAGCGAACTGGTGGACGCCCCCTACGTCGCCGAATTCCCGATGGCGCTGGAATGTAAGCTGCTGCACACGCTCGAAATCGGCCTGCATACCCTCTTTGTCGGCGAAATCCTCGACATCAAGGCCGACGTGGACGTCTTCGACGCCGACGGCAAGCTCTCCGTCCAGAAAATCCGTCCCATCCTCTGGGCACCCGACGACGGCGGATACTACGGCGTGGGCGAATACCTGGGACCGGCGTTCGAAATCGGCAAAACGGTGATTCGGGAGTAGGGATTAGGAGAAGAACCGGATATACTTTCCTGATCCCAATCCCTGATCACATACCTTCAAATACTTACCTTTTTGAGGAAAAAACAATGCCTATCATCGAACCTGAATTTATGGAACTGACGAAATCGTTGGACGTGGCGGCGTTCTGGGAAGAAAACGCGCGCTGTCAGGCCTTTACCACCCAGAAGCCGCGCTGCGCATTGTCGTTCTCGCCCGACGATCACTGGGTCTTTGAATTTATGCGCGTCCCTTCGACGTTGCGTTACTATCAAGACACGGACTACCGTAACGCGCTGCACCGTGAGGTCAATGCTATCACCCAGGAATATGTGGGGCGCGCCTTTTTCAATGAGGATACCTGGGAAAACGAGCCGTGCCGCATCGAAAACCTCTTCCATTGCTACTTCACCTATCACGAAGGCAGCACACCCTGGCTCACCCCTGCGACGGATAACCCCGATGAATTTGCACGCATCCTCGACGAGGCCGAAGCGACGGATATGCGTACCTGGGCGCTGCCGGCGCCATATCTGGCGGAATGGGAAGCACGCAAGGCCGCCGGCAAGCCGTTGCCCAGACTCGGCACGGGCAGCCGCGGCCCGGCGACGATTATGACATCCGTGCTCAAACCGGAGACCGTCTTCTACTGGATTTACGACTACCCCGATCTCATGCACCGCTTCCGCGATATTCTGGCGGAAAAAATGGTCGAGTTCAACACCGTGTTGCGCGAGTTCAGCGGCAACGACGAACCGGGCTGGTGGATCACCGACGACAACTCCGCACTCTTCAACCGCAAACTCTACCGCGAGTACTGCTTCCCGGTGCTACAGCGCGTGCTCGAAGCCATGGCCCCAGGCAACGCCCGCCGTTACCAGCACTCCGACAGCGCCATGGGGCACCTGCTGGATATGCAATACGAACTCGGCATCCGCGCCGTCAACTATGGCCCAACTGTGGACGCCGCCCTCATCCGCGAAAAAATGCCCGACGCCTACATCCACGGCCAACTGCCGCCCATGCTCCTGCGCAATGGTAGCCCGGAGGAGATCCGCCAGCGCGTCATCAGCGATTTTCACAAAGCCGGCGCGACCGGTGGCCTGGAAATCACCACCGCCGGCTCCCTTGCCGCCGGCACCGGCGTAGGCCGCATGCGCTGGCTCATGCAGGTAGTGCAGGAAGAATGTCGGTACTAAACTGCAAATGGCAAATGGCAAATCGTCATTCAGTATTTGCCATTTGCCATTTGCCATTTGCTATTCGCCATTTGCCATTTTGGAGGGCCTTGTATGACGATCAACATCCGCTTTACCGAATCGGACTGGGAGCGCATTGCGCGCGACTGGAATGCCTGGTGGGCCGGGGAGCTGGAACGTCCCCTGGTGGTGCTGGAAATCACGGATCCGGTCGAAGCCGACTGGTCACAGTTCAGCAAATACGGCCTGGATACCCCGGTGGAACAAATCCTCGACAACTGGGAACGCATCCTCGAAGTCACGCATTGGCTCGGCGATGCCTATCCCAAATGGTGGGTGAACTTCGGGCCGGGGGTGATGGCTGCCTTCTTGGAATCGCGCGTCTCGTGGACGCCGGATACAACCTGGTTCTGGCCCCTTGAAGGCGTCGAACGGCTGGAGGACATCCATCTGGCCTACGATCCCGATAATCCCTGGCTCCGGCGCGTGCGCGAAACGACGCAGCAAGCCGTCGAACGTTGGGGCGACCATGTGCTCGTCGGCATCACCGACATCGGTGGCAACCTGGATATCCTCGCCAGCCTGCGCGGCTCGGAGAAGCTGCTGCTTGACCTGATTGACGCACCGGAGGAGGTAGATCGGCTGGTGCGTGAAATCACCCCGCTCTGGCTGCGCTACTACGATGAGTTCTATGCAATCACCAGTGTCGTGGGGCGCGGCAATGCCTGCTGGGGGCCGTGCTGGTCGCCGGGCAAGGGGTACATGCTGCAATGCGACTTCTCATATATGATCTCGCCGCGCATGTTCAAGCGGTTTGTCATGCCCGACCTGGTCGCCTGCTGTGATCATCTGGACTACGGTTTCTATCATCTGGACGGCAAAGGCGAAATTCCCCACCTGGATCACCTGCTGAGCATCGAGCGACTGCGTGGCATCCAGTGGCAGCCCGGCGACGGTCAACCGCTCGCCGACGGCTGGCTTCCGTTGCTCAAGCGCATCCGCGACGGCGGCAAACTCTGCCAGGTCTACGTGGATTGCAAAGGTGCGTTCACCATCCAGAAAGAACTCGGCGGCAAAGGCTTTCTGTTCTATATCGTCAATGAACAATTGACGCCGGAGGAAGCGGAAGCGTTCTTGCGTGAATTGCACAAGAAGTGATTGGGAAATGTACGAGGAACTAAAAATATGATTGATAAACTCACCCAATACCGCCGCGCCGATGCTCCCCTACCAACGACCAACCGCCTGTGGCCGCTTTACGGCGCGGGCTTCGAGAACTTCGGTGTGGACGGCAAACCGATTACCATCCCGATGCCCACCTACGGCCCGGACGAGTTGCTCATCCGCCACGATGCCTGCGGGCACTGCTTCTCCGATATCAAGGTCATCCACGCAGGGCAGAACCACCCGCGCATCCACCGCAACATGCGCGAGCGGCCCGTCGTGCTCGGCCATGAGGTCAGCATCACCGTCGTTGGCGTCGGCGAGGCGCTGCGCGATCAATACAAAGTGGGAGACCGCTTCATCGTCCAGGCGGACATCTTCTATCACGGGCAAAACTACTCCTACGGCTACGAGATAGACGGCGGGCTTTCCGAGTATACCGTGATTGACCAGCGCGTGCTTAACGGCGATTACGGTAATTACCTTATTCCCATCCGCAACCCCGAAACCGGCTACGCCGAAGCCGCGCTGACCGAACCGTGGGCGTGCGTCATTGCTGCGTACCAACTGCGCTACCGCACCGCGCCGCGTGCCGACGGGACGATGTGGATCATCGGCACGGCGCGCGCCAAACCGCTATATACTTTCAGCCAGGGCTTCGATGAAACCGCCCACCCCGCGAAACTGTTGCTGACCAACGTGCCCGCCGCTTTCGATAGCTGGCTCCGCACGCGCGCGGCATCATTGGGCATCGAGGTCGTGAATGTGCCCGAGCTGCCCGACCCGGCGACTGTGGAGACCGACGATGCGCCCGTCTCGCCGGCCGGGATCACCGGCGGCAGCGGCAAGGGCGTGGACGACATCATCCTCCTCGGTGCGGACCCCGACCTCATCGAGCGTATCAGTCCCAACCTGGCAGGCTACGGCATTATGGCGTTGTTGGACGACACCCCCATGCCGCGTCCGATCAAAGTGGACGTGGGGCGCATCCACTACAACCGCTGGCTCTACGTCGGCAGCACCGGGACGAACATCGCCGCAGCCTACAGCAACACGCCGGCGCGTTCGACGCTCAAGCCGGGTGGGCGCGCGTGGTTCGTCGGGGCGGGCGGCCCGATGGGGCGCATGCACGTCCAGGCAGCCATTGAGGCAGAAAACGGTCCGGCGGTCATCGTCTGCACCGACGTCAGCGATGTGCGGCTGGATGACCTCTGCACCAGTTTTAGCCTGGAAGCGCAAAACAAGGGCATCGAGTTCATTTGTCTCAACCCGATGAACAAAGAAGCCTACGCTGCCGTTATGGCGCCGTTCAAAGCAACCGGCTTTGATGACATCATCGTCCTCGCGCCGGTCACGCCCGTCATTGCCGACGCGGCCACGCATCTGGCGCCCAAAGGTGTGATGAACATCTTCGCGGGTGTGCCGCGCGGCAAATTCGCGGAGATTGACCTGAGCGACGTCTATCTCCGGCAGACGCGCATCATCGGACACTCGGCCTCCACGATCGAGAACATGCGCTTTATGCTGGAACAGGCGGAAACCGGCCAACTCTCGCCTAACCGCTCTGTCGCCGCCATCGGCTCGCTGGAAGCCGCCTACGACGGTCTCAAGGCCGTGGACGAGACGCGCTTCCCCGGCAAGATCGTCATCTACCCCCATATCAAACCGCTGCCCCTCACCGCGCTGACCGATTTGAAGGATGTGCTCCCCACCGTCTACGCTAAACTCAAGGATGGGCGCGAATGGACGAACGAGGCAGAGGCGGAGTTGTTACGGGTGATGTTGCCATAGTGAATGGCAAATGGCGAATTGGAAATGGCGGATCATAACCCACAATTTGCCACCCATAACCCGCCCACAAATCAACAATTCACACCGCGATTTTTTACTTTTCCCTCTTGACAAAAAACCAATATAGAGTACAATATCTTATAGATAATAATTATCTATAAGGAAAGATTATAAAAATGGAGAGCCGTCTTGAAACCCTGATTGCCAAATTGCGCGAACGGGACTGTCGCATTACCCCGCAGCGGCTGGCATTGCTGGAAATGCTCATTGAAAGCGACGAGCATCCCAGCGCGGCGCAACTCTACGAACGGTTGAGAACGCGCTTCCCCACCACCAGCCTGGCGACGGTATACAAGACGTTGAATCTGTTGCGAGACTTGGGCGAAGTGGTCGAAATCAGCTTCAGCGATGGCGACACGCACTATGACGCCAGCAACCCCACCCCGCACATTCACCTCATCTGCACCCAATGTCATCGCATCAGTGACGTAGCGTTCATCACTGCGCCCAATCTGGCCAGGGAACTGGAAGCGCAAACCGGCTATCGCATCACCGGCCACCGCTTCGACTTCTATGGCATCTGCCCGGACTGCCAGGCAAAGCCGCAAATCTAAAACATGACTCACTTGAGGACAATTTCAATCAGTTCAGGCCGGAAAACAATATAAGTACCGTTGGACCGATACGCAGCGCCAGCATAGGTCTAGCGGATTAACCACAAGGCGCAATATCACACAATAGGAGGTTTTTTTATGGAGACTCAAAATACGACCGCAAATTTTTCAATGCCGCGCATTGGCGACAAGGCACCCTCATTCAAGGCCGTGACGACACAGGGCCCGATTGACTTCCCCGATCAATATGCCGGGAGTTGGGTCATTTTGTTCAGCCATCCGGCCGATTTTACCCCCGTCTGCACCTCAGAATTTATGACATTTGCGACGATGGAAGAAAAGTTTGCCCAGGTGAACTGCAAACTGGTGGGGCTGTCGGTGGACGGTCTGTATAGCCATATCGCCTGGCTACGCACCATCAAAGAGAAGATCGAATACAAAGGGATGAAAGATGTCGAGGTACGCTTCCCCTTAATCGAAGACATCACCATGGAAGTCGCCAAAAAGTACGGCATGATTCAACCCGGCGAGAGTTCCACCAAAGCTGTGCGGGCGGTATTTGTGATTGATCCTAAGGGGATCATTCGCACCATCATCTATTACCCCCTCAGCCTGGGACGCAACTTTGACGAACTGTACCGGGTAGTCGTCGCGCTTCAAACCGCCGATGCCTTTTCCGTCGCCACGCCGGCCGATTGGCGTCCAGGCGATGACGTCATTGTACCGACGGCCGGCTCCTGCGGTGTCGCCAAGGAACGTATGGAGAACCAGACGGAGATGCATTGTTACGATTGGTTCTTCTGCACCAAGAAGCTGCCGAAAGAGCAAATCCTGGCCACCATTATGAAGAAATAAACGGCGACGGTACATCCTGGCAGATAGTGTATCTCGTAGTCCAAAGAAGAAACGGGAGAGAGCAATCCTCTCCCGTTTCTTTATTCGGCGGCCCGTTCCGCGCCCCCCGCCTGGCGATTAAATCACAGCCTAAGAAGGATCAAGATTCACAGAATTGAGTTACTCGGTCTCGAACAACGGCGTGCTCAGGTAACGCTCGCCGGTGCTCGCCAAGATGACGACGATGAGCTTGCCCGCGTTTTCGGGCCGTTTGGCGACTTCGACGGCAGCGTGAACCGCCGCGCCAGAGCTGATGCCGGCCAGGATGCCCTCCTCTTTCGGCAGTCGCCGTCCCATGGCCAGCGCTTCCTCGCTGGTGACGTGGAAAATTTCGTCAATAATGCTTGTGTTCAACACGTCGGGCACGAACCCTGCGCCGATGCCCTGGATTTTGTGCTTGCCGGGCGCGCCGCCCGCCAGCACCGGCGACTCGGCCGGCTCGACGGCGATGACTTTGAAGGAAGGCTTTTTGGCCTTGAGCACTTCGCCAACACCGGTGATGGTGCCGCCGGTGCCCACGCCCGCCACCAGAATGTCCACTTTACCGTCGGTATCGTTCCAGATTTCCAGCGCCGTCGTCTCGCGGTGAATCTGCGGGTTGGCCGGGTTCTGGAATTGCTGTGGAATGAAAGCATTGGGCGTTTCGGCAGCCAACGCATTGGCTTTGGCGATGGCGCCCTTCATCCCCTCCGCGCCGGGGGTGAGCACCAGTTCCGCGCCCAGCGCGCGCAGCAGCTTGCGCCGCTCCACGCTCATCGTGTCGGGCATGGTCAGAATCAACTTGTAGCCGCGCGCCGCGGCCACAAACGCCAGCGCGATGCCGGTGTTGCCACTGGTCGGTTCGATGATGACCGTCTCCGGCCCAATGCGCCCGGCTTTCTCGGCGGCATTGATCATGCTGACGCCGATGCGGTCTTTGACGCTGCCCAGCGGATTAAAGAATTCTAGCTTAGCGACGACCTCGGCGACAACGCCCTCGGTCACGCGATTCAGCCGTACCAGCGGCGTGTTCCCTACCAATTGGGTGATGTCTTGTGCGATCTTCATTGTGATCCTCCGTAGATAGTCTGTGTGTCTCCTGATTATATCCCTGCGCCGTTAATATAGATACTGCCGCCGAGTTGTTTACTCCGCCGCTCAAAGCGACCACGACCCGTTTCTGTGCTGGCATTATCAATGTGCTCCTTAGCGGTCAAAAAGCGCGACTGTTCGCACAATTCGGCCAAAGTGACGGAATCCAACAACTCGATAATGCGCTGACCTAACTGCGCCCATAACAGATGTGTCACGCACGCATCCATGCGCGGGCAATACACTTCGGGGTTAGTATCCACGCAAAAGACCGGCTCCAGAATCTCCTCTACCGCGCGTAGCACATCGCCTGCGCTGATGTCGGCCGCGCTGCGGGCGAGTATGTATCCACCGCCCGGCCCTTTGACGCTTTCGATCAGCCCAGCCTCGCGGAGCTTGACAAACAAATGCGCCAGATAGTTGCTCGAAATCTCCTGCCGCGCGACAATGTCCTTGCGTTGCACCGGGCCTTGATCCTGGTGCAGAGCCAGGTCTACCATCGCCCGCAGCGCGTAGCGTCCTAATGTGGAAAGTCGCATCAACTCGGCTCCTGTCTGAGTTTGTCTTGTATCTACCGGAATTATATAATAGTTGTGTAATTTTGTCAACTATTCGCAGAAGCCCGGATCATGACGGCTGCTGAAGCATTGGGCTATGTTGCACCCGGCCAGGTAAGTTGCGAATCAACGCAAAGGAAGGCGCGACACGCTTCTTAAAGTGTGTCGCGCCGGTCTTAAATTGCAATGCTATTGAGGAGATAACTCGTACCAGAACTCAACCGGATACCCCTGCGCATCCGTGTTGAGCACTTGCCTGACGACCTCCGGTTTTCCCGAAGCGCATTTCCATTCATAGACGGTGGTGTGTCCCGTTACGGCCGCCGGGATGTTGTCGGCCGCAGGATTCTCTTCGCAGAACTTGTTCATGTCGGCGGTCGGCGTTTGATCGGTGTTTGCTTTATCCAGGCAAGGGATATTGGCCCCGAAATGGCACGCCCACACCTTCCCATCCATACATCGCCACGTGGCGTGTTGTTGGAATTCCAACGGTGCATCGGCGGTGACAACCCCGGCTCGAATCAGGCCGTCCAGAACAGACTGCGGCAGTTTTTCGCCGGTGTAGCGCGCATCCGGCGCATCCACCGTCCCGACCGCGGCGCAATAGGCGAAGGGATCGCTGTACGATGCTTCAGGCGCGGTGTTCGGGTCGCATGTCCCCGCGAAATAGTCTCCGGCATTGCACATTCGGCCGTTCTTAAATGTGCAAGTCCCCTGCTCTTGCTCCGTGTTTCCATTGGCGGTGATTTGATACTCGCCGCCCGTGATGGCGCAGTATTGCGCGGCCTGCGTGGTGTAGCCCGTAATCTTGACGCCGCCAACCGGGCAATCACCGCGCTGCAAAGCCCATTCCTCACATTGCCGGTTGTCCTCGAAGAGACAAACACCATATTCGCCGCCATCGCCGCGTTTCTGGATTGTGAGGGTTCCGCCTTGTTTGATGCAGTTCTCGGAGGCCGGGTTAGGCAGCCCTGCCTTCGGAGTTGGAGTAGCACAGGCGCTCAGGGAGATCAAGATCAACAACAGACTTAATAGGTACCGCAATACGTAACGCATAGACAAGTAACTCCTTTGCTTAAGTAGATGTAGAAACCTACTTATTTCGTCGTAGTACGGTAAAAAAGGTAACAGAGGATCTACAATCCCAACACGCCAAAAATGATCGAAGACACCCCCATCGCCAGGAGCGTATTGAAGACCGTCGCCGCCATGTAGACGAAAAACGGCTTCCACCCCAGGCCGCGCAGATCGCCCAACGCCAGGTCAATGCCGATGGCGATGAAGGCGAAGGTGAACGCCCCCGGTGAGATGTGCGTGATATTTCCGCCGCCGGGCAAGCACGATGCCACACGCCAGGGTAACAGCCAGCGCGGCGCCGCCCCACAGTCCGCCTCGTGCGGCGAACCCGCGCAAAGCCACGACGGTAGGCTTGCCGCCACTGCGAAGGACGAAAGGTGAGAAGCTGGTCACGCCGGTGACGCGGATGGAATACGGCTCTGTGGCGCATTGGCGGCCATCGGTCCCGTAGGTCATGTCGCGCGCGAGCGCGTCGCTCCACGCGCCGTCCCAGTGATAGACTTCGACCGTCTCACAACTTTGCCCGGCAGGGAGGTCGGCGGCGCTGAAGTAGAAGGTGAGCGCGACGCCGCTGCCCGGCGCGTTGCCGGGCGTGACGTCGAAGCAGCGGCGAATGGTTTCACCGGGAACCGCGGTGCAGTCCTGGTCGCCGCGAATCTGCACGGTGGTTGCGCCCAGGTCTTGCGCGCCGGGGTCGAGCGTCAAGCCGCCGTAGCCGCCGGTGTCGAAAAAGGCGACCGGCGCGCCGTTCACGGGCTGCGTTTGGCTCAGCACGCTATGGTTGATCAGGGTGTCGCCCACCGTCAGGCTGCCACCCTCGAGGGTGAGGGTGCGCCCGTTCCCCCAGATCGCATCCAGTCCCACCGCCCAGGCCGCGGCGGCGGCGCGGATGACGGGATCGTGGGGCGCGACCGCCGGGATGGTGACGATTTCGTCTGCGCCGGGGACGTGACCGCAGTCCCAGTTGCCAGCGGTGTGCCAGTCGTCGCTGGCTGCGCCCGTCCAGGCACAGCCAGCGCGAATCTCAAAATTATCGAACGCGAAACCGTCGTAAGTATTCGCATCATCCGTGCCGAAGAAGAAGCGCAGCAGCCCATGCCCCGCGCCGGCGTAATCTTCCAGGCTATACAGGGCAGTGCGCCAGCCGTGACCGGCCTGGTGCAGGCCGGAAATAAGATCCTCTGCCGCTGCCCCGCTCCAGCCGTCGTTCGTCAACCCCGGCAGCCCATCCACCGTGGCGTTGTACCAGTTCAAACCGGCGGCACCGTAGCCCACCGTCGCCCAGGTCTGGCCGCCGTCGAGGCTCGCCTGCAACTGCGCGCCGTCGGCGCCGCCCTCGGAGTCCCACCACAGGTCGAACTTGACGTAGGGATGCGCCAGGCCGGAGAGGTCGAAGGCCGGGCTTTGCACGTAGGATTGCTCATCGTTGGCGTACTTCGCGCTCAGGCCGGTCATCCAGGCGTTGCTGCCGGCCGCTGCGCCCTGAATGACATCGCCGGCGGGCGTCCCCAGTTCCCAACTGCTGTTGGCCCCGCCGCTCGTCCAGCCGGCAGCGCCGCCCTCGAAGCCCTCGACGTAGGGGAAGACGCTGTGCGGGGTCGCGCCGGTGGTGAACGACCACACCGGGCAGCCCACCGCGTCGCCGTAGCTGTTATAGGGCGTGACCTGCCAGTAGTGCGTGGTCTCGCCGGCCAGATTAGTCGGGTGGTCGTAGAAGGTCACTTTGCCCAGGTCGGTGTTGGCGACGATGTCCGTGGGCGGGTTATCGGTCCCCAGCGCGATGCGGTAGCCGGAAGGCGCGCCGCCGCCGGTCATCCAGTCGAGATCAGCGTTGACCAGCACAGCCGTCGCGCCGTCGGCCGGCGCGAGCAGGACGGCGCAGTTCGGCGCGGCGACCGCGGTGGAATGGACGATCTGCACATCGTCCAGGAACATATCGTTGCCGTTGCCCGAAATTCCCTTGAAGACCACCCGCACGGAAGATTGGCCGGCGTAGGCCGAGAGATCCACCTCGTGCTGCGCCCAGCCGGTCGTGGCGGCGTAGCGCGGGATGGGCGCGCCGACATCGGCGACGGTCGCGCCGTTGTCCAGCGTGACCTGAATCTGCATCCGGTCAGGGGCCGCCGGGTAGTCGGCGTCGTGATACAGCCAGAAGCGGAGGGCGTAGTCGCCGGCCGCGCTAAAGTCCCGGGCGGGCGCCATCAGTTGCCGGTACTCGTCGGCGTCGCAACTGTAGGAATTGAAGCGGTTCTCATAGCGCGGGGAGTGGGGTGTCTGCGGCGGGGTGAGGCCGGCCGTGGTCCAGCTCCAGGTACACTCACCCGGCAGGGTGCCCCAACCGCTGGGGTATGCGGCGCCGTCGAAGCTTTCGTCAAGCAGCGTCGTCGAACTGCCGGTGGTAAACGACCAGACCGGGCAACCCGTCGCCTCGCCGGCGCTGTTGTAGGGGATGATTTGCCAGCGATGGGTCGTCATCGCCTCCATATACCCCGGCGGGTCGTAGGTCGTGACGGAGCCCAGGTTCACGTGATTTCTCAGGTTCGTGGGCGGGTCATCGGTGCCAAAGTTGATATAGTAGCCGGTCACCAGGCTGCTGCTGTTGCCGTCCCACTTCAGGGCCGCGTTCAGCAGCACATCGGTCGCGCCGTCGGCCGGACCGAGGCCGGTCGCGCAGGGCGGCGGAGTGGTGGCGTCGAAGATGCGCACACGGTCGAAGGCGAAGCCGTCGTCCGTCCCCGTAGAATCTGAGCCGAAGACCACGCGCAGGCGCACGCTGCGCTGCCCGGCCAGCGCGGCCAGGCTGTGCCCGGCGGTGCGCCAGCCCTTGCTGCCGTAGTCATTGTTGCCGGTCCACCCGTGCGAATTACCGGCCCAATCCAGCGCGTACACGGAGTTCGATCTGTACCAGTTTTGCGGGTCGGTGTATTGGCCCACGGTGGTCCAGGTCACGCCGCCGTCGGTCGAGTATTGCAGCGCCGCCCCATCCGCAGCATATTCGCTCTCCCACCACACATCCAGCAGCACGGCGGGGGAGGTCAGCCCGGAGAAGTCGAAGCCTGGGCTGCGCACGTAAGACTGCTCGTTCAGGGCGTAGTTGGCGGTCAGGCCGGTCGTCCAGGCCCGGCTGCCGTGGGACGCGCTGTCAATCACGTCATCGGCCGGCGCACCCAGTTCCCAGGTGCTGCCCGTCCCGCCGCTCGTCCAGCCGCCCGCGCCGCTCTCGAAGCTCTCTTCATAGGGGAAGGCGTTGAGCGGCGTTGGCTCGCTGGTGAACGACCAGATGGGGCAGCCGGTCGCGTCGCCGTTGGCGTTGTAGGGGACGACCTGCCAGGTGTAAGGCGTCTCGGCGGTCAGGTCGGCTGCCGGGTCGTATGTGGTGACGTTGCCCAGGTCGGTCCCGTTGACGATATTCGTGGGCGGGGTGTCCGTCCCGAAGAAGAGCTTGTAGCCGGTCGGCGACCCGGTCCCGGCGCTCCAGCTCAGATTGGCGGCCAGCGGCACGTCGGTCGCGCCGTTGGCCGGCGCGGGGTTAATCGCGCATCCCGGCGGCGCCGGGATCGGCGGGGTGAAGGTGTACGTCTTGCCGCTGGGCAGGTATTCCGCCGATTTGATGTCATTGTTGGCCGTCGTGCTGCTCACGGTGTCGGCGGTCCCGGCCGCCGGCGTCACGCTGAGGAAGCGGCCGCTGCCGCCCGTGGCGTCGTTAATCCCGATCGAAGCGGACGATGAGGAATAGGGGGGATTGGTCATCGCGCCGTAGACGAACTCGATAACGTTAGTCGTCTCGTGCAGCCGCACCTGAAAGTTTTGGCGCGACCAATCATAACCGGTCGGCCACAGCACGCCCTTCCACTGCACCACGAAAATCCGATTGGGCGCGCTGCCCAGGGTGATGTAGCCGATTTCGCTGGTGGCGTCATCCGCCAGATCATCCCACAAGGGCGCGAGGATGGGCTTCACCGTGGTGCTGGCCAGATTGTTGCCATAGAAGCAGCCGGTATAACTCTGTCCCATCTCCAGCCAGCCGTTCGCGCAAATGTGGCCGGTGGTGTAGTCCACGCTGTCGTACTTGAAGGTGAAGGGCAGGGAAATGTCCTGGGGGGTAAAGTCTCCCGTGGCCGTGCTGACGGTGTAGCCGGGGTCGTCGCTGATGTCGTCATACGTTCCCAGCGAGACGCTGAAAACGTACTCGCCGGCGTTGGCTTGCGTGGGTTGAGGGGTGAATAGCGCCAGCGCCAATGCCGCCAAAAGCCAAATTCGCATCATCTTGTTCATCGTTCAATCTCCTTTTTGATATGAGTCGTTGACTGGCTCCGCAACACCAACGGCAGGTAGATGCGATACTTTTCCACCGTGACGACCACGCTATCGCTGTGCGCCAGCCCACCGGTATCTGTCACCGTGAGCGTGAAGGTGAGCACACCCGGCGACGCCGCGAGGAACGTCGTGCGGCTCAGCGTCGGCGTAAAGCTCACCGCCGCGCCGCCCGTCTGCCGCCAGCGGTAGAGCAGCGCGTCGCCGTCGGGGTCGCTGGAGGCGGCGCCATCGAGCGTGACCAACGCGCCCGGCGCGACGGTCTGGTCCGGCCCGGCGTCGGCCACTGGCGGGCGATTCTGCACCGGCGGAGCGGCTACCGTGATAAGCTCCGTATCCTGCACCGTCGTCCCGCACGGACTCGCCACCGTCACCGTGACCACCCGCGTCCCTGCCGCCGTCCACGTGAAGGCGGCTGTGTCTTGCAAACTATTTCCGTAATTCGTAATTCGTAATTCATAATTCGTCGCTTGCCACGTATACGTCAGCGGGAAAGTAAACGGCAGGATCACGGTCATGGTCAACGGCGTCACAGTAGCGGTGAAGATGGTCGGGACGCCCACGGTCGTTGTGGCCGGGCCGGTGATTTGCACACTCGCCGGCGGATTGCACGGCGGCGGCGCGACGGTGAACGCGCGCATCACGTCCGGCGCGGGCGCGTAGACGGCATCGCCGGCCTGGTGCGCCGTGATGGTACACACACCGCTGCCGGTCAACGTGACGGTGATCGCTTGCACGCTGCACACGCCGTCCGCGGTGAACGTCACCGGCAGACCCGACGAAGCCGTGGCAGTGATGGTGAACGGCGGCGCGTTGTAGGGCTTATCGGCCAGCGCGGGGAAAGTGATAGTCTGCGGCCGGCGGTTGATGAGCACAGCCTGGCTCGCCGTCGCGGTGGTGTAGGGATTCTGCACGGTGACGGTGATGGCTTGCTCCCCCGCCGCTGTCCAGGTGAACGTTGCCGTATCGGATAGCGCGTGTCGCACATTTTGCCATTCGCCACCCGCCGTTCGCCATGTGTAGGTGATGGGCAGCGTAGCAGTCGGCGGCGCGACGCTCGCGGCAAAGGTCAACGGCTCGCCCACGTAGCCCGTGGCCGGCCCGCCCAGGTCAACCGTCAGCGGCGGCGCAGCGCCCTGCACTACAATCACGCCGGTATGTCCCGCGCCATCCGTGTAGGGATACACGCCCGGCCATTTGAACTGCCGCCGATACACCCGCCCCGGTTCCAGATAGCCGGCGTCGAAGGCGCGCGTGTCGGCCAGCGGGTCGCGCGCGCTCTTGACGCGCAGCGTGGGGTTTTCCGTCAACTGCACGTAATCGCTGAACGTGGCGGTGGTCGTGATTTCGGAGCGCCATTCCACCGTACTGCCCACCGGAATGGTCAAGACGGTCGGCGTAATCATTTCTGCCATCACCAGCACCGGGTAGGGTGCGGCGGCATCGGTCCACGGAGTATACGGCACGTTCACGTGGACGATTTGATTCGTGACCGTGATGACCGGGCTGCGCCATTCCTGGTACTGCGGATGCGCAGCATCCGCCGGGAGGCCTTCTACTTTCAGGTAATACAGTCCCGGCGGGGTGAAGAAAGCAAAGTAACCGGTGGTGGTGATGCCATCAGGATACGTGGCGTCCGTCACCTGCGGGTTGGTCTGGCTATAGACGTGCGCCGGCCACAGCATCCAACCGCCGTGCCGTGGCGCAGAGACGTAGGCGGTGACGGTGACGCCGGAGATGGCTTGCACCGGATTGAACATCCCGCCCGCACCAGAGTAATCCCCGCCCCGGTCAATGTCGAAGACAAAGCCGTCGGGGTCAATCAGTACGTCGCCTTGATCCTGGGTCGCCGTGCCGGACACCTCTTCTTCGGTCTCTTTATCTTTACAGACGGTCTGGATCTGTACGCCCAGGTGCGCTAACCCGATTTGGAACGTGGCATACTCGCCGTCGGCCTTCTGGGGGCCGTATTTGACGCCATCGGCAATGACCGTTGCTTCGCGCTCCTGTTTCACGGGATCTGGGCAGGGACAGAGCCGCAACCACAAAGTGGTGTCCCAGAAACCATAGACGCCGGGGATCTCCCAACCATTGGTTACATAATGGCCACGCCAATCGCGGAAGGAAAAACTCATCGTTTGCCCTGCGTTCGGTCCATCCTTCACCTGGCCATTCCATGCAGACTGTAGCGGATCCCAGCCCTGGTTTGAGTGAACCCACAGAGAAATGTTTTCAGAAAGCTCGCTGGTCAAAATACCGGATTCGGATAACGAATACACAGTTCGCGCCTCAACGGAAAATGCCCCATCGCCATACGGGATAGTGAGCGGGATATTAAAATAGGAGCCTTGTACGGGTCGCGTTCCCTGAGGAATTTCGAAAATAGAATACTCTACCGTAGTATTGGGTTGCGCCAGCCCCTCCAGTTCCAGAGGCCCGGGACATATATGAGCAGTGCTACCAGCAGCCGGGAAAGTAAAGTACGGGGGGACAAGCGGCACCTCTGCGGTGTGAGCGACTTCCACAAACTGCTGTTCCCCTTCCGGGTCATCGGCTATCTCAAAGGTAGCGAGAGCGAGGTTGTTCCACGAAAAGCCAGGTTGGGGGACTTCCGGTAGAACATTCGGATCTGACTTGCCGGTCAACTCGATAAACCCATGGTCGCCCACCGCCAGATCAACCGATTGCCCATCACCCCAGTAGAGAGAGAGTTGGGAGCCGACCTTTTGGAAAGAATAGGCTAACCTGGGCCAGGAATATTGCCGCACCAGGTTAAACCCCTGTGGCCAGCTATCACTAACCAGTAAGGTACTGATACGCGGGTGGGCTGGATGCGTATTGGTATACTTGTAGAGCAGCCGGTACTTGACATCCAACGACAAGGTTTTGTTATCCGGCTCCCAATGTGGCGTCAACGTCATCAATCGCTTTTCAAAGTTCAAGCTCATCGGATAAATTTGCGCGTCGGGCGGATAGTTATCTGTACTATCGCACTCGTGCGCCTCGGCCGGATCAAATGCCTCGATTTTGGCCCGCACCGCATACATCTCGGTCCACGAGCCATCCACAACAGCCCTGACCTCACCGGTATCCCCCGGCGCCAGCTCGCCCAGGTCCCAGGTTATATACGCACCGTCTGAATGGATAATCCCAGGAGGAAACCCAAGGGCTTCTACGAACTTTACCTTGCCTGCCCAGTTGCCGTTGTACAAGGTCAATAGGGCATGGATAGGTTTGCCCAAAGCGCCGTAGTCAGGGTCTATGACATTGAGATTGGCATAGGACACTTTTACGATAGCAGCGTCTTCGCTCTGCACGCTGAAATAGCGCGGCGCGCTAACCTCTGCTTTCAGAGCGGCGCAGTAGATGGTGAGCAGGCGTGTAGCTCGCCACGGTTGCGGGATGCCGGGCGCCCACGCGCTTACAGTGTGCTTGACGCCGCCGCAGGCTTCCTTGAACCCGCAGTATTCCACTTTGGCCGTGTAATAGATGTAAGCCGATTCGCCCGGCGCGAGCAACACGTCCAGCGAGATTTTCATGTTAGCGGCGTCGTAGGTTGCGCCGGCCGGAACAGAACGCACCGATCCCGGCACAATCGCGGCAAAGCCATAGTCAGGCGCCACTTCGATGTGTGAGCTGGCCCACGTCTCACCTTCATTGGTCACTTGCGCCTCAAAGTTCACGGTGTCGTCAATCGTCACCCGCGTCTTGTCGGCAGTGAGGCTCACCCAGAACTCATTGCCGCCCGTATCCGAGACGGTGTTGGTGACGACGGCTTGATTGTTGAGCAGCGTCGGCTCGGCGTCGCTGGTGCGGATGCCGGCCCGGTTGACCAGCGGGGTCCAGTTGGGCAGCCCGGCGCCTGCCGCGCCGGTGACGGTCAGAACGCCGCCCCCGCCCACAGCGACGGGCCCCACATTCCACGTGAGCGTTTGCCCGTTTTGCGTGGGATTGCCGCTCGCCTGCTGGTACGTGACATCGGCAGGCAGCGTATCGGTGATGACGACGTTAGCCGCCGGCAGCAAGCCTCGATTGCCCCAGGTGAGCGTGTAATGCAGCGTGCCGCCAGGCGCGATGTAGGACTCGGCGACGGCTTTAGTAATCCACACATCGGGCAGCGGCGCCGTCACGGTGACAACCACCGGCCCGGCCGCGTTATCCGCCGGCGTGCTATCCACCGCATCGAGCGCGACCAGTTCCGCCGTGTTGGTAAGCCGTCCGCTGTAGTTAGTCGTCGGCGTCACCCAGACGGTGAACGTTTCCGCGCCGCCGATTGGCGCGTTGAGCAGCGTACAGACCACCTGCGCGCCGTTGACCGTACACGGCGTGTTCTGCGCGCGCGCCGAAAGCGCGGCGACGGCCCCCGCCGGCGCGATGGTATCCGTCACCACCACGTCCGGCGTCGTTTCGCCGCCGGGCGCATTGGCGACGGTGAGCGTGTAACTGATGCCCGTCCCGCCCATCACGCTGCCGGGCCCCTGACGCTGCTTGGTCAACGAGAGCGCCACCTGCGGGCGATACTCGTCCGCGCCGAGGTCGCGGTAGGGCCCTTGCGGGCGCGGCTCGGCGTCTATGTCGGTGGCTACAGTGCTGTCGGGCGCGGCGTCAATCGCCGCCGAACCGAGGGCCAGGTGATAGCCATCTGCGCGTAGGCGCGGCTCGCCGGTGAGGTCATCGGCGGTGGTGAGGGCTGCGCCTTGCGTGCGCGTGGCCACGCCGCTCCACAACGTGTGATTCAGCGCGCCGCCCGAACTGCCGGTCTGGTTGACGCCCACCGTCTGGCTGTAGATGACGCTGTATTCCCAGTTGACGGCGGGATTGCTGCCGGGTCCCAATGTCACCGCCGCGCCGTCGCTGCTTGTGTTTTGCCCCAACGTGGTGTGCCGCCAGACGCCGTTGTAGAGCGCGCCGTGATAGATGCCCCCACCCTGCCCGTCGGCGTGATTGCCGACGACGGCGTTGCTGTGCAGCGTAAATCTGCCGTCGTAGCCCAGCCCCGATACCCACAGCCCGCCGCCGTCGCCCGTGGCCGCGTTGCCCGTGACGGCGTTGCCCACCAGTTCGCCATACGTGCGCCAACTGATATACACGCCGCCGCCGTTGCCGCCCGTCGCCCGGTTCGCGCCGATGCGATTGTAACGCAAGGTGATACTCTGAGAGCTGGCGCTTTGGTCTACATAGACGCCGCCGCCCGTTTTGGCCGTGTTCGACGTGATGGTATTCGCGCTCAACACAGGAGCGCTGTACATCTCCACATACACGCCGCCGCCCTGCTCCGTGGCCGCGTTGTTAGCGATGACGTTCTCGGTCGCGGTTGCGCCGCCATTGCGGAAGATCATCCCGCCGCCGTAGGGCGCGCTGTTCTGGGCGAGCGTGTTACCGCGCAGCGTCGGCCCGCCGGAGGTCGCGGCAATCGCGCCGCCGCCGCAAAAATCGAGGATGCCGCCAGCCGCGTTCCCCTGGAAGTGGTTATCCAGCGCCTGCACGTTGCTGCCATTGAACTCCAGGCCGCCGCCGAACTGGCCCGCTTGATTATCCAGGAACTGGTTGTTCTGGACGACGACGCCGTTGCTTTGATAGACGTTCAGCCCGCCGCCGTAACGCGCGCGATTAGCGCGGAATGTGTTGGCGATAATTTGTGTATTCGGCGCGCCGCTGACGCAAATCCCGCCGCCGGCGCCCGCGCCCGTTGTGGGCAGCGCGCCGTCGGGCGTGTAGGCGGCGACGTTGCCTTCCAGCGTGTTGCCGCGCAAGATAGGCGCGGCCTGCCCGCCGACAAAGATGCCGCTGCCGTTGCCGTTGATAATCCGCAGCCCCTCCACCGTCGGCGCGACGCCCGCGCCCTGGATGAGGATGCCGCGCCCCGCCAGGCGCCCATCGAGCGTGGTCGGCTGCGCCGCCGGGTCGGAGGTCTCCCAATTCGCCAGCGTGTAACCGCCGCGCAGCGTCAGCGTCTTGGTGAGGTACACGATTTCACTGCCGCGCGCGTTGAAGGTGTCGCAGTAACCCGCTGCCTTGACCAGCGCGCCGGTCGGGGCGGCATCCACTGCCGCTTGCAGCGTATTGTAGATGACGCCGTTCACGTTGGCGCGGCAATACTGGAACGCCAACGGCGTGGAGAGTGCGTTGGCGGCTTGCGCCGCGCGCGCGGTGAGCGTGGCCGTCAGCGCGCCGGGCATCGCCGCCGGCAAGATGGGCGTCGTCGTCATACCGGCCGTGACCGTAAGCAGTACCGTCGTCCCGGCCGGCGTATTCCCCAGCGTGCAGACCGCGCCGCCGCCATACCCGTTGACCAGGACGCACGTCCCGCGATTGCTCGTCGCCGCCAGCGCTTGCTGCTCAACCGGCAGCGTCAGCGTGACCACCAGCCCGGACACCGCGCCGCCGGCCACATTCACCGTATCGGCGTACACGACAGTTTCGCCGTGCGCCAGTCGGGACGCGCTCGGCGTCTGCGTGAGTTGCAGCGCCGGCCCGGCGACTTCATCCGCGCCGATGTCGTAGCCGAAGCCGGCCGGGCGGGCGTCGCCGTCTATATCCTGCCAGGGCAATCCCGCGCTGGGGCTACCGGCATCCAGCGCCGCCGACCCCGCGCTCAGGTGATAGCCGTCGGCGGCCAAAGCCGGGTCGCCGGTCAGGTCGCCCGTGCGCGTCGCTGCGCCGGTCACATCGGTCGTGTTGTTGCGCCAGAGTGTTCTCATCAGCGTCACATCGTTATCCCAACCGGTGTCAACGCCGACGGCGTGGTTGGCGATAAGGTTGTTCTTCAATTCCGCCTGAATCGGCCCAAAACTCGCCGGCCCGCGCAGATAAATCCCGTTCGCGCCGGTATTGTTGTTGACAGTGTTGTGCAGCAGCGTGTAGTGATAGCGGGTGTAATCGCTGCCGGAGCCGCTGCCGCGCGGGAGCAAATACAACCCACTGCCGTTGCCGTTGGCGTGGTTGAAGGCGATGACGTTGTTGCTGAACGCGACGCGATACGCCCGCGCATAGACACCGCCGCCGTCGCCGGTCGTGGTATTGTGCAGAATCAGGTTGCCGGTCACGGTAAAAGTCTGCCCGGCGGTCTGTTCCGCGCTGCCCCAGAGCGTCAACCCCGTCCCGCCCCAGCACCCGCTGATGACGTTGCCGGCGACGAGGCCGCTGCCGTTGATGACAACCCCTTGCTTGTTGGCGGTGAGCGTGTTGCCCTGTACCGTCACACCCGCGCCGGTGAGCGACAGCGCGTACTCGCCTTGATTGCGGATGGTGTTATCGGCAATCCACAGCGCATCGCCCTGCGCGACCACCCCGCTCTTGTCGTTGGCTGCGACGGTGTTGCCCGCAAAGTGCAGCGCGCCCTGCGCCAGATACACGCCGCCGCCATTGCCGTCCCAGGCCAGCGTGTTGTGCGCGATAACGTTATCGGTGAATGTGAAAATGCCGTTCTGCGTCAGGTACGCGCCGCCGCCGTAACGGGTAGAGTTGTCGCTGAGGGTGCTGTTGACCACATTCACCGTCCCGCCAAACGCATACAGCCCGCCGCCGTACTCTGCACTGTAGTCATCCGCGTCGGCGGCGCGATTGTAGGCGATGCGACTGTTCGCAATCACCACATTGCCGCCGTTGACGGCCACCCCGCCGCCGCGCCCGTAGGCGGTTGTGACGACGTTGGTCACGACGGCGCAGTTTGTCAGCGTGACGGTTGCGCCGGACAGGTAGACGCCGCCGCCGCCATTCGAGCTTTCGATGCCGCCCAGCCCATTGGCGTTGCCGCCGGTGAGGGTCAGCCCTTCTACAGTCACATTCGCCGGGCCAATAACGGCCAGCGCGCGCCCGCCGCCCTGCGCATCGAGCAAGGTGGGATAAGCCGCCGGGTTGGACGCGCTCCAATCGCCCAGACCGGGATAGCCGCCGCGCAGCGTGAGCGATTTGCTGATGTAGGCCGTCTGTTGCAGGCCGCCGCGCGTTGTCACACCCCGGCACGCGCCGGCGAGTTGCACCACACCGCCGGGCGGCGCAGCGTCAATCGCCGCCTGCGCGCTTGGGTAGATGACGCCGCTGCTCGCCACCCGCGCCTCGCAGCCACGCACCGGCACAAGCAACGCAGCGCTATCCTGCCCAAACGTGTTGGTGATGAGCACACTCACCGTATAGAGACCGGCGTCGGTGAAGGTATACGTCCACGTTGGGGCGTTCCCGCCAACGCTTGCGCCGTTGAGCGTCCACGTGTAGGTGAACGGCTGTGTGCCGGTCGCCGCCGCCGTGAACTGCACCACCGCGCCGGGGAAGAGCGGGCCGGCCGGCGCGCGGGTGAGGGTCGCCGCGCTTGGCGGGGAATCGGCAAAGGCCGGCGCGGCGTGGCGACTCAACACCCATCCCAACCCGGTCAACGCCGCGAGACTGAGGATGATAGACAATCCCAATCGCCATGCGTATCGGGATGCCGGTTTTTCTCCCGCCGGCAAGGGCTTCCACCATCGTGTTATACTGTTCATCATTTTCCTCCTGTGGATGTAGACCTTTCTTCCAACACCGCTCGCAGAAACGCAAACACCGCTTCCAATGAGCCAAACCCCCGGCGCTCCGGCTCCTGCCCCACCGACTCCAGCGCAAACCGCCACGCCGACGGCGGATCGCCGGGCTGTGCGGACGGCTCTTGCCAGCAGCGCAATAAATAGGCTTGATAATGCGGCTCACTCAGCGGCATCCTTGCCCCCTAAAATTCGTCATTCGCCATTCGTCATTTGCCATTCGCCATTTGCCATTCGCTTGCTTGTGACTTCACACAATTATGCTATCTTATACCTGACAACCCTTCGCAAATCCTTCGCAAAGGCTGTGAGGATGGAGTTCGACTATCGTTTACACTTGCTCGGCCCGGTACACGTCGAACACGCCGGACAACCTGTTCACGGCTTTGAGTCGCGGCGCGCGCTGGCGCTGCTGTGCTATCTGGCGGCGCAAGGCCAACCGCAGACGCGCGCGCACCTGGCTGACCTTTTCTGGCCTGACAAGCCCGAAGCGCGCGGACGCGGCAACCTCAGCCGCGTGCTCAACAACTTCGCCACACTGCTCCCCGGCTGCGTCAACGCTGACCGCGAAACGGTGACGTTCAACGCCGCAGCGTGCTGGCTGGACGTGGCCGCCTTTACCGCGTTGACCGGCCCAACCGCCGACGTGGCCGCCTTGACCGAAGCCGTCGCCCTATACCGCGACGACTTTATGGCCGGGATGTACCTCGACGATTGCCCGGACTTCGAGACGTGGCTGGTCGTCGAACGCGAGCGCTGGCGGCAAAAAGCCGCCGCCGCGCTGCACACCCTGGTCGCGCATCACACCCGCCGGGGGGAAATAGAAACGGGCCTACAGTATACCGACCGCTTGCTGGCGCTCGATCCCTGGCGCGAGGAGGCGCACCGTCACAAAATGCTGCTGCTGGCGCTGGCCGGGCAGCGCAGCGCGGCGCTCAAGCAGTATGAGCTGTGTCGGCGGCTGCTGGCGGAGGAATTGGGCGTTGCGCCCACCGCCGAAACCGAGGCGCTTTACGACCGCATCCGCGCTGAAGCGGAGGAAACACACGAGCTGCGCCTCTCCGAGGTATCCGGGGGCGTGTTTCTCCCGCTGGTGGGGCGGGAAAGCGATCATGCCTGGCTGCTCGCGCAGTGGGAAGCCGCGCGGCGCGGCGCGGGCGGCCTCACGTTGGTCTCCGGCGACGCCGGCATCGGCAAAACGCGGCTCATCCACGAAGTCTTGCGCATCGTCGCCGGGCAAGGCGCGCGTGTTCTCAGCGGGCGCTGCTACGAATTCAACCGCGCCCTGCCCTATCAGGCCATCCACGAAGCGCTGCAACCGGCTGCGTCGCCCGCCTTGTCAACCGTCGCCAATCCGATGACCCGTCTGCTCCATTCAGAAGATGCCGCGCCAGCGGAACGCACCGCGCTTTTTGCGGCGGTCGCCGCCTATCTGCGTGGACTGCGCGCGCAACGCCGCGCCGGGCTGGTGCTTTTTCTGGATGACCTGCATTGGGCCGACACAGACACGCTGGACTTATTGCACTACCTGGCGCGACATCTCGGCGATGCGCCATGCTGGCTCGTCGGCGCGTACCGCCCCGGCGAGACCCTGCCCGACCATCCACTCGCCCGTCTGATCCACGCCCTCAACCGCGATGCGCGGTTGCGCACGCTGTCGCTCGCGCCGCTTTCGGCGGACGACGTGACGCGCCTGACCGCCCGCCTGCTCGATTCCACCGCCGAGATGCCGCTGGCGGACTATCTCTTCCACGAAAGTGAAGGCAATCCGTTTTTCATCGCCGAATTGATGGAGATGTTGCGCGAGCAAGGCATCTTGCGCGTCGCCGGGGAAGGATGGGATGTGGTGGGCGCGCTGCCGGCGTCACCCGCACTGCCGGCGCGCTTGCAGGACGTGATCCTCCAACGGGTGCAGCGGCTGGACGAGACCGGGCAATATCTGCTGACATTGGCGGCAGCCCACGGGCGACCCTTCGACGCGGCGCTGCTGGCGGCAGCCGGCGAATGTCCACCGGAGACGGTGGAAACGGCGCTGACGCTATGGCGCGAGCGGCAACTGGCGCGCCCGGCCAATGACGCCTGGGACCTCACGCACGATAAAATCCGCAGCACGCTTTACCAGACGGTTCCCGCGCCGCTGCGCCGTCTGCTGCACGCGCGGCTCGCCGCCGCGTTAGCGGCGCTGCACCCCGAAGAAGTCGCGTCGCTGGCGTATCACTACGACCTGGCGCGCCAGGACGCCATTGCGGCGCGCTATCTGCGGCTGGCCGGCGACCAGGCGCGCCTCGCGTATGCTTATGAGCAAGCCATAGCCTGCTATCGGCGCGGCCTGGCATTGACCTCCGAAGTCGGGTTGCGCTATGCGCTGCTCAGCGGGCTGGAATCGGCTTACGACATGACCAGCGACCGCGACCTCCAACGCCACGTTTTGGATGAACTGGCGACGCTGGCGGAAAACGGCCCGCCAGAAGTTGCCACGCCGCAGCATCAGGCTGAGGTTGCGCTGCGGCAAGCCAATTACGCCGAAGTGAACAGCGATTACGCCGAGACGGTGGCCGCGGCGCAGCGCGCTATCACTTGCGCGATCGCGGCAAGTGACGAAGCGGCGCGCGCCGAAGGGCACTGCTGGCGGGGATGCGCCTTGCGACGGCAAGGCGATATGAATGCAGCGTTTATCGAGTATGAACAGGCCCGTGAGATTGCCGAGCGCATTGACGCCCCGGCTACGCTGTCTACCAGTCTGGAAGGATTAGCTAATGTGGCCTGGGCGCAGCGGGATTATGCAGCCGCCGAAGCCAGGTTGGAGCGCAGCCTGACCCTGCGGAAACAGTTGGGCAACAAGCGCGATGAAGCCATTGTCCACAACATGCTCGGTATTGTCCTGCAGCGGCAAGGCAACTACGAAGGCGCGCGCCGCAGCTACCGCCAGGGTCTCGAACTGCGCCGCATCTCTGGCGACCTGCGCGGCCAGGTGGTCAGCCAGAACAACCTGGGCACGCTGGCGTACGAAGTGGGCGCCATAGAGGAAGCGCGTCAGGCTTATGCCGAGGCGCTGCGTCTGTGCCAGCAGGCTGAAGACATTTGGGGTGCGGCGATTGCGCAGTTGGGCCTGGGCTGGACGGCGTTTGACGTGGACGATAGGGAGACCGCGCAGCAGCACGCGGAGGCCAGCCTGACCGGATTGCGCCAGGCCAGCGACCCGCTCCGCGCGGGACAGGCCGAATATCTGCTAGGGCGCGTCGCGCAGGCGCGCGGGGAAATCAAGACTGCCGCAGCGCGATTTTCCGCCGCGCTGGAATTGTGGCGCAAGGCCAATCAGGCCGGGCACATCACACTGGGCGCAAGTGCGCTGGCGCACGCCTGCGCGGAGCAGGGGCAAAGCGATCAGGCGTATTCGCTGCTTGACCAAGCCCTGGCTGCTTTGGAACGCGAACCGTTGCCGGCCGGCGTGGTGCGCCCGCTGCGCGCCTACTGGCACTGTTACTGCGCGCTGCAAGCGCTGGAGAACACCCGCGCGGATCAAGTTGGGGAGCGCGCCGCTGATGTGTTGACGCGCGCCCGCACGCTGTTGCAGGCGCAGGCCGCGCGCCTGCCGGAAGCGCAAGCAGCAACATTCCTCACGGCGATCCCCGAACACCGCGCGTTACAAGCCCAACTTCTTGGAAAACAGTCTGATAGTCGTTAGTCAGATAGCCATTTTCGTGCTGGCATAGTGTGCGGTAACACCGGCGTCTCCTTCGAAAATCAATCCCGATGGCGATGAAGGCGAAGGTGAACGCCCACTTGGAGAGGCCGTCCAGCGCCTTGAGCGCGTCGGCGCTGAAGACGCCCAGCGAGGCCAGCACCGCAAGCAGCACAAAAAGTCTTTATTCCTCCCCCGCCTCTTTCTCCAGCCGCTCAAAATGTTCGCGGATTTGCGTCGCCAGTACCTGCGAGATGCCGGGGACCGCCATTAGCTCTTCGACGCCGGCTTTCTGGATGGCATCCAGTGAGCCGAAATGTTTGAGCAGGGCACGGCGCTTCACCGGGCCGATGCCGGGGATTTCGTCAATTTGCGAGGCCAAACCGCGTTTGGCGCGACGTTGCCGATGGTAGGTGATGGCGAAGCGATGGGCTTCATCGCGGATGCGACGCAATAGCAAGATGGCCGGCGCTGCCGGGTCGAAACGGATGGATGTGCTACGCCCAGGCTTGAAGATTTCCTCCTCGCGCTTGGCCAGGCCCACCACGGGAACCCTGTCCTGCAGATCAAATGCCCGCAACACTTCCACCGCCACGCCCAGTTGCCCTTTCCCGCCATCCACGATCAACAAATCGGGGAGCTTCGCCCACGCCTGACTGCCACGCACTCCCTTCAATTCGCCGCTTTCCATACGCCGCCAACGATCGAAGCGACGGGTAAGCACCTCGCGCATGCTGGCAAAGTCATCCTGCCCTTCAACGGTGTTGATCTTGAAGCGACGGTAATCGCTCTTCTTCGCAACACCATGCTCAAAGACCACCATGCTGCCGACAACTTCCACGCCCTGCGTCGTCGAGATGTCGTAACACTCCATGCGCACCGGCGGCGTTGTCAGACCAAGCGCCGTCTGGAGATCAGTTAAGGCTTGCTCGCTGCGATGCCTGTCCAGCTCCCATTGCGCTTTGAGCGCGCGCAGGGTCTCCGCTGCGTTGGTCGCCGCCAGATCGAGCAGATCGCGCTCCGGGCCAGCTTCGTGGGGGACGTTGAGGTAGACTACATCGCCCCGTTTGGAACGCAACCAGGCTTCGAGCACGGCAGCCTCGGCGACCTGTGAGGGCAGCAGAATCTCCGGCGGCACCATTGCCGCTTCGGTGTAGAATTGTTGGAGGAAAGCCGCCACAATCGCCTGTTCGTCTTCCTCGTTGCCGCCCTCCATCATAAAGAACTCGCGCCCCAGCAGCTTGCCGTTGCGCACGAAGAAGACTTCGACGCAGACATTGCTATCGTCGCGTGCCAGGGCAATCACATCCTGGTTGACCGCGGCGGTAGTGACGATGCGCTGACGTTCCATCACCTGCTGCAACGCCTGATAGCGGTCGCGCAGTTGCGCCGCACGCTCAAATTGTAATGCCAGGGCGGCTTCCTGGATCTGACGCTTCAGCCCCTCCATAATCTCTTCGGTTTCGCCGCCCATAAATTGCACCAGTTGGGCAATCATCGCCCGGTACTGCTCACGATCCACCGCGCCGATACAGGGTGCAGTGCAGAGTTTCAGGTCGTAATAGAGACATGCGCGGCGGTCGGCGCCGGTGATCTCACGGTCACAGGTGCGGTAGGGGAACAGCCGCCGTAGCAGATCAAGCGTCTCGCGCAGCGCGCTGGTCGAGGTATACGGGCCAAAATAACGTCCATCGCCGCGGCGCATGTTGCGGGTGATGAGCACTTTAGGGAAATCCTCATCCGTCACTTTGAGATAGGGATAACGCTTGTCATCTTTGAGGCGGACGTTGAAGTGTGGACGGTATTTTTTGATGAGGTTGGCTTCCAGGATCAGCGCCTCAACTTCCGATTCGGTGACGATCCATTCGATGTCGGCGATTTCGGCGACGAGACGGCGCGTTTTGGCGTCTTCCTGGGCCGAGGCGTGAAAATACGAGCGCACGCGGTTGGCGAGATTGATCGCCTTGCCCACGTAGATCACCTGATCCCGGATGTTGTGCATGAGGTACACACCGGGACTGGCAGGCAATGTGGCGAGTTTCTGCTCGATTTTCTCTGAACGTTTCACGCCTTTATTATACAGCAAACTTCCCAGGCCTGCGCGCGGCCTGGGAAGTTAAAGAAGATGCCGATACGTGACTTACTCAGAGCAACGCGAAAAAGGAAAGATCCATGCTGTACATGATGTTGTCCCAGTTAACGATGACCAATCCGACCGGCAAAATACAGCAACAACACAACAGCAACAGCGCTATAACAACGATCAGGATGATGATCAACGTCTGGTTGCTCTTTTTGGGCGTGGCCTGTTCCGCAGCAGTCAAATCTGCCATTGCGGGCCGTGGCGCGTAAGATGGCGGCGGTGTGGGAGGAGTTGGCGGCGGCGCGTTCACAAAGGACGGCGGTGTCGGTGGCGGCGTGGGTATAGGGGGTGTCCCCAACATTTGCGTTTCAACCGCCTTGACCTCCGGCGTCACGGCGGGAGGTTCTACAACAGCAGACTCCGTCTCGAAAGGCAACGGCGGCGGCCCAGCAGGCTCTAAATCCGCCGCCTCGACGGCTTCCTGCGGCAGTGGCGGTGGTGTCTCGAAATCAAATGGCGACGGCAGCTCCGGAGCGGCTTCAGCTTCCGGCGATTCTGGGGTGGATATAAAATCTTCGGTCATAGCTTCTCCTTATAAAAAAACAGTGAGTAACCGGGGATAAGGAATTGGGGATGAGGAAGACCGTTCAATCCCTAATCCCTGGTCCCCAATTCCTTTGTCGGTGATCTTCCCGGATTCAATAGATCAAGGTCAGCAGTGAACTAAGGCCCAATTGATAGAGAATCTGATCGCCATAAGTCCACAGAAGCCAGGCCGCCACAGCGCAGAAACAGCACAGCAGCAGCACGGCAGCCACAATAACGATGATAAGCAAGGTATTTTTCTTCTTCGGCGGAGCAGGAGGTGTTGAGTAAGGTGGCGGAGTTTCGGGTTCATAAAAAGGGCTTTGAGTCATAATGTCCTCCTCAATGAAAAATAGTGAATGACAAATAGCGAATAGCAGATACTTCTGTTAGTGAATGTTTAGCGTCGCGTGGGTGGCGAGGTAACGGATGCCGACATCGCTCGCGCTTCGGCGCGTAGCCGGCGCCGGCGTACCACCAGGTAGATCAACAGCACCAGCAGAAACAGCCAGGCCAGGACCAGGTAAGGGAAAATGATGGCGATGAGGGAGGTGATGGTCGAAACAATATCCTCGATGGTGCTCACAATGGGATTGCCCATGCCGCCGGTGGTTGCCGTAACCACCGGGCGTCCACCGGCTTTGACGAGATGCACGCCGCCGGCCAGGATCACCCCACAAGCGAAAGCCAAAACCGGGTGCAGGTGGATGGTTTTTTGAGTCGTCGCAGCGAACACAATCGCGCCGGCTGTGGGGCGGACGACGGTCTGGATGACATCGTTGACGGTATCTACGGCGGGGATTTTGTCGGCCAACGTCTCTATGATGAGCAACACCCCCAGCAAGCCGATGATCCACCAGCTTGTCAGGGCCGACCACGGCTCCCCCAACTCCACCAGCCCGGTGAAGCGCGCCAGAAGCGCCAACACCAGCATGGGAATATATGCATTCAACCCCGCCGAGGCCGAAAGTCCAAATGCCGAAGCGAGATCCAGTAACCCTTCTATCACTTTAGTCTCCCTATGAAAATGGTTCAGGGATTGGGGATTGGGGTCAGGATGCTGCTCACCCCCTTCTCCCGAATTCCCTCCTAAAAATGCGAGTTAAAAATCCACTCAAATCCGTTTGATCCGTTGACGATTTTTGGCCCTCGTTTGAGGTGAAATCCCGCCTGGGAACTCTTTGCTTTATTCTCTTATTATAGAAAGGTTACGTAAAATAAGCAAACAGGTTTCAACAGGGCTTGATCATTCTCGTTACAGCAACTTCATTTGGCTGCGAGCGGATTGCCATATCCGCGTTGCTTTGAGCGGATCGCCAGATCCGCGTTGCTCTATCAGCTAAAACGGGGAACTGGCGTTCCCCTCGGAGCAAGAATGATAAGGCCATGCAGGTTTCAAGAGGAGTGCTGGCTCTCGGCAAGACAGGCTTTAATGGCCGCCATAAGCTCATCGGGATCGAAGGGTTTTACCAGACAACGGCTTGCTCCCAGGGAGAGAGCGCGTTCCTCATTCTTCAAGTTTGCCCAGGCGGAGACGGCAATGATGGGGATGTGGGCGGTCACCGGTGTATTTTTGAGGGATTGGATGGTCTCGAACCCATCCATTTGCGGCATGCGCAAATCCATCAGAATAATATCGGGTTGCCAGCTTTGAGCACGCTCGAAACCTTCCCGGCCGTTGCCGGCAAATTGTACCTCACACCCCTGGAATTCCAACTCGAGCAGCCGCTGTACCAGTTCCCGTTGTATTGCATTATCTTCAACGTGAAGAATCTTGACCATAATGGGATCTCCTTACCGTCAAGAGGCAAAGCATCAAAATCTTCCCACAAACATTATAACGGAAACTCCTAAAGAACCAACACGCCTATACTATAAGTATAATCGGAGTCATCTAAATTTTCAATCCAACAAAAAAAGCAACCCGACAAATCAATGACTATTTTTCTTTCTCGGATATGACCAGGGCCGGCTGGATACGAGCGCCCCGAGCAGTTGTGAAGAGTATCCCCAAACAGAGTATAATACCCCCAGGGTTTTCACTCAAACCACAGAGTTAAGCTCCCGTATCTTTTTTCGCGGTTTTGCGTCGTAGAGAATAGGGCACACGTGTGAAGACAGCAGACGCTTTGTTGAGACGCGCACGACAGTGGAACGAGGATGCACTGACGCAAATCTACGATACCTTCGCGCCAGTTATCTATCGGTATGTCTATCGGCACGTTGGACATCAGAACACGGCAGAAGAGATCACAGCAGAAACTTTCCACCGTTTCCTGGTTGCTTTGAAGCAGGGGGGCGGTCCAACGGAACATCTCTCGGCCTGGCTCTATCGCGTAGCACACAATCTGATCGTTGACTTCTACCGCCGCCAACCAGCACAAGAACCGGAATCGCTAGATGGTGTGGAAGAGACCCTGGCAGAATCAGATCGCGGCGTAGTCCACGTGGAACAGCAAATGCAGGTTGAGCGGGCCCGCGCCGCCTTACGACAATTGACGCCGCTCCAACAACAGGTCATCACACTGCGGTACCTGGAAGAATTGAGCAACGCGGAGATTGCCCGGGTCGTCGAACGAACCGAGGGTGCAGTCAAAGCCTTACAACACCGTGCGCTTGACAGTTTACGACGTATTTTGGAGGAAGGGAATGAAACGTGAACGCGATTGTACACTAGAAGCATTGCCGCCTGAGGTAGCTGCGGCTTTGTCTGCTCTACGCCCGACCCCAGCACCAGAGACAACGTCTTGGGAAGCGCGCCGGCGCGCATTTTTGGCAGAAGTGCGACAATTTTCTGCCGAGGCCGTATCCTCCACCCCCACGGTACGTCGTAAGGTATGGAAGAACCTATTCCCATTTCAACTTAAGGAGGATGGTATGGTCGCGTTAGTGAAAGTCTTAATCGCAGTTGCGCTCATCTTCGGCATGACGGCCGGCACGGTCAGCGCGTCCCAAGAGAGTTTGCCGGGATCGGTGTTGTATCCCGTGAAAGTGCAATACGAAAATGTACGCCTGGCAACAACCGGGGATGGCAGCGCAAAAGTCCTGTTGGCGCTCGCCTATGCTCAAGAGCGAGTAGATGAGGCGGTCGCCCTGGTTGAGCGTGGCGACGAAATTCCCGAACCGCTCACCGTGCGTTATCAGCTACAAGTTAAAACGGCTTTGCAGACGATGGAGAGCCTTGATGAAACGCAGCAATTGCAACTGCGCACCCACATCTCTAGCACGCTACAGAACCAGGTGCGCGTGATGACACAATTGATGGCGCGTTTGCATCAGAGCAACGATCCCGAACACCCTGAACCCACCCAGGCCAGGATTCAGACAATGCTGAAAACGATGCAGCAGACCCAGCAACATCTCGGCGACTCAGGGCCACACAGGGGCGACGACGAGACTCCGGGTAATGTTGAATCGCCCGGCCCGAATCCCAATGATAACGGC
This sequence comes from Anaerolineae bacterium, assembly GCA_035373625.1. Classification (GTDB taxonomy): domain Bacteria; phylum Chloroflexota; class Anaerolineae; order B4-G1; family SLSP01; genus DSWT01. The sequence goes on along the minus strand of DAOSNS010000022.1, from coordinate 22,763 downwards.
AACGGGGAAGACAATGGTCAGCAGTGCTTTGGCGATTGTCAGGAGCGCTACGGTGAGACTGAAGATCACGACAAGCAACACGAGAATGGCGAAGCTGAGGGTAACACCCCGAGCGACGAAGGCCAAAACAAGAACAAACAGGGCGGCAACATTGATAATGGCAGTGAAAATGGCGGCAACGGCGGTTCTGACACCGGCAGCGGTAGCGGTGATACCGGCGGTGGCACAGGCAACACCGGCAGCGGTAGCGGTGATACCGGCGGTGGTGCAGGTAACACCGGTGGCGGCAGCGGTGACACCGGCGGTGGCACAGGCAACACCGGTGGCGGTAGCGGTGATACCGGCGGTGGTGCAGGTAACACCGGTGGCGGCAGCGGTGACACCGGCGGCGGTGCAGGCAACACCGGCGGCACTGGCGGTAGTGAAGGCGGCACCGGTGGGAACGGTGGATCGGGTAGTGGAAACGGCGGCGGTGCTGGCAGTGGAGGTGGCCATTAACCACCAGACACATCGCTGAAACTTTCTCACAAAAAGTCCCCCTGATCACAGGGGGATTTTGCTTGATTCGGCCCAAACTGGACAAAAAACAAATATGGGGTATACTTTTGTCCGGTAACGGAAGATTTAGCTAGAAGTTTTTGGAGGAACAAGCGTGGCAAACACTCAATCAGCCCAAAAGCAGGTTCGTAGTTCATATCGCAAGTGGTTGCGCAACCGACAGGTCAAAGGGCAAATGCGGGGCGCGTTGCAGATGGTGCGCGAAGCAATCGCCGCCGGCGATGCCGCTCAAGCCCTGGCGCTGATGCCGAAGGCTGCCAGCCAGCTGGATAAGGCCGCCAAGAAGAACGTCATCCACCCCAACAAGGCGGCGCGGCTCAAGTCTCGGCTGATGCAACAAATCAACGCTTTGCAAAAGCGGGCGCAATAATTATATACCCTTGCAAGGGTTCGTGACCTGCGCAAGGATGGCTTTATCTTATCAAAGCAGCGGGGCATAGACTCCCCGCTGCTTTTGTGCTGTCTTTTATCGCCCTACGTTTTATCGCGCCCCAGTTCTGCCGAACGCACGTAGGCGGCCCAGATCGCCCGCGAAAGCACCGTGCGGAAGCCCCCTTTTTCCAGGTGATAGAGCGCCTCGGCCGTCGTCCCGCCGGGGGATGTGACCTGATTGCGCAGCGACGCCAGGTGAAGATCCGACTGCCGCGCAAAATTCGCCGAGCCGATCACCGTCTGGAAAACCAGCTTCTGCGCGATGTGCCGTGAGAATCCCAGGTGGACGCCGGCATCTACCAGCGCTTCCATAAACAGGTAGACGTAGGCCGGGCCGGTGCCGGAGAGCGCCGTCGCCATATCCAGGTAATGCTCATCGGTGACGTAGACCTCTTCCCCAAGTGCTTTGAGGATCGTCAGTGCGTATTCCCGCTGTTGCCCGGTCACGGCCTCTGTCGCCGTCCACACGGTAATCCCCTGCCCGATCTGCGCCGGTGTGTTGGGCATAGCGCGGATGATGCTCTCGACCCCCAACCCCTGACGTAGCGTTTCGATGCGCACCCCCGCCGCGATGGAGAAGACCAGCGCACCGGGGCGCACGTGCCCACGGAGATTCTCCAACACCGTCCCCATCACCTGTGGCTTGACCGATAGGAACACGATTTCGGCCTCACGAGCTGCCGCAGCGTTATCCAACGACGTGCGGATGTGATACTGGGCCTCCAGGTTTTCCAGCCGCTCGCGCCACGTATCCGTGCCGATGATGGACTGTGATTCGATCAGGGATTGGCGCAACAATCCCTTCATCAACGCTTCACCCATCACTCCAGAACCAATTACAGCAATTGTCGGCAATGTCATGATCCCTCCCCGGAAAATAAACTGCTAATCTTGCGAATCTCTCTTGACACTGGAACGCGTTGTTTTCATCCGACCGCCGGTGAACCGCCGGTTCCCGGAGAATTCTCTACTCCTCAATCCCTAATCCCTGATCCTCAAATCAAAAATCATCTGCAAAAACTTCGCCCGATCCGCGGCGGGATCGGGATCGCCCACCGTCATAGGCCGTGGACGTCCGGACTCCTCCAGAATGGCCGTGCGCAAGTCCACGTTCAGCAGACGCCCGTTATAGAACGTCAACCGATTCACAAATTCCTGGCGCGTGCCGTCGCTCCACATCTGATCAAAGAAAAAGTTGCCCAGACCATAATGAATGAAAACACCGTTGTAGAATTCCATCGTCTGCGCCTGATGCGCCTGACTGCCCTGCACATAAACCGGGCCGGCCTCCGCCAGATAGCGGAAGTCGCGGATTTGCTGCGGCGTAGGCGTGTAGTTGTAGTCTTCGAGATATTGCAGGGTGACAATTGTTTGATAACCGTCGGCTTGCAACTGCTGAATATCGGCCCGCATTTGCTCGAAGTCGCAGCGCGCGGCCCCGCCGGAATCTTCCCCCGCGAACGGGCCGACGGTGTTGCACCCGATGAAAGCGATGCGATTGACACCGTGCGTCACCGTCAGCGGCTTCGCGCCGTCGGCCTGATTGGCACCCCCACCGAACCATTGCCAGCCGCGCGCGCGGTACATCTCCAGCGAGTGATCCACCCACTGCGGCCCTTTGTCCTCAAGATGGTTGCCCGTCAGTTCGATAATGTTGGCGTGGATGGCCTCCAGCAGGCCGATGTAACTGTCGTGGGAACAGAACGACATCGTACCGCTGCCCTCGGCCACACAGTCGGGCTTGAAGGAGACCTCATTGCTGACGTGGACGAAATCGGCGTTGGCAAACCAGGGCAAAATGTCCTGCGCCGGATAGGTGACGCCTTTGCGATCCATCAACATCGCCGTCTCACGGGTCATAGCGGTCACGCCGGTCATCACCACGCGGGTCATATTTTGCTCAATGCGGTTAGAGAACGTATCGGGGTCGCGGGGCAATAAATCGAGTGTCTCGGGACGGCGGGCGCTGCTCCAGTAGAGCGTCACCGCCAGCGGATAAGCCGTCATATCCAGGCCCTTATCCACCACCACAAGGCCATCCAACCGCAGCACCTTCCAGCGCGGCTCGAGCGCGTCGAAGGGAACAATGGCCCAGGCGCCCGTTTGCTCGGCGATGGTCAACAGCTCCGTCGCCGCGACGGTCTGGACGGCGCCGAGGGCCGGCGCGCCCCACAGGGACGTGAGTGCGTCGAGCGTGTCGGTAGTGGCCAGCAGGGCGTGGAGGGCAAAAGGACCGGCGGGCGTTCCGCTCCACGTGGCGCGCAAGTCGGCAGTAGTTATGTCGTCATCCACGGTGAAGAAAGGGGCAACGACGGCGTAAGTCCACACCCCCAGGGGCGTAGCGTTCGGCAACTCCGCGCCGCCCAAAAGCGTATCTGCCTGCGCGGCGTCGTCGCTCCAGACGAAGTAATCTGCGGCTTCGGCCACGCGCGCGCGGAAGCGGTCACAGGCCGCATCGGGGATGCTCGCCGCGCAGCCGGCCGTCACCGGGAAGGCGGGTGTGGGCGTGGGGGTGGGGGGAACGGGCGTCGGCGTCAATGTGGGTGTGGGCGAATAGGTGGGACGCGGGGTGCGCGTCGGCGTGGGTGTCGGCCCGAGCGTGGGCGTCGTACAGCCGGCGCAGAGAAGCGCCAGGACGAACAGTGTGATGAAGGGTAGATAAGAGTACAGATTCCGTCGGCGACCGGTCAGAGTGCGAAGGAACCCTTTAAGCTGCAGCCGATATGATGAATTTTCGACAATCGAATCCATTCGAACCTCATGGTTGCGTTTTCTGTGGCATTGTGCGCACTTATGGAATTTTGTCAAGGCGATTTTACGTGTAAAATGAAAAAGGCAGATTGGTGACCCCAACCTGCCTTGTGGGCGATAGAGGACTCGAACCTCTGACCTCTGCGATGTCAACGCAGCGCTCTGACCATCTGAGCTAACCGCCCATTCGGGAAAGATTATAGCATAGTTTGGGATTTAGACAAGGCAGCGGTATAATGGATTTCGTGTTAGTAGATTAGGAGGGGCATTAGTGGCCCGGCATCGTAAGCGCAAGAGCATTATCTTTGAGAATATCATCACTACCATCTCGACAAATTTCATCAATCTACAACCCGATGAGATGGATGCCGAGATCATCCGCGCCTTGCGCACCATCAGCCAGGTGACGCGCGTGGAGCGCAGTTGTGTCGCGCTCTTTTCCGAAGATAAGCAACGTCTGACATGCACCCATGTCTGGAGCGCCCCGGAAATTGTGGCGCAAAATCGTCCCCTGCTGCCACTCTCGCCGGCAGCGTGGCCGTGGTTGACGGCGCGCATCCTGCGCGGCGAGATTGTGAACGTGCCACTTGCTGCTGTGCTTCCTCCTGAGGCCGACGCCGAGAAGCGCGCTTGTCGTGCCCAGGGAATTCAGTCGTTCGCGGCAATCCCGATGACCTATCGTGGCGCGGTGGTCGGATTCCTCAAATTCGACGCCCTCCGCACGCAGAAGACCTGGTCGGAGCATACCATCGCCTTGCTCAAGACCGTCGGCGAGATCTTCGTCAATGCCCTGGAGCACAAGCGTGCCCAGGAGGCTCTGCAACTCGCCAACCTCACGCTGGAACAGCGCGTCAAGGCGCGCACCCTGGAGATCGAACGACGGCAGCGCGTGGCCGAGGGCCTGCGCGACATCCTGGTGGCACTCAACTCCGATCGCCCGCTCGCCGAAATCTTGAATTACCTGGTGGCGCAGGCGTGTGCCCTGTTGGACTCGAACGCCTGTGTGCTCTACCGCGTGAGTCAGGAAGAACGGCGCATCCTCATCGAAGCCAGCTTTGGGTTGCCGGAGGTTTTCCGCTCCATCACCAGCCTGCCGTTGGAGGCCTGGCGTCTTTTAGGGCATGGCGAGTTAGGAGGGACAGACTTCGATCGGCAGCCCTATGCCATTCCCGATGTGGCTTCTTCTCCGCTTGCGGCGGGTACTGAAGATGAAGATATGCCGCCGGCCGTGCGCGCCTGGCGTCGCGCCGCCGTTCAGCACTACCGCGCCGCCCTGACCGTGCCGCTGGTCATCAAAGAGGAGTTTTACGGTAACCTGGGGTTTTACTACGCCGCCCCACGCCAGTTTTCGGAAGAAGACATCCGCCTGGGGATGAGCTTCGGCAATCAGGCCGCGCTGGCGATTGAGAACGCGCGTCTGCGCGTTCAGGCCGAACAGGCCGCCATCCTCCAGGAGCGCAGCCGGCTTGCCCGCGACCTGCACGATTCCGTGACACAATTGCTCTACAGCCTCACCCTGTTGGTGGAAGCGGCGCGGCGCCTGGCGCAAAACGGCGACCTTCAGCGGGTGGATGAGGCGCTGGCGCGGCTCGGTGAGATCGGACAGCAAGCGTTCAAAGAGATGCGCTTGCTGGTCTACGAATTGCGGCCGCTGGCACTCAAGAGCGCGGGGCTGGTGCGAGCATTGCAGCAGCGTCTCGATACGGTCGAACGGCGCGCCGGTATCGAAGCGACGTTGTTGGTCGAGGGACAGGTGGAGTTGCCCGCGCATTTGGAAGAGGAGTTGTATCACATCGCACAGGAAGCGCTGAACAACGCCCTGAAGCATGCCGCCGCTACGACAGTCGCCGTGCGCATTGTCGCCGAGGGCGGGCGCATCGCCATTGAAGTCAGCGACGACGGCAAGGGATTGGATCTCAGCACCGGCGCCGGCGGCATCGGTTTGAGCAGCATGCGCGAGCGCGCCGAAAAGCTCGGCGGGACGTTGACGCTCATCTCCACGCCGGGCAAGGGCACCACGGTCAGCGTCACCGTGAATTTGTGAGAGACGCCAATGCTACCGCACACCATGCAGGCAAGAAAATTTGTCAACGGCATTGAACGGATTTTTCCTCTTTGATTCGTTTCATCCGTTGACATTTTCGAAGGAGCTACGATGAACGAAACCATTCGCATCTTAATCGCCGACGATCACGCCATTGTGCGTGAGGGCCTGCGCTGGTTGATTTCCACCGAGCCGGGGATGGAACTGGTCGGCGAGGCCGCCGATGGCGTCGAGGCGGTGGCGCGTGCGTGTGAATTGCATCCCGACATCATTCTGATGGACCTGGTGATGCCACGCAAGGGGGGGATCGAGGCCATTGCCGAGATCAAGCAGGCGCTCCCTGAAGCACGCATTCTGGTGCTCACCAGTTTCGCCGAGGACGACAAAGTTTTCCCGGCGATCAAGGCCGGGGCGCTGGGCTATCTGCTCAAAGACACCGCTCCCCAGGAACTGCTGCGGGCCATCCGGGATGTCTATCAGGGATGGCCCACCATGCATCCGGCCATTGCCCGCAAAGTCATGCAGGAAATTCAGCGTCCCTCCGATCTGCCGCCCACCGCCGAACCGCTCACCGAGCGTGAAGCCGACGTGCTCAAACTGGTGGCGCGCGGACTGGCGAATGACGAGATCGCCAAAACGTTGTTCATCAGCGAACGCACCGCCCGCACCCATGTTAGCAACATCCTGCGCAAGTTGCATCTGGCAAACCGCACCCAGGCGGCGTTGTATGCTTTGCGAGAAGGGCTGGTGCACCTCGACACAGAATCGCATTAACCACCGGCGGGGTGCGATTATACGCTGTAACCTGTTTTGTAGCCGATAAGACCTTTATGTCCCCCCACACAGGGGTATAATAGAGTTATGCTCTATCATCGCTGGGGTTGGGTGGGTGTGACCGTGGCCTGCGCCGCGCTGTTGCTGCTCTTGTGGCATCATGGCGCGGTGGCTGGTGACACCTTGCCTCCCGATACCTCCGCCGGCCCGTGTTCCACGTGGGTACCCGTCAATGACGGTGCGTTTGGCATGGGGACCGGCGGCGATAGCAGTTATGCTAATGAGGAAGGCTTCGAGGTCGTCGTCTTCAACGATCAACTTTACGTGGGCATGGAGGCCGACAATATCTACGGCGCGCGGCTCTGGCGGACGAAGGCCGGCGTCCGCGTCCCCACCGGGCAGGCAGATTGGGAGGAGGTCGCCGCCGATGCGAACGGCTGGCCCTTCGGCAATGCCGTCGTCACGCAAAACGACCACATTGACAGCCTCGCCGTCTTCCAGGGCACGCTGTACGCCAGCACCGCCAACGGCGGCAGCAGCACTTATGGCACGCTCGTCTACAGCAGCACCACCGGCGACGCAGGTTCGTGGACCCGCGTCATCACGGCGGGCTTTGGCGATGTGAATAACACCAACTTCAAGGATATGCAGGTTTTTCAGGGGTGGTTGTGCGGCGGCACCCAGAACTGGCAGACCGGCGCGCAGGTGTGGTGCACACAGGATGGCGCGAACTGGGTCCAGAAAAACTACGGCGGCTTCGGCTCGACGGGCAATCAAACGTCGGTGGTGGAAGTCTGGTCGGGTTATGTGTATAGCAGTGCGCTCTACTTCGGCGCGCAAGTTTGCGTGGGGACCAATTGCGCGACGACCCATGATGGCGCGCTGTACCGCACAAGCGATATTGTCGCTGCGCAACCCACCTGGACACGCGTGTTCACCGGCGTGGCGCGCTCCCGACGTGTCGACATCCTGGGCGACCTGGGAGGTTGTCTCTACATCGCCACATCTTCGCCCGGCGGTATTGTCATCTATCGCAGCGCAAACGGCGACCCCGGCACGTGGACGCAGGTGAATCAGGAGGGCATGAACGGCAACAGCACGAATTACGGCGCCGTCGTGGATGGGGCGACGGTCTACAACGGCGCGTTATATGTTGCCGTGACCAACACCAGCACCGGCGTCGAAGTCTGGCGCACCACCGGCGTTCTCCAGGCCGGCGGTCTGGTGGATTGGGAGCAGGTGGACGGTTCCGGTTTGGGCGACCCTCAAAACTATTACAGCGAGTTGATCCCCTTCAACGGCTATCTCTATGCCTGGACTTCGAATTACACCACCGGGCAGCGGGTCTACCGTGCCGCATGTCCCCTCTGCCAGACGCATGCCATCACCGGCACAGGACGCTATGATTTCGACGGCGTCGGCGCGACGATCATCCTCACTGCCGGAACAATGGACGTGATCACCGCCTGTGTGCTCCCCGGTGCGCCACCGACCATGCAGACTACCGGGTTGCCGCTGCCGCGCGTGTATGCCATTACCGTTGCGCCCGCCACGGCGACCTTCACCGCCGACGTGACGTTACGCTACACGTTGGAAGAACTCGCGGCTTCGGGCATTACCGATGCTGCGAGCCTGTATCTGACGCACTGGAACGGCGCGACCTGGAACGCCTGCCCGCAGCTCCGCCGTGCCCTGGATGTCGCTGCGCGCGCCGTCACCTGCCGCGATGTAAACGCTTTTTCCACGTGGATCATTGCCGGAGAAGGGGGCACGCCGATGCGAGTACGGGGCCTTAAAGGATGGGCGGCGTGCGGGAACTTGAGCGGCGAACTTGTGGGGCTGCTTGTGGCTGCGTTTCTCAACCTCTATCAGCTAAAAAGGACTGGTGTTCCCCTCGGAGCAAGAAAATGATAAGGCCCCGCGCCTGCCAGAACTTGTCAACATTTCTTTTCAATGTTATGATAGGGATTGAGGTGGTGTTTTCTTGTCTTTCATAAAGCCAGGAGGTGCAACGTCAGCCAGCGAATCTCGTAGACTTTGCGAAACCCCGTGTTCGATATTCTGTTCACCACAATTTATTTTCTAAGGAGGAAATCCCATGTACGAAGCACCGGAAATCGTGTACGAAGGCGACCTGGAAATCCAGGCGGGCAGCCCGCTGAGCATGCCGGAGTTCCCGGATATACTTGAGGATTGGGAGTGGTAGAAGATTGGGAGTCTTGTTCTAACAAAAACAGAACTTTCATCAACTGCTAAACAGCAAAGGAGATCAAACATGGCTGGAAAAAGTTTTTTGACGTTTACAAGGGCGATGTTACTCATCATCTTAATAGGTTTGCTGCCGACACCGGCTATAGCTGCGCCCATAGACTTTACGCAGTGGACCTTCGAAAACGATCAGACTTCTGGCTCCCCAGTGCCTAATTTGGATCTAACGGGTAATGCAGTTGCTAGTAGGGGCAGTGGTCTGACAATACCAGCTACGGGTGAGTTTCCTGTTGGCTTTGGAGGAACTGGATACTCATGGTCTTTTCAAGATTGGTCAACAGGGACACTGGACGCCAATGACTACTTTGAATTCATGGTTGATCTGACCAACTATGGGCACATCACCCTCAGCTTTGACGAGAGGCGCTCTGGTACAGGGATTCATGACTTTGAGGTGCATTACAGCACAGACGGTACTAACTTTACACAGATTCCCGCCACAATAACCAATGTTCCAGACGATACAAACTGGAGATCGCACAGCTTTGATCTTGGATCGGGAACCAGCGTTGACTTGGCTATTAGGGGACAGCCCACAGTGTATTTCCGCATCTATGGATACAACGCTGAGGGAGCTGGTGGTACCTGGCGTGTTGATAACGTCACCTTCAACGCCACAACCAATTCCACCGCCGTCACCTTCTCTGGCCTGAGCGCCGCCTCGCCCTTTGCCGCGCTCACTGTAGGGCTGCTGGCAGCCGCCGGCCTCGTCGTTCTCCGCAAGCGCAAGTAGCATCCGTTCTCTAAATTCTATTTTCCTCCCGCAGACACCCCGTCTGCGGGAGTTTTTGTCGGTGCAGGGCAGATGTATCGTGCGTGTGACGCACGAGGTGCTTTCGGGGCAACCTTTAGAAGTGGGGCTTCATCCGTGGACAAGTGCAATGCGATGGAGACGCCGGCGCGTGAGCGCCTTCCCCTTCACCCCGTTACCCAGCTCGTCTCGTAGATGCCGTCGGGATTGAAGGCGACGTTGGTGCGTCCCACCGTTACCACATGGATCAGCGGCGCGCCGGGCAGAGGGGCGGCGCGGATATCAACCTTCGCGGTGCCGGCGATGATTTGTTCACAGGCAGTGATGGCGTCGGGAAGCACATCTTCGCCGAGGGGCTGGCCCAGGGGACGGAAATCGTAGTGCCCGTTGTAATAGCGGTCATATTGGACATGCAGCATACGGTGCAGGCGTCGCAGGTAAAACAGCGCCTTCTCAATCGAGGTGAAGTTGGGAGTGCCGGGCGGGCCGCCGCCCAGGAAGAGATTGCAGTTGCAGGCGTCGCCCACGAACAGGGTGCGCGAGTTTTCATCCAGGAATGTGACCGAGCCGGCCGTGTGACCGGGGCAGGCGTACACCGTCACCCGGCGGTTCCCCAGGTCAATCACCTGCCCATCCTCAAGGGGATACAGGGGCGGCGGCGGTCCCCATTCGGTGAGGTCCACGGCGAGATCGTAAGGGTAATCGCCTTTTTCACGCTCGGCGATTGTCTTGATGTACGCCGCGCGTTCGGCGATGCCCAGGCCGATGCGTCCCCCGGTCGCAAAGCCGGCCATGTCGTTGGGATGGATATAGGCGTTGTCGAAAGCACCGGCGCCCCCCACGTGGTCCATATGATTGTGGGTGTAGCAGACCATCAGCGGCTTGTCCGTCAGCTTGCGGATGAAGCCCTTGAGGTCGCCGATGCCCACGCCGGTATCAATGAGCATCGCTTTTTCGTCACCCACGATGAGAAAGATCGAAGCGCAATCGAATTCTCCGATTTCGTAGGTGTTCGGTGCTATCTCCGCATAGGGAAAAGCCTGTGTTTTCATTGGTAAAGCTCCAAAGTTCGTCGGAACGTTGAAACATTCCAGCATTTCAACGTTATTTTCATCTGATTGCCGGCAAGTCCGCCACGAGTTCTTACGAAGTGTCTTCAGTCCGCCGGATAGAAGTCATTATAGTCCACAGCCCGCTGGTGTCAATGACTTCACCTCAGGGCTATCGCATTTGGCCGCTTCCGGCAATTAAGGCCGGGGGGAGCGGTTTTTATGGTGGGGCTTCGCCCCGCCACAAAAAGCCCTTCCTGGCACATTGCATCCCTGGCGTCTGAGAGTAGAATAGACGTAGATGACCTCTCATAAGCAAAATTTACGTAAACTGGCGAAACTTTGCCGCCGGGCACGTAGAAGTCGCTGAGATTTTCTCATTTCTCGGCGCTCTCGGCGGCCTCTGCGGTGAAAAATGAGTGCGACTGCGTAAGTCCTGGTAAAATAGAAAGGATTACGTTATGGATACACTAATAAAACGCTATGGCCCGTTGGGACTTGCTATACTCGGTGCATTGCTGTTGCTCATCCCAACGCTCTCCGTGCGCGCGGCCCCCTTGTCCCCTCGCCCTCTCGCCTTCTCCCCTTCTCTCTCGCTCACTCCGCCTTTCCTGCTTCCCGATCCCGTTTGGCGTATCGGGATCATCACCGATGGCATTTACATGCTGGATTACGCCACACTCGCGGCAGCCGGCGTCCCCGTCACAGGCGCGGCGCTGGCCGATGTGCATCTGTTCTGGCGCGGGCAGGAGGTGGCATTGCACGAACTGGGAACGGGGTCGTTCGATCCCGATGACGCGCTCATCTTCTACGGGGAAAAGTTCCATGGGACGCGCCACGATGAAGAATACACCGACGAGAACGTGTACTGGCTCACCGTGGATGCGTCCACACCCGGCCTGCGTATGGCGACGCGCGATGTGACGCCTGTAGGGGCACCCGCCGGCATCTGCCGCGCCACCGCCGTCGCCGAACGCAATCTGCGCTATTGGGCGCGCGCCAGTACCGATCCGGGCACCGCCACGACCTGGTTCTGGGAGGATGTGAACGTCGTCAACACCACCACCAGAACCTATCCCATTGCCCTGCCTGCGCCATTGACGTCCGGCGATGCGGCGATGTTGGTGGTGGAAATGGCGTCGTTCAACTACAACGATGGCGTTAATCCCGACCATCACGTGCGTCTCACCTTCAACGGGACGGCGTTGGGTGACTTCTATTGGGATGGCAAGATCGGCCACATCATCACCACGAGCGTGCCCGCTGCGGCGTTGCTTACGGGGAACAATAACGTGCGTGTGGCCTACGTCACCGATGTGGGGCCGCAGCGCATCTTCTTCGACCGTGCGGAACTGACCTATCGCCGCTCACCGGTAACGGTTGATGGCACGTTCGTCTGTGCGGCGCTGACGGATGCGGCGGCGACGTATGCCGTGGCGGATTGGCCCGCCGGAGCGCGCCTGTACGATGTGAGCAATCCGCTGCGGCCCGTCGTGCTTGTCAACGGCGGCGCGGTTTTCCAGGATACCGCACCGGTCGGGACGCGCTACCTGGCCGAAGTTCCCCGCCCGGTCGCGCCTGTGCGCTATTCGCCGGCCCTTGACCTGCTTGCACCGTCCACGGGGGCGGATGAGATCATCATCGCGCCACGGCATTTTCTGGACGCGCTACAACCGCTCGCCGCGCAACGCGAAGCGCAAGGAGTGCGCGTGCGCCGCGTTGCCGTGGAGGATATTTACCCCCTGTTCAACGGCGGTGTCTTCCACCCGGAGGCCATTCGCGCGTTTGTGGCCTACGCGCACACCCATTGGCCCGGTCCGGCGGTGAAGCATCTCTTCCTCGTGGGCGATGGCAACTTTAACCTCAAGGGCTACAATCCGACAAGCTATGGCCCGTTCACACCTACGTGGATTCCGCCGTACCGTGAATTTGCCGATCCCAACCAGGGCGATGTGCCGGTGGACAGCCGCTTCGGAGATGTGAACAATGATGGCTTCCCGGAGGTCTACGTGGGACGTCTCCCCGCCCAAACTGTGGAAGAAGTTGCCTCCTATGTGACGAAGGTGCTGGCCTACGAGGCGCAGCCACCCGCGCCGTGGCAACTGCACGCGCTCCTCGTCGCCGATAACGGCGAGAGCTATGACGAGGGATTCGACAGCTTGCTGGAACGCCTGCGGAGCCTGTTCCCCACCGCGATAACGACGCAGACGGTCTATATGGAAACCTACTGCCCACCTGCCCTTCAACCGTGTCCGGCGGCCACGAACGCGCTGACCCAGGCGTGGAACGCAGGCGCGGGACTGCTGGCGTATTCGGGCCACGGCTCCATCCATCGCTGGGCGCACGAGCCGTTGATCTTCAACACCGATCTTGCCGCGCTCACCCAGACCACGGCGCTGCCTTTCCTGCTCTCACTGGATTGTTGGGACGGCTATTGGATGTTCCCGCCGAAATATCCCAGCCTGCCTGGCCGCGATGTGCGCTCCATCGGCGAGTGGACCACGACGGTTTTGACGCAGACGGGCGCGATTGCGGCCTACGGGCCGGCAGGGCTGGCTTATGCTTCCAGCGAGGAAAGTCTGGCACGGGCGATGTTCAGAGCGGCGTTTCAGCGGGGCATCCTTAATTTGGGCGAGCTTACACAGGTTGGACGGCAAGCCATTTCCTATTCGTATGAAGCGCGGACGTACACACTGTTCGGCGACCCGGCGCTGTGGCTCCCGTGGTGGTCGAGATTGCGCATCACACCCGCCACCTTGACGGTGCCCCTGGGCAGCCGGGTTGAGCTGGGGACATGGCTGCTCAGTGAGGGCGACACGCGCTTCGGGCAGACGTTCGCCGTCACGCCCACGTGGACGGTGGAGGGAGGATCGGTGGATGCGTATGGCGTCTACACCGCACCGTTGGTGCTCACGACCACGCGGATCATCGGACACCTTGGTCCACTTTCCACCGTGGTCACTATTACGGTTACGGCCGGCCCGCCGGCCGCGGTCATCGTTACACCTGATGTGGTGGTCGCTTTGCCTGAACAAACCCTGCAATTCACGACGACACTTGTGGATGCCTGGGGCAACCCAACCACAGCTACACCAACACTGGTTTGGGAAAGTAGCCTTGGCACGATTGACGCGACCGGCCTTTTCACGGCGCCGACGACGGTTGGTGATGGATGGGTGACGGCAACGGCCCGCTTCGCGGAGCCGGCGTCATTCACCCTGACCGGTCGCGCGCGAGTTTATGTGCGGGCGGCGGCTCCGGCAGCCGTCGTGCTGGATCCGCCGGCTGCCCGGGTGCAGGTAGCCGACTCTATCTCCTTCACGGCGACGCTGGTAGATATGTGGGGGAATCCGGTAGACATCGCTGCCACAACGGCATGGTCAACCGATGCGGGCAGCGTAGATGCGAACGGCGTTTTCACCGCTGCCGCCTCCCCGACGACGGGCCACGTCACGGCCACATTGACCTTCTGGATGAATGAGGCGCAGCATGTCTTCACGGCAAGCGCGGTGGTGACGGTCACGGTCGGCCCGCCGGTACGTCTGGAGGTTACGCCAAATCCGTTGAGGCTATGGGCAGGGGAAACGGCCCAGATGACGGCGACGCCGTATGATGCCTGGGACAACCCGACGGCGTTGACGGCCACCATCTTGTGGAGCAGCGACGTGGGCACGATTGACGCGACCGGCTTTTTCACGGCGCCGACGCAATCGGCAACCGGCTGGATCACCGCCACGTTGCCCATCAGCCAGGGGACGAACACGGTATTGTTGTTGGGAACATCGCGGGTGGAGGCCTTCGAGAAATTCCGCATTTACCTTCCGTTCGTCCTGCGGCAATAGTCTGGTAGTCTTTAGTCCGGTAGTCTTTAGTCTGGTAGTCTTTAGTCCGGTAGTCTTTAGTCTGGTAGTCTTTAGTCTTGTAGTCTTTAGTCTGGTAGTCTTTAGTCTGGTAGTCTTTAGTCCAGTAGTCTTTAGTCTTGTAGTCGGATAGTTAGTTGTCTTTAATGACCGGACTAACGACTACCCGACTACCCGACTATCCAACTAACGACTACCCGACTACCCGACTACCCGACTATCCGACTACCCGACTATCCGACTACCCGACTATCCAACTAACGACTACCCGACTACCCGACTATCCGACTATCCGACTATCCGACTACCCGACTACCCGACTATCCGACTACCCGACTACTCGACTACCCGACTACTCGACTAACGACTACCCGACTATCCGACTAACGACTATCTGACTATCAAGGAGAGCAAGCATGACGACATCAACGCAATCTGAACCAAAATCCACACGCTGGAAAACTCTGTTTGCACTGGCCTTTGGCTACTTCATAGATCAGGGGGAAGGGCAGATTATCTCGGTCCTTTTCCCCACCATTCAGAAGTTATGGAGATTGGATTACCAGGCATTGGGCCTGATCGGTACCATCCGCAGCCTGTTGCAGTCGCTCAGCGCGCCGTTTTGGGGCTACGCCGCCGATAAATGGTCACGCAAGCGCGTCATTATCTTCGGCACGGGGCTGTGGGGGATCTGGACGCTGTTCTGCGGCTTCACGCAAAACTTCGGGCAGTTGCTTATCATCCGTGCCATTGCCGGCCTGGGATTGGGATGTCTGATGCCCGCAACCTTCTCGCTGATGTCGGACACGTTCCCGCCACGCCAGCGCGGGCGCGCGCTCGGCCTTTTGGAGTCCATCGGCGTACTGGGGATCGTCGTTGGCACGGTGGGGCTGGGCTTCCTGGCAACGCCGACGCTGTGGCGCTGGGGCTTCTACCTGCTCGGCGCGTTCAGCGTGCTTTCCGGGCTGGTGGTGGCGTTGTTGGTGAAGGAACCCACGCGCGGTGCGGCGGAGCCGGAACTGGCGGGGAAAATCACCGAAGAACAGGCCGCTTTGTACGCCATCAAGTTCTCCGACATTCCGAAGGTGCTGGCGATCCCCACGATCTGGGTGGCGATTTTGCAAGGGCTGGCGGGGAGCATGCCGTGGGTGGTGTTGGGGCTGTACCTGATCACCTGGATGGTGGATGTACGGGGAATGACGGAGGCTATCGTCTTCGATCATCCCCATGGGAGTGCGACGCTGGCTTTCGCGGGCATCGTGATCGGAACGGCAATCAGCAACGTGCTTGGCGGCGTGCTCGGTGACTGGGCAGAGTCCCGTAATCCCAAATATGGCCGCACGATTGTCGGTCAGGTTTCCGTTTTTTGCGGCATTCCGCTGAGCTACATCATGCTGACGCGCACCGAAAATTGGGGATTCTGGCCCTTTTTCTTCCTGTGTTTTGTGACCGCACTGCTCATCAGTTGGGCAGGCAAAGGCGCGAAGGAGCCAATGATGCAGGGTGCGGTTCCACCGGAGTTACGCGCCACGGCATTCTCGATGACGACCTTCGTGGAGAGTGGATTTGCGGCACTGGTGGCCTACGTCGCCGGCACCCTGGCTGATCGGATCGGCTTCACCCAGGCGATGCTATGGACGATTCCCTTCCCGTGGGTCATCTGCTTTGTGCTTTACTCGCTGTTCTACTGGGCCTATCCGAGAGACTCGGCGAAATTGCGTGCCCTGATGGCCGCCCGCGCCGCAGAAATCAACCATATCCAGGAACCGGCAACGAGTAACCAGCCACAAGTAACCAGCCACAAGTAACCAGCAACGAGTAACCAGTCACAAGTAACCAGCCACAAGTAACCAGCAACAAGTAACCAGCCACGAGTAACCAGCAACAAGTAACCAGTAACCAGTAACCAGCCACAAGGAGAACTATGCAGGTTGAACTGATTGCATTGACACAATATTTGCGCGGGAACGGAACGCCGGAGGAACTGCTGGAGCATGCCGGGCGAGTGTGTTATCGCAGCGAGAGCCGGGGCGACCCGGCGAAGTTTCTGCGGGCGCGGCTGCGGGAGGGCCACGAGAGTCTCATCGAGCACGCCAGCGCTACGTTCGAGATTAGCGGTATCAGTCGAGCATGTAGCCATCAGCTCGTGCGCCACCGGATTGCCTCATATTCCCAGGAAAGCCAACGGTACGTTGATATGTCCGATCCTGCCCTGGTCATTCCCGACGCGATTGCCGAAGACCCTCACGCACGGGCCGTGTGGGATGGCTTCGTCGAGCAGGTGAAGGGGGCCTACCGGGACCTGCGGGAATTGGGCGTGCTCAAAGAAGACGCGCGCTTTGTCTTGCCGAATGCCGCCGCGACGCGCATCATCGTCACGATGAACTTCCGTGAGCTTCTGCATTTCTTCCGCCTGCGCATCACCCCCGAAGCTCAGTGGGAGATCCGGCGCATGGCAATCAAGATGCTGGAACTACTCGTGCCCCACGCCCCGACAATCTTTGGCGATCTGTGGAATGAGTTGCGGGCATGCTATCCAGAATTTTTCGTTTGAGAAAAATTTGCATTGTGTACAAGAGAGATTTATAATAGTGAAGGCGGGTTTCAGGGGGCCAAAGGAGGTGATGCGATAAAGCTAACCAGGAGAGCCATTTTTTGCATCTGTATTCCACAACGCTCCGGCGTGATCTGATTTGTCGTCTCAAGCAACGCACCCAACATCGCGGCAAACCTTTTTTTGTTATTCAATTACACAGCATGCGGATCTCGAAAGGGGGTTTTGTATGAATTCGATTCTTGTGTTGATTATCGCTGCCGTGGCTGTCGTCGTTGGGTATGGCTGGTATGCCCGTCGTATTGACCGCGACGTGATCCAGCCCGACGCCAAAAAGGCGACCCCGGCCAAGATGTACATGGATGGTGTGGACTTTACACCCGCCAGCCGCAACGTATTATTCGGCTATCAATTCAAGTCTATTGCTGCACTTGGCCCCATCACCGGCCCGATTATTGCCGTGCAATGGGGATGGTTCCCGGCTATGCTCTGGATCATCCTGGGCACCTTCTTCATCGGCTGGGTGCAGGACTACGGCGCGATGATGATGGGTGTGCGCCGCGACGGCGATTCGATGGGCGCCCTGAGCTACAAACTCGTCTCACCGCGGGCGCGCACGATTTTGATGATTTTCCTCTACTTCTACCTGTTGCTGATTATGGGCAGCTTCGGCAACGCCGTCGGCAAAACCTTGATGACCAACCCCAAAGTGCCGCTGGGGATGATCATGGTGGTCTTGATGGGCATCCTGGCGGGGCAGATGACCTACAAGTGGAGGAAGGACATCATCCTCACCACCGTTGTGACCGTAGTGCTCACCTTCGTAGGCATTTGGCTCAGCACCACCAAGCCGGTTGCCGATTTCTTCACCGGCCTTTACGGTCTGCCTGAATCGCCAGTGTGGTTCCTGGGGAATACGCGAGCGCAGGTCATCGGCACGCTGCTGGTGATCATCTTCTGTTATTTCGGTTCGGTCATGCCGATCTGGTCTTTTGCGCAGCCGATCAA
This sequence comes from Anaerolineae bacterium, assembly GCA_035373625.1. GTDB lineage: Bacteria > Chloroflexota > Anaerolineae > B4-G1 > SLSP01 > DSWT01. The sequence continues at coordinate 4,714 of DAOSNS010000022.1, read as the reverse complement.
CTACATCTCCTTCTGGATCGTCTCTTTGGGTGTGTTGGGCGGGATTCTCGGTATGATCATCTGGCGCCCGGGGATGGGGGATTTCCCGGCCTTCACCAAATTCACCACTGCCAGCGGCCCGCTGTGGCCGATGCTCTTCGTCACCATCGCCTGTGGTGCGATCTCCGGTTGGCATAGCCTGGTTTCGACCTCCGGGACGGCGCGGCAATTGGAGGCCGAGACCGATGCTCTACCGGTGGGCGGCGGCGCGATGTTCCTGGAGATGGTCTTTGCCACGGTTGCTTTCCTGACCGCAACGGTGGCGTTCGGTGGCCTCAAAGGCTATCAGGACGCGGGCGGCGCGGCGAAGGCACTGGCCGTATTCTCCGGCGGGCTGGCGAACTTCTTGAGCCACATCGGCATTCCCAAAGAATTCGGCACGGCGTATGGTTCGGTTTTCCTGACCATCATGGCGTTGACGATCATGCAACTGTGTGTCCGCTTTATGCGCGTCGCCAGCGCTGAGTTGCTCGGTGAGCAGATGCCGGTGATGAAGAACGTACACATCGGCACCATTGTGGCGTTGATCCTGACGTTGATCTTCGTGTGGGTCATTCCCTGGCTCACCATCTGGTCGGCGTTCGGCGCGGCCAACCAACTGATGGCTGGGCTGGCGTTGATGTTGGTTGCCCTGTGGGCGATGTCGGAGGGACGCAAGCACACCTGGGCGCTCTATCCGGCGGGCTTCATGATTATCACCACCTTTGCCGCGCTACTCTATCTGGCCTACGACAACTTCTTTGTCAAGCTGCCGAAAGCGGCGACGCCCCAGGCGGGGATCGCCTCGGTGCTCGTGGGGATCATCGCCCTGGTGTTGGTTGTTGCGGCGAGCTTCCTCATTTATGATGGATGGAAGGCACTGCGCAAGCCACGGGAGAAGCAAGCGCCCGCCAAAGCATAACGTCTACAAGAGGGGAGGGAGGATGGCCCCCGCTCCCCTCTTAGCGTATTTTTCAAACTGATTTTCAAGGGGACGGCTGCCTTGTGAGGCTGGGCGACATCGGGGATAAATTGCGGCAAATCGCACGCACGGCGCGCGAGGTGCTTTACGGCATGACCACCTATGAGTGGGTGCAGGGCACGAAGCGCGAACGTGCCGAAGTCGAAAACCTGTTCTTGCTGATCAGCTTTGGAGATTTGGTGGGATTGCCGATTCTGCCGCCCTACTACACCCTGCGCCTGCTGCCCTACGTCGTCCCGGCGATCAACCGCTGGAAGCGCAGTCTGTTGCGTGAACGCGATTGGACCGACCTTACGGACTTAATCGAAGGGATTGATTAACGACCATTCGACTAACGACTCCCTGACTATTTTAAGGAGACTAACAATGCCAGAAGAAGAACCACGTGAAAGCAAACTGAAGCAAATCGGCCGTTCGATAAAGGAATTCCTGTATGGGATGGCCGGCCACGATATGACCCGCTTTGCTCTTAAGACGCGCGGCAGCATGGAACACCTGTTCATCCTCATCACCATGGGGGATTTGCTGGGTATTCCCATTCTGCCGCCCTATTACTCGTTGCGCTTATTGCCCTACGTCGTGCCGCAGATTTCCACGTGGAAGCGGCGCATGCTGCGCGAGCGCGACCTGACCGACGCGCTGGCATAACTTGTCACAGAGAGCGCAGAGCACACAGAGATTTTTTCTGTTCTTCTCTGTGAACTCTGTGTCCTCGGTGGCTACTTGATAAGGAGATACTATGTCACTTGCACAAGTTTTCCGCGAACATCCCAACCGCCGCTACATCGAGTTTGGCGGCAAGGGTGGATTAGGCAAGACCACGTTCTCGGCAGCGACGGCCTATTGGCTGGCGAAGCAAGGATACAAGGTGCTCGTCTTTTCCGTAGACCCGCAGGCGTCGCTTTCGGACATCTTCGAGCGCGACATCTTCGGCAAGGGTGCGGTGGAGATTGCGCCCAACCTCTACGCGCAAGAGATTGACGCCGACCAGCGCATCCATGAATACCAGAATCAAATCCGGCAGAAAATCCTTGATATGTACGGTCTGGACGAGGTGCCGAAGGAGATCGAAGATTACATCCAGGCCACCGCTGCTGAACCGGCAATGGAAGAGAGCGCCATCTTTGATGCAGTGGTAGATATTGTCGTCGGCGGTGAATACGATTACTACATTTACGACCTGGTGCCGTTGGGCCATGCCCTCTATTACTTGAGCATGGCGAGTGTCTATGACGAGTGGATTGATAAGATCACCGCATTGCGTACGGAAATGCAGGAATACGCTCAAGTCGCAGCGATCCTCGAACGTAAGAAGCAGACTGAAGAAGATCAAATCCTTGCCGAATTACAAGACATCAAGAAGCGCATCAATACCTCATCGAGCATTCTCACCGACCGCGAGAGAACGGCTTTCTTTTTCGTTGTTACGCCGGAGGAGATGATTATCCTCGATACCCAGAAGGCCGCCACGCTGTTCGCCAAATACCAGGTGCCCATCTCCGGTTACATCGTCAATCGCGTCATCCCGCCAAACCTGGCGCAGCAGAACATCCCCGCTTACCTGCAGAACCGCATCGAGATGCAGAACAAATATCTCAAACAGATTGATGAGATCTTCGGTGTGGACGTGGTCGCGCGGGTGCCGGAATTCGAGCGCGACATCACCGGTCTGGAAATGATCGGTCGCGTTGCAGAAGCGTTGTTTGGAGGTGAAGCATGAGCGCAGCATCCATGCCGGCGTTTTTTACACAACATCCCCGCATGAAGTACATCTTCTTCGGCGGTAAGGGCGGTGTGGGCAAGACGGTGATGGCGGGTACGGCGGCGCTGTGGCTGGCCCAGCAGGGGCATCGCACGTTGCTGGCGTCCACCAACCCGGTGCACTCCTTGAGCAGCCTGCTCGATCAAAATGTCTTCGGCGCGCCTACACCGGTCAACGGCGCGCCCAACCTCTACGCTTACGAGATTGATACCAAAGACACCATCGAGCGTTCCAAAGTCGAACTGACGCAGAAGATCCAGTGGTTCCTCAAGTATGCGGATATTAAAACTCGCGCCGATGAGTTTGTCGAGTCGGCGACGATGAACCCGGCCTTTGAGGAATCGGCGATGTTCGAAAACATGATTGACCTGATGTTCGAGGACAAGTACGATGTGTATGTTTTCGACACGGCGCCGACGGCAAATACGCGCCGCTTGCTGGGGATGTCCAGTGTTTACAGCATGTGGGTCAACAAGATGGTGCAGAGCCGCGAGGAGGCCAAGTCGCTCCGTGAGCTGCTTTCGTACAGCCGCAAGAAGGAAAAGGACCCGTTGATGGAGTATCTCCTCAACCTGCGCTCACGGATGGAACGCACGAAGGGTCTGCTCACCGACGCCGAAAAGACCGCTTTCTTCTTCGTCACCCTGCCGGAGGCGCTGCCTATCGCGGTCATCAAGCGCTTCATCGGCTGGTTCCACGATTTTGGCATCCCCGTGGGCGGCGTGATCGTGAACATGCTCATTGATAAAGCAGACGTCACCGCCGACACGCCTGAATTTGTGCGCAACCGCATCGCCATGCAGGAGCATCACATGCTGGACATCCGTGCCAGTTTCCCCGATGTCCGCGCGCTCGTGCCGCTCTTTGAGACCGAAGTGCGCGGTGTGGAGATGCTCAAGCGCACTGCTGCGCACTTGTTTGCGATTGAGGATTGAAGGATTGCGAGATTTGGGGATTGGAGATTGAAAGATTGGGGGATTGAAAGAAAAAATCTCCAAATCTTCAATCTCCAAATCCTTAATTTACAAAGAAGTGTAATGGGACTCAATCATCCGGCATTTTTGATTTTATCCGTCGGCTTGCTTTACATCCTGGGATTTGGCGGGCTATCGCTGCTGCGGCGTCAGGGACTTTCCATGCGCTTTGCCATCGAGAGCCTGATCGTCACCGGGCTTGGCGCCGCACTGACATTCGCGTATCCGCGTTTCCCGCCGCTGCTCTTCCTCATCGTGCTCTACCTGGTGACGATGCGGGTGCGCCTGCTGACGGACTTGGCCAACGCCTTTCTGGCCCGCAAAAACTTTCCACGCGCGCAGGCGACGTACCGCCTGGCGCTGCGCCTGTGGCCCGATGCTGTGAGCCGTCAGATCGTCCTCATCAACCGGGGCGTCGCCGAACTGCGCGCCGCCGAGCCGGAGACGGCTTACACCACGCTCACCGAGGCGCTGGGCAATCAGGAATTCAAGATCGGCGCGCACTACCTGTCCGCCGGGTATTACAACCTGGGACTGGCAGCGCGCCGCACCGGCCACGAAGCCGAGGCCATTCGTCACTTCAACGAAGCGATTGACGCACTGCCCCATTCCATCTACGCGCAAGCCGCCCGCCGCGCGTTGAAAGAACATCCCTCAAAACAAGAACCGCAATCCACAGATATAACAGACGCACGGTAAAGTTCTCTGTTCTTGTCAGCAGATTATATGCTGTAGACCGGGCAAAAAATCTGCTTAATCGGCTAAATCTGCTGATGGGAATGGTAATTTCGGCGTGCGGTTAGTCTATGCAAGACCTGCCAGGTTTTGAAAACCCGGCAGGTCTGTCAATCTACTGATTCCGCAGCACCAGCGGCAGGTAGATTTTACGTTCGGCAACGACCTCGATTGTCGCGGTATGCCCAGCCCCGTCGGTGTAGGTATAGACGCCCGGCGCGGTGAACTGCCGCCGGTAGACGC
>DAOSNS010000021.1:52059-75918 GCA_035373625.1 Anaerolineae bacterium | reverse complement strand
GTTAGCCTAGTTATACCCCGGCTTTGGTTAATGGCGAATACTTTATGACACTAACAGGATTTCCACACGCTGCTGCTCACCCACGCTCAACTGCCAGATGTAGGCGTTCGGATCCACCTCAAGGTTGTAGCGTTGTGAGATGTCGCGGATGCGCCGCACAATTTCATCCATACGCGGCACGAAGGGCAAGTTGCTCATCCCCAGGACGATGTTTTCGGCCACGGTCATCGTCGGCACGAGCATGAAGTTCTGGTGCACCATGCCGATACCCAACGCTGCGGCGTCACGGGGCGAATGAATTTCGACACGTTGCCCACGCACGATGATTTCGCCCTCGTCGGGCCGGTAGAGGCCCACAAGAACGTTCATAAGCGTGGTCTTGCCGGCGCCGTTCTCACCGAGCAGCGCCAACACCTCACCAGGGTAAAGCTCCAGATCGGCATGGTCATTCGCCAGCACACCGGGGAAACGTTTGGTGATGCCGCGCATCTCCAGAATGGGGAACAGGTCAGTCGGTTCGCTCATCGCCATAGATTCAACAGATTATGGGATGCGTGATACGTGACGTAAGGATGCACGTCACGCATCACGCATCATATGTCATCAGTTCCCCTTACTGCTGGGGAATCGTCCCAACAACACCCTCGACGAAGAACTGCATGCTGAGCTTTTGCTCATCGGTCAGACACTGACCGGCGGCCACGACTTCGTTGCCCGCCTGATCCTTAATAGGACCGCAGAAGATCTGATCGTTCTTGATGATCTCCTTCTTGGCGGCCTCGACGAGATCGCGCACGTCCTGCGGCACTTTCGGGCTGAACTCGGCCAACCGCACGACGTCTGCATTCAAGCCCTCCCAGTACGAATGGGATTTCCACTTGCCGTCCATGGCGTCTTGCACGGTGGCGATATAATACGCGCCCCAGTTCCATACCGGGCTGGTGAGCACTGTATCGCCGACAAACGCGCGCATGTCGGAATCGTAGCCGATGCTCAGTGCGCCGCGCTCCTGAGCGGCTTTCTGCGGCTCGGTGGTATCCTGGTGCTGGGCGATAATGTCCGCGCCGGCATCCAACAAGGCCACAGCCGCCTCACGCTCCTTCACCGGATCGTACCAGGTGTTGGTCCACACGACGGTCACTTTGGCATTCGGATTGACCGAGCGCACACCCAGGGTGAAGGCATTGATGCCGCGCACCACTTCGGGGATGGGGAACGCCGCCACATAGCCGATGTTGCCGGTTTTCGTCATCTTGCCGGCGACGATGCCGGCGAGATAGCGTGGCTGGTAAATCCGCCCAAAGTAGACGGCCATGTTGTCAAGCGTCTTGTAGCCGGAGCAGTGCTCGAATTTGACTTTCGGGAATTCCTGCGCCACCTCGTACATATAATCCATATAGCCGTAGGAGGTGGCGAAAATCATATCGTAGCCTTCCTGGGCATACTGGCGGATGACACGCGCCGCATCGGGGCCTTCGGCGACGTTCTCGATGTAGGTCGTCTCAATTTTGTCGCCAAACTTTTCTTCGAGCATCTTGCGGCCCCGGTCGTGTTCGTAGGTCCAGCCCAGATCACCGGGCGGGCCGATGTAGACAAAGGCTACCTTGAAGGGTTTGCCGGTTTTTGAGGTGCCCCCTTTGCCGCCACATGCGGGCAACACCAGGGTAACGATCAGCAACAACGCCATGAGTCTCCACAGATTCTTTTTCATAGTCCACTTCCTCCTTCAGAAACAGAAATGACAAATTGAAAATAAAACGAACGCAGGAACTTCGTTAATGGTGTATCTTCGCTGTTCACCTCCTTAGTGAAAGTCCGTTGGGACGTTAGAACGTTGAAAAGTCGGGACATTGTAACGTTGTTTCCATAACATATTAAAAAAATAAAGCGGCTTGTCAAGCGTCAAATGTCCCTGTGGGTGGGATAAATTGTTAAATGTCCCTTGGCCCTTTGCATCAGTCCAACGTCATAACCGGCACTTCCGTCGCCTCGATCAATGCCTCGTCGTCTTGCATTTCCTCGTTGGTCAACGTGATTTTGTCGCGGGTGATGGTGAAGTGGTCGAAATCGCGGACCACCACGACATCTCCGAAAATCGGGGCGGTTTCATCCAGGATTTCTCGAACGCGATAACGCTGCGAGAGATGGTTGAGCGCCAGCTTGCGCACGCCAGCCTCCCGCGCCAGCCGCGCGGCCTGCGCCGCCGTGAGATGCCCGAAGCGGCGTGCCAGATCGGCATCGCGTTCCAGATACGTGGCTTCACACAACAGCAGATCGGCGCCGCGCACATTTTCGGCCAGACCGTCAATCTGCCCGATGTCGCCGACGAGCGCCAGCGAAACGCCGGGGCGATCCGGCCCCAGCACATCGTCGGGGCGGATGACGCGCCCATCCGCCAGCGTCACTGCCTTGCCGTTGACCAAATCCCGGCGGATTGGACCGGCGGGGACTCCCAGCGCCTCGGCCTTTTCCGGCAGGAACGGACGACGCGGCTTTTCACGGAACAGATAGCCGAAGCACCCCGGCCCACGGTGGACAACCGGAAACGCCACCACCTCGAAATCTTCGTTTTCGAGCAGAGGGCCGGCGCGGACGTCAATCAGATCAATCGGCACGGGTGGACGCGCGCCGCGCAACACCACCCCAAAAAGCAGGTCTTCCACGCGGTCCAGCGTCCAACGCCCCCCGTAGATTTCCAACCTGTCCACGGCTTCCCAGCGCGCAAAGGTGGAAATCAGCCCGCCGAGGCCCAGAATGTGATCGAGGTGACCGTGGGTGAGCAACACCCGCTGCAAACGGCGGAAGCCGATCCCGCTGCGCAAAATCTGCCGTTGTGTGCCCTCACCACAATCCACCAGAAAACGCTCATCGCGCCACAGCACGACCTGCGAGGGCAGTCCCCGTTGGATCGAAGGCGCCGAAGCCGCCGTGCCTAACATCACCAGTTCCAGCATACTATCTCCCTACGATATTTCTGTTTGGTTAGCAGATTGAGCAGATTTTTCGTTTGCCAATATAAAAATCTGCTTCATCCGCTTAATCTGCTGACGAGAAAGAACCAATTACATAGATCAAGTTATTCCCCGACGATCAGCATCCCCGGTTGACCTTCCTCGCCGGTAACGCGCGCGGCAGGCAGATCAAAGTGCCCGGCGACCCAGACATTGGTAAGCAGGTGCTGGGTGACACGCGACACTGCCGCCCGCGAGACGCCTTCTGCCAGTACAAACGGCAACACCAGTTGATCGCCCAGATGCGGGTCTACGGGCGCGCCGCTGCGATGATGCTCCAACAGCTCACGGCAGGCCATTTCGGCGACCCGCTCTGAAGGCAGCCCCTGACGCCCCAGCGCGATAAACCCGGCGCGCGAGTGCGCATACTGCGCCAGCAGAAACAGGCCCGCGCCGACGCCCGGCGATGTGACGTGTTGCGGCTCGACACCGACGCGCGGCAGTCCCGCCTGCGTCAACACCGCCCGCGCCCGGTCGCTCATCCGCTGTGGAATGTGCGATGGCAGCCTTGCAGCGAAGGCTATCCCCGTCACCCGCTCCGGCGCGCCGCGCTCGGTCAGGTCTAATGGGCGCAACGTCGCGCGCCCGGCGATCTCCACCTCCAACTCACCGCCACCCTGCGGATAGAATCCCCACACGCGATGGGTCAATTGCACGCGGACGCCCATTTCGAACAGCATGGGCAGATACACCTGTTCAAGGTAAGGGGTCGGCGGACTCATCGGGACGACCGTGCCGCCGCGCAAAATCAGCCGTGAGGGGCCGTCGGCGAGTGCCAGCGGCAGCAGCACTGTCTGCAAGACGAGTGTCGTTGCCCCCGCCGAGCCGCCTTCGGCGGCGTCGCTCACATCGAAGACGTAGGCGCCGGCCTGCGGCGGCGTCTGTGGTGTGAAGGTGAGCGTCTGGCTGTCGCGCTCCGCGCCCTCCACAGCGGCATTGCAGATCACCGCCGCGGCGCGGACGGCGGTCAGGTGTTGGGGCCGCAATCCCGGTTTGGCGCGGTGGGCGCGGATGTTCTCCAGGCGCACGGCGTCACCGGTCAGCGCCGCCAATGTCAGGGCCGAGCGGAGGATTTGCCCGCCGCCTTCTCCGTGTGAGCCGTCAATGTAGTGTATGGGCATAGCCGTATTATAACCGCCGATAGCGCGATGACAAATACGGTTGTTGCGCGGTTCGCTTATCAATAGCCGGGGGTGGGGCTTCCTTTCCCAAAGTACCTCTCCACCAGGGGGGTCAGGTCCGCATCCGTGTGGGCGCGCACGGCAGCGAAGAAATCATCACGGGTGGCGATGTGGCCATCATTAGCCTCGCGGTAAGCCTTGATGAAGGTGAAGAAAGCCGGGTCGCCCATCAGCGCGCGCAGGTCGCCCAAAAAACGCGCGCCTTGCGCATAGACCTGCTCAATGTAGGACGGCGTGTCGGCAAAGTCGTAGATGGTGGCATCCAGCGAGCCACCGTGGTTGCGGCTGTAAATGTGATGTTGCCACCACCAATCCACAAAGTCCGGGTAATAGCGCTCGTAGAAGAGCAACTCGCTGTATTTGGCAAAGGATTCGTCCAGCCAGGGTTCATGGACTTGATCGTTCCCTACCGCGCCATACCACCACTGGTGCGCGATTTCGTGCGCTGTCAGGTTGATCAACGCGGCCACAGGCGTTTCTTTGTAAGCAGCATAGGCGTTGCTGCTCATGCTGATCAACCCGGAATACTCCATCGCGCCGTAGTAAGCGTTCTGGGCGATCACCAGGCCGGTGTAGGGGTAGGGACCGTAGAGTTCCACATAGAGTGGGATGGCCTGCGCCGCCGTCTTGAACACTGCCTGCGCGGCCGCGCCGTATTCCGGCAGATAGTACACCCGCACCGGCGTCGCGCCGGCCATGCCCCGCAAGACCTGGTATTCGGGACTGACAAGGAAGGCAAACGTGCGCGCCCGGTCGAGGCGGAAATGGCGCACCTGGCCTTTGTAGGTGACGAACCCCGGCGCCGCTACAACCAATGTGGGGTCGGCGCGCAGCATCACATCGTAGTTGGCGATGCCGTAGATGTTGGGGTCGCCCACCGGCGTGTAATCCCACGTCTGCCAGCCGGCGCCGGGCCGGTAAGGGACCAGCGTGGGATGCCAGTCACCCGCCTGGATCAACCGCTCACCCGCGCCCAAATTGCCGAGCGGCAGCCATGTATTGAGGTCTACGGGGGGGATGGCGATGGTATACTTCAGCGCTACGGCGACCGCCGCTCCTGGCACGATAGGGGTTGGCGTGAAGACATGGAGCATGGTGCCGGAAAGGATCGCCGTGGCCTGCTGGCTTTGCCGGGTGGTCGTCACCGTGACGGTGTGCAGGGTAAAAACGCCCGGCTGATAGGCCGGCGGTACGGCGAAAACCACTTCATCCCAGGTATCGGGGCCGGCGTTGCTGAACACAACCTGCTGTCCCACCTTCATCTGTTTGTCGGCGTAATTCAGTGTGATGGACAACGTCACCTGCGGGATGCCATCGGGTGGAGCGCTGATGAGGGGAGGCGGCGTCGCGGTGAATGTGGGGGTGCCCGGTACCGTGGGAGTCCAGCGCGGCGGGCGCGTGGCCGATGGTACTGCCGTGAGCGCGCGGGTCGGCAATGGCGTCAGGGCTGCTGATTTGCCCCCGACAGATGCGCAGGCCGTCAACAATAACAGGAGTGCAGGCAGGCACGCAACGACTTTGAATCTCATCAACGCCTCGTATGGTTGCCAGTATAACGCATGATGACAAAGGTCGCAAATTGCCCCAAAAACTACTTGACAAATTCCCCCTATTTGTGATATAGTATAGACGTTGGAAGCGCTTCCGAATTTAGAGACGCGCCAATGGGTTAACTTGTCAATGTTCTGATGATTCCCAGGTTTCAAAAGGAGGTAACTATCGAATCGTTGTAAACAAAAAATAAACTCTACCAACTCATATACCAATTGTATACCAACTGATACACCAAAATTTACAATCCATTTCATTTAAGGAAGGAGAATTCTGAGATGAAACGCTACGCTGTAATACTTCTTAGCGTCGTGGTGGTCCTGAGTATGGTGTTGTCGGCTTGCGCCACGCCCACTCCGCAGATCATCGAGAAGACCGTTGAGGTCGAGAAGGTCGTCGAGAAGACCGTCGAGGTCGAGAAAGTCGTCGAGAAGACCGTCGAGGTCGAGAAGGTCGTCGAGAAGACCGTCGAGGTTATGGTGACGCCGGAGCCCGAAAAGGGCGCGCTGCCCCGCAATGAAACCCTGTACTTCAACGGCCTCCAGTGGGGACCGGTTGTCGGCTGGAACCCCTATTCCAGCAGCAACAACAACGCGATGGCGATTGCCGCCGGCGATAACGCGCGCGTGGTTATGTTCGAGACCCCCTATCTGTACAACATGCTCGACGGGAAGCAGTATCCACTGCTGGCCGACGGCGACTATCAGTGGAACGCCGACCGGACCGAGCTGACCTTCAAGATCAAGAAGGCCGCCAAGTGGAGTGACGGTACGCCCGTGACCGCCGAAGATGTGGCCTACACCTGGGCCACCCATGTCAAGTACAACACCTCCACCGGTGCCAGCAACAAGGATTACATTGAGGACATTGTCGCCGTTGATCCTCAGACGGTCGTGATCAAGGCCAAGCTGGATGCCAACGGCAAAGCAGTCAACCCGCTGGTCGTTGCCTCCTATGTGAGCAGCAACTATGTCATCCAGAAGGCCTGGACCCAGAAACTGGAGGAGCGCTCCGGCGGTGACGCCACCAAGTTGCTGGCCGATCCGGCCGAAGATGTGGTTTACTCTGGGCCTTACCACAAGTTCTTTGCCGATGACACGAAGGTCGTGTTGGTTCGGGACGACAACTACTGGGGCAAGGATAAGTCCATGTGGGGCAAGCTGCCCGAACCCAAGTACCTCGCGCACGTGATCTTCAAGGACAACGCCGCCGGTTCGGTGGCCCTGGCCAAGGGTGAAGTGGACGTCAGCCAGCAGTTCAACTCCAACGTCCACATGCTGTGGCTCAACTACGGTCTGCCCATCTCCACCTATCTGCCCGAGGCTCCCTATCACATCGGCGCCAGCCTCCCCACGGCCTTCTATAACCTGAAGTCCTATGGCCTGGACAACGTGGCCATCCGCAAGGCCATCGCCATCGCGGTGGACTATGACTCCATCATCGCCAACGCGATGACCAACCAATCGGCCACCTTCAAGCAGGTACCGCGCTCGCTGATGAACCCGACCCCCGGTGAGCAGGCCATGTACGATCACGATGCCGTCAAGGACCTGCAATGGGCCGGCAACGACATCGAAGGCGCAAAGAAGCTGCTCGATGAGGCCGGTGTTGTGGATACCGATGGCGACGGTTGGCGTGAGTACAACGGCAAGAAGCTCAGCTACGTGGCCACCTGCCCCAACGGTTGGTCCGACTGGCAGGCCGCGATTGAAATCGTCGCTGCCGCCGGCAAGAAGATCGGCATTGACATCACCACCAACTACCCCGAATGGTCCGTGTATCAGACCGTCGTCACCAAGTCGGATGCCCCGCTGCCCGAAGGTTACGACATCTTCATGATGTGGAGCGCCGGGACCGGCCCAACCCAGCCGTGGGGCCGCATCCGCAACCTGCTCAGCTCGGAGTGGGTGGGCATGCCGAACAACTGGACCGGCAACTGGGGTCAGTACAGCAACCCGCGTGTGGATGAGCTGATCAAGGCCATCCCCAACGAGACCGATCCTGCCAAGCTGAAGGCAATGTACACCGAACTGGTCAAGATTTACCTGACCGATGTGCCTTCCTTCACGCTGATGTATCGTCCTGAACTGTTCCACACGGTCAACGAGACTGTCTGGACGAACTTCCCGCACCAGGACGACGGCACCAATCCGCCCGTTCCGCCGATGGTCTGCATCAACGGTTGGGGTGTCGCCTGTCTGTACAACATCACCCTGGTCAAGTAGACCCTGATTCCCGAAAAACAGCCATGTTCCGCGCAGGCGGAACATGGCTGTTAATTTCAGGCGTACAGTGAAATTTTTTAGTTTTGTCAGCAGATTAAGCAGATTAAGTAGATTTACATGTTGTAAACCGAAAAATCTGCTTAATCTGCTAAGTGTGTTGATAAGGATAGAGGTTTTAGCATTTTAATTATAGAGGAGATGGAGCGTTGAAAGGATATCGTAAGTATTTCCTGAACAAGTTGGGGTGGTTTCTGATTACTTTCGTCTGCGCCTTCATCTTGAACTTCATTCTTCCCCGTTTGATGCCGGGTGATCCGGTGGCGGCCATCGTCTCCAAATTGGCCCAGGGCATAAGCGAGTCAACCGGCGTCCGTGCCATTTATCAGCAATACGCGGAACTTTTCGGCACCAACAAGCCCATGTACGAGCAGTTTCTTATCTATATGAAAAACGTGCTGCGGGGCGATTTCGGATTCTCGTTCAGTCAATATCCGCGAACGGTCGCCGATGTGATCAGGTCTTCGATCTTGTGGACGGTGTGTTTGCAATTCCCGGCGATCATTGTGGGATGGGTCCTCGGCAACACGTTGGGGGCGTTGGCGGCGTATCTCAAAGGGGGCTTCGATAAAGTGGTCATGCCCATCAGCATCTTCATGAGCAACTTCCCGGCTTTTGGCATGGCAATTATTTTGATGGTTATCTTTGGGGTGACGTTGGAATGGCTCCCCACCTCGGGCGGCTACGGGTTTGACCTGATCCCCGAATTTAGTTGGAAATTTATCCGTTCCGTTATCGTCCATTATCAATTGCCGTTCTGGTCCATTGTCTTGATCGCCATCGGTGGACAGGCGATCGGGATGCGCTCTATGGCCATCTATGAGCTGAATGCGGATTACGTGAAGTTCGCCCGCTTTATGGGGATCAAAGACCGCAAAATCATCGGCTATGTGTTCCGTAATGCGATGCTGCCGCAGGTCACCGGTCTGGCGCTATCTATCGGTACAATGGTCGGCGGCGCGTTGGTGGCCGAGATTGTCTTCAGTTATCCGGGGTTGGGCTACACGATCATGAACGGGGTCATGGGACAGGATTATCCCCTTATTTCGGCCACTACCTTGATCATCACCATCATGGTGCTGACGGCCACCTTCGTCATCGAAATTCTGTACGGCTTCATTGATCCGCGTATCAAAGCCGCACAAGCGGATTAAGGAGTGGTGGGCATGAAACATACACTACGGCAAATTTTTCACTCGGGCAAGTTTGTTTTTGGTTTTTCCATTTTTGTCGCCATCCTGTTGATTGTGATCATTTACCCACTGCTCTTCCCCTATCCCCCGCTGGCGATCATCAGCCAGGGCACCTTTTTTGAACCCGGGATCTATGTGAATGTTTATGACAGTGTAAACGCCCCCAAACATATCCTGAACCTGGAGGACGCCAATGTCAAGCGCATTGCCAGCAAATTGGATCAAGAGGCGCGCCTGGCCATGCGGGACTGGCTGGTGGGGTATGGAATCCCTGAAGCGGAGATTGACATCGAAGATACCCCAAAACTCCTGGAGCTATGGGAGACGCATTATGATCCCAAGGCGAATATCCCCGGTATGACCAATGCCAAGCGCAATTACTTTATCCGGCTCAACAGTTCGCTCAAAGGGCTTTTGTCTACCGAGGATTTGATCGTCGCAGCCAAAAACGCAGAAACCGGTGCCCTGGAAGAAAAAGGGACGCTGATGCCAGCCGACTATGTGAATGTCAAAGAGGTCGCGAACGTGCGCTTCTTGCCGTTGGGCACCGACAACTTCGGCAGAGACGTGCTCACCGAGCTGGTCAGGGCCACGCAGGTCTCCTTGCTGATCGGCCTGGTCGCCGGCAGCATTGCCACCTTGATCGGCCTGACGCTGGGGTTGCTCTCCGGCTATATCGGCGGCATAGTGGATGACATTATCATGTTCTTCACCAACCTCTTCACCGTCATCCCGGGCTTCGTGATGTTGATTTTGATTTCGTTCAGTATTGGGCAAGACAAGCGCGGCGCGGTGACGGTGGCTGTGGTCATCGGCCTGACTTCCTGGGTGTGGACGACCCGGGCCGTGCGCGCCCAGGTGATGTCTTTGCGCAACCGTGACCACGTCAACCTTTCAAAGCTATCCGGTCACTCCCTCGTGCACATTATTCTCAACGACATCCTCCCCTACATTGCTTCTTACGTGGTGATGGCGCTGATCCTACAGATTTCCTCCGGCATCCTGGCCGAGGCCGGGCTATCCATCCTGGGATTGGGACCCCGCACGACCGAGGTGCCCACCTTGGGCTTGATGATGAACTGGGCGATGATCTACCAGGCGCAAATCCTGGGGAAATGGTGGGCGTACTTACCTGTGCTCATCACCATCGCGTTGATTACATTCTCGATGAATCTGATGAATACCGGCCTCGATCAGATATTCAATCCGGCATTACGGGACTAGGTGATCACCATGGCAAAAGTCTTATTAGATGTCAGAGAACTTACCACCAAATATGTCACCCGTTTTCGGGAAGATGTTTATGCGGTTGACCATGTATCGTTGAAGGTCGAAGAAGGCAAGTCGTTGGGAATTGCAGGGGAATCCGGTTGTGGCAAGTCCACACTGGCGCTCAGCCTGATGGGCTATTATTTCGCGCCGTTGCACTATATGAGCGGTGAAATCATTATTGATGGGCGCAAGATTACCGGTATGGACCCCGATGACATCCGCAAGTCGGTCCTGGGGAAAGAAATTGCCTATATCCCCCAGGCAGCGATGAACGCGCTCAACCCTACGCGCAAAGTTATCAACTTTATTGAGGATGTTATTCAAGTCCATGACTACGGCGCCACCAAGAAAGAGATTTACGATCGCGCCAGGAGTCTGTTTGAACATGTCGGCTTGCCGGCCGAGGTGCTGCAGAAATACCCGGTGGAGCTTTCCGGCGGCATGAAGCAGCGCACGGTTATCGCCATTGCGGTGTTGCTCTCGCCCAAGGTGCTCATTGCCGATGAGCCGTCTTCGGCGCTCGATGTCACTTCGCAGAAAATGGTCATCAAGATGCTCATGCAGTTGATGGAGGATGGATTCATCGGTTCGTTGATCTTCATCACGCACGAGTTGCCGTTGCTGTACAATGTGACCGACGATATTATGGTGATGTATGCCGGGCAGATTGTAGAGCGTGGTACCGCCCGCGAAGTGGTGTTTGACCCCCTTCACCCTTATGCTAAGGGCCTTATGGGTTCGATCATCGTGCCTGAAGAGGGTCTGCGCAGCGTCAAGCTGACGGCCATCCCCGGCGTGCCCCCTAATCTCAAGAATCCACCGATGGGTTGTCGGTTCGCCGACCGTTGCAAATACGTGATGCCGGAATGTCGGGTAACGTCCGTGGCGTTGCGTGACATCGGCGGCGGTCGCATGTACCGTTGTGTCCTTTCAGAAGCAGAACTGCGAGAGGCTTACAAAAATGGCTGAGGAAAGAAAAGTTTGCCTGAGCGGAACAGGGCTGACCAAAGTGTTCGGTTTGGGCCGCCACAAGACGGTGGCCGTTGACCATGTGGATTTTAATTTCTATGAGGGTGAAGTCGTCTCTATTGTGGGCGAATCGGGCAGCGGCAAAACCACGTTGGCGAAGATGCTTCTGGGGTTAATCAATCCCACGGAAGGTGAGATTTACTTCCAGGGGCAGAAGCGCGACATCAGTACCCACAAGAAACGACGCGAATACTGGAAAAACATCCAGGCGATCTTTCAGGACCCGTTTTCCTCATACAACATCTTCAACAAGATTGATACCGTGCTTCTGGACTGCATTCACATGCGCGGCGGGCGTAATCTGCCGCGGGCGAAAAAAGTGGAGATGATGGCGCAGGCTTGTAGTTTCGTCAACCTGAAGTTTGAGGAGTTGACCAACAAGTACCCCTTTGAGCTTTCCGGTGGGCAGATGCAACGCCTGATGATCGCCCGCATTTTCCTGCTGATGCCCAAGATTCTCGTGGCCGACGAGCCGACCTCGATGATTGATGCTTGCTCCCGCGCCACCATTCTGGATATGCTGATGCAATTGCGCAGCGAGATCGGCATGACGATCATCTTCATCACCCACGACATCGGCCTGGCTTACTACGTTTCCGACAGCGTCTACATTATGGAGCATGGGAAATTTGTCGAGAGCGGGTCTGCCGACGACGTGATCTTGCACCCGAAGGCGCCTTACACCAAACGCCTGATCAGCGATGTCCCCAAAATCTACGAGGAGTGGGACCTCTCGACGGTGTAGAACGAAATCGTACCCTCATGAAAAGTCCGCGAAGCATCCCCTGAAGGATTCGCGGACTTTTTCTGTCTTTACTTTGCCACTGGTCGGCTCGTTCAGCAAAAGCAATTCGGGCCGGTGCATAAACACCGACTTTCTGTTGGTTGCCTTTCGAGAGGTTGCGGGCCTGCACTTTCAGGGCAAGTCCAGACGGTCGGCCGGGTTGTGGACGTAGGCTCCATCGGCTTTGCCGCTGCGAAGTGCGTTGAATGGCTTAGAGAATTATCGGCGTGGTGGCAGGTTGAGAACCTGATTGGGATAGATGAGGTCAGGATTCTTCACCTGTGGATTGGCGGCGATCAGGTCCGCGAGTTTCACGCCAACACGTTTGGCGATCAGGCTCATATACTCACAACGCGCCACGATGTAGGTTGTCCCCTGATCAATGCCCATGGGGATGTTGTCCACACTGCACCTACCGGTTGCCGGTTCCGGTGCCGGTTTTGACGCCGCAGCCACCTCAATTTTGACGGTGTCACTGGTGCTCGCCTCATCCCCGGCGTTCCGCGCCATAAGTGAGTGCGCGCCTGGCTCACATTTGTAATCGAATCTCCAGGTTCCGTCGGCCTGCACGGTCGTTTTACCCACGACGTTGCCGTTATCAAGGATTTCAATCTCCGCGCCCGGCTCCCCGGTTCCTTCGAGCGTCACCGTATCGCCGGTGATAGAGGCATTGGGCAAGGGGGCGGTCAACGTCGGCGCCTTAACCGACGCCGGTACGGTAAACTCGAATGATTCTGACTCCGCCAGCATCTTGCCGGAAGCGTCCACGGCGCGCGCGGTGAGCTTGTGTTCGCCGGGTCTCAGCGGCACACTCAGCGACCATTGGCCGTCGGCGCCAACGGTTGTCTGCCCCACACGTTCGCCGTCTACCCAGATCTCCACGTTGGACCCCGGTGTGCCCGTCCCGGAGAGGGCCACCGTGCCATCCGAGTTTACTTGCGGTGACGTCAGCATGACTTTTACCGGCTCGGGCACGTTGACCGTCAATGCCTCCGATTCCGCCAGCATCTTGCCGGAAGCGTCCACGGCGCGCGCGGTGAGCTTGTGTTCGCCGGGTCTCAGCGGCACACTCAGCGACCATTGGCCGTCGGCGCCAACGGTTGTCTGCCCCACACGTTCGCCGTCTACCCAGATCTCCACGTTGGACCCCGGTGTGCCCGTCCCGGAGAGGGCCACCGTGCCATCCGAGTTTACTTGCGGTGACGTCAGCATGACTTTTACCGGCTCGGGCACGTTGACCGTCAATGCCTCCGATTCCGCCAGCATCTTGCCGGAAGCGTCCACGGCGCGCGCGGTGAGCTTGTGTTCGCCGGGTCTCAGCGGCACACTCAGCGACCATTGGCCGTCGGCGCCAACGGTTGTCTGCCCCACACGTTCACCGTCTACCCAGATCTCCACGTTGGACCCCGGTGTGCCCGTCCCGGAGAGCGTTGTTGTCCCATCCATACTTATCTGGGATATATTCAGCGTCGGCGCGACGATGGCAGGTTGCTCGACTTTGGGCGTCGGCGCGGCAACGGTAGGTTGCTCAACTTTGGGTGTTGGCGTCGGCACGGTGGTCGTAGGCGTGGACGTCACAGGGGTGGGAGTGTTACCGCGACAGCCGCGCAGCAACAGGATAAGGATGATAAGGACCAGTCCCAATGTCACCACAGCCTTAAAAATATTGTATGCCCGAATACTTTGGGATGTTCGCTGATAAGCCATTCTTTTCCCTCCCCTGTCTTCATGCCTCAAAGTGACTCGAAAACACTTACAGTGGCTTATGACGACCACCCTTTAGTCGGCTTTGAAGTTCGAATAAGCGTTCCCAGTCACCATTTGCGGCAAGCTGTGCCTGCTCAGGCCAGGTTTCCGGATCGGCCAGGCGATAGCGTGGGCCTGCAGCTTCCAGGATTTCACGCAAACGCGCAACATCGGTTTGTGCTAAATCCGCAAAAGTGTAAATGCCATGAGCGTTGAGAATTTCGGCAATTTTAGGACCGATACCTTCGATTCGCTGTAGATTGTTTGGACTTATGTCGGAAAAAGCTGTAAGAGCAGCCGCGCGTTCAGACATTTGTTGTTTGGTACTTGCTAATGCGGCCTGCAATTGCTGGACCTCCGCTTCTCTGGCGGCTAACTGCTCTTTGGCGTTTTGCAGGGCGTTGGTGCAGGCTTGTAAATCACGTTCACACAGACTCAGACGCTCGGCGCTATCGCGGCAGCCTGCCAATTGCGCCTCAAGTTGCCCGACTTTGGCTTCGGTCTCGGCTAATTCAGTATGGACATCTGTTCCCCATGCCGGCCCACCGCGTCTCCGTCGCCAAAAGAGAAAATCAATGAGCAATTCGGCCAACCAACCGACCAGCATACCGATGAAAAAGCTTAGCCAGTTCATAAAATCCTCCTTACGTAAAGCGGTCTGGTAGTCATTTAGTTATGATAGACAGGGCCAATAAAGAAAACTCAAAATGAGGATACGCAACTATGCTTATTATATACGGGAAAGTGAAGCAAAGCAAGATGTGAGTACGGCTTGCAATTTGCGATTTTTCTCTTTGCATAGACGACGTATAATGGGGGTGGCTATTCAGTGGTCGCTTGTGAACCACGCAGGACACCAAGTACACAATTGTTTATGGAGGTCGTATGCCCAAGCCCGCCCAACGTGGTTACACCGATCTTCTGATCCGTATCCAAGCATGGGATGAGACACGCGCCTGTTACCCCGTTGAAGCCTGGATAAACAACACCATCCATTTTGCCGATGGTGAAATGACCCTTAAGCGCGCCGATCTGGAATCCCTTGAGAACGATACCGTCGCCTATGGACTGGCTTTGTTTGAAGCCCTTTTCTCCGGCCCGATCCGCCGCGCTTACGACCGGGCCACCGGCTACGCTGAGGCGCGCACCAATGGTCAATTGCGGCTGCGCTTGTGGCTTGATCCCCGCGCACCAGAGTTGCACGCTCTGGCCTGGGAACGCCTGCATAAGCCAAAGCAAGATGTCCCTGCGCCACTGACCGCCGTCGCGCAAACGCCGTTTTCGCGCTATACGGGCCTGGAAATTGCCGAACCTACCCCCATCGCCACGCGGCCGATCCGCATGCTTATCGCCATAGCTAACCCGGCCGACCTTGCCGATCAGGGACTTCCCACCATTGATGTCGAGCAGGAAGTGGCGACGCTGACCTCGGCGCTGAGCAGTTTGCAGAGCACCGGTCAATTGCACGTGACGCTATTGCCGGGTGTCAGCGGCCTCAGTGCGACCACCCAGGCGCGCCTGGAAGCAGCCGGTTACGCCATTCACAGCGGCAATACGACATTGGATACGCTGATCCGTGAGTTATCCACCGCGCCGGGCTACCATATTCTTCACTTCATTGGTCACGGCGCGTTCAGCCGTGCCCGCGGCACCATGACCCTTTTCCTGGAAAACGACAGCGGCAACACCGACCGGCAAAAAGACGCCAACATTGTGGCTCCCATCGCCGCCCTCGATCCACCGCCGCACTTGATCTTCCTGGATACCTGCGACAGTGCCAAACGCGATCCTGCAAAGGGAAATCCCCACGCCAGCCTGGCCCACAAACTCGTAGAAGCCGGCGTCCCCGCAGTCGTGGCGATGCAGGATGCCGTTTTTATGGAAACTGCCCGCGAGTTGGCCCGAAATTTCTACCGCAATCTCCTGGAACATGGCATTGTGGATCGCGCCATGAGCCAGGCGCGCTTGTTGTTGTACGAAAGTGGGCAGACGGCCTGGGCGATTCCGGCGCTCTTTATGCGGCTGGAAAACGGCCAGCTTTTCGCCGCCGATCCCGTGCGCAGCACCTTGCGTGCTATGGTACAATCCGGTGTCTTCAATCCACTATCGGCCGGCGGTGCTTATCTGCCGTTGGAAGTCCGGCATTTTTCAGGGCATATGCACGCTGTTGACTTCGATGCGTTGATCCAGGAGAATACTCCAGGCCGCGGATTGATCGAAACCGTGCTCGATATTCTCGCACCGGTCAAACAGGAACAAGGCCCGTATGGACCGAGCGTCATCGCCCTGATCGGTGACGCCGGTATGGGCAAATCCACCGAAATGCGCCATATCGGACAGGTGACGGCACAGCAATCGCTCGAGGCCGATACCCCGGCGCTGGTCATCCCCGTGTATGTGGACCTGCAAAGTTTGCCGCAAGGGGTACGTCTTGACGAGAAAGATTTGGAAACCTTGATCCTGCAAGCCCTGGAGCCTTTCTGGGACGACGGTGCAGAACAGCGTCCCCGCGACGTGCTCGAAGCCTACACCGGCCCCACATTGCGCATCCTGTTCGACAACAGTGAAGTGTTGCCTTATCACAGCCGGCGCCACTTTTGCACCGCGCTGCAGGACTTCATAAGACGTCACCCACGCCACGCCTACATCATTGCCTTCAATACCGATGATTTCGATGTCGCGCCGCTGGCCATCAGCGATACGCTGATCATGCTGCCGCTGTCGGAACGCAACATCCAACGTTATCTCACCCAGGCCCTCGATCTGCCCTATGCCAGAGAACTTTACGCCAGCCTGGAAGAGACCCAACTCTTCGACCTGGCCCGGATCCCCTGGTTACTCTTCAAGATGCTTAAACAGGCTCAGGAAGGCACAATGCCGCAATCCCACGCGCAGGTGCTCCGGGACCTGGTGGATGATGCCATTGCCGAGGTGGCCGCCGATCAAGGCATGCGCACGCGCGCCGCCAGGACCCTCTACGCGCTGGCCTGGCAGATGCAATCTACTTTCAGGTCTACCTTGCCCATTGATGAAGCCTTTGAGATCATGGCGCAGGTGCGCGGCAACCGGGGGTATAGCCTGGAAAGTCTGTATCAGGAATTGACCACCTACGGGCTGCTTGCGCCGGTGGGGGAAGAATCCACGCGCTTTGCGCGCGCGAACATCCGCGCTTATTGCTGTGCTCAGGCGCTTTTGGCGCGTCCCGACTTCGAGGAGGTGCTCGGTGACATCGCGGCGACGTTGGGACGGCACACGCGCTACTACTGGTGGGAAGAAACCCTTATGTTGCTCAGCGGGTTGATGGCCGATCCCCTCAAGCTCATTCAGGAAATTCTCTACGGCGTTGCGCTCAGTGAGGGTGAACAAGTCTTCCTGGCTGCCGATTGTATCCGCGAATGTCGTGCCAACCTGGCGCAAGGTTCTGAAGCGGCGCAGGTTTTGATCTTCTACATTGTCAGCGCGCTGCTCTGGCGGCTCGACCGGGCCAGGGAGCCACGCGCTATGCGGCGCGTCCGCATTATTCAGGCACTCGGACGGCTCAAACATCCGGCGGCCATTCCCCGCCTGGTGGAAATCGCCCACAAGCCCATACAAAGTTCTGCGTTAGGTGAACCGGTCTACGAAGACAGCGATGTGCGTCTGGCGGCAGTTCTGGCCCTGCGACAAATGCTCACGCCGCCCTACGCTGAAATCGAGAAGCTCGCGCCGCAACTGGCAGAAGTGCTCAACTGCTGGGCCGAAGGGCGGGTCAGAGATTTGTATCTCTATTTGATCGCCAGAGATGCCCATGATCTTGACATCCAGGCCGTGGCAGCTTTCGCCCTGGGCGATCTAAAGACCGACCTGGCGGCAAACGTGCTCATTCACACGTTCATCTCGCCGGATTTCAGCCCTGAGACGCGCAGCAGTGCAGCGACCGCGCTCACACTGCTTGATCCAGAATTCGTCACCCAGAGGGCGATTTTGCCCTTCCTAAGCCCCGAGACTGCGAAACAGCAACAGCTTCAGCAGATTCCACAGGTCAACGTGGAACAGTGGTATCCTCACCTGGCCTACTTGATCGGCAAAATCCGCCCGCAGGATGGCCGCGCGCGTGCCTTTCTCTATCGCTGCCTCAACGAATTCCCCGACATTACCCTGAAAGGCACGGCCATCCAGTCCATCGGCTGGCTCTACGACATCACTGCCGCCCCGCGTTTCACCGACATCGCTCTGGAGGACTTCAGCAGCTTGAATTTGCCGACGCCACCTTCGCCGACGGAGGCCCGCTATCTGCAACACAAGGCCCTGGACGCGCTCTACTACATCGGGGATGCCGAAACATTAAAGCGGCTTCAAAAGCACGCCATTGCCTGGACCCCCGACCTGGAAAACGCTTTCTATCGCACCATCGAGCGCATCCGCGCCCGGCAAAATCAATAGTGAAGGGATTCGCAATTCGCAATTCGCAATTCGTAATTCGCAATTCTCCATCGGAGGTTATTATGCACATCACCAAAGCCGTTATTACCGCCGCAGGACGCAACCAGCGTACCCTGCCCTTGCAAACGTTGATTGATCGTGATGGTACGGAGAAATCCGTGCTCGGCATCCTCGTGGAAGAGGCTCTCAGCGCAGGTGTGGAGGAGATTGCCGTCGTGGTGGCGCCGGGCGACGAAGTTCCCTACGCTGCCGTCGTGGGCGATCACGCCGGACGCCTGCACTTCATCCCGCAAAACGAGCCGCGTGGGTACGGGCATGCCATCTACTGCGCCAAAGACTTTGTCGGCGATGCGCCTTTCCTGCATCTGGTGGGCGATCATCTCTATGTGAGCGCCGAGGCGCGAAGCTGCGCGCAACAGCTTGTTGCCGTTGCCGAGGCAGAAAATTGCGCCGTCTCCGCCGTGCAGGCCACCCGTGAGAGCCTGCTCCCCTACTACGGCGCGATCGGCGGCAAGCGCGTGGCCGGTCGCAAGGACCTCTACGAAATTGAAACCGTCATCGAGAAACCCACCCCCACCGAAGCCGAACTGCGCCTTATCGTCCCCGGCTTGCGGACGGGGCACTACCTGTGCTTTTTCGGCATGCACGTCCTCACGCCGACGGTGATGGAGATATTGGAATGGCGAATGATGAATGGCGAATCACGAATCAGTGAATCAGCCAATCAGCCGATCAGCCCACGACCCTCAGCCTATGGCCCTCAACTCGTCAACCAGAACTCACAACGCAAAACTAGCATCACGCTATCCGAAGCCCTGGCCGTGCTCGCCACCCGTGAGAAGTATCTGGCGCTGGAAGAACGCGCGTTGCGCTATGATGTGGGTGTGAAGTACGGGTTGCTCATCGCCCAATTGGCGTTGGCGCTCGCCGGCAACGACCGCGAGGACATTCTCACGCGCCTGGTGGAACTTCTGGCAACCCGCGAATTGAGGAGGAGCGCATGAGCAGTCGCCTGATTGACATCATCATCGCCGGCGACCCCGAGGTGCGCAATAGCTCGCTGGATGCCTTTTGTCGCACCGCCTCATTGACCGAACTGCTGGATGAGTGCGCGGCGCTCGAAGCCTTCCGCCGCACCAGCGACAATCTCTACGAGCGCGTGCGCGCGCTGTTCTTCCTCTATGCCATTCATCGGTTTCACTTGCCGGACAAGCTAGACCCGATAAGTTTAGGGAAACCTGTCAAGTCCAGTCTGATCCCCTACGACGGCTACATGCATCTTCTCCAGCGCCGCTTTGAGGAAGCCATTGACTGCTTCCTGACCATACAGACGACGAACGGCCCCGGCGACAGTATCTCCAGCGCGCTCGCCGAAGCCTACCATCGCCTGGGCTTTCAAACGCTGGCGAATCAAGTCCGCCGCAGCGTGCGCTCGGTGCGCGGCAACCAATGGATGTTCCGCATTGGTCATCCGGCGGATCATCCCCTCCGCATACGGCGCGAGTTGCTGCAACGCTCCGCCGAAGGGCTATTCCCCATCCTTCACGAAACCACACCCGTCCGTATGGACCTCTCGCACAGTGGATGGAGCGATATTTTCTTCCTGGGGATGGATTTTCCCGAAGGCGCCCGCGTCCTTAACGTTTCCATTGACCTGGCGGTCCACGGGCGCGACCCTGCGTCGCGTCCACCTGTCGAAGCCTACATCCGCGTCATTGACGAGCCGCTGCTGCGCCTGGTGAGTGTGGACCTCGGCGCCGTCGCCGAAATCACCGAGCTGGCCGAAGTCTTCGATTACGCCCGCGACTACCTGGGCCTGCTCAAAGCCGCAATCATCGCGGCGGGCATCATCCCGCCGGGAATGGAAGGCTCTGGCGAACGTCTGCAAGACTTGCTCGCGCGCCTCGTAGGAACAGGACGAGGAATTGAACTTGTCAGCCAGGTGAACGGCATCCCCAAAGGCTCACGGCTGGCAGTCTCCACCAGCCTGCTGGCGTGTCTCATCGCCGTCTGCATGCGCGCCACCGGACAGACGCACACGCTCACAGGGCAGTTACAAGAACATGAACGGCGTCTGGTTGCCGCGCGCGCCATTCTGGGTGAATGGCTCGCCGGATCGGGCGGCGGATGGCAGGATTCCGGTGGCGTCTGGCCCGGCATGAAGCTCATCACCGGGCAACTCGCCGGCCCCGACGATCCCGAATACGGCATCAGCCGGGGGCGCTTGCTGCCGGGGCATCACATTATGGGTGAAGACGAAGTCTCGGCCGAGACGCGCGCACGCCTGCAGGACAGCCTGGTCCTCGTCCATGGGGGCATGGCGCAGGATGTCGGCCCGATCCTGGAAATGGTGACGGAGAAATATCTGTTGCGTTCCGAGGCGGAATGGATCGGACGCCAAAAGGCAATGCGCATCTACGATGAGATTGTGGAACTGCTGCGTCGTGGTGATGTGCGTGGCATCGGTGACGCCACCACGCGCAACTTTTTCGATCCCATCCAGACCATCATCCCCTGGGCCAACAACCTCTACACGACCACCCTCGTTGAGCGCGTGCGTGCGGCCTTTGGCGACGATTTCTGGGGATTCTGGATGCTCGGCGGGATGTCCGGCGGCGGGATGGGCTTCATCTTCGATCCGACCCGCCGCACAGAAGCGCAAGAGCGATTGCACGCCATCATGCTGGCGACCAAACGCGAATTGCAGAACGCGCTGCCTTTTGCGATGGAGCCGGTGGTCTACGATTTCGCCATCAACGAATACGGCACCGTCGCCGAGCTACGTACCGACGCCGGCGCGCTGATGTCCCCCGGTTACTACACGCTGATGGTGCCTGCGTTGCTCAAGCGTGAGCGATATGCCTTGTCCTTCGCCCGGCGTGCTGAACTCGACCACTTCGGCGCTGCGTGTCGCACCGATCCCTCGCTCTCCGGTATGATGCAGACGCTCTTCGATCGCATCATTCCGCGCGTCGAACGTGAGGACACCGGGCACCATGACCTCGACGCATTGCTCAACGAACTGGGTTTCGATCGTATTCAGCACGAGCAGATCCGTGCCGACCTGCGCAGCGGGCGCATCGGCCTGGCCCAAAACCGCCTCCCGGCCAGCACGGTGATCGAAGATGCGTATCCTGGGGATGTAGTCAATCCCGAATCCCGAATGACGAATGACGAATCACCGATTACCGATCAAGGATTGCAGGCATTGCGGGAGGGACGTGTCGCGGTGGTGACGCTGGCGGCCGGCGTGGGAAGCCGTTGGACGCATGGTGCGGGCGTGGTGAAGGCGCTGAACCCCTTCTGCAAACTTGGCGGCAAACATCGCTCGTTCATCGAGGTTCACCTGGCAAAGAGCCGTCGGGTGGGGCGCATGGTGGGTACGCCGATCCCCCACATCATCACCACCAGCTACCTGACGCATGAACCCATCCGCGATTTCCTGGCGCGTTGCGACAACTACGGCTACACCGGCCCGCTGTACCTCTCGCCGGGCCGCGCGGTGGGCCTGCGCCTGATCCCGATGGCGCGCGACCTGCGCTTTGCCTGGGAAGAGATGCCGCAACAATTACTTGACGAACAGGCGCAAAAGGTGCGCGAGAGCCTCCATGCCGCGCTCATCAACTGGGCGCAGCAGATGGGCGAGGGCAGCGACTACCGCGATAATCTCCCGCAACAATGCCTTCATCCCGTGGGCCATTGGTTTGAAATCCCCAACCTGCTCAAAAACGGCGTGTTAGCGCGCCTGTTGGAAGAACGGCCGCAGCTTGAGGTGCTGATGATGCACAACATTGACACCGTGGGGACCGACGTGGACCCGACGATCCTCGGCTACCATCTGAATTCCGGCGCGACGATGACCATCGAGGTCATCACCCGGCGTGTGGAAGATCGCGGTGGTGGACTGGCCCGTGTGGATGGTCACCTGCGTCTGATCGAGGGACTGGCTTTGCCGCAAGAACAGGATGAATTCAAGCTCACTTACTACAACTCCAATACGATGTGGATCCACATTGACAAACTGCTGGCGCTCTTCGATTTGACACGCGCCGACCTGGGTGACACGGAGAAAATTGATGCTGCCGTGCGTGCCGTCGCGGCGCGGATGCCCACCTACATCACCCTCAAAGACGTGAAGAAACGCTGGGGCCATGGGCAGGAAGACGTCTTCCCCGTGGCGCAGTTTGAAAAACTCTGGGGCGATATGACCGCGCTCCCCGGCATAGACTGTCGCTACGTTGTCGTTTCCCGCGTGCGGGGACAGCAGCTCAAAGAGCCGGCGCAACTCGACGGTTGGCTGCGCGACGGCTCGGCGGCGTATGTGGAAGGGCTATGTGCGTGGGAATAAAGGCTTGTTTTTCTACCACCAAGACGCGGATCTGGCGATCCGCTTAGAGCGTGAAAGGAATAGCTTTACACAATGCTTGAAAGGGAACGCCGCCCCTTATAATGCTTGAAGGGGAACGCCAGTTCCCCGTCACATAGGCGCGGATCTGGCGATCCGCTTAGAGCGTGAAAGGAATAGCTTTACACAATGCTTGAAGGGGAACGCCAGTTCCCCGTCACTAGACGCGGATCTGGCGATCCGCTTAGAGCGTGAAAGGAATAGCTTTACACAATGCTTGAAGGGGAACGCCGCCCCCTATATAATGCTTGAAGGGGAACGTTAGTTCCCCGTCACTAGACGCGGATCTGGCGATCCGCTTAGAGCGTGAAGGGTAATAGTTTGAGGAGCGATGATCAATGACAACCGAATGGCGACCTGACTTTGATCCGGCATACCTTTACTTCATTACCACGACTGCTGCACAACGCTTGCCCCTCTTTCAACGCGATGTCACCAAGCGGCTGCTCATTGATACCCTGGATTGTATGCGTCTTCGGGGGCGCTTCAAACTGTACGCTTTTGTTGTTATGCCCAACCACATCCACTTGATCATCCAGTGCAAAGCTGACGACCCTTACAACAATGTTATGCGTGATTTCAAGAAACACGTCGCCGACCGGTTGATTCGGCAACTGGAAGCCGAAGATAATCAGCCTGCGCTGGCGCGCTTGGCCGGATTGGTTACTTGCCCGGGGCGGCAGCAATATGCCGTTTGGGAGGAGGGGTATCTGGCTAAAGCAGCTTACTCGGCCAAGTTTATTGACCAGAAGATAACGTATATTCACAATAATCCTTGTCAGCCCCATTGGCATCTGGCGGAAAACGCCTCTGATTACCTGTGGTCCAGCGCGCGCTTCTATCTGAGCGATGCGCGTTCTATAATTCCGGTGGATGATGTACGGCTGGTATTGGCTTGAGGGGAGTGCCGATTCTTTAACAATGCATCAAGGGGAACGCCGCCCCCTATATGATGCTTAAAGGGGAACGCCAGTTCCCCGTCA
>DAOSNS010000021.1:0-51959 GCA_035373625.1 Anaerolineae bacterium | reverse complement strand
CCCGTCACATAGACGCGGATCTGGCGATCCGCTTGAAGCATTAGGAAAATCAAGAGGCGGATCTGGCGATCCGCTTGAAGCATTAGGAAAATCAAGACGCGGATCTGGCGATCCGCTCGGAGCGTTTGAAAAAATCAACGACATGTTCAAAAGGATAAAATAATTATGTCCTCGTCCTCAAAAATCTCCCCAGACGATGTTGCCCGGTATCCACTGCCGGGCATGGCGATCCCCAATACATTCGCCTTTAGCGCCGATGATGCGCGGCTTACCTATCTCCACAGTGCCGGGCGGACGCTCACTCAGCAGCTTTATGTTTACGATCTGGCGACGGGCGCGACGCAACCGCTAGTGATTCCCCCGGCAGGCGGCGAGACGGAAGAGACCCTCTCGCCGGAGGAAAAACTGCGCCGCGAACGCGCCCGATTACTGGCCACAGGTGTAACTCGTTATGCACTCTCAGGACAAGGCTTCTGTGTGCTGGTGCCCCTCAACGGCGCGATCTACATCCAGGATGGCGTGGATGCCCCACTGCGGCAGATCGTCAGCAATGCGGACGGCCCGGCGCTCGATCCACAGTTTGCGCCGGATGGCAGCGCCGTGGCTTACGTGCGGGATGCCGAACTTTACGTCGTCCCGGCAGAGGGTGGGGAGCCACGGCAGCTCACCACCGGAGCACGGGAGACCGGCCGCACGCATGGGCTTGCCGAATACATCGCGCAAGAGGAGATGCACCGCAGCCACGGCTTTTGGTGGTCGCCGGATGGCCAGCATCTGGCCTTCACCGAGGTGGACGAGACACATATCCCCATCTACCGCATCGTTCATCAGGGACAAGATAATGTCGGCGCGGAAGTTCAGGAGGAACATCGTTATCCCTTTGCAGGAAAGGCTAACGCGAAGGTGCGCCTGGGCGTTGTTGGGAGGCATGGCGGTGCGCCGGTGTGGATGGACCTGGGCGAGGATGATGACATTTACCTGGCCCGCGTCCAGTGGTTCCCCGATGGTAGTCTCGTCGCCCAAGTCGAGAACCGCGAACAGACCGAGCTACGCCTGTTGCGCTTCGATCCGCATACCGGTGTGGGGACACTCCTGTTCACCGAACGCAGCGACGTGTGGATCAACCTGCACGATATGCTCACGCCGCTCAAAGACGGACGCTTTGTGTGGGCCGCGGAACGAACGGGATTCCGTCACCTGTACCTGTATACCGGCGACGGACAATTGATCCGTCAGCTAACCGATGGAGCGTGGATGGTGGACACCCTCGCCGGGATAGACGAGAAACGCGGGTTGGTCTACTTTACTGCCACGAAGGAGCACCCCACCGAACAGCATCTTTACGTCGTCTCGCTAGAGGGCGGTGACGTGCGCAGAATCACCCGCGATGTGGGGATGCACACCGTCGCGCTTGATCATGCCCGCCGACGCTTCATTGATGTCCACAGCACACCGGAGACGCCCCCCACAGTCACACTGCGCGACCTGGCGGACGGCACTCCACTGCGCGTCATCTACGATACACCCGATCCGCGCGTGGCAGCTCTGGGGCTGGCGGTTCCCGAAATTGTCGCTTTCCAGAACTGCGACGGCGACACGTTATACGGTGCACTCTACCTGCCCCCGGCGGAGTACGGACCGGGGCCTTATCCGGTGATCGTCAATGTATACGGCGGCCCTCACGCGCAGTGCATCACCCGCAGTTGGGCGTTGACGGTAGATATGCGCGCACAATACCTGAGCAGTCTGGGATTCCTGGTGTTTAAGGTAGACAATCGTGGCAGCGCGCGACGCGGGCTGGCCTTCGAGGGTGCCATCAAGCACCATCTGGGCGATGTGGAAGTGCGGGATCAGGTGGACGGCCTGCGCTGGCTCGTCGGTCAGGGGCTGGCGGATCCCGCGCGGGTGGGAATCTATGGCTGGAGCTACGGCGGCTACATGGCGGCTATGAGCCTGGCGCGCGCGCCGGAGACATTCAAGGTTGCGGTGGCCGGGGCGCCGGTTACCCACTGGGACGGCTACGACACGCACTACACCGAGCGGTATATGGGGACTCCCCAATCCAATCCTGAAGGTTACGCTGCCAGCAGTGTCATGGCGCACGTGGACAAAATCCAGGGGAAACTCCTGCTCGTTCACGGTTTGATTGATGAGAACGTGCATTTCCGCCATACGGCGCGGCTCATCAATGCCCTCATCCGTGCGCGTAAACCCTACGCTCTGCTCCTGTTCCCTGATGAACGCCACAGCCCACGACGTCTCGCGGACCGCATTTATATGGAAGAGCGCGTAAGAGATTTCTTCCTTGAGAACTTGTAATTTTGTGTAGGGCGAGCTGCTCACTCGCCCTACAAACTTAGGGTTCCGTCGTCGGATGACGATGAAGGCGCAGGGGCGACGAGCAATATCTCATTCAGCGGTCTCGAGTTGCTCGATAGCTTCTCGCAGGACGGCCGCAGAGGCTAGAAGTGCCGCTTGTTCACGTTCTGGCAGGGCACTTTCGATAATCCGGCTGACCCCGTGTGCCGACACGAGGCAGGGGATGCTCAAACAGACATCCCGAAGTCCGAATTCGCCGTCGAGCAGGGTGGAAACCGTGAGCACGCTGTTTTCGCCGCGCAAGACCGTACCGGCGATACGTACCAGCGCCAGTCCGACAGCGAAAGAAGTCGCCCCTTTATAACCGATGATGTGATAAGCGGAATCTCGCACTTCCTGTTGGATGCGGTCACGCTCGGCCTCCCAGTTGGCGCAGCGGCCACAAACTGGACAGAAGGCGTCTATCGGCATACCGGCCACATGCGTCATAGACCACGCGACAAACTCGGAATCCCCGTGTTCGCCGAGCACATAGCCATGTACGTTGTGAATGTCAACCTCGCAGTGGGTGCTCAGTAAATGGCGCAGGCGCGCGCTATCCAGAACGGTGCCGGAGCCTATGACGCGCCCTCGCTCCCAACCCATATAACGCAACGCCACATAGGTCATCACATCCACCGGATTGGTGACCACCAGCAGCACAGCCGTAGAATTTTGCGCCATGATATCCGTCGCTACGGCGCGCACGACGGCAGCATTCTTCTGCAGCAGTTGCAGGCGGGTTTCCCCTGGCCGTTGCGCTACCCCGGCCGTGAGCACGATCAAGCGCGCGTCAGCGTAGTCCGCCGGACTGCCTGCGCGGATATGGACGGTGGGAAAGAACGGTTGACCGTGCGCCAGATCAAGCACTTGCCCACGCACCAGGTCTTCGTTTCTGTCAATCAAGGCAATCTCGTCGGAAAGCCCGCTTTGCGCAAGCGCGTAAGCGAATGTCGCTCCAACCGCTCCTGCGCCAACAATGACGACTTTACGCCGGTGCGTGAGTGTTGTCCTCATAGATACACCTCCATGATTTCTCAATGCTCTCAGTGTTCTCTGTGGTTGAAAACAGGCTGGTGAGATGAAAAACAAGTACGCCTGGATAAGTTACCCTATTGCGGCTCGCCGTGGACGTACAGGCGGTAATTCGCATAAGGCGCGTACCCAATCGCAACATCAAACGTCGCCGAGCCGTTCGCAGCGATCGGATCAATTATCATCGCCATACCCACAGCTACGATTTCCCCCTGCGCATTGAGCAGCGCGCCGTTGACGGTCACATTCTTCACCGCGAAGGGGTTAGGGTTGCGCACCTGCCCTGTGAGATGCACGAAGCCAACTGCGTCCTGATACCGACCGGTGACGTTGAACGTCAACGGGGCCGCGCCGCGACTCGTCGGATGGCCTTCCGGGTGTAGCATGACGGAGACCAGGTCTTTGGATGTCGCCTCGATGACGAACGGGCATTCATCTCCAGGGGCAAGCAACAGGCACGCCGGTGCGGCCTTAATAGGGCCGTAACGTGAGCCATCGGACGTGTAGAACGTCGCCACGACGCCCAGGCCGGCATAGTTCTCGGTGGCATCGTTGCGCAGGGTGCCGGAGACCCGGAATCTATACCCCTCCAATGCCTGATTGGCGCTGACATGCACGCTGAGCGGCGGCGCAATGTTCGCATCATCCAACAACGTCAGTGCGTTGGAGGTCAACACCTTCGACGGCTGTGGCGCCGAGGACAGGGGCGGGAGGCCGGGGGTCGGTGTTGCCGTCGGTTCCGGGGTTGCCGTCGGTTCCGGCGTCGGCGTATCAGTCGGCGCTGCGGTGGGGGTGGGGGTAGTCGGCGGTGTCGCTGTGGGAGTAGAAGTCGGGGGCATTGTCGGCCGGGACGTTGCCGTCGGGAGCGGTGTACGGGTCACCTCGGCGGCTTTTGTTGCCGTGGGAGCAGCCTCTGATGTTTGGGGCGCGGCTGTCGGCGCAGGTGTGGCGGATTTTTGGCAGCCGGTGACCAGGAGGCTCATCACCAACAGCAGGCTAAGGTAAAATAGAGTACGGGATCGAAAGTACATAAAATTCTCCTTGTAGTGAATTTTAGATCAGCCGTCGTAAGATACGTTCCAGACGGACGGGATCACGACCCAGAGCGTGCGCCAGATAGCGTCCGGCGTCGAGCAAGAAGTCCTCGCGCAAGGCTTCGGGGCGCAGGCGTGCGGCCCGCTGCAACGCGGTGGGAATCAGTTCATCGGCGGGCACATCGCGGTTGTCGAGCAGGGTGCGCAGGAAATCCGGCACGGCGGTGAAGTCACGCACTTCGTCTTTGCGGCATACGGTGATGCGGTGCAGAATCATCGGGGGCTGCGGCGGCAGGCCGTAGTGATAACCGGACGCGTCGCGGTAGCCGACGGCAACGACTGCGATTTCGACGGGGATGGCACGGTTCTCCTGCTGGTCACGGATGATTTCTGTGTAGCGTGGGTCATCTTCCACCACCGTCACGGCCAGGTTTTTGAGGAAGGGATCGTCTTGTAAGGTGATGTTATAGACCAGGCCGATGAGGTCCGCCTGCCCTTGTTGGATCGGGGCGCGCACGAAGGTCCCGAACGTGGGCACATCCGGCTCCGGGAGACGCGACGCCACCACAAAGCCACGGATATCGGCCCGCAACACATTGCCAATCGTAATCGTTCTATCCTGGTCAGCCATCAAGTGCTCCTGAAGAATCAGAGAATCAAAGAATCAGCGAATCGGAGAATCGGCCAATCTTCTGCTCTCCCCCTCACCTTCGTCCCAAATAGGCTTTTTGTTGGGCTTTCTCCGAGGGGCGGACAACGATGCCCTGCTCAAGGATGCGACGCTGGATTTCGCTGTCGAGGGCGGCTTTGTCGGTTGTCGTCACCAGGGCCTCTTCGTGGGCGCGCGCCAGGGCATACGGATAGCCGTTGAGCACGTGCGCCTGGTGCAAGAGGACGGCATGGAGCGTCGTGATGGCATCCGTGTCTGCCGCACCCCAGCGTGGCACTTCGAGACGCGCGATAACCGGCGTATGGGCGTCCCCAACGTTCACGTAACAGAACCAGATTTCGTGCCCGTGTCCTGCCTGGCGCTGATTCGTCGCCGTGGGACGGCTAAACCATGCCGAACGTTCGCCCGGCTGCAAGAAATGGGCCATCAACGCAGCATCGGTGAGCTGACGCAAGGGATTCTCGGCCAGTCGGCCCGGTATCTCCGCCGATGTCAGGCGGCTGGCCCAGAGCAGCTCCACAAGGGTTCGTCCGCCTGGACGGGCCACGTAGCCCGCTGGCAATCCTCCCGCCTGGCGGATCGCCGATAACGCCTCCAGGTAGGCTTCCAGCGCCAGAAAATCGGCGCGACTGCGTTCGACATAAGGCCACAGCAGCGGGCCATCGGTCAGGACCATGAGCGGCGCGTCAGGTGCGAGTTGGCGCTCCAATACGGTCAATTCGGCGAGATATGCCATTTCCCGCACCAACCGTTGCTTCCCCACCTGTTCGTTTGAAATCAGGTAGCCCTGAGCATCGTACAACTCGTCATCCCGAAAGTGCAGGGACTCGCAACTGTACGGCGTGGGCCGCGAACCGTCGTAATGGAAGGCGAGGCCACCGATTTGTAGCAGGTAATAGGGCACCGCCGCATGGGAATCGGGATAAACCTGCGAGCCGTCAGCCGCGATCAACACCGCACCGGGGGGCGGGTCGGCGACGGTCACAAGCCGGGCATCGAGGGGCATATCCGTAGTGGGTAACGCGCCCGCCCAATCCTGCTCACCGGAGGCGAGGGGTGCGAGGCGTGCGCGCAGTTCCGCCGGCGCGGGCGCTTCCGCCAGCCAGCGGAGTGCCTTTGCCGTGTCACTCTCACGTTGCTGTTGGCGCTCGGCGGCCATCAGACTCAGCGTATCAATATCGGCCTTCAACCGTTCAAGATGGAGCATGATTTTTTATTGTCGGTAGTCGGGCAGCTGAGGCGTCCGACAGTCTCCTCCCCCTTCACCCTCTTCCAATCCCGAAATAATACCCCTTTCCCCAAAAGTTACAAATGCATAAACAACCTTATCCCAAATTTAACGAATTTTGTGATGAAAATTTGGGATTTGCCTATTGCATTACTTGGGATTATCGTGTATAATTGTGGGTGATTGTGGGGGAAAGTGGGAAAAATAGCACTAACCCCCTTACACATCCATTTTAGCATCAGCAGCGGAGAGGGCAAGAACTATGTTTCTAGGTCAATATACACACGCTCTGGATGACAAAGGAAGACTCACGATCCCTTCGCGTTTTCGCGATGATCTTGCGGGTAGAAGCGTCGTCATCACCCGTGGGCTTGATCGCTGCTTGACCGTTTATCCCCTTGCGGTATGGGAAGAAATCGCCCAGAAAGTCAATGCCCTCTCCATCACCGACCCCCGTGGTCGTGCGTTGCGGCGCGTTTTCTTCGCCGATGCTATGGAAGCAGACCTGGATCGCCAGGGGCGCATCCTGGTGCCCGACCGTCTACGCGAGTACGCCGGATTAGAACCTACCGCCGAAGCCGTTATCGTGGGATTGGACCGTTTTATGGAAGTGTGGTCGCCTCAGCGGTGGGAAGAGACCAATGCTCATCAAATGGAATTGATGGATGAGGATCCGGCGCTGTGGGAGAACCTGCAAATTTAACACAACCCTATCCGACAGGCGAAAGCGCCGGTCATATTCCGGTACTACTGCGTGAAGTCCTGGAAGGGCTGAATATCCGGCCCGACGGATGGTATCTCGATGCGACGGTGGGGGGCGGGGGCCATGCGGCCGCCATCCTGGAGGCTGCTGCTCCTCACGGACGGCTTTTAGGGCTGGACCGTGACCCTGAAGCCGCGGCGCGTGCGGCAGCGCGATTGCGTCCCTTCGGAGAACGTGCACAGATCGTGCATGCTTCTTATGCTCAATTGGGCGAGGTTTTACGCACCGCTGGGGTTTCATCCCTGGACGGCGTGCTCTTTGATCTGGGATTCTCGTCATGGCAGGTGGACGATCCCGAACGTGGGTTCGCTTTCCGCGCCGACGGGCCGCTGGATATGCGCTTCGATCCGGGCAGCGGGGAACCGACGGCCGGCGATCTCGTCAACGGGCTGACAGAGGCGGAGTTGACCGACCTCCTGCGTCGTTACGGGGAAGAGCCACACAGCCGACGCATTGCACGCGCGATTGTCGCCGCACGACCCATTCGTAGCACCGGTCATTTGGCAGATGTGATTGTTGCAGCGGTGGGACGATCCCCCAGGGAGCGACTCCATCCCGCGACACGGACCTTTCAGGCCCTGCGTATCGCCGTAAACCGCGAGTTGGAGATGCTGGCGCAAGCCTTGCCTCAGGCGGTGACGGCGCTTCGTCCCGGCGGCAGGCTGGTGGTTATCACATTTCACTCGCTGGAAGATCGGCTTGTCAAACAGTTTCTGAAACAGGAAGAACGCGGATGTATCTGTCCGCCCGAGGCACCGGTGTGCACATGCGGGCATACACCGACGTTGGAAATTTTAACCCGTAAACCTATCGTTCCCGATGCAGAGGAAGTCGCTGCAAATCCCCGCAGCCGCAGTGCTAAGTTGCGGGTAGCGGTGAAGCGGAGCGACCAACCCTCAGCCGTCAGCTAAGAATTGATAACTGACAACGACCATGAGCGTCATCTGGCAAAAATCAACCCATGGTGTCCTGCGACGACAGGAAAAGGCTCAGCGCCTGATTGCCCAACTGTTGCTCGGCATCATCATCACGGCGAGCCTGTTGGCGGCGGCCTATCTGGCGTTGACGGCCTCCAATGTGCGCACTGCCCGCCAGTTATGGCACATGGAGAACCAACTGGTCGTCGCCCAACGTGAGAATGAAATCCTGAAAGCGGAAATCGCGCGCTTAAGCTCGATCCCCGTATTACAGGAACGTTCGGTCGCCCTGGGATACCGGCCGGCTGATGCCATTGACTATCTCTATGTGGGAGAACCCTGATATGTTACGCGGTCCAGATGCGCGTCTGCGCTTGATTGCTATACTATTGATCGCTGCCCTGCTGCCCATCCTCGGGCAGTTGGTGCGTTTGCAGATCCTCGAACATAGCCGCTATCAAAGCGAAGCCGAGGCACTGGTGCAGCGTCAATATGCCCTGCCGGCCTCTCCCTGGGGCGTGGTGATGGACCGCAACGGCGATCTTCTGGTGGGAAACCTGCCCGTCTACGACATCGGCGCCGAGATCAGCATGATTACTGACACGCAGATGGCCGCTTCTGTGCTGGCTCCGCTGTTGAACGTGCCCGAGGCGCAACTCCTCAAAACATTGACGCTGCCGCAGGATGCGCATGGCATCGTCTGGCGGCCTTTGGCCTACCATATCCCCGAAGTATCGGCGCAAAAAATTAAGGCCCTGGGCTGGCCGTGGATCACAATGTCGCCGGGATGGGAGCGCTATTACGCCGAAGGTGCACTCGCTGCGCATACGTTGGGGTTCGTCAACGCCAGAGGTGTAGGATATGGCGTGCAGGCATTTCAAGCGCGTTTTTTGCAGAGCGAATCCCTCTCACGCACCGGCACCCTCGGCGGGGATGACAGTCCCATGGTCAACGAGTTGATCAACAACAGCTTCGTCCCCTATCGCGGCACTGACCTGCGGCTGACTATTGATCGCACGATTCAAGCCTATGTCGAGGGCGTGTTGGATCAAGCCCTTGTGGACTACAAAGCCACCGGCGGCACCATCCTGGTGTTGAATGTGCGTACCGGTGAGGTCCTTGCCGTTGCCAGTCGGCCGCACTACGAGCCTTACCACTATGCCGATTATGTGCAGAACGGACAGGAGTCGCTGTTCCGCGATCCGGCGGCGAGCATTTCCTACGAACCGGGGTCGGTGTTCAAGATTGTCACGGTAGCGGCGGCGCTCGATTCGGGCCGTGTGGACTTAAACTGGACCTACGAAGACACCGGAGCATTGGAATACGGTGGCGCGGTGATTTATAACTCAAGCCGGGCAGCCTATGGACGGCAGGGATTGCAGGGTATCCTGGATCATTCACTCAACGTAGGTGTGGCGACATTGACCACGCGCGTGCTGGGCGCCGAGCTTTTTTACAAATACGTCCGTGCCTTCGGCTTTGGAAAAACCACCGGCCTTGAAGTCACGGGTGAAGCGAGTGGTCTCGTGCACCTGCCCACCGACTGGGACTGGAGTGATAGCAACCTGGCGACCAACGCTTTCGGTCAGGGTATCGCGGTCACGCCACTACAAATGGCGGTGGCGGCCGCCGCGATTGCCAACGATGGTGTGATGATGCAGCCGCACATCGTCGCCGAGCGTTACTATCCAGATGGGCGAGCGGTCCCCATCCCCCCGAATGAATTGGGACGCCCGATCTCGGCGGAAACGGCGCGCACTGTCACAGAATTGATGGCGCGCAGCGTTGAAAAATTCGCAAAGGAGGCGCAAGTCCCCGGCTATCGCGTGGCGGGGAAATCGGGCACGGCGCAAATTCCTACAACCGGCGGCTATGACCCGCAACAGGTCATCACCTCTTATGTAGGATTCGGCCCACTGCCGGATCCGCAAGTCGTTATTCTGGTCAAACTGGATCGCCCCGATGTTCCTTTGAGCATGCGTTGGGGCACACAGACTGCCGCGCCGGTCTTCCAAAAGGTCGCGGCGCGGGTGTTTATCCTCTTGGGGCTTCCGCCTTCAGACCTCCATGCGGGGCCATAACATTTATAGAGACTATGGGCAAACAACTCACACTGGGCTATTTGATCGAGAGTTTGACCGGCTGGCATCCACAGCATTTAGAGATGCCAGTTCGTCCTGTTATAGATTCGCGCGCGGCCGGGGCCGGGACGGTCTTCTTCGCCTTCAAGGGCGAGGCAGTGGACGGCCACGATTACACAGGCGATGCGTTTGCCCGCGGCGCCGTGGCCGCCGTTATCGAACACGACGTGAACGTACCGCTCAACGTTCTGACAGTAGGGCAACCTGTGCCGGCACACCCGTTGACAACGCCGTTGCTGATCCGCGTGCCGAACACCCTGGAAGCCCTCCAGACTGCGGCGCGCTTCTGGCGACAGCAGGTCAGCACCCGCATCATCGGCATCACGGGCAGCGTGGGCAAAACCACCACAAAAGAGGTGGTCACCCGAGTGCTGGCGCGCCATTACAACGTCTTGCACAGCACCGGCTCATACAACAACGAAATCGGCCTGCCTATCACCTTGCTGCACCTGAACGACGAACACGAGCGCGTGGTGTTGGAAATGGGCATGTACGTGCGGGGTGACATTCGCTTTCTGGCCGAGATCGCACGTCCGCATGTGGGCATCGTCACCAATGTCGAGCCGGTACATCTGGAACGCGCCGGCACCATCGAGAACATCGCGTTGGGCAAGCGTGAATTGGTGGAGAGCCTGCCGCCGGCACCGGAAGGCGTCGCCATCCTCAATTATGACGATGCACGGGTGCGTGCTATGGCGGAACACACCCGGGCGCGGGTTTTCTTCTACGGTCTCTCGCCGCAGGCAGACTTGTGGGCCGACGAGGTCGAAAGCCAGGGGCTTGAAGGGATTCGCCTGCGTCTGCACTACGGGCGTAGCCATCTCTACGTCAAAGTGCCGCTCCTGGGACAGCACAGCGCGCATACCGTTCTGCGTGCGACGGCGGCCGGCCTGGTCGAGGGATTGGACTGGCAGGAGATCATCGAAGGGCTGCGTGCGCCGGGGACGCAATTGCGGCTGGTAGCCGTCCAGGGGCCACGGGATTCCTTGATCCTGGACGATACCTACAACTCCAGTCCGCCATCGGCCTTGGCGGCCTTGAATCTGCTCAAGGAGATGGACGGGCGCAAGATTGCAGTTCTGGGCGATATGCTAGAATTGGGCGATTACGAAGAAGAAGGCCATCTCAAAGTGGGGTGCCGTGCTGCCGACGTTGTCGCCGAACTGATTACGATGGGCGAACGGGCACATCACATTGCCCGGGGCGCCGAACTCTGCGGCCTGCCGCGCGACCACATCCACGAAACGCCGGATTGCGAAACGGCGATCGCCGTCCTGCGCGAGATTCTCCGGCCGCGAGACGTTATTCTGGTGAAAGGATCACGGGGGATGAGAATGGAACGCATCGTCGCTGCCATCAGTAAGGAGGTCACGTGAGCTTCGCGCTAATTCTTGCCAGCATTTCATTTCTGATGGTCGTATTTTGGGGTGGACCCTACATCAGTCTTTTGAAACGCTGGAAGATCGGCAAGCGCATCCGCATTGACGGCCCGGACGGTCATCAAATAAAGATGGGTACGCCCACAATGGGAGGTATTTTGATCACCGTGCCGGTGATTCTCATCACCCTGGCTTTGAACATTTACAATTTAATCGGCAATACAGTGATGGGGCGTTCGATCCTGGTGCCGCTGGGGGTGATGGTTGCCTATGCTGTGCTCGGCGCGCTCGATGATTGGGCCGGCGTGAAGGGTATGCGTCGTGGCGAGGGATTCACCGCGCGCTTCAAGATGCAGATCGAACTGACGCTCACGTTTCTCATCGCCCTGGTGCTGTATTTTGGGCTGGATTTGCACAGCATCGCTATCCCCGGCGTTCCGCAGAAGATCAATATCGGCCTGTTCTACATTCCCATTGCGATGTTCATCATCATCGGTTCGGCCAATGCGGCCAATCTTACCGATGGGTTGGATGGGATGGCCGGCATCATTATGGCGAGCGCGTTTGTTGCCTATGGCGTCATCGCCGATATGCAAGGGCAAATCTACCTGGAACGCTTCTGCTTCACGATTGTCGGTGCGTCGTTCGCGTTTCTCTGGTTCAATGCCCATCCGGCAGAACTGTTTATGGGCGATACCGGTTCACTGGCGTTAGGGGCAACCCTGGGTGTGGTCGCGCTGATGACCGGCCAATGGTTGATTCTGCCGGTCGTTATGCTGATGCCGGTGGCGATCACGCTTTCGGTCATCATCCAGGTCGGTTATTTCAAGTACACTAAAAAGAAGTACGGTGAAGGGCGACGGGTTTTCAAGATGGCGCCGCTGCACCATCACTTTGAACTGTTGGGTTGGTCGGAAACCCAGGTGGTGCAGCGTTTCTGGCTCGTGCAACTTTTGGCTGCGATGGCCGGTGTGGCGCTGGCGTTGATTTAATGGGGAATGGGGAACCGAGAATGGAGAAGCACGAATTACCAGTTACGAATCCCGAATCCCGAATCCCCAATCCCCCCACCCGGCATGTGGTGATTCTGGGGCTGGCGAGACAGGGGAAGGCGCTCGCTCGCTTTTTCGCCACGCAAGGGTGGCGCGTCACCGTCTCGGACATGCGTAAACCCGAAGCCCTGCAAGACACCATGCGAGAGCTGAGCGACCTGCCGATTCACTATGTCCTGGGCGAACATCCTTTGAGCCTGTTGGAGGAGTGCGATTTGTTCTGTACCAGCGGCGGTGTGCCTGCCGACCTGCCCATCGTGCAGGAAGCGGCGCGGCGCGGCATCCCGCTCAGCAACGACGCGCAGGAATTCATGCGACGTTGTCCCGCTCCGATTCTCGGCATTACCGGCTCGGCAGGGAAAACGACGACAACGACACTGGTAGGCAAGATGCTGACAGCAGCGGGCTTCACAACCTGGGTAGGCGGCAACATCGGCAATCCGCTCATCGGCGACCTGCCGTCCATCCGGCCCACGGATCGTGTGGTGATGGAGCTGTCGAGTTTCCAGTTGGAGCTGATGGACATCAGCCCGCAGATTGCCGGCGTGCTCAACATCACGCCCAATCACCTGGATCGGCACAAGACGATGGAAGCCTACATCGCCGCGAAGGCCAACATCGTGCGCCATCAGCAGGCGGACGATGTAGCGGTGCTCGGTTATGACGAACCCAACGCCCGCGGCCTGGCGATGTTGACCCCGGCGCAGGTGCGTTACTTTAGTGGCATTGTGGCGCCGGACGAGGGTACCTTTTTAGATGGGAATACGCTGGTGCTGCGCCGTGGGGGCGTCCAAAATGCCGTCTGCGAACGCGCCGACCTGCGCCTGCGGGGTTTTCACAACGTCCTGAACACGCTGGCGGCGATCGCGCTGGCCGACGCCGCCGGTGCGCCCGTTGAGGCTATGCGACAGGCCATTCTGACTTTCGACGGCGTGGAACATCGCCTCGAAGTGGTGCGACGCAAGGATGGCGTGCTGTGGATCAACGATTCTATCGCTACTGCCCCCGAACGGGTTCTGGCAGCTTTGCGTTCATTCGATGAACCGTTGGTTCTGCTGGCCGGCGGACGTGATAAGGACCTGCCCTGGCAGGAGTTCGCGGAGACGGTGGTGCGGCGCGTGCGCGTGATGATTCTGTTCGGCGAGGCCGGCGACTTGATCCACCGGCACGTCGAGGCGGCGCTGGCGCGCATCCCTAAAGAACAGCGTGGACTCGAAGATTTAGTGGCGGCAGGCACGCTGGAAAACGCCGTGCATGAAGCTGCCCGCCGTGCACACCCCGGCGATGTGGTGTTGCTCTCACCCGGCGGTACCAGCTTCGACGCCTTCCGTGACTTCGCCGAGCGCGGGGAACGCTTCCGGGAGTTGGTATTGGCCTTATAACGTTCTAACGTTCAAACGCAACTGGGGAGAAAGAATGGCCGGACGCAAGAAACAATCACAAACCGTGGACTTGATCCTGCTGGTCACGCTGCTTGCGCTGGTGGCCTACGGGATGCTCATGCTTTACAGCGCCACGTTCTATGTGGGTGAAAGTTTTTGGCAAAAACAGCTTGTCTGGATTGCCCTGGGTGTTGGCATCCTGCTGCTTATGGTCCGACTGCCCTACACCCTCTGGCAAAAACTGGCGTTGCCACTGATGGGCATCACCCTGATCTTGTTGTTCGTCGTCCTGCTGCTGGGGGAGTTGATCCTGGGGGCGCAGCGTTCGCTCATCGGCGCTTCCGTGCAGCCGGGAGTGCTGGCGCGGCTGGCCGCGGTGATCTATATCGCCGCGTGGCTGGCTTCCAAAGGCGAACAGCTTAATCATGTACGTTACGGGTTGATTCCCTTCGCCATCATCATCGGCGTGGTGGCGGGTATGGTGGCCCTGCAACCGGACTTGAGCACGGCCTTGTTACTCGCCATCACCGGCCTGGCCATGTTCTTTTACGCGGGTGGCGATCCCGTCCAGATTTTCCTGTCGCTGCTGATCGGCAGCTCGTCATTCGGATTCCTGGCCTGGCAACTGCCGCACGCTCGCAGTCGGTTGACGGCGTATCTGGTATCGCTGCGCGACCCCACGCAAATGCCCTATCACGTGCAGCGGGCCGTCATCGCCATCGGTGAAGGGGGGATCCTGGGTGTGGGCATCGGCAGCGGGCGATTGAAGTCGGGCTACCTGCCCTTCCCTCACACCGACAGCATCCTGGCCGTTATCGGGGAAGAGGCAGGACTGTTGGGCATCCTGTTGGTCATTGCGCTGTTTATCCTGTTGGCGCATCGGGGCTACCGCATCGCCCTGGAGACGGCAGACCCCTTCGGGTCACTGCTTGCTTTCGGCGCGACGACGATGATCATCACCGAGGCATTGCTCAACGTGATGGTGATGGTAGGGTTGATTCCTTTTACCGGGACGGCGTTGCCGTTTTTCAGCTACGGAGGATCGGAAACGCTGGTCACAATGGCGGCCGCCGGCTTGTTGCTCGGCATTTCACAGGGGCGGCCTAAAGGAGAAGTGAATGTATTTCTGGATCGTTGGTGGGGGGACGGGCGGGCACGTCTATCCGGCGCTCGCCGTAGTCCAGGCACTGCAAGCCCTCGCGCCTGATGCCCGGCTGACCTGGGTGGGCAGTGAGCGCGGCATGGAAACGCAGTTGATCGCGCGCGCCGGTTTGTCGTTCATCGGTATCCCGGCCGGCGGGCTGCACGGTGTTGCACTGCTCAACGCTGTGCGCAACGGCTGGCAACTGGCACGCGGCACGTTCGTGGCGCTGCATCACCTCCGCCGCGCGCGCCCCGACGCCTTGCTGACCACAGGCGGCTACGTCAGCGGACCGGTGACGCTGGCGGCGTCCTGGTTGCGGGTGCCGATCCTCGTCTACCTGCCGGACATTGAGCCGGCGCAATCGGTGAAAGCCGCCGCGCGACTGGCAACGCGCGTCGCCGTGACGGTTGAAGATTCGCGCGCTTTCCTGCCGGCCGAAAAAGTCGTCGTCACCGGCTATCCGCTCGGTGACCGTATCACCCGCTGGAATCGCGCCGGCGGACGTGCAGCCCTGGGGCTGTCTTCCGCCGCGCTCGTTTTGTTGGTCTTCGGAGGCAGTCGCGGCGCGCGTTCGATCAACCGCGCCTTGCTGGCGCACCTGTCAGAACTGACAGACATCGCCGAAGTGGTGCATATCAGCGGCGAACTGGACTGGGCCGAGGTGACCGCCGCACGGGATAGATTGCCGGAAGCCGTCAAAGCGCGCTATCACGCCTATCCCTATCTGCACGACGAGATGGGTGCGGCGATGGCAGCCGCCGATCTGGTCATCTGTCGCGCCGGGGCCTCGGTGTTGGGCGAATTCCCATACTTCGGTCTCCCTTCAATTCTGGTACCTTATCCTTACGCCTGGCGTTATCAAAAGGTCAATGCCGCGTGGCTCGCCGACCGTGGCGCAGCGCTGGTGGTAGAAGACGCTGCCCTGGCGGAGCAGATCGTGCCGACGGCGCGCGCCCTGCTGATGGACAGGCCACGCCGTGAAGCGATGGCGGCGGCGGCCCGCGCGCTTGCTCGTCCCGACGCGGCGCGGCATCTGGCAGAATTGTTGCTTGCTCTAGGACAAGAGGGCTGATATGGTACCCATACAAACCGTATTTTTTGGTCTTATGCTTTTAT
This sequence comes from Anaerolineae bacterium, assembly GCA_035373625.1. Taxonomy (GTDB): domain Bacteria; phylum Chloroflexota; class Anaerolineae; order B4-G1; family SLSP01; genus DSWT01. The sequence goes on along the minus strand of DAOSNS010000021.1, from coordinate 35,740 downwards.
TCGGCATCATCGGCGCGCTGCGCGGTTGGGCCAAAGAACTGCTGGTCACCTTCAGCGTGATTCTGGCGCGCTTCATCGAGACTGTGTTGCTGAAGTATGTGCCGGTCATCAGCACCACACTGCAAACGATGATGGCCAACGATCCCAAAACCTGGTTTTATGTGCGTTCGATTATCTTCATCATCACCGTGGCGTTTGGATATGCGACCACGATTATGTCCTCGCACCTGGGGGCAAAAGCGCGCAAGGAGAAATTGCAGGATACGCTGTTGGGCTTTTTCCTGGGAGGCATCAACGGCTTTTTGGTGATCGGCATGCTCTGGGGATTCCTGCATGTCCTGGGATACAATTTGTGGGGTATCACGGCGCCCCAACAGCCCCAGGCCCTGGCCCTGATTGGCTACCTGCCGCTCGGCTGGCTGGAAGGCCCCACGCTGTTGATCGCGGTGGCGATTGCTTTTGCGTTTATCTTGATTGTCTTTGTGTAATCCGTCCACAACCAGAACTGGATATAAGTGAGCGTATGCCCGGTCTTGAAGGTTTTCACGAAGTTCACATCGTTGGCATCGGCGGCGCGGGAATGTCCGCGATTGCGCGGATATTGCGCGGAAAGGGATTCCACGTCCACGGCTCCGACCGGCGCGAGTCGCCGATCACCGAGGCGTTGCGCGCCGAAGGCATCCCGGTCGCCATCGGGCACGCCGCCGCCAACCTGGGCGCGGCTGATCTGGTGCTCATCTCATCCGCCGTTCAGGATGACAACGTCGAAGTGCAGGCTGCCCGGTCGCGCGGCGTGCAGGTGCTGGATCGCACCGGCTTTCTCGGCCCGCTTACGGAGGGCTACGAGGTGATTGCCGTCGCCGGCGCACACGGCAAAACGACCGTGACCGGCATGCTCACCTTGTTGTTATTGGATGCCGGCCTCGATCCTACCTACATTGTGGGCGGGGTGATGGCGGATCTGGGCACCAACGCTCACGCGGGGAGCGGAAAGTATTTTGTGATCGAGGCCGATGAGTATAAGAACACGTTCCTGGCGCTGCGGCCTAAAATCGCCGTCGTGACCAACGTGGAATTCGATCATCCCGACTGTTTCCCAAGCCCGCGCTTTGTGCGGATGGCTTTCGGCGAATTCGTGGATCACATTCGTCCGGGCGGCACATTGGTCGCCTGCAACGATGATGAAGTCGCCCATGCTGTCGCGGCTTCATACCACGCCAACGGCGGCGATGTGTTGCTCTACGGACGCGATGAGGGGATCGGCTTGGCCTGGCGGGCCGCGAACATCCGCCTGAACGAAAAGGGTGGGGTGTCATTTACAGCGCTGTACCACGGACAGGATGCCTATGATGATGTTCATTTGCAGGTTCCCGGCGCATACAACGCGGTCAACGCACTGGCTGTGCTCTGCGTGGCAAGCCTCTTGGGGATCAAGTGGCAGGTGACCCGCGCCGCGCTCGAACGCTTCAGCGGCACAGCGCGGCGTTTCGAGATCCTGGGTGAGGTGGACGACATCACCGTCATTGACGACTACGCCCACCATCCCACCCAGATTCGGAATGTGCTGGAAGCGGCACGGCAGCGTTACCCGGAACGTCGCATCATTGCTGTTTGGGAACCGCACACTTTCAGCCGGATCAAGGCCCTGTTTGACGACTTTATGGTCGCCTTCGACGTTGCCGACCGGGTGATGGTGTTGCCTATTTATGCGGCGCGCGAGGCTGACGACGGCACTTTGACGGCGCAACTGCTGGCGCAGCACATCAAACATCCGTCGGTCACGGCGGCGGCAACGCTGGAAGACGCTATCTTTCGGCTTCTGGAACAGGCACTGCCCGGCGATGTCATCATTCTGATGGGAGCGGGCAACGAATACATCGTCGGCAAAAGACTGGTTCTGGAACTGGAACGCACAAGTTGATTGGGGGGTTAGGGACCAGGGATTGGCAATTCGCAATTCGTAATTCGCAATTCGTAATTCGCAATTCGTATGGAGGGAACATGTCTCGCTTGACCAACTGGTTTTTCAAGTTCGCCGGCATCAAGGGGCGTAAGCAAGCGCGCTACCGGGCCTATCACTCTGAGGCTCTGGGGGCGAAGATGCAACTGGTGAAGCGCGAGCAAGCCCGCAGTAAAAGCAGTAAAAAGGGAGGCCGGTGACGGACGACGCGGCGGAACGGTTGGCGGCCCTGGCTCAGGCCCTCGGTGACCGTGCACAGCGAAATGTCCCGTTAGCCCGTTATGCCGGGGTGGGCATCGGCGGTCCGGCAGAGCTGTTGATCGTCGCGCAGCAGCGCGAAGTATTGCTCGAAGCCATACGCCTGGCCCATGCCGCCGGCGTCGGTTGGCGCGTTTTTGGCGGGTTGACCAACATACTTTTGCCCGATAGTGGGCTACAGGGCGTGGTCATTCTCAACCACACCCGGCACGTTGACTATATCGAAGAGACATACCGCGTGGTGGCCGAATCCGGTGCTATCATCGCCAAAGTGGCGCAGGAGACCGTGCGCCGGGGTTGGGGTGGGTTGACCTGGGCGGTGGGATTGCCGGGCACGGTCGGTGGTGCTGTGGTGAACAACGCGGGCGCCTTTGGCGGGGAAATCTCCCAGACCTTGATCGCAGCGGAGATCTTCAGCCCGGAAAGCGGCATCGAGGTCGTGGGGCCAGATTGGTTCGCGTTTGCCTATCGGCGCAGTCGGCTCAAGGGCAGTGGCGCGCCGTGGATTGTCGTCAGTGCGACATTCCAGCTTACGCCGCGTGACCCGGCGACGTTGGCCGCCAAAGCCACAGAGTACACCGAGCGCCGACAGCGTACTCAACCACCGGGCAAGACGCTGGGTTCGACATTCAAAAACCCACCCGGCGATTACGCCGGCCGGTTGATCGAGGCGGCAGGGCTGAAAGGCGCACGTTGCGGCGGATGCTACATCTCAGAAAAGCATGCGAACTTTTTCATAAACGACGGCACCGGCACTGCCGCAGATTACTGCGCACTGATTCGTCTGGCGCAAACAGAGGTCGAACGTCAATTCGGCATCCACCTGGAGCCGGAAATCGAGATTTTTGTTTAGTCGTTAGTTGTTAGTCGTTAGTTGTTAGTCGTTAGTCGTTAGTCTTTAGTCGTTAGTCTTTAGTCGTTAGTTGTTAGTCGTTAGTCGTTAGTCGTTAGTTGGCAGTCGTTAGTTGGCAGTTGTCAACCTTCTTTAACTGAAAGCTGATAACTGAAAGCTATTGGAGGTAGGATGGTAAAACGTATAAAAATCGCCGTCTTATTCGGTGGACGTTCCGGCGAGCATGAAGTCAGCATCATGTCGGCGCGCTCGGTTATGCGTGCGTTAGACCCGGAGAAATACGAGGTCATACCGGTAGGCATTACCCGGCAGGGCCGCTGGATCATCGGGGCGGACCCGGTCAAGGCATTGGAAAGCGAGGACTTCACCGGCACCCGGTTCGCCGCTATTTTCGCCGATCCGGCCCGGCAAGGGCTATGGGCCGACACGGGACAGCCCCAATCCATCAATCATCTCGCCACCGTCTCCTCTCCCAAAAACGGCACCCTGGAAAGCACCCTGGCGTCTCTCTCTCAGGTGGACGTCGTTTTTCCGGTGCTGCATGGCACATTCGGCGAGGATGGCACGGTGCAGGGGTTACTGGAACTGGCCGGCATCCCTTACGTCGGTGGGGGGGTGCTCAACTCGGCGCTGGCGATGGACAAAATTGCTTTCAAGGATATCGCCAAAGCGCGCGGCCTGCCCATCGCCGATTACGTGTGGACGACGCGGCGGCAGTGGCAGGCGGAACCGGAAGCCGTGATGGACGAAGTTGAGCGTAAACTCGGCTATCCCGTCTTCACCAAACCGGCGAACCTGGGATCGAGTGTGGGTATCACCAAATGCCACAATCGTGATGAGCTGCGGCAGGGACTGGAAGAGGCTGCGCGCTATGACCGCCGTATCCTGGCGGAATGGGCCGTGCCCGACGCCCGCGAAATCGAAGTGAGCGTCCTGGGCAACGAGGAACCAAGTGCCTCCATCCCCGGTGAAATCATCCCCAGCCGCGAATTCTACGACTACGCCGCCAAATACCTGGATCAGGGCGAAGACGCCTCTCAACTGTTGATCCCCGCGCCGCTGGATGAAGCCACAGCGCAGCGGGTGCAAATGCTGGCGATCGAAGCCTATCGTGCCATAGATGGCGCCGGCATGGCACGGGTGGATTTCCTGCTCAGCCGTACCACCGGCGAACTGTACGTGAACGAAATCAACACCATTCCCGGCTTTACAGCGATCAGCATGTACCCTAAATTGTGGGAAGCATCGGGATTGTCGTACAACCGCCTGTTGGATTGTCTGATTGACCTGGCGCTGGAACGCCATGCCGAAAATACACGCTCCGAACGCATCTTCCGCCCGAAAAAATCGGAGGGATAGTTATCAGCCATCAGCGATTAGCTTAACGACCAACGACTAACGACTAACGACTAACGACTAGCGACTAACGACCAACGACTAACGACCAACGACCAACGACCAACGACTAACGACTAATGACTAACGACTAATGACTAATGACTAACGACTAACGACTAATGACTAACAACTAAAAACTATGAAAACACGAAAACGCCTGTACTATCGGACGGCAGCCCTGTTGGCCCCACAGCCGCAGGTTTATCCACGCGCGCGGCGTGGCCGATATGCTGAGCAAGCGCGGGACATTCCGTGGCGGTTGATCCTGGCGTTGCTTCTGGTCGGCAGCAGTATCCTGTGGCTCCTGCTGGATGATCGCTGGTATTTGATGGGTGAAGACCTGCAGATCATCGGCGCCTCCACCTCACAGACTGCCCGCACGGTGGCCATCGCGTCGGACTTACTGGGGTGGCACGGCCTGCGCCTGCGTCCACGGGTGGCCGAAAAGCACATCCTGGAGCAAGTGCCTGCCGTGACAACGGCTCAGGTCGAGTGTCGCCGTTTCCCCGCCACGTGCACCATCTCCGTGACGGAACGCGCCCCGGTGCTCAATTGGGTCAGTGGGTCCGAAATGTACTGGGTGGATAAAGTAGGGCTGCGCTTCCCAGCCTCCGAAGTGCGGGCTGGCCTGCCGATTGTGCGTGGGCCTATACCGGACCCCGAAAAGCCCCGCTTGCTCGTTTCCGTGCTGGAAGGCGTACAGGCGTTGACGGCGCTGGGCGTGGCGACCGATGAATTGGAATACCATCCCCAGCGTGGCCTGATCTGGACAGACCCGCAAGGGCGGCGTGTCGCGTTTGGCGTGGGGCCGGAAATGCGTGCCCGCTGGGACATCTACCGGGCACTCGTGGCACACCTGGACGCGCGCCAGGTCTTCCCCTGGGCAATAGACGTCCGCTTTCCTGAAAATCCAACGTACTCACTCGAACGCTTGTGGTAAAAGGGGGTGTGATTGTGGAACGCTCGGTTGTAGGCATTGATGTTGGGAGTCACCGTATCCTGGTGCTGGTGGGAGAAATCACCGAAGCAGAAGGCGCGCGCATTGTCGGTGTGGGACAGTCGCCCAGCAAGGGCGTCAAGAAAGGTGTTATCGTCAACGTGAACGAAGCCACTGCGGCCATCGCCGAAGCCGTAGAACGGGCCGAACAAAGCTCCGGCTACCAGATCGAACGGGCTTATGTTGGCATCGCCGGTACACACATTAGCTCGCGGAACAGCCAGGGCGTGGTCGGTGTGGCGCGGCGTGACCGTGGCATCACCCCCGACGATGTAGATCGCGCCCTGGAAGCCGCCGGGGCCATCGTGCTCCCCCAGAATCAGGAACTGGTGCACATCGTCCCCCGCAGCTACACCGTGGACGGACAACAAGGGGTGCGCGACCCGTTGGGCATGCACGGCTTCCGGCTGGAAGTCGAGGCCCATGTCGTGATGGGATCGAGCACCGCCGTTCAGAACTTGAAAAAGTGCGTGCAAGGCGCGGGTGTCGAGGTGAGCGAACTGGTGCTCACCAGCCTGGCAACCGGCAAAGCCGTGCTTTCCACAACCGAGAAGGAAATGGGTGTGGTGCTTGTGGACATCGGCGAGGGCACCACCGACATCGCCATCTTCATCGAAGGTACGGTATGGCACACGCGCTCGCTGCCCATCGGTGGTGAGTACATCACCAACGACATCGCCATCGGCCTGCGCCTGCCCCCCGAAGTCGCCGAGCAGGTGAAGCTGCGGCATGGGCACGCGATAGCCGCACAAGTCGCCGAAGATGAACGCCTCACCATTTCTCCTTACGGCGAAAGCAGCCCGGTGGTGATCCCGCGCTGGCGGCTTGCGGAAATTGTCCAGGCGCGTTGTGAGGAAATCCTCGAAAACGTGCAACAGGAAATCAAACGCTCCGGCTACGACGGCCTGTTGCCGGCGGGATTGGTGCTGTGCGGCGGCACGGCGCAGTTGCCGGGCCTGCGCGAACTGGCACGCGATCTTTTTGGACTGCCGGTGCAGATCGGGGTGCCGAAAAACATCACCGGCTTGACCGATCAGGTGAACAACCCTGCCGCCGCGGTAGCGGTAGGTCTAGTGGAATGGACCCCTATGTGGGAAGAAGGCGGCGGCTGGAGAACCGTGCGCATCCCCTGGTGGAAACGTATCTTGCCCTGGCTGCGGGCCCTGTTACCAGAATAAGAGGTGAAGGAAAGGAGAAACGGCAATGAATTATAATAGCTTATCATCACATCGCAAACAATATCAACACAGTGAAGGAGGCGCTAAGATGACGAATAAAGGAGAGAACTTCGCCCAAATCCGTGTGGTGGGTGTGGGGGGCGGCGGCAGCAATGCCGTCAATCGGATGATTGCCGAAGGGCTGCAAGGTGTGGACTTCATCGCCGTCAACACCGATGGGCAGGCTTTAATGTTGTGCAACGCTCCCAAAGCCCTGCGCATCGGCGACACCGTGACGCGCGGCCTGGGAGCGGGTGGCAATCCTGAAGAAGGCCGCAAAGCCGCCGAGGAGTCGCAGGACGAGATCCGCGAGGTGCTGCAAGGCTCGGACATGGTTTTCGTCACCGCCGGTATGGGAGGCGGAACGGGAACCGGTGCCGCGCCGGTCATTGCCCGCATCGCCAAAGAGGAGCTTAAGGCCCTCACCATCGGTGTGGTCACGCGCCCCTTCACGTTCGAGGGTGCAAAACGCGCCCGTGTGGCCGCCGAAGGCATCGAGGCGCTCAAGCAGGTGGTGGATACCCTCATCGTCATCCCCAACGACCGCCTGTTGGAGATCACTGAGAAGCGCGTGAGCCTGGTGGACGCTTTCCGCGTTGCCGATGACGTGTTGCGCCAGGGCATCCAGGGCATCACCGAAGTCATCACCGTGCCCGGCCTGGTCAACCTGGACTTCGCCGATGTGAAGGCGATTATGCAGGAAGGCGGGGCCGCGTTGATGGCGGTGGGCCGCGCTACCGGCGATAATCGCGCCATTGAGGCCGCGCAACAGGCCATTTCCAGCCGTCTGTTGGACATCACCATTGACGGCGCACGGGGCATCCTCTTCAACATCACCGGCGGCGAGAGCCTGACGCTCTACGAGGTCAATGAGGCGGCTTCGATCATCCGCGAGACGGCGCATCCCGACGTTAACCTCATCTTCGGCGCGGTCATTGACAAAGCCATGAATGACGAAGTGCGCATCACCGTCATCGCCACAGGCTTCGATGGCGACGAACGCCCGGAGCGCGCGCGCATGCAATCCCAACCGCGCCGTGCCGAAACGCATGAGCTGTTCAGCGCCAGTGTGGTGGATCGTGATAACATCGAAATTCCGGCTTTCTTGCGGAGACGATAGACAGTAGACGGTAAACGGGATAAGGGTGGGAGACAGTAGACGGAGAAACTGCGGGCTTGCGGCTCACAGTTGTCCGTAACGTTCCAACGTGCCAACTTTCCAGCGTTGAAACCGTGTAGGCCTGGCAGGTTTTCGATAAATCTGCCAGGCCTTTTTATCATCATTATCTTCAAAATTGCCGTTTTTATGGTATAATCATGCCGCTTAGAGTGGAGGGATGCAGGCATGATTGAGATGGAAAGATTGAGCAAGCAATTTGACACGCTACTGGCCGTGGACAACATCACCCTGACAGTACAGCCGGGCGAAGTTTTGGCCTTATTGGGTCCCAACGGCGCCGGTAAGACCACCACCATCCGCATGCTCTCCGCGATTCTCAAACCTACCGCCGGACGTGCCCGCATTGCCGGCTATGATGTGGCGACGCAAGGCCACATGGTACGGCGCAATGTCGGCGTGCTCACCGAAGCGCCGGGCCTGTACAGCCGCATGTCGGGCCGTGAGTATCTGGATTTCTTTGGACAGGTGTGCCGGCTATCCACAAAAGCGCGCAAAGAGCGTATCGCGTTTCTGGCCGAAGCCTTCAAGATGAGCCATGCCCTTGACCGCCGCCTGGGAGAATACTCCAGAGGTATGGCACAAAAAATCGCCCTTATGCGTGCTCTGTTGCACGATCCCCCCGTCCTATTGCTCGACGAGCCAACGTCGGCGATGGATCCAGAAAGTGCCCGGTTGGTCCGCGATACCATCCTGCAACTGCGCAGTGACGCGCAACGCACCATTATCGTCTGCACCCATAACCTGCCGGAAGCCGAGGAATTGGCCGATCGCATTGCCATCATCCGCCAGGGACAAATCATCGAGTATGGCACCGCCGCTGAACTGAAAGCGCGGCTCCTCGGCCCGCCGTTGATGGAAATCCGCCTGCTCCATGCACCTCACAACGGTGCCGTGGCGCTGATTGAACGCTTCGCCACCGTGAGCGACTACGGCGCCGATTGGGTGCGGTACCGCACCCCCGATCCAACGATGACGAATCCCGCACTCCTGCGCGCGCTTGCGACCTCCGACATTCCGGTTGTGACGTTGAGCGAGGTCGCGCAAAGCCTGGAAGCGGTCTACCTGCGCGTTGTGTGGGAAGGGAAGCAGGGGAATGGGGAATTGGGAATGGGGAGTGGCGAATTGGGAATGGGAAATGGGAGCGTAGAATGAGTGCCGTCCGGATTCAACAGCGTTTTGTAGATAACATTGGGCCGATTTTGGTGATCGTGCGGCGTGAACTGAAAGATACGCTGCGCGACTGGCGTATTGTCCTGCCCATCATCGTGCTGGTAACGGCGTTCCCCTTCCTGGCAAACCTGGCCGCCAGCCGGGGCATGGAATTCGTCAATCAATACGGGGCCAAGTTGATCATCGAGCGACTGCTGCCCTTTATGATGCTGGTGGTCGGCTTCTTCCCTAGCTCTTTCTCGCTGGTCATCGCACTGGAAACCTTCATCGGTGAAAAAGAACGCCGCAGTCTTGAACCGCTTCTGGCGACGCCACTGACCGACCTGCAATTGTACGCCGGCAAGCTGATCGCCACGACGATCCTACCCGTCCTCGCCAGTTATTTGGGGATGGTGGTCTATTTGCTGTTGCTGAAGTTTTCACTGCACTGGCAGCCCACCGTGGAGTTGCTGTTGGTCTCTATGGCCCTGGCGACGGCTGAAGCGCTGGTGATGGTCTCCGGAGCCGTCATCGTCTCCAGCCAGGCCACGAGCGTGCGCGCGGCGAACCTGCTCGCCAGCTTCATCATTATCCCCATGGCGTTTCTCTTGCAGGTCGAGGCCAGTTTTTTGCTCTTTGCAGACTACACGACCCTGTGGCTCATTGCATTGTTCCTGGTGGTGTTGAACGTCTTGCTCATCCGTTTGGGCATTCGGGTCTTCAACCGCGAGCATTTGCTGGGTCGGGACATTGATCAACTCAACCTGAGCTATGCGGCTCACGTCTTTTGGGAAGCGGCATGGCCACATCACGGTCTGAAAGCCCTGTACACCCGAGAAGTTCCCGCATTGATCCGACGATTATGGCCGGAGTTGTTGATTACGACGGTGGTGACCATCGCCGGGGGGCTGTATGTGGGGATGTGGGGCGTCGCGCGCTTTCCTCTGCCGCCCGAGGTGTTCGATACCACAACCATCAGTAGCCTCGAAAGTATCAGCTCCATGGTATCCGAGAGCGGCTTGTTGACTACCTTTTCGCCCTGGGCGGTGTTGTTCAACAATGTACGCTCGTTGCTGGTAGGGGCGCTGCTGGGTCTCTTCTCGTTGGGGATTCTGGCGTTGTTGCTGTTGCTCGCGCCCATCGCCATCGTCGTGTACATCGTGGCGCAGGTCGGCAAAATCGGGTTCGATCCGTGGGCGTTTTTGAGTGCTACCGTTCTCCCTCACGGGATTGTGGAGTTTCCGGCAGCCATTCTGGCAACGGCTCAGGCGATGCGGATAGGAGACATTATCCTCACGCCATCCGATGAGGGCGGTGGTGCGGTAGGGATAATCCGCGAACTGGGGCATTTGATAAAACTCATGGGGAGCGTCGTCGTTCCGTTGCTGCTGATCGCGGCATGGATCGAAACGCAGATTACGCCGCAGCTTCTGCTGAGATTCCTGGGCCATTAAGCGATGCCATCGAAACAAAAAACCCCCACCGTCAGGCGGGGGTTTCGTTGCGATGCGGGAAATCGGCTTCGACCACCAGACTGAAAGCCGTCCTGCTAGGCGTCTTGCCGGTCAGCGGGCGGCTGGGCTATCGGGCGGCACGTGACGTGCAGATAAGCAAAATCGCCCATAGGAGGCACTAACTCCTGGACTTCCACGATTTCACATAGCTGGTCACCTATTTCTACCTGCGCCCCAATTTCCGGCGCATGGTCCTGGTTGATCACCGCACCCCGTCGGTCCCCTCCAATGATGACATAACTGACTTTGTAGATCATAGCTTCATCACCTCATTTGGTACCGACGTTGTCAGGTTTCTGATGCGCAGCTTGAACGCCAGGTCGCGGGCAATGTTGAAGATCATGCGATACCCCACTCTCGACTCTTGTTCCCAGAAGCGCAACAATTCCCCTCCGTCAAAGGTAAGCAACGTTGCCTCGGCAGAGATACAGCGGATCGTCGCCGAACGCGGGCCGGCATCAAGCAGCGACATCTCGCCAAAGGTTTGCCCCGCCCCTAGAATGACGAGACTGGTTGTGTTCTCCGCAAGCTCGGAGACTACCTCCACCTGTCCTTTCAGCACGACGTAGACGTTGATACTCTGCTCGCCTGCGCGTAACACCACGTCGCCGCGGTGAAACACGGAAACGCGGCCGATCTTCGCCAGCACCGCCAACTGTTCTTCACTTAACCCCATGAAGAGGTCAAGCGTGCGCAAAACAGCCGGTGTGATTTCCATCGCGCACCTCCTTAATCGTCCAATGGCTAAAGACTCTCTTGACGCTTTTACCTATTCCCATTATACGCGAAATTAAGCGCAAGGAAAAGGGGGAGGGCTCATTTTCTCCCTGAAATTGGTTTACACTTTGGGCCGTCTTGAAAAATCGGCAGCCCGTTCCGCGCCCACCGCCTGGTGATTTATTACCAGGCTTAAGAAGGTTCAAACCCGCTTTAGCGGGCTTTGTTCTTTTAGCCGGACGATTGATCGTCGGGCGTGGCATCGCCGGGGAACGAAAAAGTCATCCCTCCAGCACTGCGCGGATTTCACCCACGGCCCACGTCAGCACGTCTTTAGGGATGATCAGCGGCGGTGCAAAACGAATGATGGTATGATGCGTTTCCAGCATCAGCAAACCACGCTCTTTCAACAACTTGCAGAAACGTCGCGCGCTTCCCACCTCATCTTTGAGCACGATGCCGATGAGCAAACCTTTGCCGCGCACTTCGGCGACATAAGGGCTGCGCATGGCCCGTAGCTCACGCATCGCATACTCGCCCGACTCGCGGGCGCGTTCCGGCAGCCGCTCCTCGACGATCACCCGGAGCGCCTCGCGGGCTACCGCCGCTCCCATAGGATTGCCCCCAAAGGTGGAGCCGTGCATCCCCGGTCCGAACAGTCCCAGAATCTCCTGACGCCCGACGACGGCGGAGACCGGCATCATACCGCCGGACAAGGCTTTGCCCATCACCAGCAAGTCCGGGCGCACATCCTCCCAATCGCAGGCGAAGAGTTTCCCCGTGCGACCCAGTCCGGTCTGGATTTCGTCGGCAATGAACAGCACGTTATGGCGGTCACAGATCTCGCGCACGGTGCGCAGGTATCCTTCCGGCGGAACGATCACCCCTCCCTCGCCCTGGATCGGCTCGATCAGAAAACCTACGGTATGCGGTGTGATGGCGGCTTCGAGCGCTGCCGCATCGCCGAAGGGGATTGCCTTGAATCCCGGTGTCAGCGGACCAAAACCATGCTTATACAGCGGCGTCGTCGAAAGCGAAATGGCGGTGATGGTACGCCCGTGGAAGTTATGGTCGCAGACGAGAATCTCGGCCTGATTGTCAGGGACGCCTTTCACCCGGTAGCCCCACAGCCGGGCTGCCTTCAGCGAAGCTTCGACCGCTTCGGCACCGGAGTTCATCGCGATGACCATCGGATAGCCGGTCAGCTCGCACAATTCTTTGGCCAGCAAGGGAAACTGATCGTTGTAGAACGCGCGCGATGTGAGGGTCACACGCTGCGCCTGCTCGATCAATGCCTTGAGAATACGGGGGTGACGGTGTCCCTGGTTGAGCGCGGAATAACCACTCAGGCAGTCGAGGTACTTTTTGCCCTCCACGTCCCAGACCCATACCCCCTCGCCACGCGAAATGACCACTTCCAGGGGATTGTAGGTGTTCGTAGCGTAACGTTTTTCAAGTGCAATATAGTCCGCAGTATGCATAGCTGTTACTCCTTATGAAAGTAGTGATTTGGGATAGGGGATGAGTGATTAGGGATTGGGAGTCAGGGGAGAATACTGCCCATTCCCTGTTTTCCCATCCCTGGTCTCCAGTCCTGGTCCCGTTGACAACCTTTTCATCCAACCACAAGGTCTTGAAAGTGGGATACATTGTCCTGCTTCATAAATACCTCGCAGGGACATGTGTGTTCATCGTAGCATGGGTACAAACGGGGTTCAAGTGATGCTTATCCGTTTGCTGTCGGGTAAATGGCAGACCGGCGCAACACAGTAATTTGCAAGACGTTGAATGATTTGCCGTGAATTTCAAATGGACTATACTACTTCCAACTCGATCAGGAGTGGCTAGGATGTCTACGGCATTTTGGAGCGATCAACCGATTGCAACCGGCGCAGAGGATCATTTCGGATTCCAGGACTATGCCGAGGCTCTGGGACGGGTGGTGCTCACCGGCAGCACCCCATTGACCATCGGCATCTTCGGACCGCGCGGCAGTGGCAAGACGAGCCTGCTGCGTTTGATGTGGCTGTACCTGGCAGAACAGCGCACACCCGAACGGCGGCGTCTTTACGGCATCTGGTTCGACGCGCGCCGCGATCCCAGCATCAGGGCGCCATGGCAACGTCTGTTGCTGCAAGTGCTTGCCGAACTCAAGGAAGCGGCCGTCACCCCCACCGATATCCACAACCTCGCACAGTGGGAGACGCTGCTCAACACCGATCTACAGCACCCGGGCCGCCCCGCAGAGACCTCTGCGGCACGCACCTCTGGGGAGGGGATACAAGATTTCCGCGCCGGGTTCGCCCAATTAGTTGGCGAACGGTTAGGAGATCGCGGCAATATCCTGGTCGTCTTTATTGATGAGCTGGATGACTGTGCCCCCGACCACGTCCTGGCGTTATGGGATACCATCCTCAGCTTTCTTGCCGTGCCCGGATGTGTGGTTGTGCTAGGCGCCGATCACGAGCGCCTCATAGAAATTCTACGCCAACGCGACGCCGATCCTGTGAGCGCCCTGGAAAAGCTGGTACAACTGCCGTTTATGTTGCCCCCACTTCAGGAAGCCCAGATCGAGCGTTTCCTGGATCACATCGCCCCTGACGTGTCTGCCGAAGCGCGCCGTTTTTTCAACGAAGGCCTGCCCGCGAATCCCAGAAGCCTCAAACGCACGCTTAACTTCTTTCGGCTGCTCCTGGATCTGGCAAGCCGACGTACTGTACGTGAGGGGGGAGCTGCTGTTGACCCCGGCTTGCTGGCAAAAGCGGTCGTCATCTATGAGCGTTATCCTGCGCTCTACCACGATTTGCACACCTATCCCCAATTGCTCCAGGAATTGGAGGCGCGCGCCCGCGGTCTCCCGCCTGAACCGGGGAGCATCTTTTTGCCTGGAGCAGACGCGGTCAAACTGCTGATCGAGCGTTATGCCGACGAGCAAGCTCTCGCGCGTATTCTGCGCAGTGGGACATCGTTTGCCGCCCTCACCCTGCCGGAGGTCAGCCGCTACGTTCATCTTACCTTGCTTGCGGCAACCGATCAAAGAATTCCGGTGGGACCAGAACAGCAATTGTGGGAGGATATGCTCAGCGGCGACCTGGGCCGCATCCGTGCCGCCGTCGAGATAGCGCAACAGCGTGAATGGCATCCGCGTTACATCAATGCCCTTGTTCAATTCGTGCAACGCCGGCGACCTACGCCCGTGGAACAGCGACTCTCGGCCGCCTGGGCTTTGGGGTATTTCGGCGACCCGCGCAACTTCGATGAGGTGATAGAGATTCCTGCCGGTGAATTCCGCTGCGGCGAAGCGGGTTTGCCGTATTACCTGCTGGCCTATCGCATCCGCCGTTATCTTGTCACCAATGCCGAATATGCCCAATTCCTTCAGGTGCACCCGGACATACCGGTTCCCCAGGCGCGCGAGGATTGGGCGCGCGCCTACAATTGGGACCCGGAACGGCGTACTTATCCACCCGGCAAAGGCAATCATCCCGTGGTGCTCGTCACGTGGGATGAGGCTGCGGCCTACTGTGCCTGGGTGGGCGGACGCTTGCCCACTCAGGAGGAATGGGAACGCGCCGCGCGTGGGCGCGATGGGCGCCTCTATCCGTGGGGCAATGAGTTCGTCCCCGGGCGCGCCAACACCCGTGAAAGCGGCCTGGGTAGTCCCACGCCGGTGGGCGTTTTTGTGGATGGCGAAAGTCCCGAGGGCCTTTTGGACATGGCCGGCAATGTCTGGGAATGGACCGCCAGCGACTACAATCTCCAAACGAAGATACTCCGGGGCGGCGCGTGGAACTTCCCGGCCGACTCGGCGAAGGTCTTTGCCTTCGAGCGCAGCCGTCCCGACAACCGCTCGCACGCCATCGGCTTTCGTGTTGTCTTCCCCCCGCTCAAAAAACCGGCTTGACGCAATCTAACTTTTCCCTATAATGGAGTAAGGAGTAGGGAGATAATGAAGTAAGGAGTAGGGCAAGTGGAAGGTCGCGTGTTGTTGATAGAAGACCATGATGGCAACCGTCTCTTGCTTTCGCAGCAGTTCGTCGAAGAGGGCTTTGAGGTTGCCGAAGCCACCACGGCTGCGGAAGGGATCAAGACCGCCATCCGCCTGATGCCTCAGGTCATCGTTTTGAGTATGAGCCTGCCGGACATGTCCGGAATGGAGGTGGTGCAGCGGTTGCGCGCCTTGAACCGCACCAAACACATTTTCCTCATGCTCATCGGTGATAAAAACGACCGTCAGCAGCGACTTGACGGTCTGGACATCGGCGCGAACGATTTTATTGACAGCCCCTTTGATCCTGAACTGGTCGCTCTGCGTGTGCGCAACGCTATTCACCGCAAAAATCTGGATAACCTCACCGATCCCGTTACCGGCCTGCCTGCCGGCCGTCAAGTTCACGATGAGCTGTTGAGTCTGCTGCAAGCCCCCACGGGGGATTGGGCGCTCATGCGCTTCCGCATCCTCAAACTAGAGCCGCTGCGTGAAGTCTACGGCCTGAGCGCCGGCGAAAAGCTCGTCAACAGCGTCGCGCGCATCCTCGCCGAGTCACTGGCGCATGATGACATCCACAATGACTTCCTCGGCTACGGGGGACACGACGATTTCATTGTCATCACCCACAAAGACCGTGCCTCGGCCCTCGAAGCCGAAGTGCGCGCCCGATTTGAGGAAGAAATCCGTACCTGCTACAACGCCGTTGACCTCGAACGCGGTTACATTGAGTGGGACGGGCAGCATTATCCCTTCGCGGCCCTGCGTGTCCGCTGTGTCACGCCTGCCGATGGCCCCTTCTACGACATCCGTTCCCTTAGTGAGGCCATCGCCGGTTAAATACCCGGGTTGGAGGGGATGACCCCGCTGGTGATCTTTGCGCTGGCCTGGGCTGGAGGCGAACTCCTGGCCCAGGCCGCTCGTTTTCCTCTGGTGTGGTTGCTGCTGGCGCTCCCTACGATATTGGTCCTGCACTTTGGCTGGAATGAACACCCCAACGCCCGTCGCACTATCATCGTGCTCCTCGGCATCCTGTGCGGGGCGGGACGCCTGGCGTTAGCCCAACCTCACATTGACACAGGGCATATCGCCTTTTACAACAACGCTGGCTGCGTGGTCATTGAAGGCATTGTGGTCCGCGAACCCGATCACCGTCCCACGCTCACAAATCTGCATGTGGACGTGCAAGCCCTCGTCCTTGCCGATGGCGAACGTCTACCCTTGCGGGGGCGCGTCCTTGTCAAAGCTCCGGCTTACAACGAGGTCGAGTACGGTGATCTCATCCGCGCAACCGGTTGGTTGGAAACGCCGCCGGGTTTTGCGAGTTTCTCCTACCGCGATTACCTGGCCCGCCAGGGCGTTCACTCACTGCTGCGCAAGGCCGATGTCGAGGTCCTGGCTTCTCATCAGGGCTTCTTTCTATGGGAATGGCTGTATCGCTTCAAAGCCCTTGCCTTGAGAACGCTGCTCTCCTTGTTGCCCGAACCGCAAGCCTCCCTGCTGGCCGGCATCCTGCTCGGTGTGGAAAGCGGCATCCCTGACGACCTCAACGAGGCATTCGTCGCCACCGGTACAAGCCACATTGTCGCCATTTCCGGCTTCAACCTCTCGATCATTGCCGGCGTTTTCGTACAATTGACGGAACGGCTGTTGAAAGGGCGTGGCAAGACCCTGTTGCCGCTCATCGGACTGTGGCTGTATACCATCCTGGTCGGCGCGACGGCGGCGGTTATGCGCGCCGCCGTGATGGCTACGGTGATGATCATCGCGCGTCGTGAAGAGCGCAGCACTCATGGACCGACCTCACTGGCGGCGGCAGCCGTGGTGATGGCGTTGATCAATCCCTATGTGCTGTGGGACGTGGGGTTCCAGCTTAGCCTGGCAGCGACGTTGGGGTTGATCCTGTACACCGAGCCGCTGACAAGGGGATTTCAGCGGTTTTTCGAGCGGCTCACCGATCAAGAACGCGCACAGCGCATTGTCGGCGTGTTGAGCGATGCCCTTATCGTCACATTGGCCGCGCAAATCACGACGACCGGGGTGATCATCGGCGTCTTCCGCCGGCTGTCGCTGGTCACCTTGTTGACGAACCTGTTTGTTTTGCCGGCCCAACCCTATGTGATGCTTTTCGGCGGCGTGGCACTCGTCATCGCGCTATTGGTATATCCGTTGGGGCAGGCATTAAGCTGGCTGGCCTGGGTATTCCTTACGTACACCATTGAGATCGTGCGCTGGACGGCGACTTTCCCGCTGGCGTCCATCGAGTTGGGCAACGTCACCTTGCCACTGGTGTGGGGATATTACATCGCGCTGACGCTGGTGACATGGTGGTTTTCCCAGTCCAAAGAAGAACGCCAACGCCGCCGGCTCGCGTTCGCAGCGGCAGCGAAGTGGCCGATGGCTGTCGGCGTTGCGGCGCTGGTGTTGCTGATGGTCTATCTCTACACCGCGCCGGACGGACGTTTGCATATCTTCATACTTGATGTAGGGCAGGGAGATGCCATCTTCATCCAGACGCCGGACGGCCGGCAGGTGCTCATTGACGGCGGTGGCGACGCGCGGCAGACCCTCACGCAGCTAGGACGGCGTATGCCCTTCTGGGATCGCCGCCTGGACATGGTGATTCTCACCTCACCGGACGCAGAGCGTCTGACGGGATTGGTTCCCGTGTTGGAACGCTACAAGGTTGATCTTGTCAGCATCGGGCCGGAAACCGGGCAGGGCAACATCTACGAACGCTGGACAGCATTGCTGGCGGCGCGTCCGGTGGAAAGCGTGGGGACGTTGTGGGCGGGGACAGCGTGGGAGTTGGACACCGGCGTCACGCTGCACTCGCTTTGGCCGGAGCGCGAGGAAATAGGGCCGCTGGTTTTGCGGCTCACCTATGCCGACACGAGTTTCACGTTCGGAGGCGACGCGACGGCGCGGGTAGAAGCGTCGCTGGTCGCCCGTGACGGCAGCCGCCTGCGCAGCACGGTGCTGGTGCTGGCGCGTCACGGCACAAAAGCGGCCTCCACGGTAGCGTTCTTGCAAGCGGTTGCGCCGGAGGTCGTCGTCATCAGCAGTGGAAAGGACACTCCCGACCCCGCTGTGCTGGCGCGGGTGATGGATAAGCCCGTCTACCGCACAGATACGGACGGCACGCTCGAGCTGCTGACGGACGGACGACAACTTGAAGTGATCCGTGAACAGCGCTAAGGCTCTGGATAAACATAACCCAGGACTTACGCAGACGTATTCATTTTTCACCGCCGAGGCCGCTGAGAACGCCGAGAAAAGAGAAAATCTCCGCGCTCTCGGCGTGCTCTGCGGTAAAGTTCCGCCGGTTTGCGTAAGTCCTGTAACCCTTGTTGTCGAACTGTCCCAGCCAGAAAATCGGGCTTTTATAAACTCTGAGGGTTACTCCAACAGACTGCGCTCGCAGTAGCTCGGCCAGCCGTGGGGCAGGTCAAGGTCGCAGACGTCGGCGTCCACGGGATAGTGCGCCAGCTCCGATGCCAGCTCCAGGCCGCTCACAATATCTTCCAGTGTCGCCGCAAGGGCCGGGTCGCTCTGGCGCACGGTCGAGATTTGAGTGCGCAGCCACTCGGCGGCCCTGGTGCGCCGACCTTCCGCGATTTTGAACAAAATCAGTTCCCCGCTGCCAATGGCCTGAAGGATTTCGTCTACGGTATCGTAGCCCATCGTTTTTGCAATCTCACGCGCACGGTTGATCATAAAGTCCTCCTTCGAAAATGTCAACGGATTCAACGGATGAAACGGATTGAAAAAAACGCTGACAGATTTTCGTGTTTGCATGGTGTGCGGTAGCACCGGCATGTCCCCGGAAAATCGTTTGAATGTTAGCATGTTATACGTTGAGGCGTTTGAGGAAATCCGGTTCACACGAATATTTTCGCTATAAGTCCTGAAAACTATTTCTCTCTTGACTTGCGCCCAGCCGTGATGACGCGCCAGCGATGATCACCAGACAACCGGCGATGAAAAAAGCATTGCTATAGGCAAGTGCGGTATCCCACTTCGCCATATAGCCGATCACGCCAACCGCAATTCCGGCAATCACCGTGATCGCGATGGCTTTTCCAAACATTTTGATTATGGCCTTAATGATCAATAGCGTCCTTTGTGGCTGGTAGACCTTTTTTCAGGAGCGTCATTCTTAAAAAAGCAGAAGCCACTCAGGTCAACCGAATGGCTTCTGTACGCTCAAAAGCTGGAAGTCAAAGTGACTGACTTACGCAGCCGCGACCAACGATTTTGCGAGCGCGACCGCGCGGCTGGCGTCGGGCGCGTAACCGTCCGCGCCGATTTCTCTGGCGTAGGCATCCGTCACCGGTGCGCCGCCGATCATCACCTTGACTTTGTCCCGCACGCCGGCTTCCTTGAGCGCGTCCACCGTGACCTTCATGTTCGGCATCGTCGTGGTCAACAATGCCGACATGGCCACGATGTTCACGCCTTGATTGACCACCGCATCGAGGAACTTCTCCGGGCCAACATCCACGCCCAGATCCACGATCTCAAAGCCGGCGCCTTCCAACATCATGCACACCAGGTTCTTACCGATGTCATGCAGGTCGCCCTTGACGGTCCCGGCGGCGACTTTGCCGGCCGGTTTCACATCTGCCTTGACCAACAGGGGACGCAACAAAGCCAGTCCGGCCTTCATCGCGCGCGCCGCGATAAGCATCTCCGGGACGAAGTACTCGCCCTCTTCAAAAAGGCGTCCCACCTCGGCCATCGCTGCTACCAGGCCTTCCTGTAAAATGTCGTTCGCTCCGACGCCGGCCTCAATGGCTTCCTGAACCTTCTGCTGGGTCAAGGGCATATCACCTTCGATGATGCTTTGCCGAATCACCTCCAATACATTTTCCATAAACAGCCTCCCTGTTGATGATTAACCTTGAAGAAGCCGACGCACTGCTTCCAGTTGCCCTGCACTGCCGAGCATCTCGTTCTTGTGGGCGATGAACTTGGCGTACTCGGCCATAAAGACTTTGCCGATTGGGCGCAGGTCGAAGTTCTCCGGGTGATCCCGGAAATACTCGCGGTGGACGCGCGTCCACACCAGGCGGCCATCGGTGTCAATATTGACTTTGGTGACGCCGAGTTGGGCGGCGCGGCGGAATTGCGTCTCGTCCACACCCCTGGCGCCTTTGAGATTGCCGCCGGCGGCATTGATGCGTTCCACCTCTTCCTGTGGCACGGAGCTGCTGCCGTGCATGACCAGCGGGAAGCCGGGGAGACGCTTTTGGATTTCGGCCAGTACGTCAAAGCGCAGGGCTTGCGAACCGGTAAATTTGAACGCGCCGTGGCTGGTGCCGATCGCGCAGGCCAGCGAGTCGCAGCCGGTGCGCTCAACAAATTCTTTAGCCATATCGGGATCGGTTAATTTGGCATTGGCCTCATCCACTTTTACGTGTTCCTCCACACCCCCCAACTGGCCCAACTCAGCCTCGACCACGATGCCCTTCGCATGCGCAGCTTCGACGACGCGCCGCGTGATGGCGATGTTGGTCTCGAAATCCTCGTGGCTGGCGTCAATCATCACCGAGCTGTAGAAGCCACTGTTGATGCAGTCGTAGCAGGTCTCCTCGTCGCCGTGATCCAGGTGGACGGCGAAAATGGCCTCGGGGAAGACCTGGTCCGCGCTGCGGATCAGCCCTTCCAGCATCAGCTTGTGCGTGTACGAACGCGCACCTTTGCTGATTTGGATGATAAAAGGTGCCTGACTATCGAGGTTGCCGCGAAACAGCCCCATCGTCTGTTCGAGGTTGTTGATGTTATAGGCGCCGATGGCATATTTGCCGTAGGCATGCTCAAAAAGTTGTTTAGTTGTAACGATCATAGCGTACTCCTTGTTAGTTTTCAGTTGTCAGTTATCAATTGTCAGTTTGTGGTGTTGCCACCGCATGGTACAAGCATTGTATGCTATTTTCCTACATAAGCAAATGTGATCCTGGTCGGGCCGGGGCCTTATCATTCTTGTTCTGAGGGGAACGCCGGTTCCCCGTTTTTGAAGCAACGCGGATCTGGCGATCCGCTCGAAGCGACGCGGATCTGGCGATCCGCTTGAAGCAAGGTGGATATGGCGATCCGCTTGAAGCGACGTAGATCTGGTGATCCGCTTGAAGCGACGTAGATCTGACGATCCGCTTGAAGCAAGGTGGATCTGGCGATCCGCTTGAAGCAAGGTGGATATGGCGATCCGCTCGAAGCAAGGCGGATATGACGATCCGCTTGAAGCGACGTAGATCTGGCGATCCGCTCGAAGCGACGCGGATCTGGCGATCCGCTCGAAGCGACGCGGATCTGGCGATCCGCTCGAAGCAAGGCGGATATGACGATCCGCTCGAAGCCAGATGAAGTCATTATAACGAGAATGATAAATCCCTACTGGTTGGGCAAGCGTGAGGTATATAATCCGTGATGTGCGGTTCGCGGCTCGCTTGTCCGACTTGGGTTTTGGTATTAAGATATAGGAGTAGGAGGCAGGGGGCAAGGGGCAAGGAGTGTAATCCGCCGATTTGTTGACTTGCCGATTTGCTCATTCACCGATTCACTATAGGAGGGTAATGCTATGAAGGGAAATCACCGAAAGTTGTGGACGCTAGTTGTGACGCTCATTCTCATTTCACTGGCCTGTAACATACCCAAGAGTACGCCTCCGCCGTTGTTGACGGCAACACCGACAGGGGGCACGGCTGTGATGCCGAATGTCACGGCAACCGTGGGCGTAACGACGCCTGTTGCGGGGTCGCCATCTCCCACTTTCACCCCGGAGCCTACCGCCACCGGAGGCTGTACTCTCGGAGCCGCCTATGTCGCCGATGTCACCATCCCCGATAACTCAAAAATTGAGAAGGGCAAGGCTTTTGTCAAGACATGGCGCATCCGCAACAGCGGTACATGTCCGTGGGCAGAAGGGACAAAGTTTGTCTACGTCTCCGGTGAAACGTTTGGCGCGCCCATATCTGTCGTTGTGCTGGCCACGGCGCCTGGTGCGCAGGTGGATATCAGCGTGCCGATGACCGCACCAACTGCGCCGGGGACATACCGCAGCAACTGGCAGTTCCAGGACCCTACCGGCAAAGCTTTCGGGGGCATGTTTTATGTGCTGATCGTCGTTGAAGGCCCGGCGACGCCCACGCCGACGGTCGCACCTGCCGCGCCTGGCAATTTTGTCGGGACCGTAGCAGCGGATTGCAAGAGCGTCAGCTTCACATGGAACGCTGCGAAGGGCGAGACGGCCTATCGCATTGAGGGCCCCGGCTTGCTGGTGAACCTCCCCGCCGGTACCACAAGTTACGTGTGGGCCAATCCTCCTGCGGGAAGTTCGGTGGTCACGTTAGTGGCAATCGGGCAGAACAACGCCGAGATCGGTCGGGTGAGTACGACGGTCAATGTGGCCTGTGGTGTCGCGGGAATAGACCTGCGCGTTGAATCACTGACTTTTGAGCCATCGCCGCCGGTGGCCTTCTTGCCGCTCAAGGTGACGGTGCGTGTGCGCAACTTGGGAACCGTCAATAGCGGCAGTTTTGCCGTCCGTTGGTGGGGGGGAAAGGACTTCACATCCACTTCCTGCGAATGGAATGTGGACAGCGTCGCGGCCGGTGCGACGGTTGCGTTGGGGTGCGATAATTTTGTCTACCGCAGCCCTTACAGCAGCATTGTCACCAAAATCCAAGTGGATGCCGAGAACACGGTCACCGAAAGCGACGAGACCAACAATGTGTTTGAGAGCGCGATCTCGGTCGTCAATCCCCAAACGCTTTACAACTTCATCGAGAAAGCGCCGTCTGCCGTATGGCAGGCCGGGAATCCCGCCGTCAGCTTGCCGTGGAATGGTGGGGTCGGCGATGCCCAGGGCTTTGTCCGGTATGCCACCGGACAACTGGAAACCGGCGGCACGATTCAGGGACAATGCCTGGAGACCCATCCAAAATGGATTGCGAATGGCTGGATCGCCGGCTATTATGCGGATCTCTACACCGATGCCCATTACG
Organism: Anaerolineae bacterium; assembly: GCA_035373625.1. GTDB lineage: Bacteria > Chloroflexota > Anaerolineae > B4-G1 > SLSP01 > DSWT01. The sequence goes on along the minus strand of DAOSNS010000021.1, from coordinate 12,503 downwards.
TCGTCCAGCCGGGCGATGTGTTCTACGCGACGGTAGGGCTACTTCAGGGGGCAAACGCCGGCAACGTGACGTTCGTAGTGGTCCTGCGCGCTTCGTCGAGCGGTGAGGTGACGATCGCGCAAGTCAACGATGTTTATGGGGACGGGTTGAAAAACATCCGCGTTGATCTTTCACCGTATGCCGGACAGGCCGCAGACATAATTTTGCGGGTGGATGCCGGTGACAACGCCGATCAGGACTGGGCATGCTGGGTGCAGGCGGTACTCTATCGCTATCCATAGGCCCTTTTGATAGTTGGATTTGCCCGATTGTCACAGCATGGTATACTCGCTATTGAGTTCAAGTGTTGCACGATTTATCATTTTGTTGACAGGATGAACGGGATTTGCGGGATTGGGGAAGGCTCTATGAGAAGTTTGCAGTACTCTCATCCCCAATCCCCAATTCCCAATCCCCAATTCCTAATCCCTGTTTTACGGAGGAACCATGGTAGATGCTGAGCTACTGCAAATTCTGCGCTGCCCGTATTGCGTGAGTGGCGAAACACGTCGAACGGATAAAGAAGACCCCGGCCGTTTGGATCTGGTCCGTGAGGATAGCTGGCTGGTTTGCCAGGATTGCGACCGCAAATACCCGATTCGGGAGGACATTCCCATTATGCTGATCGAAGTTGGGGAAAAATGGCGCGCAACGCCGGTGGCGGATTTGCCGGTTCCACCTCCTGAGGAGGCATGATGTCCCTATTCAAACACAACTGGCTTGTACCGGTCGTCAGTGGTATGGGCGTCATCCTCATCTTGTTGGGGCTTATGGCGCTGGCCCTTCCCGAAACCCAGGAGGGAGCCTACATTTTACAACTGGATAGCGAACATTCCTTTCGTTTAATGGATATCGTGGGCGTGTTTGCCTTGACTTTGGGCGTGATTCTGAACTGGCTTGGTGGAGTGTTCTGGAAATATCAACTGCGCTACTGACCGCAAAACCATCAACTTGCCGGCGCGCTCACCGGCAGGTGACTGTTGAACTATCTACGACTACGAGACTATTTTGGAGGGATCATGAAGATCAAAAAGCAATCATTCGGGACTCTGGCAGATGGCACTCCGATCGCGTTGTACACTCTGGTTAATGCGCAGGGGATGATGGCGACGATCACCAACTACGGTGGCGCCATTGTCTCGCTCACCGCGCCTGACCGTCACGGCAACTTTGGGGACGTGGTGCTCGGCTTCGACACCCTTGAGGAATACGTGGATCACAGCCCCTACTTCGGCTGCATCATCGGGCGTTTTGGCAATCGCATTGCCAACGGTAGATTTACCCTGGACGGCGTGGAGTATGTGTTGGCGCAAAACGACGGCCAGAATCACCTGCACGGTGGACGCAAGGGCTTCGACAAGCGTGTCTGGACTCCGCGCGCGTTGGAAGCGCCCGACGGCCCGGCGTTGGTCCTCACCTATACCAGTCCCGATGGTGAAGAAGGCTATCCCGGTACGCTTGCGGTTACCGTCGCCTATACGCTGACCGATGACAACGCCCTCGCCATTGACTACACGGCCACGACGGACAAGAAGACGGTGGTCAACCTGACGAATCATTCCTACTTTAATCTCTCGGCGGGGGCGGCGGAGACGATCCTGGATCACGAACTGTTCATCAATGCCGAGACATTTACCCCTGTGGATGGGACGCTCATTCCCACAGGTGAGATTCGTCCGGTTGGGGGGACGCCGTTGGATTTCCGTACCCTGACGCCGATCGGCGCGCGCATCAATATGGACGATGCACAGCTCAAATTCGGCGGCGGCTATGACCATAACTGGGTTCTCAACGGTGAGCCTGGGGAGTTGCGGTTGGCAGCGCGGGTCTACGAGCCAACGTCGGGTCGTGTGATGGAAGTGCACACCACCGAACCGGCGATCCAGTTCTATGCTGGCAATTTCCTGCCGCCCTCGTTAAAGGGAAAAGGTGGGCGTGTCTACGTATGGCGTGGCGGTTTCTGTCTGGAGACGCAGCATTATCCCGATTCACCCAACAAGCCGCATTTCCCATCTACCGAGCTTGAGCCGGGGCAGGTTTACCGGACGACAACGATATACAAGTTCCTGGCAGAATAAGCCTGAGTAAGCCCCGCAAGGTTCGGGAACCCTTGAGGAAGGTCTTTTCTACCGGCTGAAGTCGGTGTGTATGTATGCCAGCTTCAGCCGGTTTTCCTCGGTGATTTCAATTGCCGGGTTATTTTCTTAACCTTTCAGGACTTACGCAGACGTATCCATTTTTCACCGCCGAGGCCGCTGAGAACGCTGAGAAATGAGAAAATCTCCGCGCTCTCGGCGTGCTCTGCGGTAAAGTTTCGCCGGTTTGCGTAAGTCCTGCCTTTATCAGGCGGTGTAAGCTGTAATTTTGGAATGTCCCCTGCTCTTTCGCTAACTTGACGAAATTCCAAAGATATGTATAATGCTGTCCTGACGATGCGGGGTGGAGCAGTGGCAGCTCGTTGGGCTCATAACCCAAAGGTCGGTGGTTCGAGTCCACCCCCCGCTACTCTTTTTTGTGGCGAGGTAGCTCAATGGCAGAGCAGGGGACTCATAAGCCCTTGGTTGTGTGTTCGAATCACATCCTCGCCATTGACACATCAGCCAGCCGAGGAAAGTATGTTTTTTGATTGCCAAAATCGAGACCGTCGCGCCCGTACTATCGCGGAACCAGTCTGTCTGGGTCTGCGCTTTTCGATTTAGCTGCACGGCCTATTCGTCGAAAATGTTAATTCGAGCCAGTCCCCAGACAAGGGGGCTGGCTTTTTTGTTGTATAAATTCAAACAAAAGGAGATGAACCCATGCAAACCGTAGAATGTCCCGAATGTGCAGCCGAGTTGGAACTGGAAGAAGGCATCGAAGAAGGCGAAATCGTCGTGTGCCCGGATTGCGGCGTCGAGCTTGAGGTCGTCGGCGTGGACCCGCTCGAAGTGGAATTGGCGCCGGAAGTGGAAGAGGATTGGGGGGAGTAGTCCTAAGTCATTAGTCAATTAGTCGTTAGTCGAGTAGTCGTTAGTCGAGTAGTCGTTAGTCCGTAGTCCAGGATTACGGATGTCGACTTTTGACTCTAGCCCCTCGACTACCAGACTATCCGACTACTTGACTACCAGACTACCAGACTACCAGACTACTTGACTACCAGACTATCCGACTAAAAGACTATGAGAATCGCAGTTTTTTATTCCCGCAAACGAGTGGAAGAGAAGTTGATCACGGCGGCGCTGGATGCGCGGGGCGTGGAGTGGGAGCGCATTGATCCGCGCGAGGTGCGCTTCGAGGTGGGTGGGCCGCGGCCGGGGGACTACGATGTGGCGCTCATCCGCTGTCTGAGCCATACGGAGGCGTACTACGTCACGCGCTGGCTGGAAGGCGCGGGCATCCCCTGCGTCAGCCCGCACAAGACGGTGCTCACCTGCGGCGACAAGTACCTCACGAGTGCGGCGTTGATCGAGGCGGGGATTCCCTCGCCACGCACGGTGATGGCGATGTCGCCGGAGGCGGCGCTGGAAGCGATCGAGGCGATGGGCTATCCGGTGGTGCTCAAACCGCTGTTCGGCTCGTGGGGGCGGCTGCTGGCGCGCGTCAACGACCGCGACGCCGCCGAGGCGCTGCTGGAGCACAAGGCCACGCTCGGCGGCTACCAGCACAACGTCGTCTACATCCAGGAGTACATTGAAAAGCCAGGCCGCGACATCCGCACGATGGTGGTGGGCGACGAGGTCATCTACGCAATCTACCGCCAGTCCGACCACTGGATCACGAACACCGCACGCGGCGGCGCGCCCGTCGTCTGCCCGCTGACCGACGAGATCGTCCACTGGTCGCGCGAAGCCGCAAAGGCTGTAGGCGGCGGCGTGGTCTCGGTGGATCTGTTCGAGACGCAGGATGGGCGCATCCTCGTCAACGAGGTGAATCACGCCCCGGAATTCCACGGCGCCAGCGAGGTGGTGGACGTGGATATTGCGGGGAAGATGGTGGAGTATGTTTTGCAGGTAGGGAGTAAGGAGTAGGGAGTAAGGAGTAAGGGACAAATCCTATACTCCATACTCCATACTTCATACTCCTCTCAAAAACTGAGGGGGGAACGTATGGTAAAAGCTGCTATCGTTGGCGCATCCGGCTATGCCGGAGGAGAATTGTTGAGGCTGTTGTTGTTTCACCCGCACGTGGAGGTGACGCAGATCACGTCGGAGACCTACGCGGGGGAGTTCGCGCATTTCGTGCATCCGAATCTGCGCGGGCGCACGCAGCTCAAGTTCAGCCGGTTGGCGGACTTGAAGCCGTGCGACGTGCTGTTCTTGGGGCTGCCGCACGGCACGGCGTGGAATCGCATTGACGAGTTCGCGGGGATGGCGGAACGCATCGTGGACCTTTCCGGTGACTTTCGCCTGCGCAATCCGGCGGACTATGAGAAATGGTACGAGCATGCGCACCCGCATCCAGAATGGCTCAGCCGCTTCGTCTACGGGCTGCCGGAACTGCACCGCGCGGAGATGGCAGGCGCGAAGTACATCAGCGGGGTAGGGTGCAATGCGACGGTGACGATTTTGGCGCTCGCGCCGCTCTACAAGCGCGGCCTGGTGCGCGAGACGGTGGTCGAGGTGAAGGTGGGATCGTCCGAGGGCGGCAACAAGGCGACGGAGGCGTCGCATCACCCGGAACGGTCGGGCGTGGTGCGGACGTATTCGCCGTTTGGACATCGCCACATCGCGGAGATGATCCAGGAACTCAAGCTGGATCCCGCCGATCCGCATTTCCACTTTACCGTGACTTCGGTGGACATCGTGCGCGGCGCGCTGGCGACGTGTCACTGTCTGCTCACGGACGAGGCGAAAAAGCTGGCCGAGCGCGACCTGTGGAAGTTCTACCGCGAGGACTACGGCGACGAGCCGTTCATACGGTTGGTGCGCGCCAGCCGGGGGATTCACCGCTTCCCGGAGCCGAAGTTGCTCTCCGGTTCCAATTACTGCGATGTGGGCTTCGTGCTGGATGAGCCGGGCGGGCGCGTGGTCGTCATCTCCGCCATTGACAACTTGATGAAGGGCGCGGCCGGCAGCGCAGCGCAGTGTATGAACGTGATGTACGGTTGGCCTGAGACGACGGGTCTGGAATTTCCGGGATTGCATCCGGTTTAGTCTGTAGTCGTTAGTCACGTCGTCTTGTAGTCGTGTAGTCGGGGAGTCTTGTAGTCGGGGAGTCTTGTAGTTGTTAGTCACGTCGTCGTGTAGTCGTGTAGTCGGGGAGTCTTGTAGTTGAGTCGTCTGAAGTCAGGATCCAGGATGCAAGATTCGGGACTAATGACTACTTGACTACTCGACCACTTGACTACTCGACTACTTGACTACTCGACTACTCGACTACCTGACTACCTGACTACTCGACTAATGACCATCTATTTGGACAAGGAGAAAGGTATGTTAGTCATCAAAGCCGGAGGGGGCGAAGGATTGGATACGGAGGCGGTGATCGCCGACGTTGCGGAGTTGGTCAAGCAGGGGCAGCAGGTGGTGCTGGTGCACGGCGGGTCGCACGAGACGAACGTGATTTCGGAGAAGCTAGGGCATCCGCCGCGTTTCGTCACATCGGTGTCGGGGCATTCGAGCCGCTACACGGACCGCGAGACGCTGGAGATTTTTGTGATGGTGACGGCAGGCAAGATCAACAAGCTGCTCGTCGAGCGGTTGCAGCAGTTGGGCGTCAATGCGGTGGGACTGTCGGGCCTCGATGGGCGGCTGCTCGAAGGGACGCGCAAGGATCACCTGCGCATCATCGAGGACGGCAAGCGCAAGATTTTGCGCGGCGAGTACAGCGGCGTGATCGAGAAGGTCAACGTGGGGTTGCTGACGTTGCTGCTGGACGCGGGTTACACGCCGGTCATCGCGCCGAACGCGATCAGCTACGAGAGCGACGCGCTCAACGTGGACGGCGACCGGGCGGCGGCGGCAGTCGCGGCGGCGCTCAAGGCCGAGACGTTGCTCATCCTCACCAACGTCCCCGGCGTGCTGCGGGATGTGAAGGACGAGGGTAGCCTCATCACCCACATCCCCCAAAACCAGCTTGAGGACGTGCTCGACCGTTACGCCGAAGGGCGGATGAAGCGCAAGGTGCTCGGCGCGGCGGAGGCGCTGCGCGACGGCGTCCAGCAAGTCATCATCGCCGATGGCCGCGCTGCCCAGCCGGTCAGCCGTGCGCTGGCAGGGCAGGGAACAGTCATCAAGTGATGCGGTTTTGATACAAAATTTTATCAGCAGATTTAGCGGATTAAGCAGATTTTTTATGATTGACAAACATAAATCTGCTCAATCTGCTTAATCTGCTGATCAGAAAAAAGGGGTGTGCGATGGAGGAGATGGTGAGTCGGAATCAGGTGATGGCCTGGGAGGAGAAGTACGAGAGCGGGGTGTACAACAAGCAGCCGATCGTGCTGGTGCGCGGCGCGGGGGCGCGCGTGTGGGACCTCGACGGGACGGAGTACATTGACTGCGTGGGCGGGCACGGCGCGGCGAATCTGGGTCACGCGCATCCCGCCGTCGTTGCGGCGGTGACGGCACAGGCGCAGCGGATGTTCCTGTCGCCCAACGGCTTCTACAACGATATGCGCGCGCAATTGCTGAAGGAGCTGGTGCGCATCGCGCCGCCGGGGCTTTCACGGGCGTTCCTGTGCAGTTCCGGGACGGAGGCGGTGGAGGCGGCGCTCAAGTTCGCGCGGCTGGCGACAAAGCGGACGAAGATCATCTCGACGATGCGCGCGTTTCACGGGCGGACGATGGGTGCGCTCTCGACGACGTGGAACAAGGAGTACCGCGAGCCGTTCGAGCCGCTGATCCCCGACGTGACGTTCGTCCCCTACGGCAAGCTCGACCGGCTGGAAAAAACCGTGGACGACCAGACTGCCGCCGTGATTCTCGAAGTGGTGCAGGGCGAGGGCGGCGTTAATCCGGGGGACGGCGAGTATTTGCGCGGCGTGCAGGCCTTGTGCCGCGAGCGGGGCGCGCTGTTCATCGCCGACGAGGTGCAGACGGGCTTCGGGCGCACGGGCAAAATGTTTGCCTGCGAGCATTACGATCTGCGCCCCGATTTGATGGCGGTCGCCAAAAGCATCGCGGGCGGCCTGCCGATGGGCGCGTGCCTCATCGGCGAGCGGGTGGGCGAGATGCCCAAGAAGTCGCACGGCAACACGTTCGGCGGCAATCCACTGGTCTGCGCGGCGGCGCTGGCGACGATCCACGCGCTGGAAACCGAGCATTTGCCGGAGCGGGCGGCGAAGCTCGGCGCGCGGCTGATCGAGGGCTTCCGCGCCATTGATTCGTCGGTCATCCGCGAAGTGCGCGGTCTGGGGTTGATGGTGGGCATCGAGCTGAAGACGCCGTCCGGCCCGTACCTGGGCGCGCTGGCGGATAAAGGTGTGCTCGCGCTCCCGGCCGGCGGTACGGTGATGCGCTTCCTGCCGCCGCTGGTGATTTCGGAGGCGGATATTGAGACGGTGATCGAGAAAGTGACGGCGGTTTTGTCAACGGACTAAACGGATTTTAACGGATTTTTTTGTCAGCAGATTGAGCGGATTAAGCAGATTTTTATGCTCTTAATCTGCTAAATCTGTTTAATCCGCTGACAATTTTCTTGGAGGGATGAATGCAGGAATACGTCGAGGGAGCGATTCGCTGGGCGATGGAGCGGCTGGGTTCGACCGAGTATGCGTTCAAGTGCTACGGGTTTCTTGAGGATGCCTACGAGTTCGGCAACGACATCGTGCTGGACGGGCAGGGTTGTAGCGCCAAAGAGGCCGCCGACGCTTACGGCGCATGGCGCGACCCTGACGTTCCGCCACGAGGCGCTTACGTTTTCTACGATTGCTGGGGCGTCATTGATGGGGACTCGCGCAATTGGGGCCACATCGGGCTGTCGCTCGGCGATGGGCAGGTGATCCACGCCTGGGACAAGGTGCGCGTGGATGGCTACCTGGACATCGAGTCGCTCGAAGCCGCGCCGGGCTGGACGAAGCCGAGTTACCTCGGTTGGGCGCCGGCGGAACAGATATTGCAGGGGATGACGATCAATGGGGAATGACTCAGTCCTGAGCGCGGCGCAGCGCCTTCTCCAACAAACCGCGCAACTCAACCGCGCGCACGCGGCGAGAGCGCAGGAAGAACGTCGCGCGTTCAACGTTTTCGCCATGCTGCGCCCGGAGGATGACGAGGTACACCTGCACTCGCGCTTCCTCTTCGAGGTGTTGAATCCACGCGGGACGCACGGGATGGGGACGGCGTTCCTGGAACGGTTCCTGGCGCAAGTCGGACTGGAGGACTTCGACGTGACGACGGCGACGGTGCAGCGCGAATACCAGAACATGGACATCTTCATCGCCAACGCCGCGCGGCAGGCTGTCATTCTGGAAAACAAGGTCTACGCGCAGGATCAACCGGGGCAGTTACAGCGTTATTACAAAGCGGTGCGGAAAGAGGGGTATAAGGATGTCAAGGTGTTGTACCTCACGCTTTACGGCGACGCGCCAAGCGCCGATAGCGTGGGCAATCTGGATGAGGACATCCTCACGCTCATCTCGTATGCCGACGATGTGCGCGATTGGCTGGCGGCGTGCATCGAGGTCGCCGCACCGTATCCCACGGTCCGCGAGACTCTGAAACAGTATCAATGGCTGGTCGAAAAGCTGACGGGCCAGGCAGGAGGGCGATTGTTGATGGATGTGAAGGCATTGCTCAAAGATCAGGAAAGTTTGACGGCGGCGGTCAACATCGGGCAGGCGTTTACTGAGGTCAAGATTGACGTGCAGTTTGCTTTTTGGTCACGATTGGAAGAAAAGCTCGCCGCTGCCGGATTTGAGATAGCTGAGTATTGGAAGTATTCGCAGCAGAGCGTTGAGGCATATTACAAAAAAGGCCGTCGTGAGTACGGGATCAGCTTTGCTTTGCCAGAGTTGCAAGGGCAGCAAATCCTGGCTTTTCTTATCGGTATGTCGCCTTCTGGCCCACTTTATTATGGATTCGTCGCTTTGGAAGATGGGCAACCTGTCAAAGTTGCCAATCACCCAGGTTTCTCTCTGTTGGGTGAGATATTGAAGGGACTGGACGGAGAATGGCGCACCGGCATCTACATGATTGGGCTGAAGTTTCTGAAGCGTCCGATAGATTTTTACAATTTCGACACCCCCGACACCCTCGCCCTCATTGACCCGGCCAAACGCGACGCTTACCTCGACGAACTGGTGGATGAAGTCACCGCCGCGATTGAGCAATTCTACGCGGCTTGCGAGAAAGACCCGCGCTTGCAAGACGAGGCAGCGTGGTAATCACATCCCAATCTGCTAAATCTGCTTAATCTGCTGACAAAAATGACACCGATAAACATTCTTCTTCGCGGCATCATCATCGGTCTCTCTATCGCCGCCCCCGTCGGGCCGATTGGCGTGTTGTGCATCCGGCGGACGCTGGCGGATGGGCGCGCGACGGGGTTCGCCTCCGGTCTGGGCGCGGCGACGGCGGACGCGCTCTTCGGCTGTGTCGCCGGATTCGGGCTGACCTTCATCTCCGGCGTGCTGCTCGAGCAACAGCTCTGGCTGCGGCTGGTCGGCGGCCTGTTCCTCTGCTATCTGGGTGTGAAGACGTTGTTCAGTCGCCCGGCGGAAGTCGCAGCGACGGCGCAGGGGAAGGGACTGCTCGGCGCGTATACCTCGACGCTGTTTCTGACGGCGACGAATCCGCTGACGATCTTCGCCTTTGCGGCGATCTATGCCGGATTGGGTGCGGCGGCGGGCGACTACGGCGCAGCGTTGACGCTGGTGGCGGGCGTGTTCACCGGCTCGGCGTTGTGGTGGCTGCTGTTGAGCGGCGGCGTGAGCCTGTTCCGCACGAAGTTCGATGCGCGCAGCCTGCTGTGGGTGAATCGCATTTCGGGCGTGGTCATCGTTGGATTTGGGATTCTCGCTTTGTCCAAAATGTTGGGATAGTAGACGATAGACGGGAAGGGAAGGGGGAGACGCGCTCATTCTCGATTCGCTGATTCTTGATTCTCTGAGGTACTGCTATGTTCGACATTATCGCTTTCGACGCAGACGACACACTCTGGCAAAACGAATCGCTCTATTCGGCGACGCAGACGCGGCTCGCGGACTTGTTGTCGCCGTATCTGGATGGCGTGGACGTTCCGGCGCGGCTCTACGAGACGGAGACGCGCAACATCCCATATTTCGGCTACGGCATCAAGAGCTTCACGCTCTCGATGATCGAGACAGCGATTGTGCTGACCGAAGGCTGTGTCACGTCCGCCGACATTCAACGCATCATCACTTTCGCAAAAGATATGATTGACACTCCAACGCTTTTGCTTGACGGCGTCGCCGAGGTGGTAGCACAACTGGCCACCTCGCACACGCTGATGCTCATCACCAAAGGGGATCTGCTGGATCAACAGCGCAAACTGGACCGCTCAGGGTTGGCGGACTACTTCGCGCACATCGAAATCGTCGCCGACAAGACGGAGAGAACGTACCGGACGATCCTGGCGCACTACAAAGTGGATCCGGCGCGCTTCCTGATGGTGGGCAACTCGCTCAAATCGGACGTGCTGCCGGTTGTGGCGATTGGCGGACAGGCAGTCTACATCCCGCACACGATGACCTGGGAACACGAGCGCGTGGACCCGGCAGACACACAACACGCACGCTACTATGAGCTGGCGCACATCCGCGAGTTGCCGGGACTGGTGGAATTGTTAACAGGGACAGAAAAAGGTCAGCAGATTAAGCGGATTTAGCAGATTAAGAGAATTAAAAATCTGCTTAATCTGCTAAATCTGCTGACAAAAAAGGAGGCGACACCATGCACATACGCGAAATGGCCATTCAAGACTACGACGCCGTCCTCGCCCTCTGGCAGTCCGCAGACGGCGTGGGCTTGAGCGATGCGGATTCCCGCGAGGCGATTGGCCGCTACCTGGCGCGCAATCCCGGCCTGAGTTTCACCGCCTGGGATGGCGACCTGCTGGTGGGCGCGGTGCTCTGCGGGCACGATGGGCGGCGCGGTTACGTCCACCACCTGGCAGTGCGCCCCTTGCATCGCCGGAAGGGCATCGGCAAGGCGCTGGCAACCCGCTGCCTGGACGCGCTCGCTGCCGAGGGCATTGACAAGTGCCACCTCTTTGTGTTTGCGGTCAATGACAGGGCGATTGCGTTTTGGAAGCGCGTGGGGTGGAGTCAGCGGGTGGATTTGGTGGTGATGTCACAGTATACGGCAATGAGTAAAGAGAAATGAGTAAAGAGGGATCGAGGATGCGACGGGCGCTTTTGGTTTTGGAAGATGGTGTAGTTTTTTGGGGCAACAACATCGGCGCGGAAGGCGAGACCTTCGGCGAGTTCGTGTTCAACACGGGGATGACGGGTTACCAGGAAGTGCTCACCGATCCGTCGTATTGCGGGCAGATCGTGGTGATGACGTACCCGGAAATCGGCATCTACGGCGTGAACCCGGAGGACGTGGAATCGGGCAAGGTACAGGTGGCTGGATTCGTGGTGCATCGCGCGGCGCGGGGCGTCTACAACCACCGCGCGACGCTCTCGTTCCTCGATTACCTGGCGCAGGCGAACATCGTCGCTATCGAAGGCGTGGACACGCGCGCGCTCACCCGCCACCTCCGCACCCACGGCGCGCAGCGTGGCGCAATCTCGACCACGGACCTCGACCCGGAAAGCCTCATCGCCCGCGTGCGCCAAACGCCGCAGATGGCGGGGCGGGCGTTGGCACAGTTTGTGTCAACGGATTCAACGGATTTTAACGGATTCGGATTCGTTGATAAGATTCACGTCGTTATTGTTGACTGTGGGTTCAAAGCCAACATCGCGCGCGAGTTGGAGGCGCGCGGGGCGACGGTGACGGTTGTGCCTTATGATGCTGAGTTGGACGCCGTGCTCGCGCTGAAGCCGGATGGCGTGCTCGTGTCGAACGGCCCCGGCGACCCGGAGCCGCTCCACGCGACGACTGCGCTGATGCGCGGTCTGCTCGAACGGCGCGTGCCGCTCGCGGGTATCTGCCTGGGACATCAACTGCTCGGCCTGGCGCTCGGCGGCGCAACGTACAAAATGCGCTTCGGGCATCGCGGCGTCAATCACCCGGTCAAGGATTTCACGACGGGCCGCATCCTCATCACGACGCAGAACCACGGTTTTGCGGTGGATCCGACGAGTTTGGGGATCGCGTGGACGCCGTTGGAAAGAGAGTCAGGTAGTCCAAAGTCCAAAGTCGAAAGTCAAAAGTCGGCGGTGACGATGGCGGAGTTGTTACCAGAGCAAACTTTAGTCGGAATGAGTCCGGCAGGGTTTGGCCTTATTGAAGTGACACAACTTTCGCTCAACGACGGGACACTGGAAGGACTGCGCTTGCGCGATTATCCGGCGTTCTCAGTGCAGCATCATCCTGAAGCGTGTCCGGGTCCGCACGACGCAAATGGATTTTTCG
>DAOSNS010000020.1:22776-76378 GCA_035373625.1 Anaerolineae bacterium | reverse complement strand
CGTCGCTTCGAGCGGATCGCCAGATCCGCGTTGCTTCGAGCGGATCGCCATATCCGCGTTGCTTCGAGCGGATTGTCAGATCCGCGTCGCTTCGAGCGGATCGTCATATCCGCGTCGCTTCGAGCGGATCGCCATATCCACCTTGCTTCGAGCGGATCGCCAGATCCGCGTTGCTTCGAGCGGATCGTCATATCCACCTTGCTTCGAGCGGATCGTCAGATCTGCGTTGCTTCGAGCGGATCGCCAGATCCGCGTCGCTCATCACGGTATCGGCTAGAAACGGAGCAATCATGATAAGGCCCTGCCAGATCCCCGCTTCCCGCTTGATAAAAAATTAAGGGACGCCAGCAATCTCTCTGGCGTCCCTTGCGTCTCCAGGACTGTATCCCGCGAGGATAAACTTAACGTCGTTGCTGCATCATCGAATGCATCCTCGACGGAAATCAGGGCCTACAGAAAGATTGCATAGCACACATTGGTCTGAAACTAAAACTCGTCACCGAACTCTTCCCACATGTCCCTATGGCGACGCCGTTTGCGTACCACAAAGGTCTCGCCGGTTTTGTCGTCATAAACCACGGTTCGGCCTTTCTTCTTCTTGCGCCTGTCTTTGCGATCGTCTTCTTCCTCAAGGAGGTCCTCATCCTCAAAGAGGCTGATGGCATCCTTGGCAAACGTCACAGGCTTCTTTTCCTCGGCTTCAAGAACGTCCTCGACCCTGGCTGTCACGTCGGCGGCGACCGTCTCCACAACTTCGGCCGCGGTTTCGACTTCAATCGCCGCTTCCGGCGCCTCGACCTCACCACCGACAGGCATCTCGACCTCGACCTCGACAGCTTCAGCAGGCAACGCGGCAACTTCTTCGGCCGCAGGCTCCCTCTCTGCTTCACCGACGGTAACAGGCCCCGCCTCAGCCGGTTCGAGATAGCTCCATCCGCTGGCCGCCATCGCGTCCTTGATCTCACGCAGGGCCTTCACGCCGATACCTTCGATCATCAACAGCGCCTCATCCCCTAATGCCAGGCGCTCCATCACATCGCCGACGCTGTTCACACCGCTGGCAATCAGATGGCTGTAGACCTTATCCGAAAAGTTCAGGGTTTTAATGTCCTGAGCATAGGCCGCGGCCGGCACACGCGCGCGCGCGGCCTGTTGCGCCTTGCGACGTTCGGCTTCGGCCTTCTCCTGCGCTGTGCGCCGGGCGCGCGCCTGCCGCAAAGCCGGCCGGTCGGCATCGCGCCGGGCGATGAGAGCCTCGCGCACGGCTTCCACCGCAGTTTTGATAATGCGCTTCTCCTCATCGGTATAAGGATAACGTTCGCTTTCGTGGGTGTGCATAATCCCCGCCAGACGTGGAATCAAAGAGGCATTACTCTTGAGCATATCCAACAGCTCCGGTGTGGCGTTGACCTGCTCTAAGACCCACATTGCCGCCTCGGTCGCCCCCTGGATGTCAATCCGCCAGCCGGTCAGTTTGGCAGCGAGCCGTGCGTTTTGCCCGGAACGTCCAATCGCCAACGACAATTGATCGTCGAGCACGACTACCGAAGCCGTGCGTCCGCCGGGGTTGCTCTCGTCCAGGACAACGCTGAGCACCGAACTCATGCTGAGAGCATTGGCGATGTAGATGGCCGGGTCCTCGTTCCACTCGATGACATCAATGCGCTCGTCGTGCAATTCGTTGGAGATCGTCTGAATGCGAATACCGCGTACACCCACACACGCGCCTACAGGGTCAAGACCCGGCTGGTGGCTGGAAACGGCAACCTTGGCGCGCACCCCCGCTTCGCGCGCTACGGCGTGAATTTCGACCTGACCGGCGCGAATTTCGGGGACTTCCAATTCCAGCAGCCGGCGCAACATCAACGGGTGGCTGCGGCTGACGACGATTTCGGGGCCATGGGGCGTGCGCTTCACTTCCAGCACGTAGACCCGGATTTTCTGATGCAGCGTGTAGTGTTCCCCTGGAATCTGTTCACGGCGCGGCATAATCGCTTCTTCCGTGCGTTCCAGGTGCAAGGTAACGCCATGCGGGGTCACGGATTGAATCGTGCCGATGATGATCTCGTTTTCTTGTCGGCTGAAGCGGTTAAATTGGCTGTCCCGTTCCGCCTCACGCAGCCGCTGCGTGATGACCTGCTTGGCAGTCTGTGCAGCAATGCGACCGAAGTTGTGCGGTGTGACATCCACCATCAACAGCTCATCGGGCTGGATGCCGGGCTTCAAAGCGCGCGCCTCTTTGAGGGCAATTTGGGTGATGGGGTCCTCTACCTTCTCAACGGCTATCTTTTCAAGGTAGATGCGCGCCAAACCAGTCTCCAGACTGATTTCAGCTGTGACATTTTGTGTCGCCCCGACCTTCCAGTCGCGTCGGTAAGCGGTAACCAATGCCGCGCGAACGGCATCCAGTACGACCTCCCGTGGCAAACTATACTCGGCACATATTTGATTAAACGCCAGGGAGAACTCACTCTTCATGACCCATCTGCCTCCCGCATCCCATTAAGTACAATTACAAAGAAAAGTGGGGGGACCCCCACTTTTCTGGTGCGCAATGGCGCAGCTATTTCCCTTGTGCTTTGGATTATATCACATTTCTTGGGTTTGCGCAAGGGTTAAAATGCCGAACCTCCCTTCAAATTTGGCGGCCACATTGTTTCCAAATTTAACAAAGTCCACAACTCAAAAAACCGCCTCCGGCATGCCGGAGGCGGTGAGGCGTATGGCGCACGGCTCGATAAGGCTATTTGTGGTGCTTGTGCTTATCGTCGTCGTCTTTTACGAAGATATTGAGCACTACGCTGACGATGCTGACGATGAGCGCGCCCCAGAACGCCGACCAGAATCCATCAACGTAGAAGCCCAGTCCCAAGACGCTGTTTGCTATCCATGCCGATAGCCATAATGTCACGGCATTGATCACCAGCGTAAACAGGCCCAGCGTGAGCAGGATCAGCGGGCAGGTGAGCAGCTTGAGTAGGGGGCGCACAAAAGCATTAACCAGCCCCAGAACTACCGCCATTATGGCGTAGACGATCCAGCCGCCGCCGTCAACGCGGATGCCGGCCACTGCCCACGCCGCCACAAACAATGACAGAGCACCGATAGCCCAACGAATAAGCAATTTCATGATGGCCTCCTTCGAAAATAGTCACATAGTCATTAGTCTTGTCGTCGAATCGCCAATTTCCGTCCTCGTTGGTGTGGCTTGCTACATGGCGACTTCTCTAAAAATAGTCTGATAGTCGTTAGTCAGATAGTCCTGCGATCATTTTCATTATCGGGGCTGTACCGCATGTTCGGCTACACTCCCTAAAAGAAAATCGTTTGAACGTTATCACTTGTTGACCACTTATCTCCGGTAGTTATATCTACGTTGTTGCGGGTGGCAGGTTGCATTGAGGGGCTGGCCTGATGGCGGCAGGTTCGTAAGCTTCGGGCAGTGCGCAGCAGGCGTCAAAGGCGGCGATGGTGTAGCCCGCATCACAGGCATAGCGGAGCGTTTTCTGCGATGGCAGTTCCATCCGCGCGACGCCCGCTTGCAGCGCCGCCAACTCGATGGCTTCGCGGAGCGCGCGGGCACGCGGGCGCATGCAGCCAAGCGCGATTTCCGCCTCCGGGAACAACACCTTGACTTCGGCGACGACGTTCGCCACGGCCTCCGGCCCCGGCGCGGGCACGCTCTCCATCGGTGTACCGCGTGTGGGCGAGAAAACAATAACAACGACGACGCGCGGCATATCGCCGGAAGACGCAATAGGCCGCAGCAGCCTGGCTTCATCGCCGTTGTAGACGGTGACGTGCGGGACGACGTCAATCCCGGCGGCGCGCAGGGTGTGGTAGGCGGCGATATAGTCGGCGGTGGTCGCGTCCAGGCCGAGCACGCGCTGAATCACATCATCGCTTGGAATGTCGAGGGAGGCGAAATCCACGGTCAATGCGGCAGCCGTCGCCGCATCAATCAGGCCGGGATGCACGTTGAAGATCAATCCCGTCTCCTGTTTGGCCTGGCGGATGGCGTCCGTCATCGCGGCGAGGTTGAGGAGCGCGCCGTTTGTGTCCGAGCCGCCGCTCAGCAGCACGCCGAGCGCGCCGTTTTGCCGTAAAGCGCGGCAACGTTCCAACAACGTTTCCGGCGTGTCCGCGGGCAGCATCCCGCCGAGGTAGGTGGCGTCGCAGTGGCGACAGTGCAGCTTGCACGTCGCGCCGGAGAGCGAGAGCGGTGGGAACTTGGGGATCGGGTAGTAGGTCTTGAGTCGCACGTTACGCCGCCTTCAATAACGCCGCGACGACATCGTCCACATCCGCACCCACCACTTGCACGTCGCCGTCGAAGAATGTCTGCACGCGCTCGCGTAGCGCAGTCTCATCCAACGGCGCGCCGATCAAAAGCTGTTCGAGGTCTTCGATGGCCTCTTCGGGGTGCATAAAGAAGTCGCCGGTGATGTGCAGGGTTTGGATGAGCGGCGGGGTGTCGTCGCTGATCGTCATCCGCACGCGCAGCAGTTTGCCGCCCGCGGCTTTGTGATCAGCGCTTATAAGTCCAGGCCGGGTTGGCATAACGTTCCTCCTTCAGGCGTTCGGCGAGTGTCAATTCTTCAGCGGTTAATGGCCCGGGCACTAGCTTGATCTGCAACACCTCGGCAAAGCCCGCGCACATCGCTTCGATGACGGCGTCTTTGTCTACCGTCCCCATCTCGCGGCGGATGGACGTCACCCGCTCTTCGACGCCGGCGATGAGCTTGTCGCGGATTTTTTCACTGGGCACTTTGAGCAGGGAGAACATCAGGTGCGGGTTCACGTCGCAGAGCAGCGTGCCGTGTTGCAGGATGCCGCCGAAGCGCCGCGTCTGCGCGTTGCCCGAAATCTTCTTCCCGTTGACGAGGATGTCGTTGATCGGCTTGAATTCTGCGTCCAGGCCGAGCCGCCGGAAGCCGGCAACCAGCCCACCACATAGCAGGGTGTAGGAATCCAGCACCTTCCTGGGAATCCCCGGATAGTCGTCCTTGATCGCCAGCGAGTAGGTGATCTCGCTGCCGTGTTCGTGGAAGACCGCGCCGCCGCCGGTGAGCCGGCGAATCACGTCCACGCCCTTCTCGCGGCACACGTCCAGGTCCACTTCCTGCTCGATGCCCTGGAAGTAGCCGATGGACACCGCCGACGGTTTCCAGCCGTAAAATCGCAGGGTGCTTGGCGACGTGCCCGCCACCACGCAGCGCAAAACCGCCTCATCCAGCGCCATGTTGTCGAACGCGCTCATGTCGCCGGTCAGCAACAGCCGCCATTCCTGTTTAGCCATAGAACCTCCAGCACTCGCCAAAGTCTTTTTTGTCAGCAGATTAAGCGGATTTAGCAGATTGATTTTGTAACGGTTAAAAATCTGCTTAATCTGCTAAATCTGCTGATTGAAATAGCGGCGTAACGCCTCGCGGGCGGCGGATTTTTCGGCGGGAGTGAGGGGGGCGGGATGGTTGTAGCGGTCGCCGCCGGGCCGCTCGTTGTACATCGGACGGTTGCAGTTGGGACAGCCGCTCGTGCGGAAGGGCGTCCCGGCCTCGATTGCGCGATCCAGCACCGCCGGAGCGACGTTGAGCGCCACGAGCTTGCCGCCGTCGAAAGTCATATCCTCCACCCGCACCTGACCGTGAGCGATCAGGTAGCGGGCGAGTTGCAGGGCGCGGTAGCGTTCCAGCGGCGGCGGGGCCAAATCCAGTTGCGTCCCCCGCACCGGCGTGAAGGCGAACAGCGCAATGGTGCAGCCCTTGTCGTGGAACGTCTGGAACGCCCGCACCAGCTCCTCGTCGGTCTCGCCCAACCCGGCAATCAGGTGCACCGAGCCGACGCCGAAGACCTCGACAGTCTCATCCACGAACTGCAGGTAGCGATTCCAGCTAAAGCCGGGCTTCATTTGATTGAACAGCGCCTCGGTCGCGCAATCCAATCCCACGCCCACACGCTCCACCCCTGCTTCTTTGAGCGCGACCAGCCACTCCTTGCCGACAGGGTTCATGCAGATTGACAGGGGCGCATCGGAGGCCGTCTTGAGCTGCCGAACAGTCGCCAGAAGATCGGTCAGCAGGTCGGGATACAGCAACGTCTGGATGCACATCCGCCGAACGGTATCATCCGTTTGGAGGCTTTCGAGCACGGCGGGCAGCTCGAATTCGGGCCAGATGACGCGCGACAACAATTGCCGGTCCGCATCGCTGCGGCGGGCTTGCGTGCAGAAGCGACACGCGCCCAGGCACGTCTCGCCGAGCAGCGTGTAGAGCGTCGTGGGCGCGGCCTCCATTTTCGCCATGCGCAGTCCCAGACTTACTGCGGAGCCAAGGCTCAGCCGGATGCGTGTCACCGTTGATTGCCCTTCGTTACCCATAGAACCTCGAACTCTACGCGCGCTTGCTTGCCCTTGGGGCCTTTCACAGTAAGGCCATTATAAACTCACTGGGTACAAGTCAATTGAATGTGACGCAGCGCCGATAACTTCTTGACTAACAAACCCTTATGAATTTTCACGAATCAAGAGTAAAATGGGGGTGGGCTTTTTGGAGTTCCCATGAGCTTCGCACACCAACAATACCGGAATGTTTACACCGGATCATCCTCTGTCGCTGCGGGGACAGTGGATTTTGATCCACTTCAAGCACTGAAGAAAGACTGTTTTCGAGGAGTGTAATCGAACTGCGGTACAGTCCCGATAATGAAAATGATTCCAGGACTATCTGACTAACGACTATCAGACTCTTTTCAGAGGAGTCGCCATGTGGTAAGCCACACCAACGAGGACGAAAATTGGCGATTCGACGACAAGACTAATGACTATGTGACTATTTTCGAAGGAGACCTGAGATGACTTTACCCTTGCTGAAGGTTCACACAAGCCAACGTTATCTGGCGACAGAAGACGACCGACCATTTTTCTGGCTGGGCGATACGGCCTGGGAACTGTTTCACCGCCTCAGCCGTGAAGAGGCCGACGTGTATCTGCGCGACCGCGCGACTAAAAAGTTCACCGTGATTCAGGCCGTCGTCCTGGCGGAATTAGATGGCCTCAACACGCCCAATCCCGCCGGACACCGCCCTTTGATTGACAACGATCCCACCAAACCCAACGAGCCGTATTTTCAGGACGTGGACTGGATCGTGAACCGCGCCGAGGAGCTGGGCCTCTATATCGGGATGTTGCCCACATGGGGCGACAAGTGGCACAAGAACGGCGGCATCGGCCCATTGGTGTTCACGCCGGAAAACGCGCTGATCTACGGGCGATTCTTGGGCGAACGCTACCGTCACAAGCCGATTATCTGGATTCTGGGCGGTGACAAGTTCGTGGGCGATGACGAGGAGCGGCGCATCCTCGAAGCGCTGGCGCAGGGTTTGCGCGAGGGCGATGAAGGCCGCCACCTGATCACCTTCCACCCCACTGGGCAGTACAGTTCGGCTATTTATTTCCACGATGCTGACTGGCTCGACCTGAACATGATCCAGACCGGCCACACGCTCCACCGCGACAACTACACCTCGATTGCTGCCGAGTACAACCGCACGCCGATCAAGCCGGTGCTCGATGGCGAACCCGGCTATGAAAACATCCCACACGCCTTCAACGGTGCGAACCCGCGCCTGCAAGCGATCCACGTGCGGCGGTTCTGCTATTGGGCGCTGTTCAGCGGCGCGTGCGGTCACACCTACGGCTGCAACGATATCTGGCAGATGTGGAAGCGCGGCGATCCACCGATCATCGCCGCCAACCTGCCCTGGGACGAGGCCATTCACCTGCCCGGCTCCGGCCAAATGCAGCACGCCCGTGCGCTGATCGAGTCTGGCCCGTACTTCGACCGCCTGCCCGATCCCTCGCTGGTCGAGCCACCCAACATGCCCGCACCGGATTACGTCGCCGCGTGCCGTGCCCCGGACGCCCGCTACGCCCTGGCCTACTTCCCCTCCGGCAAACCCGCCGCGCTGCGTAGCTTTCTCCTCAAAGGGCCGCGCCTCGACGCCTGCTGGTACGACCCGCGCACCGGCGAACGTCGCGCCTTGCCGCCCGTCGAAGTCGCGCCGTGGCAGACGACAACATTCATTCCGCCGGATGAGCGGGATTGGGTGTTGGTGTTGGAGAGCGAATAGCTTTCAGTGGCCAGAGGTCTGGCTGATTGCTGACCGCTGATTGCTGATTGCTGACTGCTGACCGCTGATTGCTGATTGCTGATTGCTGACCGCTGATTGCTGATTGCTGATTGCTGATTGCTTAAATTGGAGGAACAAAATGCAAGTCAACGGCTTTCTCACCTCACAAATCGGCTATGACCTGGGCGACCCCAAGCGGGCGATCATCCGCAGCGACCGGCGCGACTATGTGCCGGATGGCGCGCGGTTCGCCGTGCTGCCCCTGACGCCGGATAACACCCCGGCAGAACCGGCGCTCGTTGGCGATGTGCGCTACTGGGGCAAGACCTGGAACGCCCATTGGTGGGAGATTGACTTTTCCGCCCTGGAGCAGGCCGGCGAGTACGTCATCGCCGTTTCCGCACCGGATGGGGGCGCGCTCTACCGTAGCGAGTCGGTGACGGTGGGCGACAATGTGCTGTGGCGCGAGACGGTCGAGGCAATTGCGCTGGATCAAATGGAAGCGCGGGTGCGTGACGCCCGCAACGGCATCGGGTGGAAGGACTGCGGCGCCGAGTGGCGCGAGGCCAATAGCCACGCCACGACCGTCATCGGCCTGTGCGAACTGCTCTCGGTGGGCTTCCAATGGCTCACCGCCGAACAGGTGGCGCGCCTGCGCGCGCAAATCATCCACGGTTGCGATTACCTGGCGATCCTACAAGATACCGCCGCGCGCATCGGCGCGCCGGATGGGGCATTGGTGCACGAAATCCCCAATCACATGGTACTCATCCCCGGCGACACGGCGCAGGCGGTGGTCGCGCTGGCGCACGCCGGACGGCTGCTCGCCGACACGTTCCCGGAAAAGAGCCAGGAGTACATCCGCCGCGCCGTCCGCGCGATGAACTATCTCATCCTCGAAGCCAAACCCTTCGGCGGGCTGAACTTTTCTGCGCTGAACCACGGCGCGCCGCCCGGTTTTCAACCCCCAGATGAGTTTATGACCCGCGACCTGGCGATGATGATGTGGGGCTGCCTGGAGCTGTGGGCCGCCGGCCAGGCCGCCTATCAGCGGCACGCGGCGCGTTTCGCCCGTGAGGTGATGGCACGGCAAGTCCCACCAGAGCGGGCCGAAGACGGCCTGTACGGCCACTTTTACACCTTTGCCTCTGCCGATTTCACCGAAAAGGCCAACGTCCACCACCACGTCGGCCACGATACCGGCGCAACCTTCCCGTACTACATCGCGCCGCTGCTGGAAATGGCCAGCCGCTGGGACACCCACCCCGATGCGTCGCTCTGGCGCGCCTGCGTGCGCCGTTTTGCCGAGGGCTATCTCATCCCGGCCTGCAAGCGCAACCCCTTCTACCTGCTGCCGGAGGGTTACTTTGCCGGCAAGGGGCTGATGAGCTTCTGTGGCCCCTGGCATGGCATTAACACGAGCTACGGGTTTGGCGCGGCGCTCGCGGTGGCCTGCATGGGCGTGAGCAGCGACCCCGCCCTGCGGCAGATCGCCGTCGGCAACCTGCAATGGTTCTGCGGCCTCAACGCCGGTATCACGCGCAAGAGCTTTGAGGGCTGCGTGCTCTGGCGCGAAGAGGTTCCGGAGGGCGTTGCCCTGCCCTATAGCCAGATTCACGGCGTTGGGCGGCGCTGGACGGGCTGCTGGACCGGCATCCGCGGCAGCGTCCCCAACGGCTTTAGTGTAAACCCACAGTTCCAACTGGTCGTCGAGCCGGACACCGAGAAGGACGAACCGCTGCTCTACACCGACGAAGACTGGATTCCGCACGGCGCGGGCTTTCTCGCCGGGCTGACAGCGCTGCGCGGGCGCAAACGATTCGAGCGATAAAGCCGTCAGCTGTCTGACCGCTAGTTCGTTACAAATGAAATTCTTGCATATTGGGCAAGAAAATTGACCACAAAGGACACCGGGTAGCATCCCTTTGTGTCCTTTGGTTTTTGGTTCCAGCTTGTCTGGGTTAGGAGGATGGTATGCGAGATTTCAGGACTTTGCAAGTATGGGAAAAGGCGCATCGGTTGACGCTGGCGGTGTACAAGGCAACAGCAGAGTTTCCACAATCCGAGTTGTATGGGCTAACCAGCCAAATCCGCCGCGCTAGCGCCTCCATCCCGGCAAATATCGCCGAAGGATGCGGCCGCGATACCGAAAAAGAATTGGCACGCTTTATGCACATCGCTGCCGGGTCTGCCAGTGAGCTGGAATATCACCTGCTTCTCGCACACGACTTGGGATTCCTGCCCGACGCTGCCTACACCGATCTGAACACCAGTGTGACCGAAATCAAACGTATGCTAACCTCGTTCACCCAAAAACTTAAAACCCAAATCAACCGCTGATAGCTGACTGCTGATAGCTGACTGCTGATAGCTGACTGCTGATAGCTGACTGCTGATAGCTGACTGCTGATTGCTGATAGCTGATTGCTGATTGCTGATAGCTGATTGCTGATTGCTGATTGCTGACTGCTAATAACTGATTCTGACCACTGATACCCAACCACTTACAAAACAGGAGGTTCCATGAGCATTTACAACATCCTTGATTACGGCGCGCGCGGCGACGGCATCTCGAACGACGGCGCGGCCATCCAGCAGGCCATCGAAGCCTGTCATGCGGCGGGCGGTGGACAGGTGCGCTTTCCGGCCGGGCGGACCTACCGCTCCGGCGCGCTCGCCCTCAAATCCAACGTCGAAATGCATCTGGAGCCGGGGGCAGTGTTACAGGCCAGCCCCGATGTGGCCGATTATGCCTACCGCTTTGTCGTCGGCGCGCTGAGCGGCGGCAAGACCGGCGCCGGGCAGCCGGGCGCGATCATGTTCATCACTGCCGAACGCGCCGAAAACATCACCTTCAGCGGCGGCGGGGTGATTGACGGCGGCGGCCGTTTTTTCGTCCGCGAGGACACGGGCTATATCTATCGCATGCAGCCCGAACGGCCCTTTACCTTTTTCCTGCTGGGATGCAAAAAGGTAACCTTCCGCGACGTGACCATACGCGACGGCGCGCTGTGGACGGTGCGGCTTTCGGGGTGCGACGACGTGCTGATCCACGGCATTCGCATCGAAAACGACCTGAAATTGCCCAACAACGACGGCATTGACCTCGACCGCTGCCGCAACGTGCGCATCAGCGATTGCCACATCGTCAGCGGCGACGATTGCATCGTGCTCAAGACCTGCGAAGAGACCGCCGCTTACGGCGAAGGTTGCGAAAACATCATCGTCACCGGCTGCACCCTCGTCTCGACCTCCATCGCCTTGTGCGTAGGCTGCGAATGTCGTGCCCCGATGCGCCATATCATCTTCGACGGGTGCGTCATTCGCTCCAGCCACCGCGGCCTGGCCGTGCGTCTGAGCGAAGCGTCGGACATAGAGGATGTGCTTTTTAGCAACATGCTGGTAGAGACGCGCTACTTTCACCGCGACTGGTGGGGCGCCGGCGAACCGATCTCCGTCTCTGCCATCCCCTGGGACGACGAGCGCGGCATCGGACGGGTGCGCGGCGTGCGTTTTGTGAACATCTTTTGCCGCAGCGAAAACGGTGTCTATGTGGAAGGCTGGACGCCCGACCGCATGCAAGACATCCTGTTCGAGAACGTCCAGGTCGAGTTGGACAAATGGTCGAAATGGGAAGGGGGACTGTATGACCGCCGCCCGTGCCCCGGCGATTGGGCGCAGGTCGGCCTGGTCAGACGTCCCACCGCCGGATTTCTGCTCAACAAGGCGCAAAACGTCACCCTGCGCAACTGCTGGGTCAACTGGGGCACGAACCGCCCCGCATATTTCCGCCATGCCCTGGAAAGCCACGCCGTCGCCAACCTGCGGCTGGAGAATTTTCAGGGTGAATCCGCCGACCCGGAGCGTTTTCCGGCCACTGTAATTGAGGACTGATGATGAGTGCCGAGACTCGTTATTTTGCAGGTGTAGACGTGGGCGGTACAAATCTCCGCGCTGCCGTCTGGGATACCGGAACAGAGCGCCTGCTTGCCATGCGGCACGCTCCCACCCTTTCGCACGAGGGGCACGCGGCTGTGCTGGCGCGTCTGGCCGGCTTGATACGTGAGGCCATCGCCGCTGCCGGGCTAACGCTTGTGCAGGTACGCGCCGTCGGACTGGGATTGCCCGGTCGTCTGAACCCGACGGAAGGCGTGGTGGAGTTCTTGCCCAACCTGGCCGGACATTGGATCGGCGTGCGCGTGGCGGAGACGCTGACGGCGGCGCTGCACCTGCCGATCCATCTCATCAACGATGCGCGTGCAATGACCTTCGGCGAGTGGAGGTACGGCGCAGGACGCGGCGTAGACACACTTGCCTGCTTGACGTTGGGCACAGGTATCGGCGGCGGCATCGTGGTCAACGGACAACTCTTGTGGGGCATAAACGGCACACTTGGCGAGATCGGTCACCAGATTGTCGAGGTGGACGGACTGCCCTGCACCTGCGGTGGGCGCGGCTGCCTGGAAGTCTACGCTTCGGGCACGGCGATTGCGGCCGCGGCGGTGCGAGCCGTGCGCGAGGGCTGCGAGACCTGTCTGCGAGATATGGCCGACGGCGACCCGACCCGTATCACCGCCGATATGGTCGCGCGCGCTGCGCAAAGTGGTGATCCGGTAGCGCGCGCTATCTTTGAACGTGCCGGGGTATACCTGGGCATTGTGATCAGCAACGTGGTACTGACGATCAACCCGCAACGGATAGTGATCGGCGGCGGTATGGCCGGGGTCGGCGACCTGCTCTTTGAGCCGGCGCGGCGCACGCTGTACGAACGTGTGCACCTGGCGCCGGTGGATCATATCGCAATCGTCCCTGCCCAACTCGGTGCCAACGCCGGGCTGATCGGCGCGGCGGCCTGGGCGGAACAGAAAGTGAGGGAAGAATACAATGGTTAAACCGATTGTCGTCATCGGCAGCTCGAACATTGATTTTATTATGAAAATGGATCACCTGCCCGCGCGAGATGAGACCGTGGTCAATGCGGTTTTTATGCAGACCTTCGGCGGCAAGGGCGCGAATCAAGCGGTGGCCGCCGGACGTGCAGGCGGGAACGTTATTTTCGTCAATTGCGTCGGCGACGACCCTTATGCGGAGCGCATGCTTGCCGGATTCCGCGAGAGCCGCATCAATACCGACTACATCTACCGCGACACGGGCATTTCGAGCGGCACGGCGCTGGTGATGATCGGCGAGGGCGGGCACAACTACCTCTCGGTCGCGCCGGGCGCCAACGCCCGCCTCACGCCGGAGCGCGTGGAGGCCGTGCGTGACCTCATCGCCGAGGCCGCCTGCGTGCTGATGCAATTCGAGATTCCGCCCGAATCCATCGCCCGCGCGCTGGACATCGCCGCCGAGGTGGGCACACCCGTGGTCTGGAACTACGCCCCGGCCTTGCCGTTCGACCTGGCGCAGCTCAAGAAAGTGACCATCGTCGTCGCCAACGAGCCGGAAGCCACCGCTCTCACCGGTATTCCTGTCACAGATGTCGCTTCGGCGCGGGCAGCGGCGCAGAAATTGCGCGAACTGGGCGCACAGACGGCCATCATCACGCTGGGCGAAGCCGGATCGGTCGTGGCGGCGGAAGGGAGCGTGCAGCACATCCCCGCCTTCCCCGTCGAAGCCATAGACACCACTGCCGCCGGCGACACCTACTGTGGCTGCCTCGTCGTCGCCCTGGCGGAGAGGCAAAGCCTGGCGGATGCCGTGCGCTTCGCTAGCGCGGGCGGTGCGCTCTGCGTGCAGCGCATGGGCGCGCAGCCCTCGATCCCGTGGCGGGAGGAAATTGAAGCGTTCTTGCAGGCGCGTTTGTAACGTATCCAGCACATGTTATTTGTCGGCAGATTAAGCAGATTTAGCAGATTACAATCAGATCAATCAGAAAATCCACTTAATCTGCTAAATCTGCTGATAAAATCAGAAATCATCTTTGGCGAGCAGACGCTTATCAGACTTACCGGAGGGTTCACAATGCCAAAATTTGCACAAGCACGGGCGCTGTTGCACGAATTCAAAGGCGACCGCTATCTGTTCGGCACGGAGGTACTCGCGCGCGTCGGCGCGATTGCAGCGACGTGGGGGCGGCGCGCCGTGCTGATTCGCGGCACTTTTCCCGGTAGCGATGCCTTCGTCCAGACCATCCGCGAGGCGTTGGCGCGGGCCGATGTCGTGCTGCTGGGCGAGATCAAGGGTGCTCGACCGAACACCCCCCGCGAGGATGTGTTCCGCATCGCCGACGCGCTCAAGACGCTCAATCCCGACATCATCATCAGTTTTGGCGGCGGGAGCACCATTGACGCGGCGAAGGCTGCGGAGGTCTTGCGGACGCTCGGCGGCGCGATTGACGACTATTTCGGTACCGGGTTGGTGACGGCGGCGGTGCAGGCCAGTGGCAAACCGCTCACGCCGCACGTCGCCATCCAGACGGCGGCCAGTTCCGCCGCGCACCTCACCAAATACGCCAACATCACCGACACGGCGACTGGCCAGAAGAAGCTCATCGTGGATGACGCCATCGTCCCCGTCGCCCCCGTCTTCGACTACACCGTGACCTACGGCGCGCCCCCCGCCCTCACTGCCGACGGCGCGCTGGACGGCATCTCCCACGCGCTGGAAGTGCTCTACGGCGCGGTGGGCAAACCCACCTACACGCAGATCGAAGCCGTCGCCGAGGCCGCCATCGGCCTGGTGGTGAATGACCTGCCGCGCGCGCTGGAACATCCGCAGGACGCCGAGGCCCGCGAGGCCCTGTGCCTGGCGACCGACCTGGGCGGCTACGCCATCATGCTCGGCGGGACGAACGGCGGGCACCTCACCAGCTTCTCGCTCGTGGACATCCTCAGCCACGGACGCGCCTGCGCGCTGATGAACCCCTACTACACCGTCTTTTTCGCCCCGGCCATCGAAACGCCACTGCGGACGCTGGCCCGTCTCTACGCGGACGCCGGCTTGACCACCGGCGACGTGAGCCGCCTCCACGGGCGCGATTTGGGTGTCGCCGTGGCCGAAGCGATGTTCGCTTTTGCCCGGCGCATCGGCTTCCCCACGCGGCTCGCCGAAGTCCCCGGCTTCACCCCGGCCCACATCGAACGGGCGCTCGTCGCCGCCAAAGACCCGCAGCTCAAGATGAAGTTGCAGAACATGCCCGTCCCGCTCACGGCGGAGATGGTGGATGCGTATATGGGGCCGATCCTAAAAGCCGCCGTCAATGGCGATCTGACGATCATCCTAAATGTATGAGTAAAGGAGTCAGTATGATTTTGATTATCCGAGAACGTGTAACCCCAGAGCAATTGACCCAAATGTGTGAAGCCTTTGGCGAGACGCTGGTTAAACTGGCGGTGGATGTAGAACGAGGCATTTTGGCCGGCGGTGGAGATCTTTATGCCGATTGCGAACAGGCATGGTTGGAGGATGGCAGCCGACAAGCTGACATTTGGGGCGCAGATTGGTATCCGCTGGAACGCGAAGTTGGCTTTGAATCTTTGATCAACATTCGTCCAAAACAGAATAACCGTTCTATGGAAGTCCAGGATCCGGCGCTCCGCGCGTGGATTGAGGCCATTGTGCGGCAAGCGTTTGAGGTGGAAGCATGACAAACTCACCCCAGTTCCGGGAACGTTTTATGCATCTGGATTGGCGGCAGCAGATCGGCAATCTGGCTTCGACGCTGGCGCGGATTTCCTCGCGGGCGACTTCTCCGCAGTATGACGAATTGGTCGGGCAACTGCTGCGCGAAGCGGCCTTATTCATCGAATGGAGCGCCGCGCACGTCCCGCCTGCGCTGCTCCTGGATTTAGCTCCGCTTCAACGGGAACTGTTGTTGTGGCGCAGACTTTGGCCGCAGAGTGCGCCGCGTGAACTGCTGGCGCTGCAAGCGCGCAACTATTCTGATCGGCTGCTGCGTTTGGCGGACCTGGTCTGACTTTTCACACTCAGCGAGGTGGGACGCACTTAGAAACGCCATAAAACGCTCGGATTTGCACACAATATGCGTCATTATAGGTGCGAAGTGCGTCCTACCTATAGTTAGTCTATTAACCTGCCGCTTGAGCGGCCTATTTTTGGGGGGAAACCAGGGATGGTTCATTTTCTGCCTGAAATTGGTTTACACTTTTTGCACATTGCCCAGCCCCCATTGTCGGTCGGGGGCGAGCAGCTGCAACGCAGCGTCGAGGCGCTGCTCCAAAACGCCCTTTCGATGTAAAACTCACTGCCCCCGTCTCCGGGGGCAGTGAAGTTCACATAACGCCGCCCCGTCCCCGGGGCGGCGAGCACGCAAGTTATCCGCCTACCTGAATAACGACCTCCGCCGCCTCCAACCCATCGGCCTGCGCGCGCAAGCGGATTTCACCCGGTTCGCCGGAGGCCTTTACGACGGCCAGACACCGTCCACGATAGGCGCGGCGCCGGTTGCCGCGGTAGGCTTCATCGCTGGCCGGGTTGCCGTTGCCAACGGCGGCTAACGTCCCTGCGCCCATCACGGTGAAGAAAATCGGGTGATCGGCGTGCGGGTGCATACGACCCTCTGCATCCACCACCTCGACGGTGACGAAGCTGAGATCGCCGGCCTCGGCCTTGAGCCAGGCGCGGTCGGGCGTGAGCCGGATGCCGGCCGGCGCGCCGACGGTGCTCAGTTCGCGCTCCGCGACCGGCTGCCCGTCGCTGTACCCCACCGCCTTGAGCGTGCCGGGCGCGTAAGGGACGGTGAACGTCGCCATAAAGCGCTGCTCGCGTGTCGTCGGTTGCACGCCGAGCGACGCGCCGTTGAGGAATAGCTCGACTTGCTCGCACGCGGAATACACGTCCACCCGGAACGTCTCGCCCTCCCGGCCCGGCCACGTCCAGTTCGCATCCACGTCCGGCCACCCCCAGTACGTCGTCTTCGGCGTTTTGCCTGCGGGGACGGGATAATGCACGGCGATGTAAAGCGGGTCGCCGTTGCCCCATAGTACATCGCGGTAGTAGGATTGCGGACGCTTGAAGCCACACAGATCAATATCACCACAATTGGCCTGGTTCCAGGGGTACGCGCCGAGGAAGGTGAACGGCTCGTCCTCAAAGTAGACCCGCCCGATGCCGGCCTCGCCCAGATAATCCAGCGCCGTCCAGACGAAGTCGCCGATGACGTAGGGCAAATCCAGCACGTCCATCCAGTGCTCGAAGGCTTCTTGGGCCGTGGACTCCGAGCCGTACATCACCCGCTCCGGGCGGCGCTCGTGGTCGGGGCGATACTGGCCGTGCTGGTAGTTGTATCCGCCGACATCCAACGCGGCGAACACACCGTCGGTCTGTTCCCAGGGCCAGGCATTGTGTCCGCCGTTGATCGCCGAGGTGACAGGGCGGGTTGGGTCCACCGCGCGCACGTGATCGGCCAGCATCCGCGCCAGCGCCACACCGTTCGATTCCCCGGCGCGCTCGTACACCTCGTTACCGATGCTCCACATGATGATGCTCGGATGGTTGCGGTCACGGTAGAGCATGCTGTCGAGGTCGCGCTGCCACCAGTCATCGAAGCTGGCGTGGTAGTCGCCGGGATTCTTGCCCACACGCCAGCAATCAAAGGCTTCGTCAATCACCAGCATGCCGAGCCGGTCGCAGGCGTCCAGGAACGCCGGGGAAGGGGGATTGTGCGCGCAGCGGACCGCGTTGAAGCCGCTGGCTTTGAGCAGTTCTACCTTGCGCTCTTCCGAGCGCGGATAGGCCGCCGCGCCCATCACACCGTTATCGTGGTGGACGCAGCCGCCTTTGAGAAGCAGCGGTTGTCCGTTGAGCAGGAAACCGGTTTGCGCGTCGAAGTGCAGGCTGCGGATGCCGAACGGCGTCGTGGCGGTGTCCACAATCCGGTCACCGATCATCACCGCCGTCTCCAGCCGGTAGAGGGTTGGTGTGTCCGGCGACCACAGGCACGGCTGCGTCACCCACACATCCTGGGCGTAAATGCTCTCGCCATCGGAATCGAGCGGCGCTCCGGTCTCGGCGACACCGACCACCGTTCCATCATGGGCAACGATGCGGCTGCGCACCATCACGGGTTGCGCCTCGTTCATCTCGTTCACCACGGTTGTTTCGACACGCATCAGGGCGACATCTGGCCTCACTTCCGGCATAGTGATATACACGCCCCACGGCTCGATATGCACCGGGTCCGTCACCATCAGCCACACGGGGCGGTAGATGCCTGAACCGGAGTACCAGCGGCTGTTGCGTTGATAGCTGTTATCCACCATCACCCGCAGTACGTTCTCATCGCCGATACGCAGGCATGGTGTGAGGTCGTACACAAAGCTGGTGTAACCGTAGGGATGGCGACCCAACAGCGTACCGTTGAGCCACACTTCGGCATTCATGTAGACGCCTTCAAACTCGATGAAGATCTTCTTGCCGCGCCATGTCTCCGGGGCGTCGAAAGCCTTGTGATACCAGCCACGGCCCATGACAAAGAAACCGCCCGATGCGCCGCTGGGATTGGCAGGATCGCGTTCCTGTTCAATGCTCCAATCATGGGGCAAGTTCACCAACTGCCACCCTTTCACATCCGGCACATAGCCCCACCATTCATGGGGATCGCCAAAGTGGAAACGCCATTGTTCGTTAAAACTTTGTTTTTGCATAGCGTGTCTCCGAATGAGTTGTGAATTACGAATTACGAATTACGAGTTGCGGGTTAGAAGTTGCGGATTTGAATTACCCATGAAGTATAGTGATCTTTTGAGGAACTACAAGTCGGTGCGGTCATCCTGTTGCAAAACATACTTTCCACAGTACAATACAGGGGAGGTAAAAAATGGATATGCGAACACCCTGGTATCAATACACCCGTCGTTGGGGACAGACAAACCTGAACGAGTTGGATCCGCTTGATTATGACGCCGCGTGGTGGCGCGATTATTGGCGACGCACGGCGGTGCAGGGCGTCATCGTCAACGCCGGCGGCATTGTGGCCTTCTACCCGAGCCGCTTCGCGCTGCACTATCGCGCGGCCTCTCTGGGTGATCGTGATCTATTCGGCGAGATCGTGGCCCTGGCCCGCGCCGAAGGTCTGACCGTGCTGGCGCGCATGGACTCCAACCGCGCCGACGAACGCTTCTACCGCATGCATCCCGATTGGTTTGTCGTGGATACCAACGGCGAACCGTGCCGGGTGGACGATCACTATCTCACCTGTGTCAATAGCGATTATTACAAAGTTTACCTGCCCAACGTCCTGGAAGAAATCATTGACTTCTATTCCCCCGATGGCTTCGCCGATAACAGTTGGACCGGCGTAGGACGCCATGTGATCTGCCAGTGCGAGACTTGTCAGCGCAAGTTCCGCGATGAGACCGGTTATACGCTGCCCACCGTCGCCAACTGGTACGATCCGGCCTACCGGCAGTGGATCAAATGGAGTTATCGTTGCCGCCTGGAAAACTGGGACCTGAACAATCGTGTTACCCAGGCGCGCGGCGGACCCGATTGCCTATGGCTGGGGATGGTCAACGGAAACCCTATCCGCCCACACACTGCCTTCTGCGACCTTAAGGAAATTGCCGCACGCTCCCCGGTGCTGATGAGCGATCAACAATCGCGGGATGAGTGGACGGGATTTGAGCAAAACGGTTTGAGTGGCAAGCTGTTGCACGGCGTGCTGGGGTGGGATAAGCTGATTCCCGAAAGTATGGCAACCTACGTGCGGGGCGAGCACACCTTCCGCAAAGCTGCCAACCCGCCTCTGGAGACGCGCTTCTGGATGATCGAGGGCTTTGCCGGCGGGGTATCGCCGTGGTGGCATCACATCGGCGCGCGCCAGGATGATCGGCGGCAATTCCGAACGGTTGAGCCGTTGATGCGCTGGCATGCCGACAACGAAGCTTATCTCTACGACCGCGAGCCGGTCGCTAACGTGGGCCTGCTCTGGTCGCAGGAAAACCTGGACTTCTACGGGCGCAACGAAGTCCGCGAAAGGGTACAGCTTCCCTGGCGCGGTTTCGTAGTGGCATTAACGCGGGCGCGCATCCCCTATTTGCCCGTCCACGCCGATCATGTCGCGCGCGACGCCAACCGCTTCGCGGTGTTAATCCTGCCCGATCTCGGCGTGCTGACCGATGCCCAGGCTGCGGCGATCCATGCGTTTGTCGCCAACGGCGGCAGCCTTGTCGTCACCGGGCGCAGCGGGTGTTTCGACGTCTGGGGGGATCCACGCCCCACGCCGGCGCTGGACGATCTCCTCGGCGTCTACCGCACCGATAAACGCTTCGGCGTGGAAGGCGAGCACACCTCGAGCTGGGACATCTACACGGCACATACCTACTTGCGTCTGCTGCCGGAACTGAACCAGGTGGGTGCGCCCCCGGCCGATGAAACCCGGCATCCGATCTTGAACGGGCTTGATGAGACTGACATCGTCGCCTTTGGGGGCACGCTGGAAGGAGTCGCGCCGGAAGTCAGCGTGAACGTCCTGGCCACCTACATTCCGCCGTTCCCCATCTACCCGCCGGAGTTTAGCTGGATGCGCGAGACCCACACGAACATTCCGGCGATCCTCATCCGTGAACACCCGGCAGGTGGGCGGATCGTGTATCTGGCTGCCGACCTCGACCGCTGTTATGGCCGTCAGTACCTGCCGGATCATGGCAACCTGCTGGCGAACGCCGTCCGCTGGGCTGCGCATGACACCTTACCCCTCACCGTCACCGGCCCCGGCTACCTCGATTGCCATCTCTATTGCCAGCCGGAGCGCATCGTCTTGCACATCGTCAACCTGAGCGCCAGCCGCGCCTGGCCCGGCTATGTTGAAGAGACACTGCCGGTCGGCCCGGTGCATATTGCCCTGCGGCTGACCGACGACTTCACGCCGCAGAACGTGGCCTTGCAGGTGGGGGCACAAATCCTCCCCGTCCACTGCGCCGATGGATGGGCTAACGTTGAACTCCCCACCATTGTGGATCACGAGCTGCTCATCTTCTCGTAAACGTTTGACGGCATACCGTGACTGAGCGATGAAGGCCAACGATGCCGTTGTCGTAATATGAGGATCAGGTGGCAATCAACGTGGCGTATGTGCAGCGGTGTGGTCAGGTAGTTTAGCGGGTTCTACTTCGAGCGACGGGAGCGGTACTTTTCCGCACAATCAACTCCGGGTACAAATTCCGTTGTTGCACGGGTGTATCCGGATTTTTGATCATAGACACGAGGTACTCGATGCATTGCTGGGCCAGAGCATTTAAGTCTTGTCGGACGGTTGTCAAGGGCGGCGTAAAATAAGCCGCTTCGCCCATATCATCGAATCCGATGACAGATACATCTTCGGGCACCTTGAGACCTTGTTCATGTAAAGCGCACAAAGCCCCCAGCGCCATCCGATCGTTGGCTACAAAAAGTGCCGTAAACGGTTTTCCGTTTTCCAGCAACTTTTTCGCTCCCCTATAGCCACTAGGGACTTCAAAATCCCCTTCGACACTTGGCCCAGGGGTTAACCCCTGCGCCTGCAAGATCGCAACCAGTGTCTCATGGCGCAAGCGTGCGTCAATGTGCGCGAGAGGGCCGGTGATTTCGGCGATCTGACGATGCCCCAGGTCGAGCAGATGTTGAACGGCGAGCCTGCACCCGTGGCGTTGATCAAAAACGACCGAAGGCGCCTTGACCCCCGGCTCGGCCCCGACCAAAACAAAGGGCACACCACGGCAAAGCTGTTGCATCTCCTGATAGGAGAAGGGCGGGAACGGCGTGTAGATAATCAACCCGTCAACCATTCGTGTGGCTAAATCTTCTAAAAAATCACCGACCTCTTTCTTGCTGGCAGCAGGGCTGATTTCCGAGATTGCCAGCGTATACCCCATCTTTCTTGCCCAGTAAAGCATTGCCGGGAATGGGTCGCTGTAGCGGATATCGAACATGAGAAGTTGCAGTATATATGAACGGCCGGTAGCGAGAGCCTGGGCAGCCTGATTGGGGCGATAATCAAGCTGCCGAATCGCCTGTAAAACTTTAGCGCGTGTTTTTTCGGCAACATAGGGTTGATTGTTGATGACACGCGACACCGTTTGATATGAGACGCCGGCCAACGCAGCGACATCATGGAGTGTAGCTCGCTTTGTTTGTGGATCGGACATAATGATACCTTTGAGGTTATAATTGTGACCCATCACAACAACACTCTAGTATTATACTCTAACTATCGGTGATATGCAAGAGGTTACGGGGGATTTTTTCAAATGTTCGAGCATTTTTCCCGTGCATCAGGGCATTGAAGACGAGGATAAGGGGTACTTTAAGGAAGTGAATATGAAAAAACCCCCTCAATTTGACGGATTGGGTCTTGACTCTTTGAGGGAATTGTGCTATAGTTAAGTTGTGACCCATCACAATTGAATCATAAGGTGACGTAACCTTAAGAGTCGCTTTTCCCGATTATCCCATCTATGAACCGGTGAGAAGGCCGGCACATTTTGAGCCTTCTTGAGCAAAAAAGTCATCTATTGAATGAAAGGAGGTAAGATATAAGATATGCAATTGAGCCGGGCATTTGATAAGGCTCAACATCAATCGTTATATCCCACCTGGTAGTTGCAATCCAATGATGATTCTATTTTCTATTCACCTATGGAGGAGAACAAATGGATAAGAAACTTTTGAGCCGTCGTGAGTTTTTGCAGCTTGCCGGTCTGGCAGGCGCAAGTGTGGTACTGGCTGCATGCAGCAAACCCACCGCAGCCCCGACCCCAGAGGCTAAGGAGACAGCACCCAGCGCCGCCCCTGCCAAGAAAGAGCCTACGCCCTTCCTGTATTGGTTCCAGGCTGAGAACCACAAGCCGGAGTATGATCGGCGTACTAATGAGCTTAACGAAAAGTTCAACATCAAATTCTCCTATGAGATTATGTCCCGTGATGCGATGACCGAGAAGTTCCCGGCTACCCTGATGGCCGGCAGCGGCTTCCCGGATATCATCGAGCAGAACGCGGACGATGTTGTTAAGTTCTTGAAAGGCGACGACAACATCATCCCCTTCATTGACCTGAAACCTGCCCTCATGGCCAGCCCCTACGCCAACGATGTGCTGATGAGCCGCTTTGACCGCTACGGCAAGGGGGGCAAGCTGTACGGCGCACCTCACGATGTCCATCCTGTGGTGATGCTGTACCATGACCGCGCCTGGAAGGAATTCGGCATTGACATGGCCACCATAGACACCTATGACAAATTCCTCGATGCCGCTAAAGAAGTCGCCAAGAAGACCGATATGAAGATGCCGGATGGCCGCCCACGCGCTGTCATTATGGACTGCTTGAGCTGCACCAACCTGCCGGCACGGATGATGGACAAGGGCATTTGGTGGACGGATGCCAACGGCGAACCGATGCTGAAGCACCCGGGTATGAAAGAGGCTGCCGCCAACTGGATGCTCTTCCACGACTATCACATGGACATTGACTGGGGCAATCAGGTGGCAATGGTCAAGGAAGGGCAGGTGCTGACCCAGTTCTGCCCTGACTGGCTGTATGGTATTCACTTCCAGGGCACGGCAGAAGATAAGGCCTGGCTGGCCGATTCGCCCATGCGCATGACGAGTTTGCCGGGCATGACCGCCGATTCTCCGCGCACGACCTCCTGGGGTGGCACCAGCGCCTCCGTACCCAAACTCTGCAAAATCGCCGACCTGGCCATCAACGTGCTGCTGTACCTGTACTTCGACAACACGCAGGGGCAACTGGCGCAGCGCTTTGTGGACACCGGCATCCTGCCGCCCGTCAAGAGCGCCTGGAAAGCCGACGTCTTCCATAAGCCTGTCGAGTACCTCGGCGGTCAGATTGCCGGCGAGATCTTCATTGACGCAGCCAACCGCCTGCCTAGCTACTCCGAGCAGTGGACGACCAGCCTGGTCACATCCGCCTGGGGGTCGCAATTCAGCGCGGCCTGGGCCGGCGAGATCTCGCTTGACGAGTGCATTGACGCGGCCTACGAGCAGGCTATGGCGGATATTGAGAAGAACAAATTCTAAACTAAACCGAGGTACATACTTGCCCCTTTTGTGTTGTCTGAGTATCCCGGAGTAGAAAGGAGCATGTTAACTTAGGGGCAAATGTTCGGATCGTTCCTTTCTTCCTCCCTTGCTCCCCCGCTTTCTCCGCGTGTGGAGAGAGCGGGGGATTTCTCAAAGGAGGAGCAATCCTTAGATAACTCTGTGGATTCTGTGCTCGGTGGTAAAAGTCGTTCCTGTTCTGAAATGTACCCCGTGGAGGATTGAGAGTTGCTTCCCCGGTTATTCTATGTTATAGTATGATTATCGGTGCGATGCACCAATAGCTATAGGCCATTCGATGCGTTGTATCTGAGCCATATTTCTCCAAAGGATAGTTGAAACTGATATGGCAACTGCGGCTTTATCTATTCAGCGTTCACAAACTCGCTTAAAAATTGGCCTTTTTCGTTTGCGGGCCATAATCACGACAGGTCTTGCGGCCATGCTGGCATTAGGGTTTGTGTGGCCTTTTTTGTGTATTTTGGGAGCGACTTTCAATAAACTTGATGTGGTGCTAAACCCGTTGAACCCAATCCCCGCTCAATTTAGCCTGCAGTTCTACCAGCTCATGTTCGGGGCAAAGTATCATTTTCAGGATTACATTATGAATTCGGTCGTCGTGAGCGTCAGCACGACGGTGCTCAGTACTCTGGCGTGTACGCTTTCGGGTTACGCTTTGGCTAAACTGCGCTTTCCGGGCCGTGGACTTTTGTTCTCCATCATCATCGGCATTATGCTGCTACCCACTGCAACAATGTTGGTCCCGCAGTTCATCGTGATGCGTGAGCTTAAGCTGTTGAACTCCTATTGGGGGTTGATCTTACCTGGGGTGGGGGGTGGGGCCTTCGGCATCTTCCTGATGCGCCAGTTTATGCTCAACATTCCCACCGAGATGCTCGAAGCCGCGCGGATGGACGGCGCCAATGAATTCGATTTGTTCTTCAGGATCGTACTCCCGAACGCCAAAGCCGGCATTGGCGTCATCGCCACCCTTTCCCTGCGAGGTAACTGGAATGCCCTGTTGTGGCCGCAGCTCATTATCACGGACCCTGCCCGGCAGCTCTTGATGCCCGCCATCGCACTGCATAACAACCTGATGGTCGAGGTCTGGGCCATCCACGTTGTCCGAACGGCTTCTCTGGTGGCGGCTGTGGTTCCGTTGTTCCTATATGCCTACAGCCAGCGCCACTTTGTATCTACCCTGGCAGGAGCTATCAAAGGCTGAGACCACGGATTTTCAAACGGATTTTCAAAGGAGTTCCACATTAATCTGTGATCTTTCGGCGGCTGAGTGAAAGACAACGTTCCGACGTTTGAACAGATTCTCAAAGGAGGCATTGATGACAAGTATCGCTGTTCCAGGACCGACAAAGAAACGTTCTTCAATTCAAAGATTCTTCTCCGATCAAACAAAATGGACACCCTATCTGTTTGTTGCCCCTTTCTTCATTACCTTTGCGATTTTTACGCTCTACCCAATGTTACGCGCCGTCGTGATGGGGTTTCAAGAGTCCCTGGGCTACAGCGGCAAGTGGGATTGGGTCGGGCTGGCTAACTATCGCGAAGCGTTGACCAATGACCCACGCATGGGGGTCGCGTTCAAAAACTTTATCTACTATACCCTGGGCAGTCTGGCCACGCAATTGCCGTGTGCGTTCCTTTTAGCCTTGCTTCTGACCTCGCCGGCGCTTAAAGGTAAGGGGCTGTGGCGCACCTTGTTTTTTATCCCCTCCGTTCTTCCCGGTGTGACGATGGGGGTCGTCGGCGGATGGTTTTTCAGCAAGACGCAC
This sequence comes from Anaerolineae bacterium, assembly GCA_035373625.1. Classification (GTDB taxonomy): domain Bacteria; phylum Chloroflexota; class Anaerolineae; order B4-G1; family SLSP01; genus DSWT01. The sequence continues at coordinate 50,466 of DAOSNS010000020.1, read as the reverse complement.
GGTTTTGCGAATGCTCTCCTCGTATCTCTGGGGGGGCCGCGCATTGACTGGGGAGGCTATGCCCAATACATCATTCCCACCTTGTTGGTGATTGCCTTCTGGCAGTGGATGGGCAATCATGCGGTGTTCCTCATTGCGGGGATGAGCGGGATCGGCGACGAGATTATCGAAGCCGCCATTGTGGATGGGGCATCCGCCTGGCAACGCGCCCGCTATATCATTTTGCCATTGCTCAAACCGGTCTTTGCCTATATTTCGATTACGGCCGCGGCGGGGTCGTTGATGAACTTTGAAGTGCCCTATGTCTTCTTGGGTACAGGTGGCGGGGCACGCGGGAAAGGCTGGTTCTTCATGACCCATATCCAACAGATGGCCTTCGGGCAATTCCGGATGGGCTATGCAACCGCCATTGGCTGGCTGGTCTTTTTCATAGCGGTCATTATCACCGTTTTGCAGTTAAGGTTATATGAATTCAGGCTCGGGAAGGAGGAAGCGTAATGACTACCTCAGCTGTGACCCGTTATACCACCTCTGGACGGGGGCCTGATGTTCGTGCCAAGATCGGCCTCTTCCGCTTGCGGGCCATTCTGACCACGACCCTGGCTGCCATTCTGGCCTTGATCTTCATCTGGCCTTTCCTGTGCATCGTGGGTTCGACGTTTAACAAGATTGATGCGGTGATGAATCCGTTGACCCCAATCCCGGCCCAATTCAGCACGCAATTCTATCAGTTGATGGTCAGCGAAAAGTACCACTTTCAAGATTACATCCTGAATTCGGTATGGATCGCTGTGGCAACGACGGCACTTAGCACGCTGGCGTGTACGCTTTCGGGCTATGCTCTGGCCAAACTGCGTTTCCCGGGCCGCGATCTCTTGTTCTCTTTCATCATTGCTGTTATGCTGTTGCCCACCGCCACGATGTTGGTCCCACAGTTCATCGTGATGCGCGATCTTAAGCTGGTGAATACCTATTGGGGGTTGATCTTACCTGGGGTGGGTGGTGGCGCCTTCGGCATCTTCTTGATGCGCCAGTTTATGCTCAACATTCCTACCGAGATGCTCGAAGCTGCGCGGATGGACGGCGCCAATGAATTCGATTTGTTCTTCAAGATTGTGCTCCCGAACGCTCAAGCCGGCATCGGTGTCATCGCTACCCTTTCCCTGCGGGGGAGCTGGAATTCCCTGTTGTGGCCACAGGTCCTCATCAGTGATGTGAAAAAACGCCTGCTGATGCCCGCTATCGCCAATTTGAACCAACAGCAGGTCGCCGATGTCTTTGCCTTGCCGGTTGTCCGCACGGCGGCGATTGTGGCCGCGATGGTGCCGTTGGCCCTCTACGCCTATAGCCAGAGGTATTTTGTCTCCACTCTTGCCGGCGCCATCAAGGGTTAATACAGAGGCCCCAAAGACTACAGAGACCACAGAGAATCCTAAAAAATTCTCTGTGGTCTCTGTGGTAGAAAGTATCCCCCCAAGAAAGACGGCATTATGAAAAAATATATTGGCTATGTGATTTTGGGAATCGTATTCATCCTCACGGCCTGTGCTCCCACCAACGCCTGGAAGCCCGTCGCCGGCGGCGATGATCTCATTGCCGATCCTTCATGGGCCTGCACCGGCTGGATCGGCGTGGCAAACGGCGTGCTCGACATTGGCGCGGGGAATGAATTCCGTGCCTATCTCAACAGCTACGGACCACGCGTGCAGGCCGAAGGCGATTTCGGTGTGCTGGCGACGATCTCCGCCGATACCGATAGTCTGGCGGCGTTTTCACTGGTCGGCAAGCCCGGCGTGGGGAATTGGTGGAACGAGACGAATAAGCTCGATGTGGGCCTCGAAGAGGGCAGCGTCGTCGTCTATTTTTATGACGGAAGCGGTTTTATGCCGCGCGTGAAGCAAACTTTCCCGGCAGAGAGGCTGTCGGGCAAGGTGACATTGGAGTTGCGGCGTGTCGGCAGTAAGTTGCTGGTGCGCGCCAACGGCAAAGAGGTCGGGCAGTTGGATGATCCCGGCATTTTGCCCGATGGTTGGGCTTACTTCGGGGCGAGTGTGCGTCCCAACAATACGCTGCACATTCACAAACTCAGCGTTATCGCCCCACCCGATAGTACCGGCGTAGCGATCCTCACCGGGTCGGAGAGTGCCTATACGCCCACCAATCCGCCGTTGCGTGACCTGGCCGATGCGCGCGGCATCTACATTGGTGGCGCGGTCGAACCGCAGCATCTGCGCTGCGATCCGGTCTACGGCGAAGTCCTGGGGCGGGAGTTCAATATCCTCGTCACCGAAAACGCTTTCAAATTCTATGCCATCCATCCCGAAGCGGAACGTTACACCTTTGAGGGTGCGGATGCCGTCGTTGAGTTTGCCGAAGCGCATGGCATGAAGGTGCGCGGGCACACACTGCTCTGGCATCAGTCCATGCCCGCCTGGATCGAAAATGCGACCTTTACGCCGGAACAGTGGGAGCAGGTCATCCATGATCACATTGCTACCATAGTGGGCCGCTACAAAGGGCGCGTGGCCTATTGGGATGTGCTCAACGAAGCCATCAACGACAGCCCTACTGCCGGTAGGGCGTTGCGGCAGACGGTGTGGTCCACCGGGCTGGGGCCGGATTTCATTGATAAAGCCTTCATCTGGGCGCATGAGGCCGACCCGGAGGCACTGTTGTTCTATAACGATTATGGGGCCGAAGGGTTGGGCGCCAAGTCGGATCAGGTGTATGCCCTGGTTAAGGGATTGCTGGAGCGCGGCGTCCCCATCCACGGCGTGGGCCTGCAAATGCACCTTACCGTGGGAGCCGCGCCTAAACCGGCGGATGTGCAACGCAACATCCAGCGTCTGGGTGAACTGGGATTGCAAGTGCACATCACCGAACTGGATATTCGACTGCCGGTCAATGCCTCCGACGATTTATTCGCCGCACAGGCGAAGATGTACCGCGAGTACCTGGAGGTATGCCTGGTCGAAGCCAACTGCACCGCTTTTGTGATGTGGGGATTCACCGATCGTTATTCATGGATCCCTGGTTCCAATCCCGGCTTCGATCACGCGCTTATCTTTGACAAGCTGTACCGTCCAAAACCGGCGTATTTTGCGCTGCGTGACGCCCTGACCTTTCCCAAAAGCCTGGGGCCGGAGGATTTCGGCGCGTCGTGCGACTGTCAGCATTGAAACGACTCCATCTGCCCGGGTGCACCGGCGAAGTAAAAAAATCCCCTCGGTTACTAAAGCCGAGGGGATTTTTTGGTTTACTGACAACTAAACTAAGGTTGACCGCGCAGCACCAACGGCAGGTAGATGGTAGGCTTGGGACGTGCGACACTTGTCACTTCGGTGAAGGGCATCCCGTGGTCTAGTGCCAACATCACGTTCCCACTGTCATCCACGGCTTGCACGAAGTACTCGATGGCCGCCGTAATCGGGGCTACGTTGCCTTCGGCGATGCCTATGCCAGCACTATTCTTGCCCAGATAAGTCAACTCTGCCTTCGACCAGGTGGGCTGATCCAGATAGCGATACAATACCACGACGCGCGCGACTTCGCCTGTATCTTCTGGATCATTGGCATTGTCGTCCACCCACACTTCAAAATGCAAGGCCTCCGTGCTGCTGATGGCGCGCACGTTCCAAATGTTCGGCGCGATGAAATCCGTGGCGGTGAAGGGAGCGTGGTACACCTCGAATTGCAAGTCTGTGTAGAGCCGTTGGATACCGACCGTCGGATGATCATTCGTTGTGGCACGGAACTGCCCGGGCACAATCACAAGACTGGCGTAGGCTTTACCTTCAATGGAGAGGAAACGGTTAATGGCGCCGATCTGGGCCGGCTCCCAGGCCGGGCTGGGGAAATCCGGCTCGGTCTCGATGTAGGTTTCCTCGGTCACGATGCGCGATACCACGGGGTCGAAGTTGACCGTATCGCTAAACGTTCCGCCGACAAGCAAAGCCCCGTGGGCAATGGCGCCGGGGATTTGAACATCCGTGCTGATGCGTGGCGCGATAGGCCGTCCTCCGGCGATATGCGCATCCCCTTCGCCCTCAACGGTATAGTAGGCCCCCTGTGGGGTGACATGTTTGATGTAGTCGAGAGATAGATGATGCGCTGTGGTGACAACGCCGCCGGCCGGCAACAGAGCCGCTTGCCGGGCGGCTGATGTGTTGAGCGTCGTCGTGTGTGGCATGTGGATTTGCAACATCGGCAATCCGTAGAGTGTCATTTCCCCCAAGACTTTTTCGTCGTAGTTGCTGAACGCGCCCGCGCTAAAGCTGTTGTAGTACCCCTGTTTGGCGCGCTCAGTGCGTAGCCGACTGTGGGGGTCTGTCCGTCTTCCCAGATGCCCAGGCGTTCTACAAAGCCGGTCATCAACCGTTCTGAGTAAGCGATCAGATCCGAATCGCCATAACCGTACCCGGTATTACCGATGAACATGGCACCACGACGCAACAATGCCTGTGGCCAGTCTGTTGCTTCTTCTACGGAAGGCGCATCTGCATCGGGCACATTCAACCCGGAGTGGCAGCCCACCGAGAAATTCAGCGTGCCGCTGTAATCGGTCGTTGTCGTCAATTCAGACGCCAGCACGTAGATGTCCTCAAGCGATGGAGAAAGAGGATAGGTGGGAGGAATCAGTCCGTAGTGGGTGAAGTGCGCGTTGAGGGAGTTCAAGTCGCTGGCTGCCGTCACGCTGATATAGTGGGTGCGCACATCGTTTGTCGTCCATTCGTCGTGGATGAGCGTCGTCATCTGTGCGATACCCTGAGATGCGAGGGTGACGCTGATGGCTTGCGCTTCGTCAATCAAGAAGTCATAGCCGGTGATGAAAGCGTCTTCCGGCTCGAGCACAGGCTGCGCCATAAAGGCATCTATGGCCGCAAGGATATCTTCGGGCGCTTCGACCAGGCGACCGATGCCCACCTGCGGGAGATACAACTCGCGTCCACGCCAGGGTAGTGGTAGGAGCCCGGCGTAGTAGTCGTCGCTGAGGAAGTAGCGGCGGGCCAGGGACGTGTCAATGTTGGGGGCAAAGTAGGCGTCTTCATACGTGCGCTCGTTGGAAACCAGTGCGTCGTCGCGGATGCGGCGTTGCGGGATAATGCGATCGTCCCCTACCAGCACCAGATACTTGAGGTTGGGATAAGCGGGTGTCAAAACGTACAGCAGTGATTTGATGTGCATAGCCACAAAGTTCGCATGCTGCGGGCTATCGGGATGCTTATCCCATTTCTCATATGCGGCGACGATCTCAGGATAGCTATTGAGATCCACAAGGACACCGTTGACCTGCGGATGCGCCGCCAACGCTGTGAGTTCTGGGAGCAACCGGTCGGTCAACAAGGTCTGTTGGGTGCTGTAGAATTGCGTCATACGCACGACATTGTACAGAATGAGCGTGTTGACCGCAGTGTTGGTCGCCGGGGTGGTTGCGCTGATGGCGATAGTGTCTGTGAGTGGATAATGAATGTACTGCGGCGGTGTAACATTGACGGAGAGCATATAGGGCTGTCCTATAGCCTGACCGGACTGGCCATAAACAGCGATGTAGTAATAACCGGCAAGTTCATGCACATTGTAGACAATCTGCTCGGTGGCGGTCAGAGGGTAAGCTGAAATATCCACCAATGTTCCGATGTTGCTGAGCCGCCCGATATTGCTGAGGCGCCCGATGTTGCTCAGTCGGCCGATGTTGCTCAGCCGGCCGATGTTGCTCAACCGGCCCAGATCAAGCAGTTCACCGATATTGCTCAACTGCCCGATATTGCTCAAGCGCCCGATATTGCTGAGCCGCCCGATGTTGCTCAATCGCCCGATATTGCTCAGGCGTCCGATGTCGCGCAACTGCCCGGTTTCCTCATCAATCTCCGGCGCAAAGAGCAGCAGATCAAAGTCGGCCTGCAAATTACTCAGCGTCACAGTGATCGTTGAATCGGGGTCAGGCACCGGAAACTTGTACCAGTCGGTATCGTTGATGCTGACCAGCGCACTGGTCAACACTGTATTGTTGTTGATGGGCTGGGCGCTGGCACGGGATGCGTTGCTGATGGTGACGGGTGTGCCGACCGAAAGGCTGTTGTTGGCGTTCCGTGCCGTTACGGTGGCGGTATATTGGCCCGATTGCCCGTAGGTGTGGCTGACGTACTGTCCACTGGCGCCGTTACCGTCACCGAAGTCCCATTCATAGATCACGCTTGTGCCTGCCGTGACGCTGGCCGAGAAGAATGTCGTTTGCCCCAGCGGGGTGGGGCTGCTGTTGGACGCCCGCAAGCCGGCGATCGGTTCGCCGCCTACGCTGACGAGCACCTCGTCGGGTTCCGAGGCCAGGGCGTAGGCGTCGCTCACGGTGAGGGTGAAGGTGAGGACGGCAGGGGTGGAAGGCGCCGTAAACATCGTGCGCGAAACTGTAGCGATGAAATCTACCGTCGGTCCGCCGGTTTGCTGCCATTGATAAGTTAACGGTGTGTAGCCGTCGGGATCGTAGCTGGCGCTGCCATCGAGCGTCACCGTCCGGTTCACCGCGACCACCCGATCCGGGCCGGCGTTTGCCACCGGCGGCAGGTTGGTGAAAGTTTGCTCCTCGAATGCCCCGATGTCACAACGGCCACTTCCTCCATCAGGACGCGGGTAGCCGCGTTGATCTTGGGTGGGAACGTTGGTGCAGGTCCCCCTGTTGATTGCCGGACTGCCCGATAACAGGGCGTGCGTCAGCGTATTGCCACCGTTGTCCTGGAGTGGCCCCAGGCGCGGGTCGGCATTGGGGATGTCACCGGTGGCGTTCAAGGCGCAGGAGTTATCGCTGCTCAGGTTGTACCCTTCTGAAGTGTACGTCCCATTACAGTTACCACCGCTGTTGTGGGCGATGATGACATTGCGAAGCGAGAAATTGGCGTTACTCTCAATGCCGCCGCCTCTGCTCGCCTGGTTGTTGGCGATGGTGACATTGGTAGTCTTCACCGTACCCCCATAATTGTAAAGCGCACCACCGTCATTCGCCGAATTGCCACTCAGGGTGACATTGACCAGGTCCAAATTGCTGCCAACATTGGCGATGCCGCCTCCGGTGTCATCGGCGTTGTTATTCACGATAGCGACCTTGTGGATGTGGGCGCGTACATCGGCGATATAGAAGCCGCCGCCGCCATAAGCGGCGTGATTGTCTATGAATATGCCGCCGGTCTGCGTATACACATTAGACACCCCAGAGCTGCCGATATACATCCCACCGCCAAAATAGGCCTGGTTACCTGCCACAATGCCGCCGCTCATTTCACCGGAGGCATCGTAGAGGAAGACCCCACCACCTTGCGTGCTGGCGACGTTGTTGTTTACCCGTCCCCCCAATTGCCGCCAGAAAGCATTCTGGTCCCTGGCTGCGACCCCGCCGCCCCAAATGGCGGAATTGTTGGAGATCTCACCGGCATACATCGTCGCCAGACCGACATCGGCATACACACCACCGCCATATTCCCCGGCTGTGTTACCGGCAACCTGACCGTTGACCAGCGTGAAGCTGCCGTCGGTCACATAGACGCCGCCGCCATTCCAGTCCGCATGGTTATTCACGATGGCGCCGCCGGTTTGGGTGAAGACGCTTGAGTTAATATGCACGCCACCACCTTCCGAGGCCGCATTTTCGGCGATGATGCCGTCCGTCAACAGCACCTGTCCCGCGTAAATGTAGAGGCCGCCCCCGTAACTGCTGGTGTTGCTGTAGATGACGCCGCCGGTTAGCCAGGCCTGCCCATGATCTACAAAGACGCCGCCGCCAACTGACTCTTCACTAATCGTATGGTTGTGGGCGATCCGGCTATTACCGGCTTGTGTGAATGTCGTCGTGTCGCCGAGAAGGTAGACGCCGCCGCCGTTGTAGATTGCTGTGTTGCTGAGGATGGCGCTTATCCCTTCCAGAGTCAATGTGCCGCTATTATCTATATATACCCCTCCGCCATAGGCTGCATGGTTATAGATCGTTTGCCCATCTTGCAGCCGGCCACGTCCATAAACTTTGAGGCCGCCGCCGGCTTCCCAGGCGGTGTTATAGGCAACTACGGTTTCGCCGGTCTGCGTGAGCACGCCTTCGAAATCCACATGGACGCCGCCGCCAAACATTGCCGTATTGCTGAGAACCATTTCGCTATCGAGCGTCGCCCGGCCGTTGACGAAGAGGCCGCCGCCAAAATCCTCGGCCACGTTGTCGCGCACTGTACCGCCGTATAGCCATGCCTCTCCGTCGCCGACAAACACGCCACCACCGTTCCGCGCGCGATTGCCAAAGATCGCGCCGCCGGTTTGCGTGAAGGTCGCTGTGGGTTGGTTGATCAGCACCCCGCCGCCTCCCCACGTGGCAACGTTATTGTAAAGCGCGCTGTTGATCATCCACACGTGGCCATATTCGGCAAAGATACCACCCCCGTCGTTGAAGGTTGTGTTGCTGAAGATGGTGCTCTCGTGCAGCGTCAGACTGCCGCTGAAGATGGCAATGCCGCCCCCGCTGATTTCGGCGATGTTGTGATCAACCGTGCTATTGTACAATGTGAGGTTATCAAAAACGTATAGTCCACCGCCGATTTCTTCGCTATAGTTGTCATAGATATGAACACGGTTCAATTCGACATCCACGCCGGGGCAAGCTCGAATACCGCCACCGGCGCCCGAAACATCGCCACCCATAAGTGTGACGCCTGAAATGACGACGCGCCCGCTCAAGCACATGTCAAAGACGCGATCTATCCTGTGTGCGTCAATGCGCGTCACCTCCGGCCCTGCGCCGGTAATGGTAAGCACGTCATGCACATCCAGGTCACCGGTCCAGCTGCCGTCTTCATCCTGGCCCGGAATACTCAACTGATAGACGCCCTCAGCCAGGGTGATGGTATCCGCGCCGCTGCCTGCCGGACACAAATCCACCGGCCTGTCGGTGTTGGCGGCGATGATGGCCTCACGCAGCGTGCAATTGCCGTTGGGGATGTTGTCATCTTCGTAGACGTTGACGCCGTCTACCAACTGCAACTCATGCGCGCCGATGTCGGGAGCCGATCCCTTTGGACGTGGCAATCCCTCAATATCCACGAGGATGCCCATATCCACTGCCGCATTCACCGCCGCAGATTCCGAGCGCAGGTGATAATCGTCCATTCCCGGATCCACAAATGCCGGCGTGCCGACGTGGCTATGCCCCCCGCTGAAGACAATGCCGGTAAACTGAGGGGTATCGTCAAACAGGTTAGCATCCTCATACACTTGTGATCCACTCAGGGCCAGAATGTCAATGTTATGATCGGCGAGAATGGTGTTGGTGATGTAGACCGTGCCGGTGGGCACGTAGATCGCCGAATTCGCCCGCCGTGTGGGGTCGGCAATCGTCACGTGGAGCAGGTCGGCGCGGCTGGTCGGACCCACTTCAAACAGATATAACGCCGCACCATCGTTCTCTGCGTAGTTGCGGCTGAAAATTACGTTGACCAGCCGTGCGGCGTGGCCGTTCCCGAAAAGGTACATCCCGCCACCGTTCGCGGCCATGTTGTTGATGAAGCGCGCGCCGGTCAACTGTACCGGGCCATCTACATACAACCCGCCCCCATAGTCGGTCGCCTGGTTATCCTGGAAGACGACGTCTTGCAAAACGGCCCGTCCTCGAATCCAGGCCCCCCCACCGCCGCCGCTTGTCGGTGCATAGACGCCGTGGGGTTGGCCGCTGTCGTCGCCAGAAAGGCCCTCTATTCTGTAGGCGGTATTTTTATGTAGCTTCACATGGGTTAAGGTGATATCGCCGGTTGCATACAGGCCGCTACCATCATTCGTTGTTCTGCCCCTGCGGATCTCCAGGTTCTCCAACGCGACGCCGCCGGTTTCCACACGCATCACCCGCCCCCAGTCCATGCCGCTCAACGGCGTCAGGCCAACAGGTGGGGCGCTCCAATCGGTATGGTCATAACCACCGCGCAGTGTCAACGGTTTGGTGATATAGACGCTCTGGTACCCTCCGGCGGCATAGCTGACGCCGTCGCACCAACCAGCCAGCTTGACCAGGTCACCGGACGCTGCGGCATCCACGGCGGCCTGCGCGGCCAGCGCACTGAAGCTCTCGAAGGTGGTACCCGGACTGCTGGCCAGTTGCGCGAAGCAACGTGGATAATACTCATCCGCGCCCAGATCAGGCGCGGAGCCACTTGGACGCAGTTCTTCATCCATGTCATCAAACACATCCGCCAGCACACCGGCATCTATGGCGTCGCTTTCAGCTTCAAGGTGATGGCCGTCAAAAGCAAAAGCCGGGTCGCCGGTGAGGCTGTGGGTGATGTTAACCGTTCCATTTCCGATGGTCGGCGTGGTAACCGTGTGCCAGAGAATCCCCACTAACGTCGCCACATCCTCGGAAGAAACGACGAAGCCAATGCTGTGGGCACTCATCAGCGTGTTGGTCAGGTTGAGGGTGGAACCACCATACACATAAACGCCGCTGCCATCTCCGCCGGTATTGTTGACAAAGGTGGTATGCGCCATATTCGCCGTGGCGGCCCCAAGTGCCAGCGCCGCGCCGAAGGAACTCACCGTTGCGCCGCTGCTGTTATTTTGAAAGACGGTGTTGACCAACGCAAGTTGTCCGTTGGAGCCGGCGAAAATTCCACCGCCCTGGCCGTCTTGGGCGGCACTGCCGCTAGCCGTATTGCCGAGCAGGATGTTGCCGTCACCGGTCAAAAGTCCCTCTTCAAAGTAAATGCCGCCGCCGATAGCAAAACCGACAGTGCCGGCCATGTTATCCTGGAGCTGATTGCGGATCAACGTGGCATTGCTTTGACTGAGAGCTATACCGCCGCCTTCGCCACTCAAGCCGGGAACGTTGCTCATTCCGGCGATATTTTTGAAGATGAGGTTGCGTTCCAGGGTTGCCTGGCTTTGATAGAGATAGACGCCCCCACCTCCGCTCCGATCTTGACGTCCGGCAATGTTGTCATGGATACGATTGTTGCGCAAGATGACGGTGGCGCTGACGACGTAGACACCGCCGCCTGCGCCGTCATAGGACAAGCCGCCGCCCAGGCCGGTCGCATCACCAGAGGCAATATCCAGATTCTCCAGCGTCACCGAGACCGGGCCCGTTATCAGAACAACCCGGCCGGCGCCTTGGGCATCCAGTCCGGCATAGATTTCAGGATTGAACCTCTCCCAATTCTCGGGCGTATAGCCACCGCGCAGGGTCAACGACTTGTCCACATAGACGGTCTGCGACACACCCGCGCGCATAGAGACTCCCGTACATATACCGGCCACTTTGACCGTGTCCCCGGCCGGTGCAGCATCCACAGCCTGTTGTAGAGCCTCGGCGTTGAGGCTGGCATAGGTTATGCCGGGCACAGTTTCGAGCTGGGCAAAGCAGCGCGGCGGTTCGTTCAGCCATACGCCCGGCGGCGCGTTGTCGTCGGCGGAGATGATATCCAGGTCGCCATCGTTATCAATGTCGCCGAGCGCGATGCCAAAACTTTGGGCATCGTCGGGAAGCGGTTGGGCAGCAAACTGCCCCTGGCCATTGTTGATATAGACAACGTTAGCGCGCTCACTCACGCCGCTATTGGCGACCACCGCGTCGAGGTCGCCATCGGCATCCACATCACCGAGCGCCACGGCATAGCTATTGGCAACCCCCAATATCTGGCCATTATTGGTAAACCAGCCCGGCGTACCCCCTTGTGCGCCACCTTGATTGATCCAGACGGTGTTGCCGGCATTGACATCGTTCACCACAAAAGCATCCGCATCGCCGTCGCCGTCCAGGTCGCCCAGAGCTACATCCTGGCTATTAGCCACATCCAGGGATTGCGCGGTCTGGCTGAAATTCCCCAGGCCGTCGTTAAGCCAGACTTCATCGCCGGTGCCGGCGCTCAATCCCACAAAAGCATCCAGGTCACCGTCGCCATCCAGGTCGCCTAGAGCCACGGCCTGATGGTTAGGAGAATTGAGAGGGGGCAGGACATCTCCGAACATCCCAGGCGTCCCACCCTGCCGGCCTCCCAAATTGACCCAGATTTCTGTTCCGGATCCTTTTGTCACCAGCGCGTCCAGATCGCCATCGCCATCCACATCGCCGACGGCAATATCATAACTCGGCGTATTGCCCAGCCATTGCGTAAGGGTCAATACGCCGTTGCCTTGATTGTGCCAGACCTCGTCAGCATCTTGTTTGGCAATCAGAACATCCAGGTTTCCATCGCCATCAAAATCGCCCACGGCGGCGGCCGCGCTCCAGCCGATGGTCGGGGTGAGTTCAGGACCCGACACAAATCTAATCTCCCCCGCGTTCAACCATACGCTATTCGCACCGGTCTCGCCGATCAGCAGGACATCCAAATCACGGTCGTTATCGAAATCGCCCGGCACCACATCCCGTCCTGCCATGGGCAAATAAAATGTTGCCAGCGATTCAAACATTCCAGAGCCGCCACTCACTCCTGTGCGGAATTGCCACACGGTTGAAGAAAGGCTATGCTCGCCGGTGATGTTTTGCGTGCCGGTGGTAACGGTCGCCTGGATCAGCTCGCCGGGAAAATAGAGACGTGAAGGAAACAGGGTGATGTTGCGTGAAAGGTCGGTGAATACATAGTCGCCAGAAACACGCGGGCTTTGGCTACCGAATACCGCAAAGGTATCGTCATTCACACTCTCTTCGTCTATTGCTTCATCAAAGATGATGGTGACAGGTGCATGAGGGGGCGCGTCATGGGAATTGGGTGCGGGGATCACAGCTACACGTGAGGGGGCGGTCGGCATCGCAGGGGCAGCAAGCACGTACACCGTTGGCATAGTGTGGACTATTGCCAGCAAGAGCCACAGCGCCCCCGCACCGATCGCCAGACTCAAAACCACAAAGGCCAACTTGCGATTTGAACGTCCGTTATACATTGCACCCTCCTTAAGGTAGTCAAGTTATGCGGGTATCTCCAATAAAGTTCAGCGATCAGCTCTCGGCCTTCAGCCTTCAGCGATCAGCTTTTGCGGGCGTCCCGCCCACCCGCACGCACGGGGCAAAGTCCCGTGCTACATTTAACCCCGACAAAGGTTATGCTAACTCCCGCTCTAACGCACGCGCGTCGGTCAGGTCCAGCGCAGCCCCCAATCGCTCAAAGACCGGTGTACAATGTTCCAAAAAAGCCCAGGCCTGTGCCTTATCCCCTTGTCTATGGTAGAGGTGCGCGAGGGCCAGTTGAGTGCGTGCACCTTCGTAGATGTCGCCACTCTCGGTGCGGATGGCAAGGCTTTTTTGCAGATAAGTGGCAGCAGCTTCATAGTCTTTTCGAGCCGTACAAATCTGGCCGAGCACACACAAAGCATCACCTTCTTCGCCGCGCATTTCCAGTTCTTGTGCCAATGTCAAAGCCTGCTGTGCCTCGGCCATCGCAGTGGTCAGATCACCTGCCTGAAGCGCGGCTTCGGCATAGTGGCGATGCAATTCCGGCAAGAAGTCACGCACCTGCGCCTGTTCAAAGTGCTGCTGGGCGGTCCGCAGCTCTGCGAAAGCCGCATCAATTTCCCCACGGCGTATGAATACGTGTCCCAGGTTCATGTGCAAAACGCCCAGCACATACACCGACCCGCCGATCCGTTCGAGCGCCTGTAGCGCCTGGTGATAGAACATCAGGGCTTCATCCAGACGCCCTTGATACAATGCAATCTCGCCAAGATTGTTATCACTGAACGCCCCGTTGTAGATGTCACCAATCTGCTCGAAGATAGCCCGCGCCTGACGGTAATGATAGTCGGCCTCATGCCATTGCCCGATTTCAATATAGGCATTGGCGATGAGATTGTGCGACTTCGCTTGCCCCGGAATATCTCCGGCGCGTTCGTACAGAGCAAAGGCTTGTTGAAAATGCTCGATAGCAGCAGAGATGTTGTCTCTCAGATGAATCATTCCCAGGCCATTATAAGCGCGCGCCAGAATGGTCGCCGCGTCAAGGGACTGCGCGACTTGCAGAGCTTTCTGAAATTGCAGCGTCGCTTCGTCATAGCTGCCACGTCGGCTATAGATCAGCCCGGCGATCAAGGCCAGTTCAGCGGCATCAGCCGTCCGTCGGTCTCTCAGGATGGAGGCTCCCTTCTCGATCCACTCCAGAGATTCTTCATAATCACCACGCAATTCATACATCTGAGCCATCCAACGGCACACATGCCCTTGTCCATCTTCGTCTCCTCTATGTGCAGCGAGGGCAAGGGCTTCCTCAAGATGTTCGCGCGCCGGATCGTACTTTCCAACGGTGATTTCAAGCTCCGCCAACGCCGTGTATACCTCTTGACGCTGCACCACGGTCGCAGCCGGGTCAAGGCGCGCCAGGCTTTGCAGTGCCTGCTGATAGTGCTCGATGGCTTCTTGATTGGCGTAACGTGAAGCGGCATACTCACCGGCCAGCCGGGCGTAGTGGAACTCCTGTTGACTATCCTCGGCTTTGCCGTAGTGATAGGCCAGGTCGGCGTAATGCGGTGCCAGCTCGGCCGCGTAAACCTGTTCCATCGCTTGGGCGGCCAGCGCGTGCAAATCGCGCAAACGTGCTTGAAGCTGCATATCATACGCGGCATCGCGCATCATTGTGTGGCGGAAGATGTAATGCATCTCGGACAGGGCCTGCCAGATCATTTCTTCTTCCGCCCGATGCAATTTGTACGACAGTTCGGCATCGTCCCGCAACATCCGCGACAGAATCTGCACCTCGAACTCACGCCCCAAGACGGCAGCCGTTTGCACGACCGCTTTCACCTGCGCCGCCAGCCGGTCGAGGCGCGCAATGAGAACCGCGTTGATGGTCGCGGGCACAGTCTCGATCTCGCGGCTGACGATGGTCCAGACGCCATCGCGCTGCCGGATGAGTTCGCGCTCGCGCAGGTCCAGCGTCAGTTGCTCCACAAAGAGGGGGTTGCCCTCAGTTTTTTGGGCCATGAACTGTGCGAATTCGGGTGAGATTTCTGCTTTCAACATCTGCTGCACCATCAGGCGCACGCCCTCCGGTGAAAGCGCGTTCAAGTCGAGCGTGTGTTCGGGAACGTTGGGAGGTGTCGTGATGTGGAAAGGGCTGCCGTCGTCGCGGTAGCGCCCGCTGAGCAGCACCACAAACGGGTAGTCGGCGGCATTGAGGGTGAGGGTGGCCAGCAGTTCATACGAGTCATCATCCAGCCAGTTGGCATCCTCGACGTGCAGAATCACCGGCTGACGCAGACTTTCGGCCTGGACCAACGTCTTGAAGGCGCTGAGGGTGTTCTTGAAACGCAGCTCAGGCTCCAATTGCTCGTAGAGGGAATCCGACCAGTGCAAGTCCACCAGCGCCCCTAGCATGGATTGGGTGCGTTGTAACTCCGTCACCAGCGCGGCGACTCCCGGCTTGTCGGAGCTTTGCAGGCTGGTGAGCAGGGCGCGGAGCATTTCTTTGAAATTGACCTTGTTGGTTTCCTCGGTATTTTCGATATTCTGACCGAAGTACTGGCGGAGAAAATACTTGAAGGGATTGAGGGACTGGCGCAAGATGGGATCGGTAGGACAGGTGAACCACGAAAAGCTGTGTTCCTGCATCAAACGCGCGCGCAATTCGTAAATCAGGCGCGTTTTCCCTACGCCGGCCTCGCCGTATACGTACACCATTCCCCCAAAACGCCCCTCGAAAATCGGCCGGAGCGCTGCGCACAATTCTGCCAACTCCGCCTCACGACCGACCACCATCCCATTGCGGATGGCAACGTGGACGCGCTGCGCTTTTCTGAGTGGGCGTGCTACGGGGACAGGTTTCGATTTGCCCTTGACGGTGATCGGCGGCAGCGTCTCCCAGCGGAAATCTTGGGCTGCCGCTTCCTGGACATGGCTGCTGACCAGCGCCTGTCCCGGTGCGGCATTCTGCATCAGGCGTGCCGCGAGGTTGACCGAGTCGCCGATAACACCGTAAGTACAGCGGGTGGCACTGCCGTAGGCGCCGGTACGCATGGTACCCTGCGCTATGCCGATCTGAACCGGGCCGATGAATTCCAGATCGGCGGGTGGATCGAGCAGTTCCAACGCAGCGCTGATCGCACGTTGGGAATCGTCCTCGTGGGCAATCGGCGCCCCGAAGGTGCCGTAGAGATAATTGCCCTTGTCGCCGATGATGAGCTGCAAGAGGGCGCCATCGTATCGCAGCAACATCCTCTGCACCCAACGGATATAACGGTCGAGTTTGTCACCGGCCTGCTCGTCGTGATCGTAATCAATACCCCGGAAGCCCAGGAACACCGCAACCACGCCACGGCGCATTTCGAGGGGTTCTCCCGCCCCCTCCTGCAGGCTCGCGTAAACGGCCGGCAGCAGCCAGGGCTTGACGACCTCAGGGGGAAGCACGGGGGGCGGTGATGTGTCGAAAGGCCCGATATCGCCCAACGCCAACAGGACATCCTCGACAACCGCAAAACATTCCTCGTTCGTGTCTTCGCTCAAAGGAGGCCGCCAGTCCTGGATGCGCACCTTCCGCCCCAGAAGCATGGCAGTGTGGACGTCCGTCACCACCTCGCCGCGCTCGGCGTAATGTTCGGCGGCTGCCATACGCGCCAGTGTCTCGCCGGCCAGGGCATCAATGAGTTGGATATTGGGGTCGCCAACGAGGAAGCGTCGCGCCGCACCAGTGGCAATCGTGGTTTTCACCGCCAATGAGACGGTTTCTCCGGCGGGTAGGGATACATTGGTGAAGGCCTCCATCGCCGCCTGCATGGCAAAAGCGCAGCGGGCGGCACGCAAAGAGGCTATCTTCAGCGATTCGGGCGTTTCGGCAAACCAGCACGTAATGGCATCGCCGGCAAAGCCGATCACACTGCCCCCGTAACGTTCGACTTCGGCAACCAGAGCGTCATAGACGCGGTTCAACTGATGGGTCAGTTCTTCTGCGCCGCGTTTGGGGCCGTAGATGCGGGTGAGAGCTTCTGTCAGCGGGGTAAAGCCAGAAATATCGGCAAACAGCGCGGCGCCCCAGGTGCGGTCGGGGAGTGTTTCCCCTTGCGCAATGGCCCGGCGACGATCTTCGGGAATATAGATGCTCGGGGTGTAAAAGCGCGTTGAATTTTCCATACTCCGTCCCTTCCCTACGAGCTATGGCTACCCTACATTCCCATTATGCCGCTATATTTGTTTTAAGACAAGTCCCCCCCACCCAGGGGCTTATCACTCTTGTTACAGTAACTTCATCTGGCCTCAAGGTGATCGCCAGATCCGCGTTCCCAGATCCGCGTTTCTCAAGAACAAGAATGATAAAGCCCTGCCCCTTAACCGCGCAAATGCACCGGGTAGCGGCTGCGTAGACGTCCCTCGCCGCGCTTGGCCCAGCCCAGCGGGAAGCCCTCGACGGTGATGAGCACGTATTCGCCGGCACCCTCATCGGGCCAAAAGCCACCACGCAGGTACGTTGTCAGCCGCGGATCGTCCGGCGTCAGGTCTACGACGGCGCGTGCCTCTTCAGGGCGCAAGGCCAGTGCCAGGGCGTGATCGGGCCAGACTTTGTTATGGCGCAACGAGGCTACCCACCAGCCGGGGCGCAGCACATGCAGGCCTTCCCACAACTTAGGGTCCATTGGGGTCACGTAGAGATCGTCGGCTTTGGTGAGCATCAGCCCTTGCTCGGGGGGCGCGCCGGCCAGTGCCTCACCGAC
Organism: Anaerolineae bacterium; assembly: GCA_035373625.1. Lineage (GTDB taxonomy): Bacteria > Chloroflexota > Anaerolineae > B4-G1 > SLSP01 > DSWT01. The sequence continues at coordinate 32,817 of DAOSNS010000020.1, read as the reverse complement.
GCTTTTGAGGTAGAGATTCCATACTCGGCCGGGGACGGTGTTGCCGGTCCAGCGTTCGGGAAGATCGTTTCCCGGCTCGCCAGCGCGGCGCAAGAGGGCGTAGAAATGGCCATGGCCGGGGCCGGTATGTGGCCAGAAGCGTCCGGCGCGCCGCAGATCGTCCGGCGCCCCCACCCATTCGGGACGCCCCGGCTGCAAGCCCGGCACCTGTGGGAGGGTTACAATCTCAAAATCGGGATGTCCCACCAGGAAAGAAGCGATGACGGCCTCGTTTTCTTCCGGCGCAAAGGTACACGTCCCATAGAGCAGCCGCCCGCCGCGCCGCACCAACGGCGCGGTTTGATCGAGGATGGTCTTCTGGCGGCGCGAATTTCCAAGCACGGTGTCCAGGCTCCAGTCGCGGATGGCTTGCGAATCGCGTGAGAAGGTGCCTTCACCGGAGCAAGGCGCGTCTACCAGCACCGCATCGAACAATCCCGCCCAGCGTTCCGCCAGACGTTCAGGGGTTTCGTTGAGGATCAGCGCGTTGGTGACCCCCATGCGTTCAATGTTCATCGCCAGCACCGAAGCGCGGCGGCGCACCAGTTCGTTGGCGACAAGTACACCTTCACCCCGCATGCGTGCGGCAATGTGGGTGGTTTTGCCGCCGGGCGCTGCGGCGAGATCGAGCACCCATTCGCCGGGACGGGGATCGAGCAACACTGCCGCAGCCATCGCGCTGGGGTCTTGTATGTAGTAAACGCCGAGGGTGTGGTAGAGATGGGCACCGGCTCGCGCCTCTTCTCTTTCAATCCGTGGTTCAATCCGTGGTTCAATCCGTGGTTCGATCCGTGGTTCAATCCGTGGTTCAATCCGTGGTTCGATCTGTGGTTCGATCTGTGGTGGAAGCCATACCCCTTCTGGACACCAGGGAACCGGCTGTGTCTCCCAGGGAATGCGCGCTTTGAGGGCATCCAACGGGCCGCGCACGGGATTGAGGCGCAGCCCTATGTCACGCCTGGCCAGGGCGGCGAAGAAAGCATCCGCCTCATCGCCAAGCCAATTGCGCATGCGCCGGACAAAATCGGCCGGCCAGGTATCGGGCGGTGTTGTCATCATCGTCCACTTTTTGATTTGACAGCCCCATAGAGTGATTGGGGTGCAACGAGGAACCCCGCCGCGCTTTACCCCGGTCGCACGCCTGCCATCAACAGTCCCAGTTGCTCGCGGGTCGCGGTCGCCGCATCCACCTCGCCGATAGCTTCGCCCTTGTACATCACGACGATACGGTCGGCCAATGCCATGATCTCGTCCAGTTCCGAGGAAACCAACAACACGCCCACACCTGCGTCGCGCTGCTTCACAATCTGGCTGTGAATGAACTCGATGGAGCCGACATCCACGCCGCGTGTGGGTTGCGCGGCGACGAGCAAAGCGATCTCACGCCCTAGCTCGCGGGCCACGACCATTTTTTGCTGATTGCCGCCGGAAAGGTTGCCGGCCGGTATGGCGATGCTTGGCGTGCGCACGTCGAACAGCTCGACCAGGCGCCTGGCATGCGCGTCAATGGCCGCATAGTCGCGCACCCAACCGCGCGCGAACGGCGGCGCGTAATAACGGTTGAGCACCAGGTTCTCGCTGACAGGATAGGACTCGATCATCCCGTAACGGTGACGGTTCTCGGGGATGTGCGCCGACCCTCCCTCGGTGAAACGTCGGGGCTGCGCCTTCGAGACATCCTGTCCGCCCAGCATCATGCGCCCCTCCTCCGCAGGCCGCAGGCCGGTAACCGCCTCGACCAGCTCCGTCTGGCCATTACCCTGCACACCCGCAATGCCCAGAATTTCGCCAGCGCGCACCTTGAACGACATACCGTTGACAACCAGCATGCCGCGTTCATCGCGCACCCGCAGGTTTTGCACCTCCAGCACCACATCGCCGGGGTGGGCCGGCCCTTTGGGCACCTTGAGGATGACCTCGCGCCCCACCATCATCGAGGCCAACGATGCCTGCGTGGACGATTCGGGGAAGGCTTCACCCACCACCCGACCGCCACGCATCACGATGATGCGGTGCGCCACTTCCAACACTTCCTTCAGCTTGTGGGTGATGAAGATGATCGAGTGACCTTGCGCCGCCAGATGCCGCATCACGCGGAACAGGTCCTCGATCTCCTGCGGCGTGAGCACCGCTGTCGGTTCGTCCAGGATCAGGATATTGGCATTGCGATACAGCGCTTTGATGATCTCCACACGCTGCTGCACGCCAACAGGCAAATCTTCGATGATGGCGTCGGGGTCCACTTCCAGGCCGTAACGGCGGGAAAGATCATCCACCTGGAGCCGGGCGCGGTTGATGTCGAGGAAAACTTTGTCACGCATCACTTCTGACCCCAGGATGATGTTCTCTGTCACCGTCATCGGCTCGACGAGCTGAAAGTGCTGGTGCACCATGCCCACGCCGCGCTTGATGGCATCGCGTGGGCTGACCGCCCGGAACGGCTCCCCCTGGATGAGCACCTCGCCTTCATCCTGATGGTAGAGGCCGTAGATGATGTTCATCAGTGTAGTTTTGCCGGCGCCGTTTTCACCGAGCAGGGCCAGAATTTCGCCGCGATGCAGTTGAAAGCTGACGTGATCGTTCGCCAACACGCCGGGAAATTGTTTGGTGATATTTCGCGCTTCAAGAACGACTTCGTTGTCCATAGCTTTACTCCGATTCGTAGACCTGACCTTCGGCGGCCGGCGGGCGCGTGCGGCCAACAAAGCCGGTTACGGCCACGATGGTCACCACATAGGGCAACATGCTGATGAAATGGCGGGGAACGCTGGTGACCCCCGCGAGCAACAGTTCGTTTTGTAATGCCTGAGAATAGCCAAAGAGCAGCGCCGCGCCGAAGGCGCCGACGGGTGTCCAGTTGCCGAAGATCATCGCCGCCAGGGAGATGAACCCGCGTCCGGCGGTCATGCCCTCCTTAAACTGCCCCACGGCCTCAAGCACCAGAAACGCGCCGGCCAGTCCGGCCAGCATCCCACCGACGACGGTATTGTAGTAGCGCATGCGGTTGACGTTGATGCCGACGGTATCGGCGGCGCGGGGGTGTTCGCCGATGGCGCGTGTGCGTAAACCCCATTGGCTATGGAAAAGCAACACTTGCAGAGCAACCACCAGGATCAACGCCAGATAGGTGATCAATCCTTTGGAGAAGAGCACTTCCCCGATGACGGGGATTTTGGAGAGCAACGGAATGGCAATGTCGCCGAACTTCCCCTTGCTGTTCCAGTCGGGGTTGAAGAAGAAAGTGGTCAGGCCGCTTGCCAGGGTGATGATGACCGTACCGCTGATAATCTGGTTCACCTTATAGCGGATGCTCAGCAGGGCGTGGATGTAGGCCATCGCTCCGCCGACCAGCAACGCGGTCAACGTCGCCAGGAACAGGCTGATGGGCAACGGGAGAACGCCGGTCTTCACCTTTACCACGAAAGCACCGAACGCGCCCGCCAGCATCATCCCTTCGATGCCGATGTTGATGATGCCGGAACGCTCGCAGATCACACCGCTCAGCGCGCCCAGGGTCAGGGGGACGGCGGCACGTAAGGCGAAGTTGAGGGCGCTTTTCCCAAAGAGAAGGCGCAGCCATGTGTGCCCCAGGGCGGTGCGTTCCACCAGGACCGCGATGGTGAAGAGCACCACGATAAGGATCCAACTCCAGCGCGCCGTCAAGCGCGTAAGCCACGTGAGTGTTTGCTGTCCGTTCTGTTTTTTGTTCACGGCGCTCATACCCCCTCCTATTCTTCACTCCAGCTTGCCGCAGTTGTAGCCTCTTGCAGCAATTCTTCGCGCGTGGGTTTATGCAGCCGATAGATGAAACGGATGATCTCCGGAGCGGCCACAAACGCCAGCACCAACGCCTGAACGACCAGGATGATCTGCTTATCCACGCCGGAATCGAATTGCATCTTCGCCGCGCCGCCATACAGGCCACCCATCAAAAATGAGGCCAGCACCACCCCCAGGGGGTGCGTTTGTCCCAGCAGGGCAATGGTGATGCCCTCGAAACCCACGCCGCCGGTGAACTCAGGCGCAAACTTGTAGTTGAGTCCCAGGGTCTCCACGGCACCGGCCAGACCTGCAAGCCCACCGGCAATTGCCATCGAGAGCACCATCGTGCGCCCCACGCGGATGCCGGCATAGCGCGCCGCGTGCAAATTTTGACCGACCGTGCGGATCTCAAAGCCCAGGGTCGTTTTCCACAACAGCCACCAGATCAACAGCGCCATCAATAACGCCAGAATGATACCCCAGTGCACGCGATCGAAGATTTGGGGAAGCAACTGCGGGATGCGCGCACTTTCCAATACATCGCGGGTCTCGGAAATCGCGCGCGCGGCAGCTTCGGGATCGGAGAGCGGGCCGGGTTTCTGTCCGGCGGTACCGCCGGCGTATACCGTCCAGCCGGCAAATAGCGAGGCGATGTAGTTGAGCATAATCGTGGTGATGACTTCGTGCGCCCCCTTCCAGACCTTCAGCCAGCCGGCGATCGCGCCCCACAAGGCCCCTCCTAGAATTCCTGCCAGAACGGCCAGCGGCATGTGAATGAATGCCGGCAACCCCGCAAAGTTCACGCCCACCGCGACCGAAAAGATCGTTCCCATCAGGAACTGTCCGGAAGCACCGATGTTGAACAGGCCGGCTTTGAACGCGAAAGCTACCGAAAGCCCCGTTAAAATGAACGGTGTTGCCTTGCGGATCGTCTGTGAAAGCGCCGGGAAACTGCCTACCGCACCGCGCAACAAGCCCCAGTAAGCTACCAGGGGATTATCCCCCGATGAGAGCATCACCAGGGCGCCGGCCAGCAAGGCGGTAACGATGGCCAGCAACGGCATGCGTATGGCTCGCAGTGCCGGTGTGAGAATTGAAGTCGGTTTTATGCCCTTTGACTGTTCCAAGTTACACCTCCATGGAGTTGTCAGTGGTCAGTTGACGACTGATGACTATTGCTGATCATGAATAATAGCTTGAATGGCGTCGGCCTGGGCTTCGATGCTTTCCATCAGGCGGAATTGCACGAGCGCACGACGCAGGTTGTGTTCTGTATCTTTGGTTTTGAAGTAGACGTTGCCTTCCAGATAATCAGTAAAAAAGCGCAATCCCAGCTCAAAGGCAATCAACCGCACGGCATTGTAGATATGCTCATAGTCCTTGCCGTTTAAGAAGTGTCGTGCCTGGGAAAGATAACCTTTAAGAATTGCCGCACATAGATCGGTCTCGAATTTGACCTCATCAAAGGCGTCGGTTTCTTCCCCCAGGGGGTTGCAACACGAACGCAAACAGTCACCGATATCGTAATGCACCAGCCCGGGCTTCAGCGTATCCAGGTCTATGAGGCTGACGGCCTGTCCGGTGTCATCGTCAATCATCACATTATCCACTTTGGGATCACCGTGGATCGGGTGGGGAGTCAATTCTCCACGCGCAACGGCATCTTCCAGGACTGCGGCCCATCGCCGGCGCTGTGCGACAAAATTCAGAGCGTAATGGACCTCAGGTGACGGTTTGTAACCGTTTCCGGCAAGCACCTCGTCATAGTGAGCCAGGTAGCGCGGGGTGATGTGAAAGCCTTCCAGCGTGTCGTGCAGTTTCTCTACCGGCAGATCACTGATCAGGCTGTGAAACTGACCGAGTGCGTACCCGACTTCCTCGGCATGATGGCAACTTTGCACGGTGTTGTATGTCTGCGCTCCGGCGATAAAGGTAGTAGCACGCCAGAAGCCCCCCGCACCATCCACAAAATAATCTGCGCCGTCTCGCGTGGGAACAATGTCGGGTGTTTCCCATCTGCGGCCTGCCGTTATGGTTTGCCGGGCTGCGGTGGCGCGCAGATGATCCATTAAAGCGCGCATATTCAGGATAATCAATTCTGGACGGCGGAAAACTTGCCGGTTGACCCGCTGGAGAATGGCTTTGTTGGAGGAACCGCCGTCAAGGGTCACCAGAAAAGTGTCATTGACGTTGCCCGAACCATAACGTTGGACATTGAGCACCTTGCCGCCGAAATCAAAGGCGGCGGCAACGGCAATTAACGCGGTCAGATTTTCCCCCATATAATGCAGAAAAGGGGAAGGTGCTGGTACACCTTCCCCCAGAACCTAAGGGTGTTTACTGACCGTAACCGGTCTTGATGGAACCGTTCTTCAGCCCCTCGTCAATCTTCTTCAGGGCATCCTTGACATTGGCCGGAATCTGGCTGTCAAAGTCATGGAAGGGGGCCAGGCCGGCGCCACCGTAGTAATTGCCGCCCGGGAACTTGCCCTCTTTCGCCAGCTTGACCAGCTCCACCACACCGGGGGTGATGAGCTTCATCGCGCTGGAGACCAGGCAGGGGTGTGCCCCGGGGACCGTCTCCCACTGATCGGTGTCTACGCCGATGCAGTAAACGCCGGAATGGGTCGCCGCCTCTTCCAGAGCACCGTTGCCCGTCATGCCACCCGCGCCGAAGATCACATCTGCACCCTGGTCAATCGCCTGCTTCGCGGTTGCCGCACCCCATTCGGGGTCAACGAACGCCTGGCTGATTTCGCCGGGGTGATAGGTGGAGATGATCTTGATGTCAGGGCGCACTGACTTTGCACCGGCCTCATAACCTTCCTTGAAGGCCACCACCGGCGGGACGAGATCGGTCCCCAGCACGGCCGCGATGGTGCCGCTCTTGGTCAGATACGCCGCCAACACACCGGCCAGATAGCCCGATTGATCCTCGTGGAAGACCAACCCGGCGAGGTTCGGGAGTGTCTCGGCCTGGAACTGGTCCACGCCGATGAACTTGATCTTCGGATTCGCCTTGGCCATCTTGATGGTGGCGTCGCCCAGGGCAAAACCGACGGTGATGATGACATCGTAGCCTTCGTCTACAAACTGCTTGATGTTGTTTTCGTAGTCCTTGGCGTCGGTCGTCTCGATGTACTTCGCCTCGGCGTTGAGTTCCTTAGCGGCCTGTTGCGCGCCTTCCCACGCCGACTGGTTGAAGCTGCGGTCGTTGACCCGTCCCACATCGGTGACCAAGCCGATCTTGAAAGTTTTACCGCCGCCGCCGCCGCAGGCACTCAGCAGCATGCTGGCAACCAAAAGCACAGAAAATAGAGTCACAACGGTTTTACGCATTCGTAATCCTCCTGTTTTTTGCAAAGTAAGTTAAGTATAATAATGTACAACAGTGGAGCCTACCGATGTCTTTGTATTATCCCAGAGCATCACCTCCTTACATCCCTATTATATTTTATTTTCTGGAAATCAAGAATCGGCCTCGACCTCTTGGGGTTCCGGTGAAGATGCCATTGCCGGGAAGAGGGCCGAGGCTTCTTCGCAAAATTCCAATCCCTCGGCGCCCACATCTACCAGAATGTGCGCGCCGGCGCCGAAATTACCCCGCAGGATTTGCACGCTCAGCGGACTTTCGACATGCCGTTGGATCACCCGCCGCAGGGGTCGCGCCCCAAACTGGGGGTCGAAACCATGTTCGGCCAACCAACGCTTGGCCGCCGGCGTCAGGGTCACGTGCAGGTTGTAATCGGCGAGTTGCTTCTGGACTTCCTGCATTTGCAAATCCACAATGCGGCTCACATCGTCCAACGTGAGGTTGGCAAAGACGATGATCTCATCCACGCGATTGATAAACTCCGGGCGGAAGGTTTCCTTGAGAGCCGCGAGCGTGCGACGGCGCGCTTCTTCTTCCTGTTGATCGTCGCTGCGCGCAAATCCTAATGCGCCGCCACGCTTTCCGTAGCTTGTCCCGATATTCGAGGTCATGATGACGACCGTGTTGCGGAAATCCACCACGCGCCCCTGTCCATCGGTTTGTCGGCCTTCGTCGAGGATCTGCAACAGCGCGTTCCACACGTCCGGGTGCGCCTTTTCGATTTCGTCGAAAAGCACCACCTGGTAAGGACGCCGACGTACCGACTCGGTCAACTGTCCGCCCTGGTCATAGCCCACGTAGCCCGGCGGCGCACCGAAGAGCCGCGAGACGGTATGGCTCTCGCGGTATTCGCTCATATCAATCCGCAGCAGCGCATCTTCATCATCGAAGAGGAATGCCGCCAGGGCTTTGGCTGTCTCCGTTTTGCCCACGCCCGAAGGCCCCAGGAAGAGGAAACTGCCGATGGGCCGGCGCGGGTCTTTCAGTCCGGCGCGTGCCCGGCGGATGGCGTCGGCAATCGCGCTGATGGCTTCATCCTGTCCGATGATGCGCTGTTGGAGGGCTTCTTCCATACGTAACAGTTTGTCGGCTTCCTTCTCCAGAACCTGGTAGACGGGGATGCCGGTCCACGCCGAAACGACCGCCGCAATGTCCTGCGCCTCGACAAGCTCATCCAGTTGATGGCGGCTGAGCCATTCTTCGCGCTGCTCGGTGAACTTTTGCTCCTCACGCAGACGTTGGACCTTTAGCTCGGCGGCGCGCTCGTAGTCACGCATGTTGCCGGCGGCCTCTTCTTCAACGCGCAGGCGATTGATTTCCGCTTCCATTTGTTTGAGGTCCGGCGGCAGGGTGTAGAGGGCCACGCGCAGGCGCGCGGCGGCCTCATCCAGGATGTCAATGGCTTTGTCGGGAAGATGCCGGTCGGTGACGTAACGGTGGGCCAGCCGCGCCGCAGCGACCACGGCCTCGTCGGAGATGCGTACTTTGTGATGCGCCTCGTAACGGTCGCGCAAGCCGTACAGCATGGCGATTGTGTCTTCCACCGAAGGTTCATCCACGAAAACCGGCGCGAAGCGGCGTTCCAATGCGCCGTCTTTTTCGATGTATTGCCGGTATTCATCCAGCGTCGTCGCGCCGATGCACTGCAATTCGCCACGCGCCAGCGCCGGCTTGATCATGTTGGAGGCGTCCAGCGCCCCCTGGGCGTTCCCTGCGCCGACGACGGTGTGCAGCTCATCAATAAACAGGACGATCTCGCCTTGGGCCTTCTGCACTTCTTCGAGGATGGCTTTGAGCCGCTCCTCGAACTCGCCGCGGAAGCGCGTCCCGGCGACCAATGCGCCCAGGTCGAGCAGCAGCAGCCGCTTGCCTTTGAGGATTTCAGGAACGTCGTCGTTGGCGATTTTCTGCGCCAGCCCTTCGACGATGGCCGTCTTGCCCACGCCCGGTTCGCCGATGAGCACGGGGTTGTTCTTGGTGCGCCGCACGAGGATTTGGATGACGCGCTGGATTTCGCTCTCCCGCCCGATGACGGGATCGAGTTTCTGTTCGCGCGCCGCCTGGGTGAGGTCACGGCTGAAGCGCGTCAAGACGCGGAACTGGGACTCGGCCTGCGGGTTGGTGAGCCGCTGACCGCCGCGCATTTTCTTCACCACTTCCAGCGTCCGATCATGGGTGATATTGTTATCCGCCAGGAGCCGCGCAACCGCCGTGTTGCGTTCCAACGTGATCGCCAGAAACAAGTGTTCGGTGGAGATGTACTCATCCTTGAGGTTGGTGACCTCTTCCTGGCTGAGGTCAAGCACGCGCTTGACGCGCGGCGTGATAAAAATCTGCTGCCCGCCGCCGGCACCGTAGATGCCGGGGCGTGAATTCTGCCGCAGCAGCATGTCCAGCGCATCGGCGAGTTGATTGGGGTTGGCCCCCATTTCCAGCAACAGCGCCGGGACGGTCCCCTGCTGTTGTTGGATCAACGCCAGGAGCAGGTGTTCGACATCCACCTGACTGTGACCGTAGCGCGTCATCAGCTCGACGGCCCGTTGTGCGGCTTCTTGAGCACGCTCAGTAAAACGATCGAAACGCATCATAGGGTTTTCCTCAGGGATTAGGGATTAGGGATTGGGGATTAGGGATTGGGAATGAGAAATGAGTAATGGGTAACATTCCCCGATATCCGGTCTCCGGTTCTCGGTATCTGGTTTCCAACATCCAGTTTCCAGCATCCAGCATCCAGTTTCCAGCATCCAGTATCCAGTATCCAGCATCCAGTATCCAGCATCCAGTATCCAGCATCCAGTATCCAGCATCCAGCATCCAGCATCCAGTATCCAGCATCCAGTATCCAGCATCCAGCATCCAGCATCCAG
>DAOSNS010000020.1:16780-22676 GCA_035373625.1 Anaerolineae bacterium | reverse complement strand
TATCCAGCATCCAGCATCCAGTATCCAGTTTCCAGCACTCAAGACAGAGCATTGAGGGCGGCTTGAGCGGCGGATTGCTCGGCCAGACGTTTGCTGGAACCCTGACCTTCACCGGCCACCTGTCCGCGTAGCAATACCTGAGCGGTAAACAGTTTCGCGTGATCGGGGCCGCTCTCGGCGACGATCCGGTAGGCAGGCGTGATGCCCAGTTTTGCCTGCGCCCATTCTTGAAAGCGCGACTTGGCATCCACGTCGGCGCCGGCGTGCAGGATCGTCTGGATTTCCTGCACAAACCACGGTTCCAGGCTTTGCCAGGCAGCTTCTAAACCACCGTCAAGATAAAGTGCCCCGACGAGGGCTTCCATAGCGTCACAGAGGTTCGCCACCCGCGTCTGCCCGCCGCTTTCCTGCTCCCCACGGCCCAGACGCAACGCCTCGCCGAGTCCCAGGCGTTGCGCCAGCGAGGCCAGCGTCGTCGTACAAACCAGTGTCGCACGTAGACGTGTTAAAGGGCCTTCGGGGAAATCGGGATAGGTGCGATAGAGCCAGGCCGCGACCAGGAAATTCACGACCGCATCGCCCAGGAATTCCAAACGCTGGTTGTGATGTTCCTCGCCCCCCACTTCGGGATGCTCATGAGCATACGAAGGATGCGTCAGGGCAAGTTCCAGCAGTTCGAGTTGTGTAAAATGATAATTCAGCCGCTTTTGGATTTCCAGTAAGGGGTTTTCACCCTCAACCATGGTCTATTCCTTAGTAAAGAAATAACCGCTAATCTTGTACGCGAATCTTTCTTGACGTTTGAATGTTGACACGATACAACGTTTCGGGGTACGCCGTACCCCGATTTTTTCTATTCTACCGCCAAAATCGGGCTTTGCAACAGGTCAGGCGTTACCTTACCACTATGACAAACTTTACCTGACTCTCAGGCAGCCGCCGCCGGTTTTTGGGCCAGGCGTTTGATCTCATCGCCGCTGATGATTTCCTTCTCTTGCAAGATGCGTGCGATCTCGTGCAGGGCGTCTATATGCTGTCGCAACAGTTCCACAGCACGCTGTTGGGCTTCTTCGATGATGCGCCGCGTCTCTTTGTCAATCAACGTTGCCGTTTCCGGGCTGAGGTCTTGCCGCAGCATGTCCGTGCGTCCCAGATAGCCCATGCCAGCTTCCATTGCATAGCGCACCGGACCCAGGGCTTCCGTCATCCCAAACTCCGTCACCATCCGCCGCGCCAACGCGGTAGCCACCTCCAGGTCGTTCGCCGCGCCTGTGGATGTGTCGTTGAAGACGAGCAGTTCCGCCGCGCGTCCACCGAGCATCACCGCCAGACGTTCTTCCAGTTCACGCTTGCTCATCAAGTAGATGTCCTCTTCGGGCATTTGCAGCGTGTAGCCCAACGCCCCTTTGGCCGTGGGAATGATGCTGACTTTGTGCACGGGATCGGTATCCGGCTGCACTTGTGCCACCAGCGCGTGTCCCGCCTCGTGATAGGCCACGCGGCGCTTGAGTTCGGGCTTGAGTGTGACTTTGCGCTGCAAACCGGCGACCACACGCTCGATGGCGAGATCGAAATCGTTCATCGTCACGGCGTCGCGCCCGGCGCGCACCGCCAGCAACGCTGCCTCGTTGACGATGTTCGCCAGGTCGGCGCCCGAGAAACCGGCGGTGATCTGCGCCACGCGGTCCAGGTCCACATCCTGCGCCAGTTGCACATTTTTGGTGTGGATGCTGAGGATTTGCCGCCGTCCGGCCTCGGTCGGCAGGCCCACCTGGATTTGACGATCGAAGCGCCCCGGACGGAGCAGCGCCCGGTCGAGAATTTCCGGCCGGTTCGTCGCGGCCATGATGATGACACCCTGGTTGGGTTGGAAACCGTCCATCTCCGACAAAAGCTGGTTGAGCGTCTGCTCTCGCTCGTCATTGGTGCCGATCGCTCCCACCGTGGTGCGCGATTGCCCGATGGCGTCAATTTCATCAATAAAGACAATGCAGGGCGCGCGGCGTTTGGCCTGCTCAAACAAATCGCGCACGCGCGCCGCACCGACACCCACAAACATCTCCACAAAATCGGAGCCGCTGATGGAAAAGAAAGGTACACCCGCTTCGCCGGCGGTGGCCTTCGCCAACAGGGTCTTGCCCGTGCCCGGCGGCCCGACCAGCAGCACGCCCTTGGGGAGCTTCGCGCCCAGGCGCGTAAAGCGTTCAGGGTCCTTGAGGAAGTCAATGATTTCTTTTAGCTCAACGGCGACTTCCTCCACCCCGCCGACATCCTCGAACTTAATGCCGGTTTTCTCGCCGGTGATTTCCTGCGCTTTGCTCTTGCCGATGGAGAGCACATCCATGCCGGTCTGCCCCATCCGCCGCATACCGTAGTACCAGATCACGGCCAGGGGCAACATCGGGATGATCCATCCCAGGAGCGTGGGCAACAGGGCGTTGGTGGGTGCTTGAGCGGAGAATGTCACGCCGGCGGCCACCAGGCGTTGGATCAAGTCGGGGTCTTCGACGCGCACAACGTTGTTGACACGGGGCGGCTGCCCGGTATCACCGCAGCAGGTGTACATGATGCGATCCGTCGTCAACGTGACTTCGGCGATCTCCCCGGCCTCCAACTGTTTGAGAAACTGGCTATACGGCACTTCTGTCCAACGGATGACCAGAGGACGAAATACCAACTCCTGGAAAAGCACGGTTAACAGAATCGCCACAACCAGGTAGGCTGCGGAGAATCTTGCTTTTTGCTTTGTTTTTTTGTCCATATTTTCCCCTTAAAAGTGATTAGGGATCAGGGGGCGCGAGTGGGAATGTTCACCGGTCCCGAATCCCTTTGTAATAGATTCCATTCCATCACCATCCCCCACATGGTTATTATTACATAGAATTATTAACAAGCCATTAGCACAGGCTTAGAAAATTCTTTGAGGGCACTGGCGTTGTTCAAACCGGGGGGATCTCGCTCTGGCACGCGGCGCGGCTGGCCGATGTCTCGTTGTGTGAAATGGCGCCGTATGCCGCCGCCCAGGGTTTGCACGACGGTGGATGAGGCGATGATTCGAGAGGAACCGGCGTGAGCGTCGTCAACAATGCCGGGAACCATCAACGCAACACGGCGAAGGGGACGAAGCTAAGCCCCCTCGTCAATTTCATCCTCTACCTCTAACGTCACCTCTGTTTTCATCAATTCACGCAGCAACGATGTGGCATACGCGCCTTTAGGTGCGAAAAACGAAAGTGTGAGTGTATCTGCCCCTTCCATTTGCCACGATAATCCCTCAGGATAGTAACGCAATGGACGGCGGCTGCCCTTCGCTTGAAACGGGCGAAAGTCCGCCAGGGCAATGCTGGCCTCTTCCAGGATGCGCGCTTCCAATGCCCCGGCTTCGGCCTGTGCGGCGAGCATCTTGTAGCCGTAAATCGGGCCGGTGGCGCTGATTTCCCATGCTTTGACGCGCGGGCGTTCGGCCTCCGCATCTTCCACGATAAAGATACCGCCGGTATCCTCCTTGCGGGCGACATCGCCGGGGAGCACGTCATCCAGCAAGCCCTGCTCGATCCGGGCTGCAAGCAGGGCATTGAAAAGCGCCGACTGCACTGCACTGATGAGGAACTGCCGCATTTTGTAGGAGAGGTGGTGGATGCCGTGGGTTCTGAGTGCCGCGCGGTCATTGCGCAACAGCAACAATCCCATCTCGTGATTGTTGCCGCGATTACCAAAACGCTGTCGCCCATAGCCATTGGGGACGCCACGTGCAAGCAACTGCCCGGCGATGGCGGACGTGCGCGCCCCGGCGTCCGGCGCCACATCGCGGATGCGCAGCGTGAAGCGATTGCCGCGCAGATGTCCGCTGCGCAGTTTGTTGGTGTGGCGCTTTGCCCAGAGAATCCGCGCTTTGTCCAGGGTGAGCGTCATCAACTTCTCCGGCGGCACCCACTGCACCGAGAAGGTTTGTCGTGCTACGGCGCGCGCGTCCTTCAGCCCGGCGCAACTGATGTCACGTTCGGCAACGCCCAACGCCTGGGCAAGCTGGTGGATGAGTGCGAGTGTGGAGATGTCGCGCTTTTCCACGCCGAAGAAGGTGTGCTCGCCTGTGCCGCATGGTTCGTAGGCCGGCACTTCTTCGACGATGAAATCATCAATCTCGACGCGCAGCTTGCCGCCGGTTCCCGGTAGATCCGGGGTCAGATACGGAATTTGCCAGTTGAGCATCATTCGTCCCCAAGAAATACAGTCAGCATATCCCCCGGTAAATCCTGTTTAGAGTTTCTCCGTGAGAAGGTAGGCAACAAGCAATTGCGCGGTCGCTTTGATGGATTCGCGGTGCGTGCGTTCGTAGGCATGGGAAGCGTCTATCCCCGGCCCCATCAGCGCGACTTTGAGGTCGGCGCCGGCGCGCCAGGCCGCTTCGCCATCGGAGCCGTAATTCGGGTAGGTATCCACGCGGTAAAGAATCCCGTGCTCGCGCGCTAATTCCTCCAGACGACGCCGCAGACCCAGGTGATACGGCCCGCCGGAATCTTTGGCGCAGATGCCCACGCTGAACTCGTTTGAGTTTTGCCCTTCACCGACGGCCGCCATGTCCACGGTCACCAGTTCCTGGACATCTGCCGGAATACCGTGGGCGCCGCCGTGCCCGACTTCCTCGTAATTCGAGATCAGCACGTCCAGCCGATAACGCGGCGCCAGGCCCTCACGGTGCAACGCCAGCAGCGCCCCGTAGATGGCCGCCACACCGGCTTTGTCATCGAGGTGCCGCGAGCGGATAAAGCCGTTGGTCACTTCCACCCGTGGATCGAAGTAGACGAAATCCCCCACGTTAATCCCCAAAGCCTCGGTCATCTTTTGATCGGCGGTCAGGGCGTCAATGCGCACCTCATAGTTCTCTTGACGTCGCTCCATATTGCGCGCTTCGGCGCCGAAAATATGCACCGAGGCCATCAGCGGCAAAATGGTGCCGCGGTAGAGCTGCCCTGACGCCGTGGCGATGGTGCAGCCTTCATCCTCCACGGAATGCCAGTCGAACCCACCGATGGCCGTCAATTCCAGGCGCCCGTTGTTTTTGATCTGCCTGACCATTGCGCCCAGGGTATCCACATGGGCGGTCACGGCGCGCGGACAGGCTGCGTCGCCGGGCCATGTTAAGACCAGACCGCCTTTGAGGGTGCGACTGGCGGTCAACGGCAAGTCGCGGACGGCCTGCTCGACATAGGCGATGGCTTTTTCGGTGTCGCCGGTGGGGCTAGGGGTGTTCAGCAGGCCGACGAGAAATTCAACGGTTTCATCTATGGGAATATCGGGAAGGGTCATCAGTTCCTCCTTTGAGAATAGTTTGATAGTCGTCAGTCAGATAGTCCTGGAAAATAGTCTTGTAGTCGTTAGTCAGATAGTCCTGGAAAATAGTCTTGTAGTCGTTAGTCAGACAGTCCTGGAAAATAGTCTTGTAGTCGTTAGTCAGATAGTCCTACGATTACATTCTTTGCAGAGAATGAATCGTAAAATCGGCGAATCAGCAGATCATTCTGGGTATTGACGTGATTGCCGGGGTTAAAGTCCGGCATCTATTTTCAGTATAGTCCGATCGGGGAAACAGACAAACTGTACCGTTGCGGGGGGCATTTCAGGACGGGGGCACTATTTACCGCCGAGAGTGCAGAGTCCGCAGAGTTGCCAAAGATTTCTCCGCGCTCTCGGCGAACTCTGCGGTTAAATCAGAAGTTTATCCGGCTTTCTCCCAGGCTGAAATGCTCCCATCGCAGCAGTTGAGAAACGCGGATCTGGCGATCCGCTTGCAGCGGTTGAGAAACACGGATCTGGCGATCCGCTTGCAGCGGCTGAGAAACGCGGATCTGGCGATCCGCTTGCAGCGGCTGAGAAACGCGGATCTGGCGATCCGCTT
>DAOSNS010000020.1:0-16680 GCA_035373625.1 Anaerolineae bacterium | reverse complement strand
GCAGCGGTTGAGAAACGCGGATCTGGCGATCCGCTCATAGCTAGCTGAAGTCACTGTAACGAGGAATGATAAAGCCCTGTGCATGGATTACCGAAACGTTTGTTGTCGGGTATAATGGGTATAATTGGAGCAGGAGGTACACGCAGTTTGTCCCTTAACCCATTACTCGTTACCAATTTCAAGGATAGGATTGTGTGGAACAGTTGATCGAAGGCGCGCGCGCACTACAGATTCGGCTAACGCCGGAACACCTGGAAGCCCTGCGCATCTACCAGCAAATGCTGGTGGAATTCAACCGGCATTTCAATCTGACGGCCATCACCGATGACGAGGGCATCCAGATACGGCATTTTTTGGATTCGCTTTCCTGTTTCCAGGCACTTGAAAGCGGCGAACGTTTCAGCGGCAAAGCGGTCATTGACGTAGGAACGGGCGCGGGTTTCCCCGGGCTGCCGCTCAAATTGCTGTGTCCCGCTATGAAGTTGACGTTGCTCGAAGCGACGGCCAAAAAGGTCAGCTTTCTGGAGCAGGTCACCGCACGCCTGGGGTTGACAGATGTCGTTATCGTGCATGGACGTGCGGAAGAACTGGGGCAGCAGCCGGCGCATCGTGAACGTTATGACTGGGCGATCGCCCGCGCCGTCGCCGATATGCCTATTCTGGCGGAGTACCTGCTGCCACTGGTCAAAGTGGGGGGGCGCGTGCTGGCGCAAAAAGGTGAAGGCGCGCCTGCCGAAGTGCAGCGCAGTGAGTGGGCCATCCAGCAATTGGGGGGGCGCGTGCGACGACTCGTGCCCGTCGAGCTGCGGGGTTTGGCCGAAACGCGCTATCTCGTCATCCTGGACAAAGTCGCCGCGACGCCACCGCCATATCCCCGCCGTCCCGGCATCCCCAACAAGCGGCCGTTGATGCCGAAGGCGGCATGAAAGCCGGGTGATCAGGGGCATTGGAGGAGGCATGCGTCAACTGGCTTTTGATGAACTCTACCGTGTTTCACAAGCGGCGGTCAACCTGAGCATTGATGAAACCTTTCCGGAGGCTTTCGCCAATACATTGGCCCAAGCAGAGGCATATAACAAACATCTTTTTCGTCCCAATACTTACTTGCATAAGTGGTGGGCGCGGCGGTGTGGCTCCACTTTCCGTACCATTCTGAAGCAGTTTGTTCCTGATCCGGCGCGCCGGGACTATTATGCGCCAGGTGGTCTGGAAGGGAAGATTGTGCTGGACCCGATGATGGGTGGTGGTACCACGTTGCACGAAGCCATCCGTCTGGGTGCTCATGTCATCGGTGTTGATATTGACCCTATCCCGGTTGTACAAGCTCGCGCTACCCTCAATCCCATCGCCTGGGTAGATTTAGAATCAGCTTTTGAAGACTTTTTCACAACGCTGTATGCTGAGATCGGTGCTCTATTCCAAACCGAATGTCCGATATGTGGCCATACTGTGGATATGCAGTATACACTTTATGGTTTGCGTAAGCGTTGTCGGTGTGGTGAAGTTGTCCAGATTGATCAATATATATTACGTGAAAACGGAGAGCATACAATATGCATTTCAGCAGAAACGTGGGCTATTTCAGATACACCAACGTTTATTCAGCCCCACACCCAACGCCTCATTTCCAAAACGGAGCGTGTATGCTCCATCTGCGGTGAAATGTATCAGGAGTTACGTGCTACGCCGTTTTATGCACGTTATGTTCCCTTTGCCGTCGTGGGCGTGTGTCCTCACCATGGACAGTTCTTCCGCGCGCCGGGGGTGGGGGACCTGAATCGCCTCGAAATGGCCAATGTGCGTCGTGAGACTTTAGATTTTGGACCGACGGAGGCTTTTGCTGTACAGAATGGCCCAAAGTCGCGGGATTTGTTACGGCATGGCATTACTTCTTATCTGGATGTATTTTCATCACGCCAATTGATATATCTGAGCGCTGCAATCCGCTATCTGAATACCCATTACCCGGCAACACCGATAAATACATCCTTAACCTCTAAACAAGTTGATCCTATCGGCCTCAATCTGGCTTTGTTAGTCTCTACATCGTTGGAATTCAATGCCATGTTATGCGGATATAAAGGTTGGTTCAAAAGCCGCCCCGGCGCAATCCGTCACGTTTTCACACTGCATGCTTATGGATTGCCTTATACCGCATTGGAGAATAACCCTGTGAATCCCGAACCATGCTCTGGCAATCTACGCCGTCTGTTTAACGATCGCCTCGCGCGTGGGCGAACCTGGGCGGTAGCGCCGATTGAGCGCCGCATCACAGAGGATGGTAAATCACATACCGTAAAAATTCATGGTGAATGGGACGGCGGTATTGAAGTTTTCGATCAAGCCGAACTGACAAAGCACCAGCAGACATTCTGGTTGCTCCACCGAGATGCACGAGAGTTGCCGCTAACCGATCATAGCGTTGATTTCATTGTCACCGATCCGCCATATTATGACAGTGTGCAATATAGCGATCTGGCGGCTTTTTTCCGTGTGTGGTTAGCGCGATTGCTGCCCGGTGTCATGGATTGGACTTATGACACACAACACAGTGCAGTTGCATTTTCCGGTGCCGTCAATGATGCCAATTTTATGCACACGCTAGCTGCCATTTTTCAGGAATGTGCACGTGTTTTGAAGCCAAAGACCGGTCGGATGGTTTTCACTTTTCATCATTGGGATCCTGAAGCCTGGGCAGAACTGACAATTGCACTTAAAACGGCCGGCTTTTATTTGCGCAATCGCTACGTTGTCTTTTCTGAAAATCCAATCTCGGTTCACATCAACAACTTGAACGCCATCAAGCACGACACTATTTTAGTCTTGACCTTGAAGGATTCCACATCGCGCTGGATGCCTCTGGAAGCAATTATGACGGATGACAGTGAAACATTTTGTCGTCAGTGCGGAGCTGCATTGGGGTGGCTGTTGGAAAGTGATATGACTGCAAAGGATATCCATGCTATATGGAATAACCTCATTCAAAGAGGAGAATGGAAAATAATCGCACTGGAAACCGTCCCACAGAAATCTTTGGTTATCCCTTGTACAATCAAACTCCCGAAGCGCAAAAGGCACGCGGACAACAATGGTGTCCCTTTTTAGACAAAAAATGCATCAAGCAAAGCCGCCTTATCCGATACCCTTTTGGTGTCTGCTCGGTAGAGCATCGTGGTGTGATTTGTGCTGTTTGTCCGCAACGATTTGAGGAACTCGACCCGACTACAGGCAGTGCGCGAGTATTGGGGGACATTGCCCGTCATTATTTCGGCAGCACAGATAATGTGCTCGCTTTTCCTGAAGTAAAATTACCCAACATCGGCAGTATTGACTATGTTTTGGTGCGTCATAAACCGCTGCGAGCTGAGGTTGAAGATTTTGTCGCCATAGAGTTTCAAACTGATTCCACCACGGGCACCGGTGCGGTTGTGCGAGGGCTCGAAGACTTTATAAGCGGGCACGATATCACTACACAAACTTACCATTTTGGTATGAACACTTACGATACGCTCAAACGTTCAATGACGCAATTGTTCAACAAAGGCATCGTCTACGAAAAATGGAATACACATTGCTACTGGGTCATTCAAGAATATATTTATGCTAATCTGGTACGGCGTTATGGTTTCAAAACAGAGGGATATGCTGCCGACCATGCATCCCGTTTTGCCCTCTATGAGTTTGTTGTTCAACAAGAACGTCTATGCCTACGTCCAACCCGATTCATTTCTACAACTGTAGATGAGGTGTATCAAGCTATGCGGCATAATCCCGGCCTTCCTGGCAAAGATGATTTTGTTCATACGCTGAACACTAAACTCAAGGCACGGCTTAACATTCAGTTTGAATGATGATGTACTTGTTATACGAGGGCTGGCGCAGCAATGCCTCGACGGTTTGAAGCATGTACACCTCGAGGTGCATGCCGACAATCCCGCGACGCCGTATGGCTATTTAGCCGCGGGGTGTGCCTGTGATCGCAAAGCCGTTGTGGCAGGATACCTCAGATAAGGCCGGAAAATGTCTCGCGGATGGCGACAAACAGGGTTTCGCGTCCGACGAGGGCTTGCTCCACCGTCACATTATGGATGGGGCGCACCGGCGCCTCTATGATCTCCTCGCGCCCGACCTCTGTGCAGCCGTGCAAATCGCAGTGAAAGGTAACGCGCGTATATCCCCGGCGCTGTACCGGCGCATCGGCGGCAGCCGCGAGCGTCGTCACATCCTTGGATGCGGCGACACTCGCTAACTGCGGCGCATCCACGCCGTAGGTGCTTACCTCCAGGGACGTGACATCGGCGAACAAGGGCTGTACGCGCGCCTGTAGCTGCTGCACAAGTTTCGTCACCGCTTGTGGCAGGTTTTTGCCGCGCATGGGTCGGCTACCGACTCTTCTTGAGGGCGTCGAGCGCCGAGGCCGCTGCATCACCGATGGCGCGCAACATCGCCGCGCGGTTCTGCAATGCCTGATTCACCGCCGCCTGATGCATATCCCACACGGCCCCATCAATTTGCCCGCTTTCGTTGACCGGCAGGCATACGATGGTATCGCTGTCAAAGGCGATTCGCGTGTAGGCGCGCAATTGCACCCCTTCGCCCGACAGGACTTTGTCGTTCTTCTTCTTGGGATCGTCGAGTACGGCGGCGAACTTCCCCTCGGTGATGGTGTAAGTGCGCACCTCAAGCTCAGAGATGTCGGTGACGAAACTCTCCACCTTTTCCGCCAGGTCGCTGGCGAATTTTTGCACCGAAGCCTTCAAATCCTTTTGTTTTTCTGTGGAAACATTACTGTCTGGCATTTGAGTACCTCCTGGAAAGAATGAAAAAAATCGGCGAATGGCGAATTACGAATCGCGAATTACGAATGGCGAATTACGAATCCCTAACCTTGCGCTGCATCCCATTCGCGCAAGGCGGCCATCACATCAGAAATGAAGCGCACGGCGGCCGGGATGAGCAGGACTTGTCCACCGGGCGGCAGGGCGATGGATTTGGCGATCAGCCCACCGGCGCCGATAGCCACAACCGAAATCAAGCGCAGCAGTGCCACCCGCGAAGCCAGCACCAGATTCACGTTCTGGCGATGGGTTTCCCGCGAAAGCGTTGCAAGGCCTGAAACCCAAAATGTCTCAAAATCGCCGTCCCAGCTTACGCGCGTCAGGCCGATGCGCTCTCCGGCGATGAGGGTCTCGACCGTCGAGGCGAAGGAGGTCAACTGCCGCACCTGCTCCACAAAGGCCAGCCAGCGGCGATAGGCTTCCTGGAACCCCTCTCGCTCTTGGTCTTCGGCAAACACATCCGCCGCCCCGAAAGCCACTACACCGGTCATCTGGGGCGCTTCCAGCGCGGCGAAACCGCTCAAGGTGTTGCGTAACGCCTGCTTTTGCGGATGAAAACGCTCTTCCGGCGGGATAGAAAACGCATACGTGGTTGCTCCGGCTACAGGCTCTTCGGCGATGGGGGTGATGGTTTCCAATGCCGCGCGCAACTCGGCCTCTGCCTGCGCCAGATGCACCTCCCCGCGCTCCAGGGTCGCCAGGCGCGCGTGAACTGCTTCCAGCCCCGCGGCGGCTTCCGGCAATTCCGCCCGCCACGTCAGTCCCGGCACAGGCGGCGCTTTGATCTCCGCGGCCGGCGCTTCCCACACCCCAAATGGATCGGGGGTCTCAGCGACGGCCAGGCCGGAAAAAGTGAACCGATAATCAGCCATTTCCCTCCCGAATACCCCGGACTACTTAACCTTGAATGTATCCAGCAAGTCGCCGGCCATCTTTGCCAGCGCGCTCACGAACTGCGTGCGGTTGAGCTGCGCCTCGCGCACCATGTCGCGGTGAATCTGCCATAGCTCTTCGTCCACACCTTCGGTTGTCGTGGGAACGTAGTTGCGTATGTCTCCGTCGAAGTCCACAAACGTCACGGCGCGCAATTCGGCATCTTCGGGGTTGTTCACGGCAATGCCCCGCAGGTCATCCCTGGTATACGTGCGCACCTCCAGCGTCAAAATGTCCTGCGTGATTTGTTCGATCGCGCCGGCAATGCGGCTGGCAAACTGTTTCAACGATTCGACGATCTCATTGTACTGGATGGCAAAATCCTGGTTCACCAGTGCCTTGTGCGCTTCATCCACTCTGGTATCGCCACCCGGCGTAGCCACCGTCTCAGCAGCATGAGCGATGCCCGGCTCTGGTGCGAGATCGGCTTGCAGCGTGGTCAAGCGGTCAACGATGACGGGGGGCAGCGCCGCAGGCTCGGCCGCGCGCGTGACGACGGCCTCTTCGGTTGGGGCAAAGGGGATGCACACCGCCGGATCGCCGAGTACGACATAGCTCCGTGCATCGTTGTTCGCCGTCCATAACTGCACCAGTTCCTGGTCGTCCAGATAGGTCGGATCCCGTTGTAGCTCTTTCAGATTGTCGCTCAACACGACGGCCATGTCCGCATACTTCAGGTTGAAGCCGGGATCGGTAGCGAAGCCCACCGGGTCGCCGTTGAGCAGATGGCGCAACGCCGTCACAAATGCCTCAATGGCGATGTTGCTCCCCGCCGAGATGAACGAATGGCCCCAAGCACGGTCCACGTGTCCCAGCACCGCCAGTGCCCCCCGGCGCAACATCTGTTTTGGCAGCGCGCTTGTGAAGCCATACGGCGCGATCTGGTTGCGGGTCCGCGACAGGGGATGATCGAAATAATCGAACTTGGGCGTCCCGGCGCCAAAACAGGCGAAGAAGAAAGCCACCAGCCCCAACAGGTTCACATTGCCCAGGTCTTCCGCTGCAAAGTAATCCTCGCGGCGCAGCGGCATCCCCCTGGCCCACGGTTCACACAGCAACGCGCCTTGCTCACGCAACTGCCGCTGCCATTCGTCTGGCGGGAAAACCATGCCGTGGCTGGCCGTAAACAGCAGTGCCGGCGTCCGTTCCCCGCCGCTTAACAAGCGTTCCAGCTCTGTTCTGACGCCCGACGCAGCCAGGGTGAAGCGCCAATCGAATTTCAACGGCGCATCAGGATCGGGCTGCTGGAGCTGATTGAACAGCGGGCGCACCAGATAACGGTCGCTGATCAGCGTGGCATTGTCGCCGGGATTCCTGACACTGAAGAAAGCCGCCTGACGTGGTAACTGTACCGCGCCGGTTTCTGCCGCGACCACGTTTTGCGCATACCGGGCATACGCCTCCAGCTCGTTGCCGAAGTCGAGCCGCCCCACGCCGCGCATCACGTCAAGCTGATACTGAAACTCGAAAGTGATCTCCTCCGGGCTTCCCACGAGCAGCACGTAGAACGGCATCTGGCGCAAGTGCGCCACGCCCATGCCGGGGCGGATTTCGGGTACTTGGCGCTTGTAGAATTCGCGGGTGCTTTCGGGGCGGCCTTTTTCACCCTGCATGCGATAGCCGAATTCCCCCTCGAAGACTTTGTAGAGGTCGCCGGCCTGTTCCTGGCGGCGTTTAAGCAGCGGACTCAACGCCTCTTTGATGGCCTCGCGGCGTTTTTCCTCCATTTCAGCCGGGAAGACAACGGCCCAGCCGGTCTTCGCCAGGTCTTTGCTGTCTTGTACTTCAGGGGGCAATGGATAAGCACGGGCCGGACCTTGTTTGTGCTTCAGGTCGGTCAGATTTTCCGGCGGGGCTGTGCCTTTGATGACGGCAGCCCACGCCGCGCTGGGCAATGGCGGCAGGCTATAATTGCCCGTCGTCCCATCAATACCGTTGACGTAAATCTCTTTGAGCAAATCGGCCGGCAGTTTCTCTTCGATTTCGGTCATCATTCCTCCCCTGGAAAAGTGTTGACACGTTGGAACGTTAGCCCGTTGGGAACGCAAGCGACTAACTTATGATCTGTTTTATGATATACAAGTTAGTAATCCGTTAAAATCCGTTTAGTCCGTTGACAAATCCTGACGCGGTGTGGCCTCGGCGGGGGTCTGGGCTACTTTGAGCCGCACCGCCGGGTCGCCGAGGATGATGTAGCCGCGCGCGTCATGGTTGGCCGTCCATAGCTCGGCCAACTGGTACTCATCCGGTCCGTTGAAGGCATCGAACGCCGCCGTTAGCTCGGTGGAGAGCGCCGCATAACGCGAACCGAAATAATCCATCGCCGCGCCGACGGGGTAACCGTGCAACAGACGATCCACAGCACTCTCGAAGACGGCCAGGTGCTCATCGCGGCGCGCTTTCTCCAGACCACGTCGCTCCTCCGGCCCCAGGTACGAAAGGCTCCACACGCGCTCGATGTGCCCCACGACTGCCAACGCGCCACCCCGCGCCAGGCTTAACATCGCTTTGGGCAGCGCCGCGATGAACGGTTGCTCGGCGATGACCTCCCCCTTATCCATAAAAGCCTGGCGGTAATAATCATCCAGCCGAGGCGTTCCCGCGCCGTAACAGGCGAACAGGAAAGCGATGGACCCCAGCAGATTCACATCGTCCTGCGCCGCCAATGTCTCGCCCGACAGGTAGCAATCCGGCGATACGGGTTGTCCGGGGCCACGCCAATCGGCGCAGACAAGCGCGCCCTGGTATGCCCGCTGTTTTGCCGGATCATCGGGGTCGAACTGCATGCCGTGGCTGGCGGTGAAAAGGAGCGCCGGGGCTTTGCCGTGCTGCAACAGCTCCAGAAGCGCGGCGCGCGTTGTCTGTTCCGGCGGGATGACGCGGATATTCCAGGCAGGCAATTTGTCCTTGTCCGCCGCACGCGCCACCGCGAGACGCTTCTCCACGCGCTCGGCCACAGGCTTGATGAGATGCCCGGCGCTGAGCGCGGTCGCCTCATCCCCCGGATTCGCCACGGGGAAGAAGATCGCTTCCGGCGCCAGGCGAAACGCTTCCTGTTCCGCCGCTACGACGCTGCGCGCGTAAGCGCCATAATCGTCCGGCGTATCGAAATCAATGCGTCCGACGGCGTATTGCACATCCAGACCGTATTGAAATTCAAAGGGAATCTCCTCCGGGCTGCCGACAAGCAACAGGTAGTAGGGTACACCGGTTTCTTTGGGGTTGGCCGGATGGGAAGGATCGGCATGGAAACGCCGCAGGAATGTGCGGGCATCCTCGCCGGGCGCGTAGCCATCTTTGCCGTCGAAGACCCGGTACAGGTCGCCGGCCTGCTTCTTGCGCCACGCCAGTAACGGTTCGAGCGCCCGCTGGATAGCCATCAGGCGTGCCGAGGACATCGTTGCCGGGAAGATGATGCCCCAGCCGGCATCTTCGAGTTTCAGCGGATCGCTCCAGGGGACCAGGCCGGCTCTCTTGGTTGGGCCAAGCACGTGGTTCAGCCAGACGTTCAACGCTTCAAGCAGCGGCCCCCAGGATGCCGACGGCGCCCCCTCGGCCTGGACGATGGGTGTCAGATCGCGTTCCAGCAGATCAATGAGACCGAACCACGTGAAAGACTTCCAGAGGCGCGGTGTGGTGTCGAGGTCGTGGAGTAATTGGGTGAGCCAGGGGGTGCCGGTGTCGGGCAACGCTTGCAATTTCGTGACCAATGGTTTGAGTGAGTCGGCAATGATGTTGCTGTTGTTATTCAACATGCGGAGAGATTCGATCGGCAGTTCACGAAGCTGTTGACACAGCTGCGCCAGCCATACGGCGCGCGCGGCGGGCGTTCTTTCCAGTTCGGTAGCTTTTTCCGAGCTGAGCCAATCTCTGCTGATTGCCAGACCGTTATGTTGCACCAATTGCCACAGGTTCTCCTGGTAATTCTCGGATTCCCCTGTTTTCTGCGGCAAAAGCAAGGCCTTGAGTTCCTGGGGCGTGGATGTCGGCTTGAGGAACACCTTGACGATCAACTCGATTTTCCGTCCGGGGTCCTCCTGCAACTTGCGCGCCAGTTCCCGCACGTTGCCTGCGCCGGCGGCATCACTCCCCAGAAGCGTTGTCAGCAGATGGCGCGCCAAGTCGGTGAACCACGCCTCACGGGAAACCTCCGCGCCATCGAGCCACGCCAGGCTGCGCTCAACGAGGAAATTCACCAGGCCGAGCACTTTATCGGTGCTCTTGAGGGCGCGCTCAAGTTGTTCGGAAAGTCTCTGTGCCCGCTCCCGACCCTTCAAGATGTGGTCCGCCAGGTCTCTGGCCGTCTGCGGCGGCAGTGCGTAACTGCCATCGGGTTTGATGCCGTTGAAATACAAGGGGGTTTCGGTCATGGTTGTTCCTCCATAGCATTGGTTTGTGTTTCCGGTGCACCGGCTACATAGACCGCCGATAAGGCCCACACATTTTCGAAAGGCACCATATAACGCCGAACGGTGCCATCCCACGAACTACTTGCCAGATACTGCCCATCGGGGCTGAACGAGATGCTCCACACCAGATCGGTATGTCCGCCCAGATCGGCAACCAATTGTGGCGGTTTTTTGGGGAAGTCGTCGAGTTGCCAGAGCCGCACGTGTCCATCCCGCGCGCCGGTTGCCAGATACCTGTACCTGCCGCTGTCATCCGCCGGGCTGAAGGCGACACTGTAGACAAAAACATCGTTCGGGTGACGTAACGGCGTTTTCAAGGCCGTCGTCAACGTTTCGGTGCTCCAGATGCGGGTTGTGCCATCCCAGGCCGCCGAAGCCAGGTAGCGGCTATCCGGGCTGAACGCCAGCCCCATAATGTGCGCCGTGTGTTCGGTGAATGTGACCACCGGCGTCACCTGAACCGGCATACCGGCTGCGGGGGCGTCAACGCGCCAGAGTGTGATTTTGCCGCCGGTATAGCCGGTGGCAATCCAGCGCCCATTGGGGCTGTATGCGACATTCCAAATCTGCCCCGGATAGCGAATCCCCGGAATTTTTAATTCGGCCTCGACGCTCCAGGTTGCCGTGTTCCAGAGGATCCCTTTGTGATCGTCACCGCCGGTCACCAGGTAACGTCCGTCACCGCTGAAGTCGGCATCTTCCACATCGGCGGTGTGTCCGGCGAGGACGGCGACCGGCCGGCCGGATGTTTGATTCCAGACATAGGCATTATTATCTGCCGTACACGTCACCAGATACTCGCCGTTGGGGCTGTAGGCGAGGTTCCATACCGTCCCGCCGACCGGTGACAGTTGGCGCGTGGTTTCGCCGGTGCGTACGTCCCAAATGCGTACCTGACCCTCGTCATCGGCCGAGGCCAGATGCAGGCCATCGGGACTGTAGGCCATGCCGCGCACACGCGAGCGATGTCCGCTGAGCGTAGAGAGTCCCCAACGCACGACAAAGTCGCGGTTCCACACGCGCAGTGCCTTATCCCCCGTCCCGGCGACGATAAAGCGGTTATCAGGACTGATGGTGACCGAGAGCACCAGGTTCTTGGGACCCGACGTCAGCACGATCAACGCATTGGGGTTGCGCGCCATCACATCCCATACGCGCACCGTCAAATCGCGGGAGCCGGAAATCAGATAGCGTCCGTCGGCGCTGAAGGCAATCGCTTTGACCTCGGCCGTGTGCCCGGTCAACGTGAGCAGTGCCGCGCCGGTGCGCCTGTCCCAGATGCGGATGGTTTTGTCAGACGAGGCCGTCGCCATAAGCGGCTCGACGGGACTGTAGGCTACCGCGTTGACCGGTCCGGTGTGTGCGGTTAGCGTCATCGCCAGGATAGCGTCCAGGCTACCGGGAGCAGGGGCGGTGATCTGCCAGATGTAGACGTTGTTATCGTTGCAGGCCGCGGCTAAAATGTACGGCTCATTCACCGCCCGTGCAACACTTGGCGGCGTCATAGGGGCGAAGGCCACACCGTTGACCCGCGCGGTCGGCTCGGTCAAGGTCAAAATTGCAGTGGTTTGCAGCGTGTCACCCTGAGATGCCAGTTCCCACAGGCGCACGATGCCGTCCTCCATGCCGCCGGCGTAGTCGCGCCATTTGGAATCAAAGTCGCCACCGGCGGCCAGATAGTAACCGTCAGGGCTGAACGCGACGGTATAGACATCGTCGTGGATTTCGTCGGTTGTGGGCACGCTCAACCAGGGCATCCAGACGCCACGCGCAAGGTCCAGCAGCCCGACAACGCCATCGCGCGTTTGGGTGTTGTCGCCTCCCGCGGCAAGCCAGCGTCCATCCGGGCTAAGCGCCAATGACCAATTGGCGCCGGTCGTTTTGTAGCGTGCTTGCTGACGCAGCGCGACTTTTTGATTAAGTCCATCAGGTGGGGAGATTTCCTCAAGGGCGTAGGCATCTACCGCGCTTGAGGGCAAAGCCGCGTAGAGTGTTTGCCCATCCACGCTATACGCCACACTGTAAGGATTGTCCGGCAAGTTGGCAATCACCTGGGAAGGATAGAAATCTACCAACGCCTGGCGCAAGGCGCTCTGTGCGCGTGTGGTATCCACATTGCCCAGGAGTGCCCGCCAGAAAGGCGTGTCGGCATCGCGGTAGGTGGCCTCGCCGATCAGAATACCCCTGCGCGCCGCGAGGATGCTGTTGATTTGATCTTTCGCCTGATAGTAGTAGAGGGCGTCCGCGGCTGCTTCGCGGGAGTGGGCCTCTAAACGACTGCGTTCGGCGCTCCACGCCAGGAAGGTGATCACCAGCAGGGTGAGGATGCCGACTGCGACCGCAGCAAATTGCACATTGCGCCGCCGCCGCGCCGTTTGTTGGGCCAGGCGGCTGGCTTCAAGGAAGGCTTGCTCGTAGGGTTCCACGTCGTCGGGATGGGTCTGTGCCCAATGCAGCGCCTCGTCCAGCGCCACCCCACGATAGAGCAGGCTGGCTTCTTTCGTCTTCTGCCAGCTTTGGGCGGTTGTGCGCAACGGTGTCTGACGCTGTGCCTCCCAGCTGCGATTGGAGTTGAGAATGGGTGAGATAAGACGGTCGTGGGCGAGTTCGTACCAGCGCGCGCCGGCGCGCACTTCGGAACGGATGATGTAGCAGCGGCTCAGCACATCCACGGCGGCATTGGGCAGGGTGCCGGTCTTCTCCGGGCCACGCAGCACCAGCCCGCGTGTGCGCATCGGCGTGATCAGTTCTTCGCCGAACCAGCGGCGCAACTGTTTCTCGCCGACGCCGGTTTGCTTTTGGGCTGCTTCCAGGGCATCGTTGTAGAAGTCGGTCAATGCCTGATCCACGCGCCCGTATTGTTCCACTTCGTGCCATTGGATGAGGTGGTCTTCCTGTTCCGGCAGATTCTCCCACAGGCGACTGCACACTACCTGCAACTGTACCGGCTCGATGAAGGGGCCAATGCCGGTTTCTTCCCGTTTGCCGGTATAGCTGCGAGATTGCACCCGAATACGGCGCAGGTCATCCACCAGTCGCTCGGCTACACCCTCCTCGAAGCGAATTCCCTGATTCAGCGCCGGCCGGATGATCGCTTCCAGGGCGCCTTCCGGGCCGAGCAATTCCATACGAAACCGCGCCCGCAAGCGTTTAGGCACCAGCGCCTCATACGGATCGAGTTCTGCCACGTAGTCCTCGCGCATCGCAAAGAGGACACCCATGCCGGGGAGCGCCTCCAGCGCGTCGCGTATCTGGATGAAGAAACCCTCGGCATCCTGCCAGTGTTCGCGGTGGGCGGTGAACAACTCCTCGAACTGATCCACAATGAGCAGGAAGGGCATATCGTCCTCGCCCTCGTCATCAGGACGCTGACAAAGCTCCTGCAAAAACGCGGTGAGCGTATGGCCACACCAGCGTTCCGGCGGCACATCCGCACCCGCCAGCGACATCAAGACGCTGCCTACGAAAATGTTCCCCACATCGGCATAGGTCACTCCGGGCGGCAGATCGCTGCTCACGCGCGCGACGGGCAAGACGCGGAATCCCTCTTTCTCCAGGGACGGGATGATTTGCGCGTTCAACAGGGAAGTTTTTCCTGCGCCGGACTTGGCGTAAAACAACACGACCCGTTCTGCAAGCAATAGCGCGAGCAAGTCCCGTGCTTCGCGGTTGCGCCCGTAGAATTTGGGCGCATCGTCGCGTTCGTAGGGACGCGGGCCGACGTAAGGGTTATTTTTCATCGTTTCGCCGCCTCCCAGTATTCCCGAAGTTCTGCGATGAATTGCAGCACCGACCCCGCGTACACGTTCACTTCGTTAGCCTGGAAATAATCCCGCATAAAATCGTGCACGGTGGGCAAGTTCTCCACATCCACATCCTCAGGCTCAAGCTGCACACCGACATGTTTGAATCTACGACGTTGTTGTAGCGGTGCGATCATCCCGCGCATCAGCACACGGAATCCCCAGTCGTTCAGCCGAAAGCCCAGGAACATCAACGAACTGTTCGCCAGCGCCGCCCAGATACAGGGGTGAATACGCTTCAAGTTGGCGGCGATGTTGACCATAAATGCAATGTGCGCGTCTTCGCTCAGTACGATGGAAGCTATTTCCTCCTCGTTCCCAAACAGATGATAGACCAGGGGACGCTCCGGCGTGGGGACGTAATTGGGGTCCTCGTCGAAGATGGAGGGCAATCCCGCCAGATCATCGTTCCAGCGGCAAATCTCGCGCACGGGTTGCTTGCCCTGCGCGGCAAGTGCGGCGGTCATGAAGTTGTCCACGTTCGTCGTCAGATAGAGGGGCAAATCCAGGCTTGCCAGAACCTTATGCACATCATTGGGGCTATCCGCCGTCAACGTTTGCCAGCCGATGGCGTTCACGAGGCCCGTCAATCCCTTATAGCGGAGCCCTTCGCGCAATGATGCCGGCACTTTGCTCGCAAATGCTTTTTCGAGGAATTCCAGCAGTGCGTAGCGCGGGAAGTCTTCCCCCTGGCTGACCGCCAGATATTGGGCCAGGCTGTTGGGATTGGCCTTATCTGAAAAGGGATAGCCATGTTCATCGGCCCAGGTTTGGGCGATGTCGGCGGGATCGGGCAGCCATTGACAGCGCGCCCGCGGCCCGATGATGGGCGTGCATTTTCCCATCTGGATGTACTTGATCAGGCCGCTCCAGAAGACGCGCGGATTGCGGTCGCCGAGCATTTCGCCGCGCGCGTCGGCCTCGTCGCTCCAAAGCTGGCAGGATTCCAGGCGCGTGAGCAGCACAGGGACGGCGGCGTCGGGGCGTCCGGCGGTCAACAGCGTGCTGCGCGCGGCATTGATGGCGCGATCTACCTGCCCGTGTTTGAGCAACTGCCGGTAGAATTCGACATTGAGCTTGCGCGCCGATTCAAATGTGACAAAGTCTTGCATCGCCACCACGGCCGGCACCCCCACGCCGATGAGTTTTGGTCCCAGGCCGAGGAAGGCATCGGCGGTAGCGCGCGTGGCACTCTGGCACGCCGCCAGAAAGACCAACTGCGGACGCACATCCTGCCGGGCGAGCATGGTGACCAGCGCGTCGTCGGTCACAATTTGGGTATCCCCGGCGTCGTTTTGCAGGTAAAGCGCTGCCTGGCGGCGACGGGTGTTGTAAGTGCCGTGCCCCACGAAATGCAAGACGTGGTAGCCCGCACGCAGGGCCGCTTCCAGACGTTCCAATGTGATCGGTGGATCGAGGAAGGTAATGTCGAGGGTATAGTTGGCCTGGGTATCCTGCGCCACGCCCTCCAAGGCGGTGCGTTCCTGCGCCACATCGAGGGCCGGCAAGCCGTGCGCTGTTGCGATGTCCGCCGGATTGGAAATCGCCGCCAGCACGCGAATGACGTTTCCTTCGATGGCGCCGCGCCAGGGCAGTTTGACCGGCAAGAAACGCGCGAAGGGGGTAGCGGCGCTGGCCGAGAGCATGACGCCTTCATCCTCCAAAAGCTCCCACGGCAGAGCGTGCAGTTCGGGCGCTTCTGCATCAATCCACAGGCGGATGCGACGTTGTGGAGCCTGTCCACGGGCTTCGCTCCAGGCGTCACGCAACGCCGGATCGGTCAACAGCTTGTCGTGGAGCGCGCGCCCATCGGCCTGCAGGTCGCCGCTGGGGGTCCAGTCCGTCACGTCTGCCGAGAGATAGCCGCGCGGGAAGACCTGGTGCCTATCCAGCGTGATTTCAACCGGATAGCCCTCCGCCTGTCGGGGAAAGATGCGCAGTTCAAGGTCAGCGTCAGTGTTATGATTCGTCATATCCCGCCTGGGTCAAATCTCGATGACGTGTGGAGAATTATAAAAATTATAGTACACCTTTACAGAAAGCGCAATAGCAATAAACTAGAAGCTGCCTTGCCTACTACCGGCTTACTTGACAGATGTGAATAATCTTCGCTCAACAGGAAGACGATCAGTACCTGCATTTTGGCGAAAACGGGAAAGCTGATATAATAAGAGGGTAGCACTTTCAAAAGCTAACATTGGCCAGGGGAGCCTGAGACGCAGGCTGAGAGGGTATCCGTCTGATACCGACCCTAGAACCTGATCTGGATCATACCAGCGGAGGGAGGCACACTCGATGATAACATCCCTGCACAAGCCTTCCGGCCGGCAGGGATGTTTTTTTGTCAACGGATTTTTTTGTCAACGGATTGAACGGATTTTTTTGTCAACGGATTGAACGGATTTTAACGGATTTTTACCGGACTAACGACTACTGACTACTTGACTAACGACTACTTGACTAACGACTACCAGACTAACGACTACCGGACTAACGACTACTTGACTAACGACTACTTGACTAACGACTACCGGACTAACGACTACCGGACTAACGACCATGCGTATCATTGTCTTTGCCAACGGCATTATCGAGAATCCTGCCGCCGAAGCCGCCCGGTGGGTGCGGCCCGGCGATTGCGCCGTCGCGGCGGACGGGGGGACGCGGCACGCGCTGGCAGCCGGACTCATGCCCGCG
>DAOSNS010000019.1:74835-78050 GCA_035373625.1 Anaerolineae bacterium | reverse complement strand
TGCCCACGACATTCACCGTCAGCGTGTACTCATCCTGCGTGAACGTCGCCGTGACGACAGTGTCGCCGAGGATCGTCACCTGCGTCGGGTTACCGGTCAAGCCGCCGCTCCACCCGGCAAACGTCCAGCCCGGATCGGCGGTCGCCGTCAACGTGACCACGTCACCGTAGTGATAGGTTCCCTGGTTGGGGTCCTCATCCACCGTGCCGTTGCCGATGATGGTCACAACCAGCGTATACTCTGCATAGACGGTCAACGTCGCGGTGTAGACGTCGTAGCCGCAATCGTTGATCGCCTGCAGGGTGACGGTATAAGTACCATCGGCCGTGTAGGTATGCACGGGATTCACTTCGCCAGATGTCACGCCATCACCAAAGTCCCAGAGATAAGTGTGAGCATGGAGCGAGGTGTTGGTGAAGCTGACCGTCAACTCAGAGGCTGTGGAATTGAAACCGGCCACCGGCAGTGATAGCACTTGAACTACATCCCCTGCCGTATCACAGCCAGCGTCGTTGCAGACTTCCAGCGTGACCGTGTAGACGCCGGCGGCAGCATACACATGGCTCACCGGATCGGCAGTCGCCTGGGTCACGCTTGCACCGTCGCCAAACTGCCATGTATAGTGATCCGCGAACGGCAAGCCCTTATCACCGGTGAAGTAGAACCAAGCGTCCTCGCCGATACATACCGGCGTTGTAGCTGTAAAGGCCGCCGTTGGCGTCACCATCTGGCCAATGATGTGCATGAGCACAGACACTTTCTGAGTGCCTTCAACGGCGTTGTTGGTGACCAGCAAGGTGGCAGGGTAATCACCCAGCGGCATAGGAGTGCTGTCGGTGTAGAGGGCGGTGAACATGACGGCGACATTCGCTCCATCACCGGCCACGACCGTTCCACTGACAGGCTCTTCCCACACCCAGGGCACGTCGCCGACCGGGATGAAGCTGTAACCCCAGAGCAACGTGTTTTCCATGATCGGACCGGCCTCCCAACCCCAGTTGTGCGCGATCTCAAGCGGTTGACCGAAGGCAATCATCCGCCCGGCGCCCAGGCCATATTCCACGATGGTCGGCTGTCCGCCGGCCTGTTCACTGGCAATGATATGCGCGTCAGCCGGCAAGTTGGAGAAGTAACCGTGGCTGGCACTACTCCCATAGAATGGGCTGGGCACACCCTGCACCACCGGATGCGCGGGATCGTTGATCACGTTGTAGGTCTCGTAATTCCTCGTCCAGTTCATTCCACCGGGCAGCGGCGCGGCGAACGTGCCGCCGTTCCAACCGCCATCGGCGGAGAAGAAGTTGAGGAAACCACCCGCTTCGACATAATCCTCGAACTTGCTCACATAAGCCGCGTAGTTATCGTAGAACGTCTGAGTCTGATCACTGGAGATGACGATCATCCCAAACTGGTCAAAGTCGAGTGTAGCGAACTCGGCAGATGTGTGGACTTCGTAAGGGATGCCCTGTGCCGCCAGGAAAGCCTCCACGTCGGTGACGCCCCACGGGTCGACATCCTTGAAGACCGCCACCGTCCCACCAAGCAGGTAAGTGCGCGCCAACTGCGACCTGGACAAAGACGGCTTATATGCCGAAGGTGCAGTCTTCGAATCACCGACAAGAGGCGGGATCGCCGGCCGTGCCAGGGTAAGGATGTTTTCGGTTTCCAGGATCTCATAGGTTAAGTCCTGCCCGCCCTTGTTGAACAAGTCCAGGCCAACAGGATGCGTGTAAACGTCCGTGCCGTAGACCAGCCACGCCTCCAGGCGGTCTGGCGCTACGGCGATACAGGGCCGATCCGGCGTCATAGACACATTCAGCGTCACCGTCTCGCCGGCAACGATAGTCACACTATCAGTCATGTTCAGATAACCGGTCGCGCCGAAAGTCAGCGGATAGTTGCCTGCATAGAGCCATGCGCTGTAGTAACCGGTATCTTTATTGCTCTGAGTCTGGCTGATGGGATCGCCGCCAACAATGTCAATTGTCGCCTCGACCGGTGCGCCGGTGCAGACATCCAGGACATAGCCGTGAACTTTCCCCATACTCGGAAGCGGCAAGACCGTCATCGTCACCGGCACGCCGAGCCGGCCTTGCACCGGATCGTCGCTGCGGACGTTGAGGGTGGCATAGTACTCGCCCGGCTGCGTCACCTCCGGCACCCCCGCGTCGAACGTCACGTCTACCACCACTTCGCTATCCGCACCTACCGTCCCCGTGATCGGGTTCTCATTCAGCCACGGCACATCCCCGCCGCCCGCCAACCACAGGATCGCGTTATGCAACACCGCGTCCATTTGACCGCTCCACTGAGAGTGGTACCCAACATACGCATTGATACTCACCACCGACCGATCGTCTTTGGCGGCAACAAAGAGATAACCGTCCGACCACCAGGCTACCGCCGACGCTCCCGGCGTTAAGGCGGCGCTGCCGATCCGATAATAGTCACAAACGTTGGTAATCCCGTCCATGATCGGATGCGCAGGATCAAAAGCTCCCAGGCAAGCAGTCGAGTAGAGCGTGGCGCTATGGGTCATCGCCGTATAGCCTGCGCTCACAAAGCGCCCCTGCATACCCCAACTGCTGTCAAGCGCAAACTCAAGGTCTACCACCTTACCGCCACTGTCCACATAGTCCGCCAGCACATTGCCCATCGCGGTAGCATCTTGATAGGCGTAGTTATTCCAGGTAATCACCACATCGTAGGCTTGCAACTCGACCAGGGTTGGCGTGCTATAACGCGCGTCGTACACATCCACCACACCCAGGTCGCCATAAGCCTGCAGCAGGCTGCGTATTGGCTCGCCGTTGCCGTCATCGGCGTGCAGCAGCAGGATATTCGGCGTAGCTCCAAGCACAAATTGCTGTGCAATCGTAACGGATCGTTCAGGTCTGGGCATGTATGCCCCACCGGCGACCGCTGTGCCATCAGGCGCGGCAACCGGGCCGGCCGGAATGGTCACCACCACCGGGCCGCCGAGTACCGTCGGCACGAAGCCGCGATCCTGCTCGCGCAGCTCGAACGTCGCCATGCCCGCGCCGCTGTTGGTCAACGTCAGCGGCAAGGTCGCGTTCGTCCCCAGCTCCAACGCCGCTTCCAGGCTCAGCGGAGCCACACTCAGACACGGCTTCTGCCAGCGCAACCCGAAGTCTACCACCGTCGTCTGTTGCCCCACGATCACTACGCCGCTCGCGGCCCCGCTCTCGTGCTCC
>DAOSNS010000019.1:4762-74735 GCA_035373625.1 Anaerolineae bacterium | reverse complement strand
CCAGCGGCGCCGGATTCGCGTCGCAGTACCCCAGGCCACTCACCGTCCCTTCCAGCTTCCCCCACGTCGCCGGCGCGCTCACCGTCATCGTCACCGACGTTTCCACGTTCGGACGCACGCTGTCGTTGCTCCGCGTCCGCAGGCTCGCGTAGTATGCGCCCGGCTGCGTCACCGCTCCCGCATCCAGCGTCACCGCCACCACCACCGCACTGTCCGCGCCCACCGTCCCGCTCACCGGCGCTTCGCTCAGCCACGGCACGTCCATACTCAACGCCGCATCCACCGCCGCGTAGGCGTCTATCCGCCCGTACCCCCAGTCGTTGTTCGGCCCGTTTACGTAGTCCCCGCCGCAGTTGCTCCCGCTTTGCCCGACCAGCCGTACCGCCGTGTCCTCCAGCAACTTCGTCGTCAGGTCTATCTGTCCCCGCAGCCCCGGATTCGCCGCCCACAGCAACGCCACCAGCCCCACCGTGTGCGGCCCCGCCATCGAGGTCCCGCCCCACGCTTCGTAGCCGCCCCACGGCACGCTCGAACGGATGTTCTCCCCAGGCGCCACGATGTCCGGAAAGTAGTTCCCGTCCAACACCGACGGCCCACGACTGCTGAATCCCGACAGCGTGTCCAGTGTCCCGCCCGTCGCACCCGTCGTCAGCACTTCCGCATAGTCCCCAGGCGACCGCAACGTGCTGCACCCCGGCCCTTCGTTCCCCGCCGACACTTCCACCAGAATCCCCGCCGCCTGCAACGCCGCGATCTCGTCCCGGAACTGCGCTGCCCCGCCGCCCCCGTAACCCCACGAGTTGTTGATCACGTCCGGCGCCAAATCCGGACGCGGGTTATTCCCGTTCAGATCCGTCGGCGCCAGCAGCCACTCGAAACAATCCGTGAACGTGCCATCGTTCCCACCACCACCGTCCGTCATATTCTTGCACGCAATCCACTGCGCCCCAGGCGCCACTCCAATCTGGTTGCCCGCCCCGTCGTCGCCCACCATCGTCCCCGTCGTGTGCGTCCCGTGTCCGTGCCCATCCCCAGGCTCCAGCGGGTACGTCCCCGTCGCGTCGTGCCAGTTGTAGTTGTGATCCGCTACCGCGCCATCCCAGCCCCGGTAGTGCCCCTGCAGCGCCGTGTGCGTCCACGACACCCCCGTGTCCGCGTCCGCCACCACGATCCCCGCTCCCGTCACCCCCAGCGCGGTCCACACCGCGTCCGCACGTATCTGCGCAATGTTCCATTCCACTCCCCCCACCTGCCCTAGCTCTTGCTGCTTATACGGCCGGGGCAGTTGATAAGCGTGGTTCGCCGTGATCCGCGCTACGTCCTCACGCGCCGCCAGTTGCTGCGCCAACGCCAGATTCCCACGCACCAGTATCTTGTTGCTGATGAAGAAGCTCCGTGGCTGCGCCCCAGCCGCCCGCAGGGTCGCCAGTAACTCCCCTTGCGTCTGTTCCGCCGCCCACTTCAACGCCGTGTACACATACTGCCCCTTCGCTTCTTTCGTCGGCAACATCTCCGCCGCGCTCAGGTCTGCCTGTTTGCGTAAATGCACGAAGAATTCCGCCGTCGCGTTCCCCGCCAACTCTGTCAGCAGCCCCGCTTCGATCTTCTCCTCCGGCCGACCCGCCGTCACCGGCATTTCTACCAGCCGCAGCGGCGGCAGTACCAGGCTCGCAATCGTGAACCCGCGATCCTGCTCGAACAGCTCGTAATCCAACACCCCCGCCCCGTTGTTCGTCACCGTCAACGCCAGCACCGTGCTCTGCCCCAGTTCCAGCGCCGCGCTCAGGTCCGCCGGCGTCACGCTCACGCACGGATGCAGCCAGCGCAACCCGAAGTCCACCGTCGTCGTCTGTTGCCCCACGATCACTACGCCGCTCGCGGCCCCGCTCTCGTGCTCCGCCGCCGTCACCGTCACCGTCACCGGGCTGTGTGCTTCGTCCAGCCACAACACGTACCTGCCATCCGCACCCGTCGTCAGCGTCCAGGTCATCCCGTCGCTGGCCTCCACGAACACCGTCGCGCCTTCCAGCGGCGCCGGATTCGCGTCGCAGTACCCCAGGCCACTCACCGTCCCTTCCAGTTTCCCCCACGTCGCCGGCGCGCTCACCGTCATCGTCACCGGCACTCCGAGCCGGCCTTGCACCGGATCGTCGCTGCGGACGTTGAGCGTGGCATAGTACTCGCCCGGCTGCGTCACCTCCGGCACCCCCGCGTCGAACGTCACGTCTACCACCACTTCGCTATCCGCACCTACCGTCCCCGTGATCGGGTTCTCATTCAGCCACGGCACGTCGCCGGAACAGTTGGGGGATTGGCCCGGATAGGCAAAGCAAATCGCCAGATTGTCCGACAAGGCCGGGGCGTTGTACGAATACTGCAACCCCGTCATCGTGTCGCCCTGGATGCCGACCGTCGCTCCGGCGCCATAATCGTACCCGCCGCCAAAGTTCAAGTCTTGATACTGGAACAAGATATTGCCATTGGCAAACAGGATCACCTCCCACGTGCCATAATCGGGACTGGCGCAGCACCCGGATACGTGATAGTACTCGACAATGAGCCTGTCGCCGTCAAAGAGATAGTACACTTCGCCGGGCATAATGTATAGATCGTCCCAGAAGGGAGCAATAAAGGTGTTGACGCCATAGTCATTGGGGCCGGGGATCGGCGCATTATTCAGGCCAAGATAGACATTCTCGAAGTACACCGTGCCGTTAGAGGCGACCGCTAACTGGGTGTAATCTGTGCCGTAGAAGTTGAACGCGAATGGCAGGTCAATGGCCCAATAGTGACCGTCGTCTATGCCGTACATGTTGAGCGAGACGCCACTGCCGCCGGCCGGCGGCGCGATTTCAATCCACTCGTAGGTCGGGCCGCTCGCTTCGCTAGAATCCAGATAGGTATACCCAAAGGGGTCGGGTCCGCCGCCCGCAGGCCAGGCCGAGACAGAGGACGCAGCTTGCGTTGTCTTGTCTTCCTCGGCAAGAATGGCGCGCCCTGGCGCCTGAGGCTGCGTCAGCAGGAGTGGCATCCAGCCACGGTCAGATTCGCTCAGTCTGAACATCGCGTCGCCCGCGCCGCTGTTGGTCAGCGTCAACGGCAAGGTCGCGTTCGCCCCCATCTCCAACGCCGCTTCCAGGCTGGCCGGAGCCACACTCAGACAGGGCCCCAGCCAGCGCAAAGCTATGTCTTGCACAGTTGTCTGCTGCGCAATGATAGTTACCGACACTATCTCTGTTATGTGGTCGGCGGAAGAGGCCGTAACCGTGTAATCGCCTTCTTTCAGCCACCAGCTATACGAACCATCGGACGCCGTCTGGAGTGAGTAGGTCACCCCGCCCGCACCTTCGATCACCACATCGGCTTTGTACAATGGTGCAGGGTTCACGTCGCAGTACCCCAACCCATTCACCACACCTTCCAGCTTGCCGTAGTCCGGCGGCACGTTCACCAACATCCTCGCCGGGAAGGTGTAGCGGTTGTTAACCGGGTCGTTGCTCTCGACGTTGAGCGTGGCAAGATATTCGCCCGGCTGGCCCACCACCGAGGCGTCAAAGGTCACGTCCACCGGGATTTGTCCGCCGTCGGGCGGAACCGTACCGACAAACGGATTCTCGTACAGCCACAAGGCGTCGCCGCCGAAACCGTTCAGGATGCCGTTGACGGTGTTCATCCACAGTTCAACGCCATCCAACCGGCCATCGCCGTCCAGGTCTGCGCCATTTTGCGCGTCCATGAAAGCCCGGAACAAAGTGCGCCCCCCATTGCCGAGGATCAACGCCGCCTGGTTCGGGTCAGGGCCGGGGGTCGTGTAACCTGCCAGCGCCTCAAAACCCGCCAGCGGTTCGACCTGCTGTCCATACGTACCATAGATCCCACCGTTCAAAACGGTAAATTCAGGCACCGCTTCCGGGTTATTGAAAAGTGGATGCCCGGCATCCCACCAATAGACCGGATCGGGCGGATCGTAGTCGTTACCCACGAACGTAAAGCCCAGCGTCGTCCACAGCGCATTGCCGGGATCGGTGCCCACCGTCCAGCTATGATAGGCCAACTTGCCTCCGCCAAGCACATAGTTGTTCAGCGCCGTTAGCACCGACGAAGGCGGTCCATAGTTATCGTTGGCTACGAACACCGCGTCCCACGTTCCACCGATCAGGTCGGCTTCAAAGCCGCCCCAGTCGCCATCATAGTGCGCAGTGTAAGACAGCCCCATAGCCTGCAACGCCACATCCAGGTACTTGGGCGCGTGGGAAGGATCATCGGTGTAAATCAGGATGTTGACCGCCAGTAGCGGCTTGTCCGGCGTCCAACGGAACGCCGCCGGATAAGCCAACGTTGCCTGGTCGCTGTTGCCCTGCATCGGCACGCCGGTCTCGGCGCGATATAGCCACTCCCCATGGCCTTGCGCCAGTAGCGCCGGAACAAAGCCCGTTTCGCGGTCGCTGATCTCAAACGTCGCCGCGCCCGCGCCGGTGTTGGTCAGGGTCATCGGCAAGGTTGTACTGTCACCCAGTTCCAGCGTTGCCTCCAGGAGAGGCGCCTCCACCATCAGGCATGGCACCAGCCAGCGCAAATCGAAGTCCACAATGGTCGTTGCGCCGGCAACGATTACCACACCGGTCGCTGTACCTGCCTCATGGTTGGGGTACGTCACCGTAACAGTGAGCGGTGTTTCGGCCTCATCCAACCAGACCTGGTAGTAACCGGCGGCGTTGGTTGTCAACGTGACCACCGTGCCCAGGCTGCCCTCCACGATCACCTGAGCATTTTCCAGCGGCGCCGGGTTCGCGTCACACGCGCCTAACCCTGTCACCGTGCCCGCCAGTTTACCCCAGGTGGGGGGTGCCTCAACCGTCATCTGCACAGGCACCTTGACGCGCGGACTACCCTGCACATTGAGCGTGGCGTCATAGTCGCCCGGCTGGTACACACCGGCATCGGACGTCGCGCTAAACAGCATGGTCGCGAGGAT
The DNA here is from genome assembly GCA_035373625.1 of Anaerolineae bacterium. Classification (GTDB taxonomy): domain Bacteria; phylum Chloroflexota; class Anaerolineae; order B4-G1; family SLSP01; genus DSWT01. The sequence continues at coordinate 69,760 of DAOSNS010000019.1, read as the reverse complement.
GCTGTTCGTCGCCGACACCACGCCGGAAACGGGGACCTGCGCGAACCAGGGGACATCCTGACCGAGAACCGGCGGATAATCGGGGGAATAGTTACGTTCATGCCCATTGCTAGGCGTAAAGCCACCGGTCGAGCCGCCAACGACATAGAAGGAAGCCCCATCGCCCGCAGCGATGTTGACGCCTTCAACACGATACACCGCGCGCGAGGGCGCCGGACCGATATACCATTGGCCATCGTTGTGGCTATAATAGGCCGAGTTGGGCCAGAGGGCAAAACTGGCATCCACGCCGTTGGCGATCCATAACTGATAATCACCGCCCTCGTAGAGAATGTCATCGGCCATGCCCCACACAGCCGCGGGCATGGCGCCCAGGTCGGCGTTGACGGCATTAAAGACCCCGTCGCCGATGTCATAACATTGGGTATCTGCAGAGACTACATTGCTACTATTCACACCACCGCCCACGCAAATGCCGCCCTCGCTGCCGATCCACGGCACGTACCAGGAGGCGTGGAAGTCAAAGCCGCCGGGAAGATAAGAGAAGTCGCCCAGGTTGACGACCGTGTTGCTATCGGGATAGTAAGCATACAGGGCGCTGGTGTTGCCGCCGCCGGCTGTGGTAGCACCGCCGGAAATGTAGCAAACGTTCTCACCGCTGTAGCGCCAGACAGAGGCAATATCGTGCGCCCACAGCCCATCGGCCGGGAAATCGGCCGGGACAGGCGGGGTGTCCCAGGCGTTAGTAGCGATGTTATAGCGATGCAACGTCGTCACGCTGCTGATAGTATCGTTAAAGAGCACCACCACCGGATCACCATCAGCATTAAAACCAAAGCAGCCATCCACGGGGTATTGAATCGGCGACGGCTCGGTCGCTCCGGTCGTCCATGTATCGGCGTCAACGTCATAGATGCCCACCTGTCCGTTAGCGCCGTGACCACCGACCAGGTAGCCTTTGTCATCGTAGTCCACATAGACATTGTCCATCGAGACAAAGGGTGCGCTGGCGCGCGTCTGCCACACACCACTAGGCTGCGTCGCTGCGACGGCCGGCTGTGGCTCATAGCCATCGGGCGCTGCACCGGTAAAGACCTGGGCCGGGATGCCGGGCAACGGCTCATGTTCAACTGCCGGATGGCCCAGCGGCGTAAAGCCACCCGCTTGTTCCTTAAACTCAAAGGCATAATCCCACGGCTGGCGGTTGGTCAACGTCGCTCCAACACTGGCGTAGGTGCCCAGCGGGATGGTGACGTGAAGGGGAGAAGGGGAAAATACCACGGCCGCCAGCAAGGCAAAGTCTTGTTGAGCGGTCGCACCCGACACAATCGTCACCGTGGCCGAGTCGGGCGCATAGTTCTGCGCCGTCGCGGTCACCGTGTAGACGCCGGGGTCCAGCCACATCTGATAGTACCCCGTTGTGGGATCGGTATTCACAGTCGTCCCATCGTCTGCCGTCACCACCGCCGCCAACGGTACTCCGTTGTCGGCATCGGTCACAAAACCGTACACGAGTCCACGCGGTGTCAGGCTAAAGTCCTGCGTCGTCGTCGTGTCCGTGACTACCACCACACCGGTTACTTCAGCGCTAACATAGTGTGGATGCGTCGCCGTGACCGTAAACACGCCGGCTGCCACGGTCAGCGTGTAGTATCCGCTGCTGTCTGTTGTTACGTTCCACGTATAGCCGGCATCGTGCTGCGCCACGACCGTCGCGCCCTCTATCGGCAGCAGGCTGGTCGCATCCGTCACCACGCCGTCAAGATAGCCCGCGCCACCCATCAACAGCGCCATCTGCACGGCAGCCAGCGCATCAATCGTGCCGAAGCCCCAATCGTTGTTGGGACCTTCCACATAATCGCCGCCACAATTTGAGCCGGATTGTCCGGTAAGCGGTACCGCCGTGTCCTTGATGATCTGATAGGTCGTTTCAACATGCCCGCGCAACGTCGGGTTGGCCGACCACAACAAGCCGATCAGTGCCGTGGTGTGCGGCCCGGCCATTGAAGTACCACTCCAGGAACCATAACCGCCACCGGGCAAACTGGAACGGATATTTTCACCCGGCGCCATCACGTCGGGGAAGTAATCACCGGGATACAGGCTCGACGGCCCACGGCTGCTGAAACCCGACAGTGTGCCCGGCAGCACGCCGCCGCTGTGGTTCACCGAACCGGTCGTCAACACACGCGCGTAGTCACCCGGCGAACGCAAGGTCGCGCAAGATGAGCCTTCGTTGCCGGCTGAGACTTCGACGGCAATGCCGGCGACCTGCAACGCGATGATTTCATCCTCAAACTGCGGCGCGCCGCCACCCCAGTAGCCCCACGAATTGTTGATCGCATCCGGCGCCAGGTCAGGACGTGGGTTGTTGCCGCTCAAATCCCACGGCGCCAGGTCCCATTGGAAGCAGGTCGTAAACGTCCCATCGTCACCACTACCGCCGTCGGTCATATTCTTGCAGTGGATGGTCTGCGCGCCCGGCGCTACACCGATCTGGTTGCCGGCGTAGTCATCGCCGACCATCGTGCCGGTGGTGTGGGTGCCGTGGCCATGGCCATCGCCAGGATCTATCGGATAAGTCCCGGTCGCATCCCACCAGTTGTAGTTATGATCCCAACTGGTGCAGGCCGGGGGATTAAGGCAGCCGCGATAGTGAGGGGCGATCGTGGGATGAGTCTCATCGAGGCCGGTGTCGTTGCCGGCCATCACCGTCCCCTGACCAGTGAAACCCATCCCCCAGACATCATCGGCGTTGATAAAGCTGAGGTTAGGCTCAACGGCGAGAAGATGTGTGGGTGCGGGGTTCATAAACGGTTCAGGGAGTTGATACTTGTGGTTGGCCGTGATTTTCGCCACATCCGCACGCGCGGCCAGGTTCATCAACAAGGTTTGGGTGCTGCTGCGCACCAGAATTTTGTTGGCGATGTAGAAAGGTTGGTACTGCACACCCTGCCGGTCAAGATAGGCGCGCACCTCCTTCTGAGTGCGCTCGGCAACGGCACGCAGGGCCATATAAACAAAACGACCCCGCTCTTGCTTGGTTTTCAGCTTATAAGCGGGGCTTAAATCGGCCTTTTCCTTCATCCATACGAAGAAATCGGTGCGTCCGTCGGCCGTGATCTGCTCTAGGACTAACGGTTCGATCTTGTCTATGGGGTTATTCGGCTGCATCACATTAACAGTGTCTTCGAGGGTAGAGGAAGATGCAACCATCGGTGTGGATGACGATGCCGCCAAAGCCGGCAACGGTATAAATCCCATAACCAACGCCACAACCACCAACACATTGAGCACAGCAGCTTTTCTGTTCATCGAGGGCCCTCCATTTTTATTGAACCAGGCAAAGCGGAACAATGATGCTTAGTACAGATTCCTTCGACCAAGCACAAGAACACAGGTAAGTTCGAATGAGAGGTATCTAGTAGAGAAATGGCCAGGCGATAAACAATAATACTCAGTAGATCGAAAAATACTCCGAAGGGATCGGCAGGTCCTGTTCCCGCCTGAATCTTGTGGCGATTCAGACCAAACAGAATTGATCTACTGACATTTACAAGCCGGTTGGCTATAATGCCCCGCACTGGCCTGTGCGATGACGGTCGTCAACATTTACTATCTTACTACTGATTATGCAGTTTGTCAAGTACCTGCAAAAAGATTAGAATATGGTTATAATTTCACGCCGCAAAAGTATCCTCAGTCCCCAAATTGCAACACATCTGCAAGCAAAAAGAGGGTTGCAACTCTTCCCTGCCATGCTACAATAGGAGTAACGGTCTGAGTGTCAGGCCGCCCAGCGAATGATAGACTGCGGACTCAAATGGTGAAGCAAACATCACAGATCACGAATCACGAATCACGGATCACGGATTCCCCGCCCCTGGAGGCCGCGCCGGAATCGGTCGTCAGGCTGCTGCGGGAACACATCCGCCAGAGAACCCGTCTGTGGGGCTATGTGCTTATCCCATTGCTGGTGCTCGGTGTGCTTGCCGGGCTGTGGGTGCTTGTGCTGCTCTTTGGCGGCGCGATCTCCCTGGAGCATCCCGTCAGCCTGATGGTCGCCGCCGTGCTCCTCAGTGCCGCGGTCCTGGTGGGACGCTGGAGCTACCGTTACCTGGAAACGCGCCTGCTGGAACACCATCCACTGCTTCAAAAAGCACCACCGGCGCTGGGGCGCGTCACCCAGATCGCCGCGACGAGTAACACGCGCCAGGAGATCGTCTCCACACTGCGTACAGAAATGATGACACTGTTCGAGCCGCGTCATCTGGAAATCGCGCTGCTGCACCCCACATCCCGCTATCGCGTGCTGGAAACGGACATCGTCTATCTGCCCACGTCGCCGCTGGCGCGCTGGCTCGCCGCACAACCGCCAGAACGGCTCATCCCCTTGCCGGCCCCCGATATGCCGTCCGAGGCGTTGGCGGAACAAACACAGGTACAGGAACGGGGCGTCATACTGCTCATCGCACTGGGCAAACAGGGATGGATCGGACTGGGCGCGCCGCGCGATGCGGAATCCTACGACGACATCCAGCAAAGTCTGCTCCAACATCTGGTACATCCGGCGGCTTTGGGACTGGAGCGCACCGCGTTCGCCGAAAGCCAGCCCAAGCGCGCCCAGGAACTGCGTTCACTGTATTGGATCGCGCAGGCAATCAACTTCACCACGCAGATTGATGACCTGATGGAGTTGATCTACACCCAGCTCAAGCACGTCATCGCCATGCCCAATTTCTACATCGCCCTGCGCCAGCCCGACGAAGAACGGCTGGCCTTCACCTTCTACGTCGAAGAAGACGAACGGCTATATCCCGACACCACCTGGAACATCAAAGAAGGACTGACCGGCGTCATCATGGCCAGCGGCATGCCCATCCGCACCCACGACTACGTCGAAGAATGTCACCGGCGCGGCATCGAGCCGGGGGGCACGCGCTTCGGGCGGGCGTGGCTTGGCGCGCCACTCACCGCCGGAGATAAAATCCTGGGGGTGATGGTAGCTTCGACATTCGACCCCGATGTGCTCTTTACTGAGGAAGACGAGAACTTTTTCGTGACCGTGGCCGCCTACACCGCCGCCATCATCGAGCGGCACGCCCTGCTCGAACGCCTGGAAGCCCGCGCGCGACAACTCGGCACGCTCAACGAGATCGGCAACCTGCTGGCCTCCAGCCTCGACCTGAATGAAGTGCTCGACCTGGTCGTGCGCAACGCCGCCAACCTGCTCAACTCCGAAGCGGGATCGCTGTTGCTGTTGGACGAAGAAAGCGGTGAGCTGGTGTTCCGTATCTCCAGCGGGCCGGCGGGGGCCAAACTGGTGGGGATGCGCATACCGGCCGGCAAAGGGATTGCCGGCGCCGCCTTTGCCGAAAATCGCCCGATCATCACGCACGACACCCACCGTGACGAGCGTTGGTACAGCGGCTTCGACAAAAAATCCGAGTTCACCACCCAATCCATTATCGCCGTGCCGCTCAACGCGCGCGGACGCACGATCGGCGTGTTGGAAGTGCTGAACCGCAAAGACGCGCGTCCGTTCGACCGCGAAGATACAGAACTGCTGCTGGCCTTCGGAGCACAGGCGGCCATTGCCATTGAAAATGCCCAACTGTTCACAATGACCGATCAGGCATTGCAGGCGCGATTGGAAGAACTGACGACGCTGCAACAGATTGACCGCCAGCTCAACGCCACGCTGGATTATACCGCGGTGATGGGGCAAACGCTCGAATGGGCCATCCGCATCACCGGCGCCACCATCGGCCTCATCGCCGCGCTGCAAGAAAGAGAAGACGGCACACAAGGGTTGCGTTTCCTGGCGCACCGTGGCTACCCACCGGAAATGTTCGAGCTACATACCGAGGATAACCTGTGGCCACTGGAAGAGGGGCTGATCGGCGTGACCGTGCGCACCGGTGAAACGTTGCTGGTCACAGATGTAGAACAGAACCCTCATTACAAGCAGGTGGTACCGGGGATGCAGGCGCAGTTGACCGTGCCCATTAAACGCGAGGACCGCGTGATCGGGGTCATCGCGTTGGAATCCGAACAGCGTGAGTGTTTCGAGAGCAGCGACGTGGCCTTGATCGTGCGGTTGGCCGACCACGCCGCCATCGCCATCGAAAACGCACGGCTGTTCCAGATCGTCCAACAGGCGAACGACGCCAAGACCGACTTTATCTCCTTCGTGTCCCACGAACTGAAGCAGCCAATGACCTCGATGAAGGGCTACATTGATATGTTGATGCGGGGCATCGGCGGGCCGCTCAACGAACAACAACAGCAGTTTTTACAGATTGTGCGCAACAACATCGGGCGGATGGATCGTCTGGTCCAGGATTTACTGGACGTGTCGCGCATCGAGGCGGGACGCCTGCGGCTGGAAATGGAGAACGTCGTGCCGGAGGAAATCATCAGCGAGGCGGTTCAAGCGTTTGAACAGGAATTTGTTGCCAAGAACCAGACGCTGCAAGTCCTCCTGCCGCCAAACCTGCCCACGGTCAACGGCGACCGCGGACGACTGATTCAGGTGCTCACCAACCTGATCAGCAACGCCAACAAATACACGCCTGTGGGCGGGACCATCGTGGTCAGCGCCGACGTTTGGAGCGGCAACGGGAAAGACTACGTGCGCTGGAGCGTGAAAGACAACGGCATCGGCATGAGACCGGAAGAACTGAATCGCCTGTTCACGAAGTACTTCCGCGCCAACAACGCTGCCGTGCGAAGCGTACAAGGAACGGGGTTAGGGCTGGTGATCACCCGCAGCATCGTCGAGATGCACGGCGGGCAGGTGATGGTAGAGAGCGAATACCAGAAAGGGAGCACCTTCAGTTTCGCCATTCCCATCCCGGTCGCCGCATAACAGATTACCATTTGCCATTTGCCATTTGTCATTTGCCATTTGCCATTTGCCATTTGCCATTTGTCATTTGTCATTTTCAGGGGGGAGCCATGCCAAAATATCGCATCCTGGTCATCGAAGACGACGATGATGCGCGGATGATGTATAACATCATGTTGCGCAGTTGGGGCCACGAAGTTGCAGAAGCCACGACCGGCAAAGAAGGTCTGCGCATCGCGCAACAATTGAAGCCCGATTTGATCTTGCTGGACATTATGATGCCCGATATTGACGGCTATGAAGTCTGCCGCCAGTTGCGCTCCGATCCGCACTTCAGCACCGTTCCGATCATCTTCTTTAGCGCCCTCGATGCGGTGGATGATCGGATCAAAGGCTACACCATCGGCGGGGACGATTTCATCACCAAAGGGCAAATCGAACACCAGGAGCTAGGAGCGCGCATCCAGGCGGCACTGAACCGCGTCCAACGTCTGAAGCTCGAAGCCCAGACTCCTAAAGCGAAAAAAGGGAGCGTTTTTGGGGTGTTGTCGCTGCGCGGCGGCGTCGGCGTAAGCACGTTAGCGCTCAACCTGGCCCGTCACGCCGCCCAGTGGCGCGAGCAACCAACGATACTGCTCGATCTGGCCTTCCCGGTCGGCAGCATCGGCCTGTGGAGCGGGATTGAGGGCGCGCGCCATAGCCTGGAGCTGTTATCGCGCAATGCCGCCGACATCACGCTGCCGCAGATCCAGAGTTTCAGCCTGCAAGATGCCCACGGGTTCTCCTTCATCCCCACCCCTTCGGTGGTTATGGATCTCAACAGTATCCGAATGGAGACTGTACAAAGGACAATTGGCATCTTGCGCGAGGCAGGATATTTTGTTATTATGGATTTGGGACGGGGTACACTCCCGTTAATGTGGCATATTCAGTCGCAGTGTGACTGGTTGGCGGTTGTGACCTCGGCGGAGACGACGTCGCGCGCTCTGGCAGGCATCGCGTTGAACACCCTGCCCGGCAAGCAAAGACTGCTCATCTTCAACGACGCCACCAACGCCAAACCGGTGGACATTTCCCTGGGTTTGCCGCATGCGCCGGACGTTTTCATCCCCTACACCCAAAGTTTTCAGGACATGCGTGAACCATCACCGTTGTCCCAATTGCTCTCTATCGTGACAGCATAGAAATCAATCAAGGCTTACACAAACTACTATCTTTTTATGATGAGGAGGATAAATTATGAATCGTAATACAGGCATACGCTACCAGGAAACCCACGAATGGGCCTGGCAAGATGATGATGAAATCGTCGTCGGAATCACGGATTATGCCCAAAGCACTCTTTCTGACATCGTCTATGTCGAGTTGCCCGAAGTCGGTGAAACGTTTGCCAGAGGCGAGCAGTTCGGCGTTGTTGAGTCGGTCAAGGCGGCCGCCGACGTATACATGCCGATGAGCGGCAAGATAGTCGCCGTGAACGAGGAACTCGAGGACCGACCAGAACTGATTAACGAAGATGCCTTCGGCAGAGGATGGATGATCCGCATCAGCCCCACCAACATGGCAGAATGGAAAGAGCTTCTCGACATCAACGGCTACAAAAAGGTCATTGAAGAAGAATCCGCTCATTAAAACGGATTTTCACAGGAGCCTATTATGGTCTATATCCCCCATACCGACGCAGAACGTCAAGAAATGCTGGCCGCGATCGGAGTCAATAACCTGGATGCTCTGTTCCAGGACATCCCCGAAAAGTTCCGTTATCCCCAGCTCGATCTCCCCGCCCCTCTATCGGAGATGGAAATTTTGCAAGAATTGCAATTTCTTGCTGCGTTGAACGTCAACGCCAATGTTGTCCCCACCTTCCTAGGCGCGGGCGCCTATCGGCATTGGGTGCCTAGCGTGGTGGATTACGTCATCAGCCGTGGGGAGTTCTACACCGCCTACACCCCCTATCAGGCCGAGGTCAGCCAGGGCACGCTGCAAGCCATCTTTGAATACGAAAGCATGATCTGCGACCTCACCGGCATGGACGTCGCCAACGCCAGCCACTACGACGGCGCAACCGCCACCGCCGAAGCCGTGATCCAGGCGTACAACGTCTTCCGCAAGAAGCGCGCCAAAGTCGTGATCGCGCCGACCGTCCATCCCCACTACCGCCAGGTCGTCCACACCTACACACAGGGGATGGGACTGGACATTGTCGGGGGCGACGATCCGATGATGCCGCTAGAGCAGCTCATCGCGCTGGTAGATGAGAACACGGCCTGCCTTATCCTGCAGACACCGGATTTTCTGGGCCGGCTGGTCAACCTGGAAGGCATTGCCGAGCAGGTCCACGCGCGCGGCAAGGGGACGCTCCTGGCCGTCGTCGTCAATCCCATCAGCCTGGGCTTGCTCAAACCGCCCGGCGCCTACGGGGCCGACATTGTCCTCGGTGAAGGGCAACCGCTTGGCCTGGGTCTCAACTTCGGCGGGCCGTATCTGGGCTTTTACGCCACGCGGGATGAGTACGTCCGACAAATGGCCGGACGGCTGGTCGGCAAAACGGTAGACGTCGAAGGCAAGGACGGCTACGTGATGACCCTCACCACCCGCGAACAGCACATCCGCCGCGACAAGGCCACCTCCAACATTTGCAGCAATGAGGGTCTGATGGCCCTCGCGGCGACCGTCTACATGGCGGCTCTGGGCAAACACGGTCTGCGCAAGATCGCCGAGCTAAACTACCACAAAGCGCATTATGCGGCCGACGTCATTGACAAAATACCGGGCTTTTCCGTGGTCAAGACGCATCCCTTCTTCAATGAGTTCATGGTTCGCTGTCCCGCACAGGTAGCCGACATCAATCACTTCCTGCTCAATGACATCGAAGAAGTGGAGATCGTCGGCGGCTACGATCTGGGGCGCGATTATCCCGGCCTGCAGCGTCACATGCTGGTTGCCGTGACCGAAGTGAACTCGCGCCACGAAATTGATCTGTTCGCCGAAGCGCTGGGCGCGTTCACCGCTGAAGAACAGGAGGCATAACCCATGAGCGAACCCTTGATCTACGAACTTTCAGCGCCGGGCCGTGAGGGAGTCAAGCCCCCGCAACTGGATGTCCCGGAAAGCCCTCTCCCCACCGCCATGCTGCGTGAGGAACTGCCACTGCCCGAAGTCAGTGAGGTGGATGTGGTGCGGCACTATCTACGGCTGTCGCAACTAAACTATGCCATTGACAAGGGAATGTATCCGCTGGGGTCTTGTACGATGAAATTCAACCCCAAAGTCAACGAAGTCGCCGCACGGCTGGGCGGCTTTACCGGCGCTCACCCGTGGCTCGATCCTGAAGCGGTCCAGGGCGCGCTGTATATTATGTATTCCGTCCAGGAATACCTCAAGGAGATCGGCGGCTTTGCCGCTGTCTCGTTGCAGCCCGCCGCCGGCGCGCACGGCGAATTGACGGGCGTGCTCATCATGCGGAAATATCACCTGGACCGCGGTGACACCGCCCGCGATACCATTCTGGTCCCCGACTCGGCCCATGGGACGAACCCCGCCTCATCGAGCATGAGCGGCTTGCGCGTGGTGGAAATTCCCTCCGATGCGCGCGGCAACATTGACCTTAAGGCACTGCGCGCGCAAGTATGTGAGCGCGTCGTGGGGCTGATGTTCACCAATCCCAACACATTGGGGCTTTTTGAAGAACACACAGAAGAAGTCGCAGACATCATCCATAGCTGCGGGGGACTGGTGTATGGCGATGGCGCGAACCTGAACGCCCTCGCCGGCATCATGCGTCCCGGCGATGCAGGGATTGACGTGATGCACTTCAACCTGCATAAAACCTTCAGCACCCCACACGGTGGCGGTGGGCCGGGAAGCGGACCGGTGGGCGTCGCCGCACACCTGGCGGATTACCTCCCTGCGCCCATCGTGGCGCTCGATCCCGATTCGTCCCCCGAAGAAGACCCCTATTTCATCTTCTACGATCCGCCCAAGTCCATCGGGCGGGTCAGAGCTTTCTGGGGACAGTTCGGCATCATCGTGCGTGCTTACACGTACATGCGCATGTTGGGTAAAGAAGGCCTCCGGCAGGCGGCCGAACATGCGGTGCTCAATGCCAACTACTTGCTCAGCCGTATCAAGGGCGTGTACCCCCTGCCCTACGACCGCATCTGCAAGCACGAATTTGTGGTCGAAGGTCGCTTCAAGGATGCCCCCGACATCCACGCACTCGACATCGCCAAGCGGCTCATTGATTACGGCGTCCATCCCCCCACGAACTACTTCCCGCTCATCGTGCCCGAGGCGTTGATGATCGAGCCGACCGAGACCGAAAGCAAGCAATCGCTGGACAACTACGCCGACATCCTGCTCAAAATTGCCGCCGAAGCGCGCGAGAATCCCCACCTATTGCACGAAGCGCCACACAATGCCCCCGTGCGGCGGCTGGACGAAGTCAGAGCCGCGCGCAATCCGGTGTTGCGCTATGCGCATTAGCGGATGACGACAATCCGTTTTGGGGAATTTTGTCCCGTCGCGCTGTCTGTTGTGCCGCTAAAGCAGCATCTTAAGGAGGGGTTTTTGTGGCAGGGTGAAGCTCCGCCACAAAAACCCCTCTCCTCTTCCCCTGGCCTTTAGGCCGAATTCAGTTGCCAGAAGCGGCCAAATGCAACAGCCCTGGTCAAGGCTTTATCATTCGCGTTACAGCAACTTCATTTGGCTTCAAGCGGATCGTCTTCATTTGGCTTCGAGCGGATCGTCTTCATTTGGCTTCAAGCGAACCGTCTTCATTTGGCTTCAAGCGAATCGTCTTTGGCTTCGAGCGGATCGTCTTTGGCTTCGAGCGGATCGTCTTCATTTGGCTTCGAGCGAATCGTCTTTGGCTTCGAGCGAATCGTCTTCATTTGGCTTCGAGCGGATCGTCTTCATTTGGCTTCAAGCGGATCGTCAGATCCGCGTTACTCAAATCAGCTAAAAACAGGGGACTGACATTCCCCTCGGAACAAGAATGACAAGGCCCTGGTGGCGTTGTTTGTTCTCTCCCCCCGATCATGGTATAATGATACCAACGTGTGGAGGGGAGATGAGCGAGCCGGAGGACACCGATAACCACGCACCGAGCACCGAGGCCATCTTAAATGAGGCCCAGCGCCGTATCCAGGAACGGATGCAACAGGAGATTCCACCGGGGCAACGCACGCTGGTGGAGAAGCTGAACCGCTTCGTCTTCTGGCTGGCGCGCCACTGGCTGGCCCTGTTCAACACGCTGACGGCCTTGTTCCTCGGTGGGGCAATACTGGCACCGGTGTTCTTCAAAATCGGCATGCCCACTCTGGCAAACATGTTGTATGCCGCTTATCGCCCGCTCTGTCATCAGTACCCTTTCCGCTCGTGGTTTCTCTTCGGGCCACAACTTGCCTACCCACTCACAACACCCATCAGTGTGATCGAAATGAACGCGCTACGCCTGTTTACCGGCGATGCAGCCACAGGCTACAAGGTGGCCCTTTGCCAACGCGATGTCGCCATCTATGGCTGCTTGCTCCTGGGGGGACTGGCCTACGCTGGGCTGCGGCGGAAGCAAGAGATCCCCCCCTGGCCGATGTGGCGTTACTTTATCTTCGGCATCATGCCGATGATGCTCGACGGCGGCATCCAGTGGCTTTCCTACGTCGCGTGGGTGCTGTTCCCCGGCCTCATTCCCGTGCCTTTCGAGACGACCCCCTTGATGCGCACACTCACCGGTGCACTGTTTGGGTTGGGGCTTGTCGCCACCGCCTATCCCTACCTGAACGAGTATTTCGAGGATGTATATCACACCCTGGAACGCAAACTCAACACAACAAACTCACCTCTGGAGGCTACACTATGACACCACCTGTTGGTCCGATTCTGTTTCAAATTGGCCCGATTGCCGTACATTGGTACGGCGTCCTGATCGTCACCGGCATCATCCTGGGGGCGAATGTCGCTGCGTACCTGGCAAAGCGCGCCGCTCAAGACCCGGAGATCATTTGGGACATGCTCGTCATCGTTGTGCTACTGGCGATCATCGGCGCGCGCGTCTATCACGTGTTCTCGCAACCAGGTGACGGGCTGCTCGGTTGGAACTATTACAAAGAGCACCCGTTGGAGGCACTCTATATCTGGAATGGCGGGTTAGGCATCTACGGTGCCATCATCGGTGGGGCGCTCGGCGTGCTCCTCTTCTGTTGGAAACGCGGACTGCGTCCGCTCGAATGGCTTGACTACGCCGCGCCAGGGGTGGCTGTTGGGCAAGCCATCGGACGGTGGGGCAACTTCATCAACATCGAGTTGTACGGTCCACCCACAACGCTGCCCTGGGGACTGCGCGTCCCGGCTTTGCACCGCATCCCGCCCTACACCAACCTGATCCAGTACCCGGAGACGACACTTTTCCATCCCACCTTCCTGTACGAATCGCTGGCGGCGTTGGTGCTGTGTCTGCTGCTGCTGTGGATAGCCACGCGCTTCCGTGAGAAACTGCAGGAAGGCGACCTGCTGGTGGCCTATTTGATGGGCTACGCCGTCATCCGTTTCTTCACCGAGATGCTGCGTCCCGACGCCTGGATGATCGGCAACATTGCCACCGCGCAATTGATTGCCATCATCTTCTTCATTGCCGGCGCGGCGTTCCTGCTGGTGCGCCACCTGTGGTTGCCGCGCAAAAAAGCAGCATAGTAACGTCCCAACATTCAAGTGTTCCAACACCTTTTTAAGGGGCGTAACTGAACCTGCGGTACAGCCCCGATAATAAAGATTTCACCGCAGAGCACACGGGGAACGCAGAGTATTTCATTTACTTCCGTGCAAACTCCGTGTCCTCTGTGGCCACTTGTATTGAGGAGGGATGCATGCCCTGGACAGACGCGCTATTACGCTTTCAAGAAATTGATCTGGAATTACAACAGATCAACCGCCGGCTGACCGAGATCGCGGCCATCCTCCACGACGAATCCGAGCTATCGCAGGCGCGTCAACGTGCCGAACAAACGGCGCAGGCGGCACACACCGCCAACAAAACGCAGAAAGACATCGAGTTCGAGTTACAAAGGGTGCAGACCGATCTCCAGCAGACCGAGCGGCGTCTCTACGACGGCAGCGTCACCAATCCCCGCCAACTGGAAGACTTGCAGGCCAAGTCGCAATCCCTGCGCCGCCGAATCGCCAAACTTGAGGATGACCTGCTCGAAGCTATGGTCGCCCGCGAAGAGGCCGACACCGACGCCACCACCGCAGCAACCCATCTGCAAGAGGTCAGCGCCCGGCGCGCAGTGCTCTGTCAAGCCCTCACCGCCGAACGGGATACCCTACAAGCACGCGAACAAGTACTACGCCAAGAAGCCCAACACGTTCAGGAACGCATCCCGTCGAACATCCTCGATACCTATCATTATCTGCATAGTCGCACCGGTGGCATCCCTGTGGCGCGTTTGAACGGCGAAATCTGTAGCATGTGCGGGGTAGAAGTCCTGAAGCCCACGCAGCGCAAAGTCAAAAACGGCGAGGAAGCCTACTGCGATGGTTGTCGGCGATTGCTCGTCGCATAGAAGCCCCCAAAACAGAGACACGCCCCTGGGCAGGGGCGTGTCTCTACGAAAGGAGGGTAACCAATCTCATTTAGCAAGGAGGGCGGGGCTCCTTACTAAATGTTAACCATATTATACATTCTTACCGAATTCTAGCAATGGGAAATAAGTACTATCTTTTCTGTATCATTTGTCATACCGTTGTCCGTCAGGCCGATTGAAACCATCCTCGCCGGATGCTTTGTGCCGGGTATCGGCCTGCGCCGACACTTCACTATGAAGCTATGAAAACCAGGTCATTTTTGCCTATCTCCATCGAGCACCTCTGGGGGCTGGTAATCATCGCGGGGATTTTTATCTTCGTCAACACCCACCCCATCCGCCCTCACGACTTCTGGTGGCACATTGCCGCCGGGCGCGAGATAGCGCGCACGGGACACATCCCCCAGGTAGACGCTTACTCGCAGACAATGCGCGGCACCCCCTACCCCGCTTATCAAACTTTCTGGCTGATGGAATGGACATTGTATCAGCTCTATCACCTCGGCAGCGCGCCACTGGTCATTTTCTTCCAGAGCCTCCTTGTGACCGCCACCTATGCCCTGATATTGCGGCTGGCTTTGCGATGCTCCGGCGGGTGGCGCAGCGCGGCTTTCGGTACCTTTTTTGCGGCCGCGCTGGGCATCAACGATTGGAACGTGCGTCCGCAGACGCTCGCCTTCTTCATCGCGGCGTTGTTCTTAAACGCTATACACGCCTATCGTAGCCGCCCACGTGCATGGCTGTTGCTGATTTTCCCCGTCGGGATGTTGCTCTGGGTCAATAGCCACGGCACCTTTCCCCTGGGGTTAGTGCTCATCGGACTGTGGGGCGCCGAGGAAACATGGAATGTTTTACATACCCGGCGGTGGCAGGCGTTGCGTGCGCCGGTCATCGCAGCAAGCGCCGCGGCCCTGGCCTGTTTGTTCAACCCGCGCGGTATCGGGATCGTACATTATGTCACTGCAATGACAAGCAATCCGGTTATTCAAAACCTGGTGGTAGAATGGGCTGCGCCGACGTTCGACACTCTGGGGGGGACATTGTTCCTGGCAGGACTGCTCGTCAGCGCGACAATCCTGGCGCTTTCGCCAAAGCGTCCCACCCCCTCCCAACTGCTCGCTTTCCTGGGTTTCGGTACCCTGGGATTGAAAACGCTGCGCGGCGTCATTTGGTTCGGGTTAGTGATGGGGCCGGTGCTGGCAGAACACGTGAGGCTAATCGGTGAGTCGGTGAATCAGCCAATCGGAGAGTCGGAGAACCGGCGAGTCAGCAAATCGGCGAATCAAAATCAAAAGGGCGGAATGACTCCCTACACCTTAAACAGCCTTCTGGCAGGGATTGTGTTGTTAGGGGCGCTGCTTTCCCTGCCGTGGTTCAAATCCTGGTGGCCGCTGCCACCGGAGAAGGCCGGGGTCCTTTCGGCAGAGACGCCCGTCGCGGCGACGGAGTTTCTGTTCCAAGCCCACTTGCCGGGGCCGTTGTTTCACGATATGGCGTTTGGCAGCTACCTCATCTGGGCAGCCCAGCCGCAGTATCCGGTTTTCATAGACCCGCGCATTGAACTCTATCCCGCCGAGCTATGGCTGGATTACCTGCGCATCTCCACCGCCGCGCCCGGATGGGAAGAACGGCTTGAAGCATACCAGATACGCACCCTGATGCTTAGCCCACAAGCACAATCCCAGCTGATTGCGGCGGCACAACAATCCGACCGGTGGGAGGAAGTCTATCGAGATGAGGCAAGTGTGATTTTGACGCGCACAAAATAAGCCCTGACCGGTACGAATGGTGTATAATCAGGGTGTAAAATCTTACACGCCTTGATTCCAAAGGGAATTCGCCATTGAGCGGCACTCACCAGCAGTTGGAAGAGAATAACATTCCAACGTTCAAACAGTTTTTCAATGGAGCACTATGTTGGAAAATCAAGCACAGGACAAAATGCCCCTTGCCGTATCCGTAGTGATTCCAGCCTACAATGAAGAATTGGGGATTGGGCCGGTGTTGGAACAATTGCGCGGCGTGCTGGCAGACGCACCCTTCGCCTACGAGATTATTGTTGTGGACGACGGATCGCAAGATGACACAGCGGCGGTTGTTCGGCGGTATCCCGATGTGCGCCTGATCACCCACAAACGCAACCTGGGCTACGGCGCGGCCTTGAAAACGGCCATACGTCAGGCGCGCTACGATCTCGTCGGCATCACCGACGCCGATGGCACCTATCCCAACGAACGTATTCCTGAGCTTGTAGCACAATTCCATGCCGGCGAATATGATATGGTTGTCGGCGCTCGCACAGGTGCTGAGGTAGCGATTCCCTGGATACGCAAACCGGCCAAATGGATCATCGGAAAACTCGCCGAGGTGATCGCCGGGCAGCCCATCCCCGACATCAACTCCGGGTTGCGGGTTTTCAAACGTGCGGTCGCCTTGCGGTTTTTCAATATGCTCCCCAATGGTTTCTCTTTCACCACCACCCTCACGTTGGGGATGTTGACCAACGATTACAATGTCGCTTACGTTCCCATCAACTATATGACGCGGACAGGAAAATCGAAAATCAGACCCCTGCGCGACACGCTGAACTTTGTCAATTTGATTCTGCGGATGGCGCTTTACTTCGCACCGCTCAAAATTTTCCTGCCGTTGAGCGGCTTCCTGCTGTTCCTGGGATTGTTATGGGGTGTTTTCAGTTGGGCGGTGCTGAAGCGCCTGGCGGATGTAAGTACGGTGGTGATCGTTATGGCAGCGGTCCAGATAGCCGTGGTGGGCATGCTTGCGGAGCTTATTGACCGACGCCTGCCGAATTATTATCGGGGGGAAAAGGAGTGACGGGCGTCTACGACATTGACTATTTCGAGGGCCGCCGTCGCAAACGGCAGTTTATCTACCGTTTGCGACGACGCACCGACGAGGTAGAGCGGGTGCTGCGCCGTTATAACAGCGGGCCTCTGCATACGATTGTGGATGTCGGCACAGCAGATGGGTTAATGTTGGCCGAATTGCGCCAACGTCTGGGGTCACTGACATTCCTCGGCATTGATTACAGCTTGCCGCTCTTGAAGGCAATTACCCTTGAAGGAATACGAAAAGCGCAAGGGGACGCTCTGGCCCTACCGGTGCGTAGCCGGACAGCGGATGCCGTCATCGCCACGGCGGTCATCGAACATGTGCCCGATGCAGATGGCCTGCTGCGCGAATGTCGGCGAGTGCTGCGGCCCGGCGGATTGCTCGTGTTGACGACACCCAATCCCTTGATGGATCGGCTCGCCGCAATCTTGGGAATCCTGAAGGACGCCCAACATGGGCAGACTTTTACGCTCAAGGAACTCTCCGCGCGTGTGACAACGCATGGTTTCGAGATCGTAGAAGCGTGTAAGTTCATGTTTTCACCCATCGGCTTTCCGGCAGAGAAAACCATAGAGAAGATTCTGGGGCCATGGGGACTTCAGTTGATCATGGCGAATCAACTGGTGGTTGGACGCAAATACCAAGAACTTGCAAAAGGGAGCGAATAATAATGAAAGTCCTGTTGATCAATCCACCCAGCGAACAAGAACTCATTGGAAACAACCCGGCCATCATAGAAGAGGAACGCGGGCATAATCCTCCCCTGGGGCTATTATACGTGGCCGCGTATCTGGAATCCCATGCCGCGCAGGAACATGAGGTCGCCATCATTGATGCGCAGGTTGAAGAATTGTCCTACGCCCAATTGGCCGAACGGATCGAGCAATATGCTCCCGATATTGTCGGTCTGACGGCGATGACTTTTACATTGCTGGATGTCATTCACACTATCCAGGTGGTGAAGGCTCACGCGCCTCACGCACGGGTTGTTGTAGGGGGACCACACGCACACCTGTACCCGGAAGAAACGCTAAATTTACCGGGCGTTGATTTTGTCGTCGTAGGCGAAGGGGAGGAAGTCTTCCATCAGTTAGTGCAGCATATAGACCATCCAGAAGATCTGATGAAAGTTCACGGTTTAGTCTTCCGACATGAGGGTCAGATCGTCAAAACCGCATACGCCGGATTGATCCAAGACCTGGATAGCCTGCCTTTTCCGGCACGGCATTTAACGCCGTATAAAAAGTACTCTTCTTTATTAGCCCGTCGCAATCCCATTACCACCATGTTTACCAGCCGCGGCTGCCCGTTCCGCTGCGCCTTTTGTGACCGTCCCCATCTCGGCAAACGCTTCCGCGCCCGTTCCCCCAAAAATGTCGTGGACGAAATGGCGGCATGCGTCAATATGGGGATTTATGAATTTCTCATCTACGACGATACGTTTACGGTAGACCGCAAACGGGTTTTGGGCATCTGTGAAGAAATCCAGCAACGCAAGCTGGACATCGGATGGGATATTCGCGCGCGGGTAGATACTGTGGATGAACATCTGCTAAAGACGCTTCGCGCCGCCGGTTGCGAACGCATCCATTACGGTGTAGAAGCCGGCACAGAAAAAATTCTCAAGGTCTTGAACAAAGGCATCACATTGACACAAGTGCAAAATGTGTTCAAATGGACCAAACAGGCCGGTATAGAAACACTGGCCTACTTTATGATCGGCTCCCCTACAGAGACGCGGGAAGACATTCTCCAAACGATCAGGTTCGCCGAACGCCTTGATCCCGACTACGTGCATATTACCATCCTGACCCCTTTTCCGGGCACACAAATATACTTCGATGGCCTGGCCCAGGGAGTTTTCACGGAGGACTTCTGGCAAAAGTTTGCCGCCAATCCAACACCCGACTTTGTGCCCCGTTATTGGGAACAAGAACTCTCCACCGACGAACTCATCACTATTTTGAATCAGGCATATAAAAGATTTTATCTGCGCCCACGTTATGTTTGGAAACGCCTCACACGAGTTCGTTCGCTGAGAGAACTGGTACGCAAAGCCCATGCCGGTGTGAAAGTGTTGCGCTTGTAGCCAGAAAAACGATGTCTACACCTGACCTTCTGACACAACACCCTTTGATACGCTGGTTAACACCGTTGCTGCTCCCCCGCCGAATGGCCTATGCTAAATGGCTTGGCGGCGTCCTGTGGGTGGCATGGCTGGCAAGTCTGATCCTGGGGCCGGGTTCTATGGACCTTGCCGGGCAAGTAATCGGCACGGATTTCCTTCAATACTACACCGCCGGCTATATCTTGCGATATGGCGACCCCACCCGCCTCTACGATATCCGCTACCAGGCAGAACTGGAAGTGCAAATTGTCGGCCCGGATGTATCCGGTTTTTACGGCTTTATTCTGCCCCCCTTTATGGCATGGCTCTTCTGGCCTTTCGCCTTGTTGCCCTACGTCTGGAGCTTTGCCCTGTGGAGTCTACTGGGATTGTTGCTCTTATGGTTGAGCCTGAAATTACTGCTCACGCCGACCACGGCACCCCGACCGGTGTTTACCTGGAGCCTCACCTGGTTTCCAATCTTTGCCGCGATTGCATTCGGCCAGAATTCGCTGCTGAGCTTGTTCCTGTTTGCCTTGACGTATCGGCTATGGACGCGAGAACGGCCGTTTTGGGCCGGGATGACGGCCAGCCTGCTCGCCTACAAGCCCCAACTGTTGCTGGGATTGGGGTTCCTGTGGCTGTTGCGTCGGCGTCAAGACTGGCGCGCGCTGTTGGGGCTGGCCATAGGGGGAAGTATTCTGGTCGCGCTGTGCTTCGTGACATTGCCTGCCGCCAGCCGCACTTACATTGACTTTGCGCTCACCGTCATCCCGGACATCCCCAACTGGCCAGGACGACAACTCTGGCATATGCAGACGTTCTATGAGTTCTGGCTGCTCTTGCTGCCGGGGCTACCGGGCGTAGCAGAGGTGATGCGTTGGATTTTCATCGGGGTCGGCAGCGTGGCTTTCGTGCGTTTCTGGTCGCGTCACCGCGAAGAGAAGCCCCTGCTCTACGCCGGGATGATGTGTCTACTGATGTGGATTACCCCCCACGCCAACATCTACGAAATGAGCCTGTTGCTCATTCCGGCATTACTTTTGTGGGAACATCGCCCCGACTTACGCCTGGGATGGCGTCGGCTCTTCGTACTTCTGTGGCTGGCATTTCTGTTCGGCGGGCCGCTGGTTTACGCCCAATTGGAAGTCCTGCACCTGCCCTTTGCAGTGCAGATCGGCGTACCGCTATGGGCAACGGCGATCTATCTGGCTTACACCTGGCTGATGACGCCGGAACAGGAGAAGGGATCGGTGCCGTCCTTGATGTGATTCTCCCCCTACATGGTGGCCTGGTCAGGCGTCTCAACCGTCTCCAGCCATTGCTTGGTCCGCTGTAACCCCGCGAGCAGGGTCACCTGTGGCACCCAACGCAGCACACGGCGCGCCTTCTCGATATTCACCACACGACGACGGATGTTATCAATGTCGCGGCGATCAATGTAAACCGGCGCAGAGTCCAGCCCGTACAAATCCAGCACGGCGCGGGCCAACACTTCGACGCTGGTCTCCACACCGGTACCCACATTGAAAACTTCCCCTTCGGATTTTGGCGACAGGGCCGCCAGCAAAGTCGCTTCAACCGCGTCTTCAACGAAGGTGAAATCGCGCGTCTGCTGACCATCACCATGGATAGCCGGCGGGTGCCCCATCTGCGCACGCTGCATGAACTTCGCCACCACGCCGCAATAGGGGTTCTGCGGGTCTTGCCACAACCCGTAAACGTTCGAATAGCGCAACACCACTACCGGCACGTCATAACTTTCGTAAAATGCCTGGCAGTATCCCTCGCCGCTGAATTTGCTCACCGCGTAAGGGGTCAACAGGCTGATACGATCGTCCTCGTTGATGGGCAGATAGCGCGGATTCCCATAGACCGACACCGAAGATGTGTAGACGACCCGTTGTGGACGGTAATCGCGGGCCGCCAACAGCACATTTAGCGTGCCCCCGATGTTGGTCTCAAAATCCTCATAGGGGTTGCGGGTGGAGGCGATAATGTTACGCGCAGCCAAATGAAAAACCAGTTCTGCCTGCGAGACCAGCTCCCGCACCAGGCCGCTATCGGTGACGCTGCCCCGCACCAGACGGTAACGGCCGGGATCAATCCCCCGCAGGTTCTCTAAACGCCCTGTGAAGAAATCATCCAATACCGTAATCTCTGCGCCTTCAGTAGCCAGGCGGCGCACCAGATTCGAGCCGATAAAGCCCGCCCCGCCTGTGACCAGCACCCGCCGACCGGCCAATTCATGCTTCACCATGTAGCTCACTTTTTCACCCCCAAAGCCAGGTAAACCATCGGGCGAAAGATCCGCCACCAGTCACGCACCGGTTTCATCTTGGTGGTACCGCCGGTGTGATAGATGACTTTCATAGGCGCCTCGGTCACTTTGTAACCCTCGCGCACTGCTTTGTAAAACAAATAAGGTTCTAACTCATAAGTATTCAACCAGTCCTGCCAGAGATTGATTTTGCCGTCGGCAAAAATCCGCACGTGAAATGCCCGGCCGCCATTGGTTGCATCAGTGCAGGCGAAACCGGTCAGTATGCGGAATGTTACAGCGTAGAGCCAGGTGAAGAAGCGACGAAACCAGTTAATGTGGGGAGACTGCAACCCACGGAAGCGACGCGATCCCTGGACAAAATCATAGCCCTCCTCAAGAATAGGGCGCAGTATCCCCGGCAGTTCCGTCGGGTCGTGTTGGTCGTCCCCGGAAAGAATGGCCACCACCGAGAACCCATGCGCCAGCGCGTAATCAATGCCGGTGCGGATCGCCGCTCCCACCCCGCTATTGCGCTCATGGCACACAACACAGGCGCCGGCAGCCGCGGCTTCGGCAGCCGTATCGTCCCGCGAGCCATCGTCTACCACCACCACGCCGTCCACAGCCTGCGTCAAAGTCTTCCGAACCACCCGCCCGATTTTCCCCTGCTCATTGTAGGCCGGAATGACCACCAGCACTTTTGGTTTCTGTGTCTCCTGCAACGCCATTTTCCGTTTTCCCCCAAAATCCACTAACCCCGTCGGTATGTCACGGGGCAAATAACTTCCCGGCCAAAATAGTTCTTCAATAGCTCAAAGTTCAACAGCAATGCCTGTGAATTTGACCTCTCTACGGCACCCAGGATTCTAACACGAACAACAAAGTCAAAAAACAGATGCTCACAAAACCGGTACCCACCCACAGAAGACGCTGCCAGGCGCGCCGAAGCAGCGGCGCCAGACCGATGAACACAGGGAAGGCCAGGAACAGATGCCGCGGCAATCCCATATAGGGGTGCTTCATTCCTGTGTGATAGCTGAGGCTGACCCCCACTACGACCAACACGTAGAGGCGATAGGAAGTGCGCAACCGTGGCCATGCCAGGATGACCACACTCAAAAATATCGTCCCTAACACGAGATTCACAATCAAATCCGCGTCCGGCGCGTATCGCAGGCGTGTAAGAGCTAATTCCAATGCCTTCCAGGGCCAGGTCAACACATGCGCCGCGCCCACCTGTCCAGCACTGGGAGAAATCATAAGCGAATAGATCAACCTGAAGGGAGAGCTGAAATCAAGCTGTGGTCCACCGATCACCAGCACACGGTAGAGCGCCCACAGCAATAGCCCCAGTGGGAGCAATCCAAGCGCCAACCATTCCCGCCAGGCACGCACTAAACTGCGGATTTGCCCTTTGTGGGATGCCCACAATTCCCACGCCAACGGCACCATCAGGAAAAGCCCCTGCTGTCGGGTCAATACGGCCAGCGCGCCGGCGGCTCCTGCCCACCACCACCGCCGCTGCCTGGCCCACCACAGCGTCAAAGCGGCCCAGAGCATAAACAAGCTCTCATTATAAGGCGCAAAGAAAATAAATGCCAGTGGGAAAAAGAACAATCCATAGACCGCCGTCTGCACCTGCGCGGGCGATAAATCCAACGCGGCCAGCCGCTCGTAAACGTAAGCGAATGTAACCAGCGCCACAAAGGTCACCAGAGACAACGCCAAAAGCGGCTCTATGCCCACAAACACCAACGGGCGCGCCAGCCAGGCATACAGGGGATGAAAAGCGTCGGTGCCGTTGCCAAAATGGTATCCTTCGGTGAGAATCCGCACATACCAGACAACATCCCAGCGTTCCCAGGGCGCCAGCAAAACCCGCCGCAACCATTGCACTAACGGCGCAGAAGGCGGCCACAATGCCACAGATTGCTCCAACGACGTCAGGGGACGCAGTGTAGAGACCCAGGCCGCGCATAGACTGGTCATCACACGCAAGATAAGCCACACGATGCCCCACCGCCAGAAGAATCTCGGCGGGTCAGGGCGCGCCCCTTCAGAAGAAGATGATGATGTTATGGTTGAAGTATCGTTCATAAGACAGGATGACTGCTGCTAAAATCCGGCTCCGGTCTGCCGGCACGCGCTGCTTACGGCTGCCGACGCCATATCTGCGTCCGTGGGTCACGATATTCCTGTTCCCACCGTGGATCCTTCTCCAGAGAAACCACCAACTCCTGTTGTTCAACCACATCCACTAACAACCGATCAACCCCATAGGCAGACAGGATTTCATCATAACGTGTTCCACGAATGATCCTGACATAGTCCAGCCACTGTTCGTAAGGGTAAAGCTCCACGCGCGGATCTATAAATACCTTTTGCTCCGGCAACGCCCAGATGAGATAACTGCCGTAGCCCATTTCATTGAACAGATTGCCACCAGGATGCGCCTTCAGGTATGCAGCGGCTTTGAGCGGCGTCGCCACAGACAGGAGCGGGCCTTCGGGAACATCGCGCCAGACCTGCGCCCAATAGGCTTCCGGCAGTGGTAAGGCTTCGACAAACCACGGCTGCGCCAATAGCACCGGCACAAAAAGCAGCACTGCCAACACAACGTTGATAAAATTACGTTGCGGCGCAAAGGCAGGCAAGCGCAACGGCAGATCCTTCAAGGCGCGCGCCAGCAACGGCATCATCGTCAAGCCGAACCAAACCACATAACGTTGTCCACTCCAGGCCAACCACAGAAACCCCACCAGCAACAACGCCTCCGTCGGTGTGGGGCGATAACGCGAATAGGCCAGTGCCAACAGCAGCACGAGAATACTGCTGTAAAAAGCCATATTGGCGATGCCGGTCGGCGTGGGTGACTGCCATTCCACCACCAGTTGCTGACTGGGCGGATTGGTCATCAGCCCCACGACGTAGTTGACAATGCCCACAAAGCGCGGATTGACCAGGGTTGCCAGGCCCGTCAAGCCACTCACTGCTGCCAGCCATCCCACAGCACGCCAACTGCGTGCGCCATCAAGCCCAAACCACGTCCGCAGCGCCTCGCCCACAGTAAAGCCCCCTAGCAAAACTAACCCCAGGATAAAAGCGCCATGAGCGTTGACCCAAAAAACCATCAGCAGCGGGCAGAGAAGCAACCAGCGTCCACGCAGTGCACCGTCAGCATAGCGGCACAACAGGACGAAATAGAACACGAAGGGCAACCACGACCAGATTTGCGGGCGGACGATGAGATTGTTGAACGTCATCAGGCAAGCGAAGATCAGGACGAACGCCGCCAGACGCCACGAGGCCGACCGGCGTTTAGCTTCCGCACCGACCAACCCAAACGCGGTCAGGGCCATGGCCGTGCGGATGAACAGCAACAACGCCACACCGCCCCGGCGATACACCGCATACAGCAACCACTGTCCCAGCCACGCACCATAGAAGAACGGGGTATCCGTCGGCAGGGTCCAGGCAAACATATTGGTTGCAGGAATTGTTCCGGTAGTGTAAATTAACTCGCCGATTTTGAGATGCCACCAGAAATCATTGGGTGGCAGAGGCACAAGCGACACATAAAAGCCGAAGCCGGCCAGCACCGCCAGAAACCACAACGCGGCGGTGGGCAATGCAAACCGCGCCCAGGGAAAAGGCGTCCCGCGTCCCTTGTGGAACATCATCCCGCGCTCCTCGAGGCCTCAGATTTTTACCCTGTTCAAAGAGATAAACCGCTCCGTCCTTACAAAAAAGCCCCGCGCTCGCGCGCGGGGCTTTTTTGTGCGACATTCTGACGACTAGCCGCCCAGGCCGCTGGTGATCTGGCTGAAGATCGTCGAAATCTGTGACCCCAACAGTGACAAGACAACGATCACGACGATGGCGATCAACACCAAAATCAGCGCGTATTCAACCAGGCCCTGGCCTTCCTCACGTGGTAAGTACAACATTTCAACACCTCCTATATTTGTTAAGATTTGAATTTGTAAAGTTGTATTTTTTTAACCTGCCTATATATTACTCTATCTCATAGAAGAACACAATAGGAAATTAGTACTGTTATAACCGAAATATGACTTAAACTTGTGTGAACATATTCCCACCAATGATAAAACCCTAATTTCCACATTCCTCCCTTTACCATCCCCACAAAACAGCTATAATCGCCGTATGCACATCGAACTGTTGCTGGCTTCGCAATCACCCCGGCGACGCGAAATGATCGCCTGGCTCGGCCTGCCCGTGAGCCTGGTCGGCGTGGACATCGTCGAAGAGCCACTGAAAACCGAAAGCCCATTGACTATGACGACCAGGCTGGCACGTGCAAAAGCCCATGCCGTCGCTGCGTCCGCGCGCGAAGCCTGGATTCTGGCCGCCGATACGGTCGTGGACCTGGACAACTTGCCGCTCGGAAAACCACGTGACCCGGCGGAAGCACGCGCGATGTTGCGCCGCTTGCGTGGACGCCCCCACGCCGTCCATACAACCGTCGTGCTCTACCATCCGCAGGCGCAACAGGAATTGGGGCGTCGTGTCACCACGCAGGTGCTCATGCGCCCCTATACAGACGCAGAAATCGAAGCCTACGTCGCCAGCCGCGACCCGATGGATAAAGCCGGGGCCTATGCCATTCAACATACCGTATTCCAACCGGTGGCGCGCGTGGAGCGGTGTTATACCAACGTCGTCGGCCTGCCGCTGTGCGCCGTCGCCGCACTGCTGGCTGCCTGGAATCTGGCGTTGCCCGTGGACATTCCCAGCCTCTGTCTGACGCATTTCAACTACGCTTGTCCTGGCCCGGATATAGGAGAGAGCTTATGAGAAAATCCGTCTACCTGTGCGCCAAACGTGGCCTGGTCATCTATTTTATACTCGCCCTGCTACTGAGTGGATGCGACAGCACGCCGCCGACAACGCCGCAAGTGCCTGTTTCTCCGGCGACCACGGTACCGTTGCCCACCCAAACGCCGGTACCCACACCGGATGTCGCCACGCCGGAATCTGTAGGACGGAGCTTCCTGAATGCTTGGGAAGCGGCAGATTACGCGGCAATGTACGCGCTGTTGCTGCCCTCGTTGCGTTCAGGGCTGCTACAAGCCGACTTTGAAAAGACCTACCGCGATGCGCTGGACACCACGACCACCCTCAGCGTCACGCTCGTCCCGCAAACGTTGACAATTGATCAAGACAAAGCCTGGATCACCTTTACCGAAATATGGCACACCGGCCTGTTCGGCGACCTGCAAGCCAATAACCAGCTCAGCCTTGCTAAAGAAGGCACACAATGGGGAATTGACTGGCACAGAGATACCGTGTGGCCCGATCTGGTGGGCGGAAACACCTTTGCCGTCGAATACCAGATTCCGCCACGCGCCAACATTTACGACCGCGACGGTGCAGGGTTGGCCGTCCCCAGCAGCATCGTCACCGTCGGCGTGATCCCGGAGCAAATCCAGGATGAAGGCGCCGTCCTCAACGCGCTGAGCCAAGTCCTGGGACTGCCCGTCGAAAAGATACAGGCGACCTACGCCGGACAGCCCACAAACTGGTACATTCCCATCGCTGATATAACCGGCGAAGAGAGTTTGACGCACAACGACCTGCTCAGCCTGCCCGGTATCCAACGCCGCGAGCGCACCGGCCGGCTCTACCCGCTTGATGGCGTTGCCTCTACCGTCGTCGGCTGGGTCTCGCCGATTCCGGCAGAAGCCTACGACACTTATCGTCAGCGCGGCTACCGCGGCGACGAACTTGTCGGCATCGCCGGGTTGGAAGCGTGGGGCGAAGCCGTCCTTGCCGGCAGAAATGGGGGGCGGCTCTCCATCGTCAGTGCCGATGGGACACGTCTCAAGGCCATCACCGAGCGCCGGCCGGAACGTGGGCGCGCGATCTACACCACGCTGGATCGCGCGCTGCAATACAGTGCCGAACAGGCCCTGGGAGAACGACGCGGCGCCATCGTGGCCCTGGATATCCGCACCGGCGCCGTTTTGGCAATGGTCAGCGGTCCGCACTTCGACAATAACGTGTTCATCCGCCTGACAGACACCTGGTCGCGCCAGCTCGTGCTGAACAATCCCGACCTGCCGCTGCTCAATCGCGCAGTCCAGGGCTTATATCCTACCGGCTCAGTCTTCAAAATCGTCACGATGGCGGCGGCACTTGAAGCCGGCGGTATGACGGCGCAGAGCAGTTTCTACTGTCCGGGCTATTGGGATGGATTGGGCGAAGTCAACCGCAAAAAGTGCTGGCTGGAGACCGGCCACGGGACCATCACCCTCAAAGACGGACTTTCAGCTTCCTGCAATGTCACCTTCTACGAAGTCGGCAAAACCCTGGACGGCATCTCGCCGGAGACACTACCGACGTATGGGCGCGCCTTTGGCTTCGGTGCCAAAACCGGACTCCAGGAATTGACAGAAGCGGCCGGGTTAATGCCCGATCCTGAATGGAAAATGACCACCTATCACGTCAACTGGGGCACCGGCGACACGGTCAACCTTGCCATTGGGCAGGGTTATCTGCTGGCAACACCACTTCAGGTCGCACGGATGATGGCGGCAATCGCCAACGGCGGTACCCTCTACCGCCCTTATATCGTGGACCGGTTTGTGGACAGCGCCGGCAACACCGAGCAAATCGCGCTCGTTCAAGCCACCGGCCGGCTCCCCATCTCCACAGCAAACTTGACCACCATTCAACAAGCCCTCTACGGTGTCACAACGGCCTCCTTTGGGACGGCCACACGTCGTTTCCTGGGCCTCGGCATCCCCGTCGCCGGTAAAACCGGCACTGCCGAAGCCGCAAACAAAGACGATCTGCCCCACGCCTGGTTCGCGGGCTATTTTCCGGCGGACAACCCACAAATTGCGATGGTCGTGGTCGTAGAGAACGCGGGGGAAGGCTCTACCGTCGCGGCCCCGATGTTCCGTCAGGTCATCGAGGGATATTATGGCTTGCCGATTACACCACTCCCTACCCCTGCGACAGCCCCAGAAGGCGATTGAAGAATCAGGAATGGGGGATGGGGAAGCAGGAGAAGGGAGGTTCGATTTTGTTCGATTATGAATGATTGTGCACGATCTATGTCTGTTTGATTGACAGACCGTGTATGCTGTGCTAAAGTAGGACTGTTGGGCAGGGGCCATGTTCAAAAACGAGCGGCAAAACCTGATTGTGCAGAAACTGCAAGCAACCGGCAGTGTTTCTGTCGCCGAGCTGTCCCGCACTTTCAATGTGGATCCTGTGACCATCCGCCGGGATCTGGCCTGGCTGGAGCAGGCCGGATACTTGCACCGCGTCCACGGCGGCGCGCTCCTCCGCCCGGGCAATACGGCAAACGATCAAACGGTGGGGCCAGATGTGGTTCACGGTGTCGAACGTCGGATTGCCGAAGCTGCGGCACGTTTCATTCCCGATCAAGGCGTGGTTTTTCTGGGGCCGGGCACCCTGACCACGGAGATCGTGCCTTTTCTTAACAAACATACACACCTGACAATCATCACAAACGCACTGAACGTCGCATGGCGCGTGGCCCGGCAGGGACGGCATACCCTGCACCTCATCGGCGGGCAGGCAGCAGCAGACGACGGCCTCTACGGCGACGACGAGGCGCTGCGACGGGTGCGCGCCGATATGGTGATCTTTGAAGCCGGCGGGCTAGACGCCGAACGTGGCCTGACCCACGATCGGCGTGACTGCGCCACAATGGCGCGTGCGCTCTTCACACATAGCTCGCAGTGGGTGGTGCTCGTCACCCCGGAACGGCTGGGGCGCGTCGGGGCCATTTTTATCGCTCCGGCCGGCGAGGTGGATGTCGTCATCACCGGGCGCGAGGCCCCCAACCCACCCCTCTGGGATTTGAGTGAACTTGGTGTGCGGATTGTGCTGACTTGATGGGTCAGCAAAGTGAGCAGATTTGGGCCTTTGACATCTATCATTCACGGAAAGGAGACTTTTTATGGCAAGTGTTACTTACAAAAACGTCACAAAGCGTTTCGGCGACGTGGTCGCGGTTTCGAATCTCAGCATCGAGATTCCCGACAAGGAATTTCTGGTCTTCGTCGGCCCTTCCGGTTGTGGAAAAAGCACCAGCTTGCGGATGTTGGCCGGGTTGGAGGAAGTGACCGAAGGCGAAATCTACATCGGCGACCGCCTGGTCAACGATGTCCCGCCCAAAGATCGCGACATTGCCATGGTTTTCCAGTCCTACGCGCTCTACCCGCACATGACCGTCTACGACAATATGGCCTTCGGCCTGAAGTTGCGCAAAGTCCCCAAGCAGGAGATTGATCGGCGGGTGAAAGAGGCGGCCGCCATCCTGGGCATCGAGCATTTACTGGATCGCAAACCCAAACAACTTTCCGGTGGTCAACGTCAGCGTGTCGCCGTAGGACGCGCCATCGTCCGCGAACCGAATGTGTTCCTGATGGACGAGCCGCTCTCCAACCTCGACGCGAAGTTGCGCGTGCAGGCGCGCGGTGAAATCTCCAAGTTGCACATGCGCCTGGGCACTACCTTCATCTACGTGACCCACGACCAGACCGAGGCCATGACAATGGGCACGCGCATTGCCGTGCTCAAGGACGGCATCTTGCAGCAGGTAGATACGCCGCAAACGCTGTACGATCTACCCGGCAATGTCTTTGTCGCCGGCTTCATCGGCAGCCCGGCGATGAACTTCTTCGATGCAACCCTCATCGAAGAGAACGGCGTGATGTACGCCGATTGCCGGGACTTCCGGGTTGCCATCCCCGAAGAACGCCGCGCGGTCTACCGCCCCTACCTGGGCAAAGAAGTCATCTTCGGTATCCGCCCGGAGCACGTCCACGATCCCGATTACGCGCCGCCCGGCATCCTGCCGGCTCTGGTCGAAGGGCGTGTGGATGTGACGGAGTTGATGGGGAATGAAGTGTTGGCTTACTTTACCCTGCCCCATGCGGAATTCATCGGGCGCTTCGACCCGCGCACGAAGACCACCGTCGGTTCAACGAAAGCGGCAGCCTTCGATATGAGCCGTATGCATCTCTTCGATAAGCAGACCGAGAACGCCATCCGCTAGAGAACTAAACCACTGTAGTCTGAAAAATAACCGCGAATCACGCCGATCTTCACTAACTATGAACAGTTGTGGAGGCCGGCGTGATTCGCGGTTAAGGGACTCATTCTTTGACTTTGGCGAGTGTCACTACCGAGAGCACAAACAGCAGTCCGTAAATGGCGAAGACCAAAACGTAACCCAGGCCGGGGATGTCCGGCATAGCGCGCGTGAAGAAATCCGCCACCGGCCCGCCGATGTACGCCCCCACCGCTCCGGCCCCCGCCCCCGCCAGATTGGAAATCCCCAGATAGCGTCCGGCTTCTCCTTCCGGCACAAGGCTGGTTCCCAGCGCCCAACTCGCGGTATAAAAGACACCCGTAGCCGCGCCGATGATACAGGCACCGATAAACACCATCGTGAGATCGGTGGCGAACAGTGTGATCGCCGTCCCCACTGCCGCAACGATGCCGCTCCACGCAACAACCTTCTTCCGCCCCACCCTATCGGCCAGCCAGCCGGCAGGCAACGCCGCGATCAGAATGAAGACACCCACCAGCATCATCATCCGGCTGGTCGGGCCGGCCGCCGACTCGCGCGTGAAGCCGAGACGCGCCTGGAGAAAATACAGGGTAAAGCCGGCCAGATTCGTCACACTGACCAGGAAAGCCAGGCGGCTGATCACCCACCAAACGAACGGAGCAATGGCGCGGCTCTTTTCCGTTCCGATGGAAACGCGAAAGCCGCTTTCGACACCCACCACAATCGCCACGGCCATCGCGGCAAAGCCGACCGTCCCCATCACCCCACACAGCACAGCAGGGGATTCAATGCCACTCAACCAGCGTCCGGCCAGGGTCACCCCCTCACCCATAAGCAGAATCGTCGCCGTGAACAGACCGGTCATCAGCAATAACCGCAGGAAAGGCCGCCAGTCCAGAGGCGGTGGGGCCACATCCAACGGTTTTTCCGCGACAAGCATCGCCGGCAGCATGGTGATGAACATCACCCCCATCAAAACCAGCAATCCGCCCCACAAGTTGCCGGCGCTGACCAGGCGCGCGATGGTGAAGGAAACCAACACCACCGGCACGGGCACCTCGAACAACGCTTTGACAGCGGAGAAGCGTCCGCGTTTTTCTTCCGGCACCAGATCAGGGATGAAGCTCTGGAGGGCGCTTTGCGCGGTATTGGCAAAGCCTTGCAGAAGCACATACAGCACAAAGAGAACCGTATATCCGGCCAGGCCGTTCATCTGTGCCGAGAAGCCAATAGCGGCGATCACGACCAGGTCCAGCAATGTCCCCACGAGGATAAAGGGACGGCGGCGTCCCCACCGCAGCGTGGAACGATCCGAAAGCATACCCATCAACGCCTGTGTCAACAAGGCGGCCATCAAGGCCCACAGGCGCAGACGTCCATAGTAAGTGCCTTGTTGCGACTCTCCTACGAAATGCTGCACCAGCAGCGGCAGCACCAGAGGAACCATGGTTTGCGTCAGCGTAGTGAGGCCCAGGTAGAAGATGTTGATTGTGATGATGTCGTACCAGCGTAGGGGTTTAGTCATGAAGTCGGGTAGTCCTTAAGTCGGGGTGCCGTGTCCGGCAGCATCAATTGAGCGAAACAAGCTCATGGGATGCCGGCACTTTCGGTGGCATCTTGGCCAGTCGCTCGGTCAGCGGCACGTAGATACGCATATAGTTCAGGACTTCAGAGATCAGGACTTTCGCGGTCGGCGTCTCCAGCAGACGCTGTTTTTCCGCTGCGGGCAAGGGCAACAAGGCCGCGCCGAGAACGCCCAACGTGGACACGCCCGGAGGCAACACTTCCGGCAACAGAGCCGCCGGTAAGGTGCGGGAAAGCGCCTGAACGTAGCGATGCAGATAGCGGCCCAATTGCTCGATCAGCAACCAGCCGGGACGGGGTTCCTCAAGCCAGGGCCAGAGTTGAACCGTGGCTTCCAGATAGACCTGATCTTGATGGATTTGCAGGATTTGGAAACGGTATTGACCGACCACGACGGTATTAGAGAACTCCAACAGTTTTTGAGGAACTTCATCTAACAGATAAGCCAGGGTCCCCACGGTGGCAAGGGTATGCCCCAGCGTGTCCGGCACAAAGACCACCCCTAGCGGCAGGCGTTGCTCACAGCAAGCCTGCAACAGCCAATCCACACGCCGTGTCTCGGCAAAGATAGGGAAAAGCTGACCCGGGAAGATGACCTCGGCGCTCGGATAGATGGGAACCCGCAACGTCTTCATACCGATATTGTAGTCAACCTGGACTCTCTGGCAAATCATAAGAATCCTCAATGACAGAACCCTGGTTTGACAACTTCCCTACTTGGCGTATAATCAAACTGAAGATGCCCCAGTGGCGGAACTGGCATACGCAGCAGGTTGAGGGCCTGTGCCTTCGGGCGTGGAGGTTCAAATCCTCTCTGGGGCACTGATTGATATACCGGCCTTCCAGGAAGCGAGAAATCGGCTTCCTGGAATTTTTTTATATTTTCACAAAAGCCGTGCTATAATAAAAACGTAAACACTGACTCAACCCAGGGACGTTTTACGATGTCCCCCCCTCAATGAATGTAAGGAGGTCGCCATGACGGAGCTAATTGTCGAACGTGTCAACGTGTGGGCAGCAAGCATCCCTGATGAACCGGGCGGGCTGGCTCGCGTGCTCGCCGGGCTGAGCGAAGCCGGCGCGGACCTCGAGTTCTGCGTCGCCAGGCGCGCCCCGGAGAAACCCGGCACCGGCGTGGTCTTTGTCACGCCGCTGCGTGGTGATAGGGAAATCGAGGCTGCTTCACTCTTGGGGTTCAACGTCACCAAGTCGCTTCACTCGGTTCGCGTCGAGGGCGAAAACGCTCCAGGCATCGCCGCCCTCCTCACCGAAAAGCTCGCTGCAGCGGGCATCAATCTGCACAGCTTCTCTGGAGCAGTGATCGGCACGCGCTTCATCCTCTACATCGGCCTGGATAGCGACAAGGACGCCGACAAGGCCTGCAAGATTCTCCAGCAAATGTAGTCGCCCTGCCTTCAGCGCGACACCGAAGGCGCGTGAAACATCGCGTTCACGCGCCTTGCGGTGATGTATGGCTCAACCTGACCTCGTAGTTCATTGACTCTTCAGCCCATTCGCTTATACTCATCCTGGCAATTGGTCAACGGCACATTACCCTGACTACCAGACTAAACGACCATTTGACTCCTACAGACGGAGGCTTGCGATGACCCATCCTGATCCTTACGTGTCCCCATTCACCTGGCGCTACGGCTCGCCGGAGATGCGCGCGCTGTGGAGCGAGTTGTACGCCCGTCGCCTTTATCGCCGCATCTGGGTGGCCCTGGCGCGGGTGCAAAGCCGCTACGGGCTGGTGACGCCCGAACAGCTCGCCGACCTGGAAACCCATGCCGAGGAGGTGGATTTCGCCCGTTCGCTGGAAATCGAGGCCCGCATCCACCACGATGTTATGGCCGAGATCCGCGCCTTTGCCGAGCAATGTCCGATAGGCGGCGGTATCATCCACCTGGGGGCGACTTCAATGGACGTGCGCGACAACGCCACGGCGCTGCAAGTCCGCGACGCGCTTGATTTGCTGATCTCCAGGCTGGATGCGCTGCTGCTGGTTTTCGCGGCGCAGATCGAACAGCGGGCCGCACTTCCCTGTATGGGCTTCACGCACCTCCAACCCGCCGAACCGACAACGGTGGGCTATCGGCTCGCCGCCTACGCTCAAGACCTGCTCGCCGACCGCGCCGACCTGGTGCGCGTGCGGGCAGAATGGCGCGGCAAAGGGTTCAAAGGCGCGGTAGGCACCTCGGCCTCGTATCAGTTGCTTCTGGAGGGGCAGACCGACGCCGCGACCTTTGAGGCCGAGGTGATGGCCGAACTGGGTTTGCCCGCATGGCCGGTCGCCAACCAGACTTATCCCCGCCGCCAGGATTGGGCCGTGCTGACGGCGCTCACAGGTCTGGGAAGCACGCTCTATCGCTTTGCCTT
Organism: Anaerolineae bacterium; assembly: GCA_035373625.1. Taxonomy (GTDB): domain Bacteria; phylum Chloroflexota; class Anaerolineae; order B4-G1; family SLSP01; genus DSWT01. The sequence continues at coordinate 35,068 of DAOSNS010000019.1, read as the reverse complement.
TGACCTGCGCGTCCTGCAAAACCCGACCATCGGCGAGTGGGCCGAACCGTTCGGCAGCCAACAGGTCGGCTCATCGGCGATGCCGTTCAAGCGCAATCCCATCCGCGCCGAGAACGTGAACAGCCTGGCGCGCTATCTGGCACAATTATCGCGCGTGGCCTGGGACGATGCCGCCCACTCACTGCTGGAGCGCACCCTCGATGATTCCGCCAACCGGCGCATTATCCTGCCGGAGGCGTTCCTCACGGCGGATGAGCTTTTGGGAACGGTCACGCGCCTGGTGCGCGACCTGCGGATCAACGAAGCCGCCATCGCCCGTACCCTGGCGATCTATGGGCCGTTCGCGGGCATCGAACCGCTGCTGATGCGCCTGGTTAAAGCCGGAGCGGATCGTCAGGCGATGCACGAAATCCTGCGCGACGGGGCCATGCAGGCGTGGGCCGCCGTCGAAGCCGGGGAGCCGAACCCGCTGGCGGAACTGCTGGCGACGGATCAACGCTTGTTGGCGTACCTCGATGCCACGACCATCCGTGCCAGCCTCGACGCCTGCGACTACATCGGTGACGCGCCGCAACGGGCGTCGGCTCTGGCGCAGCGCATCCGTGAAACGGTTGGAGGTGCAGCGGGGTAAAAGCTATCAAAAAAGTTCGTGTAGGTTCGCAAGATCGGCAGTTTATTTCTATTAGGAGACAAGAGTGCAAGTCGCTAAACATGTGACCACCGGCGATTTAATCGAGCTGCGCCAGGAATCCCTGCGCACGGTGTTGATCGGCGCGGCGATTTTCGGGTATCTCTGGTGTCTGGTTCTCTTCCAACCGGCCAACCTATACGTGAGGGGATACCTGGGCGCGATTGCCTGGGCGCCGCTGCCCCTCGGCGTGGGGTTAATTGCGGCTTTGCTGCTCCGCAAGCGCTATCTCTCGCTGGCAGCGGCGGTGGCCATCCTCGGTATGACCGCAACCATCATCTTCCTGATGTGGCGACTGGAGATGACGACAGCAGCTTACCTGCTGGCCGTGGTCGTTAGCCTGACCGGTGTACTGTTTGGCATACGCACGGTGATCGGCGTCGCCGCGTTGAGTTGTCTGGTGATTATCTGGACCGGTGTACATCACTGGCAATGTGTCCCTTTCGATCCCCAAGTTATCATGCCAATCCTGGTGGTGTGCGCCGTGGGGATGCTGTCCTCAATGGGCGTGCGCAATCTCTACACAGCGCTTTCATGGGCTTTAGACCGCGCTATGGCAGCGCAGCGTAATGAGGAAGAAGCACGGGCACACCGTGGGGAACTGGCCCGTACCTTGAAGGCATTGACCGAGGCATACCAGCGGCTCGAATATGCCAATTACGATCTGGCACGGGCACGCGAAGTGGCCGAAGAAGCCAGCCTCAACAAACAACGCTTCGTCGCCATCGTCAGTCACGAAATGCGTACCCCGCTCAATGTACTCACGGCGCTCAGCGAAATCATGTATTTCTCGCCAGAACGTTACAGCGACACGGCGCTACCGCCGGAACTGCGCCGTGATGTGCGCGAAATCTACCGCAGCAGCAAGCATCTGCTGCGGCTGATTGACGATGTGCTCGATATGGCGCAGATCGAAGCTGGACGCATGCGGGTCGAATTCAAACCGGCGGAATTGCACGATATTGTCACCAACGTCCTTAATATGATCCGCCCCTTCGTGCGTGAAAAAGGCATCCTGCTCAACGCCGAGCTGCCTCCCGACCTGCCGCCGGTTCTGATTGACCGGGATCGCATTCAACAAGTGCTCCTCAACCTTCTCAACAACGCGCAGCGCTACACCGAACGTGGCAGCATCACTGTGCGCGCCGTTCACGAGGGGGATTACATCACCGTCACCGTCGCGGATACCGGGGTCGGCATTCCCCCAAGCGAACAGGAGGACATGTTCAAAGAGTTCTATCAGGTCGAAGGGTTGGTTGCCAAAGGGCAAAGCGGATGCGGGTTGGGATTGGCGATCTGCCGACGCTTCATCGAGATGCATGGCGGGCGTATCTGGCTGGAAAGTGATGGCATCCCCGGCCATGGAAGCAAATTTCACTTCACCCTGCCGGTCGTGGGCGCCGAGCAGATCAAGACCAGCCAGTTGCAGCGAAACTGGCTCCCTGCCCAACCTCCGACCAGTCGGGGGCGCACCCTATTGCTCCTTGACCAGGATCCGGCGATCCGGGCCATGCTTGAACGCGCGTTGGAAACCTATCAGATCATGCCAGTCGGCGACACGGCGAAAATTTCTCAACTGGCGCAGGAATTGCACCCGCAGGCCGTGGTGGTCAATGCAGTGCACGAGCACGCAGGCCAACAAGCAAAAGAAGCGCGCCGGCAACTCATCCACACCACCATCCCGGTCATTATGTGCCCGCTGGTAGGGAAAAAACACATAGGGCAGATGTTGGGAGTGTTGGATTACCTGGTCAAGCCGATCGGACGCGAAGCGTTGATGAATGTGCTGGAACGTTCAGGAGATTCCACATACCGCGTGCTTGTCGTGGACGATGATCCACAGATAGCACGGTTAATCACACGAATGCTCGAAACATCGGCACGGGAGTATGAGGTGACATGCGCAAGCAACGGTATCGAAGGCTTGCGCGAGATGCGCACGCGGCGTCCGGATATTCTCTTGCTGGATCTGGTCATGCCGAAGATGGATGGGCGCGCGATGCTGGCAGAAATGCGTGCCGATCCAACGCTACGTGACGTACCGGTGGTAGTGATCACCGCACAAGAGCATACCCCAGAAGAAGAGCGTCAGGTGGGGCACAAGCTACTCAGCGTACAGTCCGAGGCCGGCTTCACCAATGCCGAGAGCCTCACCTATCTGCGGCACATCCTTGAGGCTACCACCCGCTTATAACGCTTCCAGAACTCGCAGGATGGCAGCCTGAGAGATGGGTTTCTGCAAATAGGCCGCCGCGCCAAGCGAGTAGGCCAGTTCAGGGTCTTCCAGAATGGAGCAAATCACCACGGGGATGGATTGGGTGAGTGGATCGCTCTTGAGCGCCTGTAAGATTTCCCATCCATCCTGGTTAGGTATCATGATGTCGAGAGTGATCGCCGTTGGGAGCACTTCGCGGGCCAGCCGAAGCGCATCCTCGCCGGTCGTCGCCCCGATGACCAGATAGCCAGAGCCGGCCAGATATCCCTCGAAAACCCGGATAATCCCCTCATTATCTTCGATCACCAGCAGAATTTTTTCGCTATCCACCGGAAAATCGAAGCCGTACACCGTCTTTGTGGCGTCACTATGCACGCTGCGCCAACGGCCGCCCATCATCGTGACCAGATGTTGCACCGGTTCAAGGTCCAGCTCACGCAAGATCAGCCCATCGCGGTCGGTCAGCGTGATCAGTTCGGTCACCAGGCGTTGTCCTTCAACACGCATACGGATACAAATCTCGCGGACATCGCACCGCGAGATGAGATCGCTCAACCCTTTAAGGAGCACCTGCCGCAACAACGTGCGGCTACCGTAGACGAGGGGGAGGCTGCGATCCATCTCACAGCACAAGGTGACCGCATGTTGGGCCGCCAGTGACTTGACAAGGCCCAACACCCCCTGCACCACTTCGGCGGGATTTATGGACTCACGTTGCACCAGCACACGCTCCACCTCAGAATTCAGCAACTCATGCGTCGGGGGCGGGACGGATTGCGCAAACTCGCTCCATAGATGCGCCGCCAGCATGGTAATCGCCTTCTGTTGTTCGCGAAAGAACTGACTGCGGCTATAGCCAAATTCGCGTAAAATTTCGGTCAGAGAGTGCTCTTCCACAAAACGAGATACCAAGAGGTTGTAATACCGCACCCGCGAAGCATCCGTCACGGTCTCACCGGGCGGATTGAGCGCTTCGATTCCCTCAAGAAGCCAACGGCTCAAACGCTGCGCCCGAATGGCCCCGCCGTGCCGCTTCTCAGGCCAATAACGCAGCGCCAGAGGGTGGTTCTGAAGGTAGGGATAGTCGTACAGGTGATGCAGCGCATCCCGGATCTGTTGACAGAATGTATCTTGATCGTTCACTTTGAGACTAACCTGAGACTGAAATGAGACGATTTGAACCCGCTATGTGTTGATTTCTGCTAGAATGAAAATGTATACTTATGCCCCAATTATGTCACAGACCGGGCAGGAAAGCAAATACTCAATCCTTGAAATACTCCCCATACGGGTGGTTCTTCAGTGAGTTTAGTTTGAGGAGGTGTTTTGCAAGAAAGAGCTAACACAGTTGCATTTGTAGTTTCGACAAAACATTCAGTCTTATGTAAAAAATCCATGCTGAAGGAGGAACAAAATGGCTCACAAAAAGTACAGTCGGCGTGATTTTCTACGTCTAGGCATGCTGGCTACGGCGGGAACGGCCCTGGTCGGATGCGCAACCCCAACCCCTCAAGTCATCAAAGAGACAGTCGAAAAATTAGTCGAAAAGACAGTCGAGGTCGAAAAGGTCGTCGAGAAAACGGTCGAAGTCGAGAAAAAAGTCGAAGTGATGGTGACTCCCCCGCCTAAGGAACCTGTGGAACTGCGTATCGCCTGGTGGGGCGGTGATGCACGCGCCACAAAGACTATCGCGGTCATCCAGATGTTCCAGGATATGTACCCACACATCACCATGCTCTACGAATTTGCCGGTTGGGATGATCACTGGACCAAAATGGGGACGCAGGCGGCCGGTGGCAATCTCCCCGACATCATGCAGCACGACTACGAGCGCATCCGCGCCTGGGTGGCAAACGGCCTGCTGACTCCCCTGGATGCGTTTGTGGAATCAGGCACCCTCGACTTCTCGAATGTTGCCGACAACACGTTGGCTGGTGGTCGGGTGAACGGCAAGCTGTACGGCGTCAGCCTGGGCACAAACTCTTTGGATATGGATATTGCCGTTGATCTCTTCGAAGAAGCCGGTATCCCGTTGCCGGCTCCCAATTGGACCTGGTCCGATTTTGAGGAAACATGCTATACCATCAAGGAGAAGCTGGGGATCTGGGGTTACGCCGGGAACTCACTGTTCCACGACCATATGTGGAAGCAAGTGTATATGTCTAAAGGTGAATGGGTATTCGCCGAAGACGGCAAGTCACTCGGCTATGAGGACGACCAGCCGGCCATTGATCAACTCAATATGATCCTACGCCTGTACAAGAAAGATGCGGTTCAAACACTCGAGGATGCGACCGCACGCCAGGGTGAGACCGTTGAACAAAGCCCTATGATCACCAAGCAATGTGCAATGGGTTTTAGCTGGAGCAACTTCATCGTGACCACATGGAACACTGCCGGCGCAAGCCGTAAATTCAAGCTGGTACCCATTCCACGTTCTGGCGACCTGCCCGCCGTCTATGTCAAACCTTCGATGTTCTTCTCCCTCACCCGTGACGTCAAGCATCCCGAAGAAGCCGCGATGTTCATCAACTTCTTCATCAATTCCATTCCGGCAAACGCGATTCTTATGGCCGATCGGGGGGTGCCGGTTGCCTCGCATGTTAAGGAAGGGATGCGTGGCTTCCTGAGCGCGCCACAGGCCGAGATGTTCGACTACCTGGCCCAGGTTGAGAAAGACAGCCAGCCTGTGCCGCCGCCCGATCCGGTCGGTTGGGCCGATGTCCGCAACAACGTCTTCTATCCCGAGTTCCACGATCCGGTGCTCTATGGTATGATCTCTCCTGAAGAAGGTGCAGCGAAGTTCAGAAAGATGGCGAACGAGATTCTTGGGAAGAGTTAAATGCAAACCGTGAATCGCGCGGATTTTCAGCGGTTTTTAGCCATCTGCGCAGGTTCGCAGGAAGAGTTTGTCAACGGGTTAAACGGATTTTTCCTATATCAATCCGTTTAATCCGTTGACATTCAAACGTTCAAACGGATTTTTTAAGGGGGACGCAAGGGTGAGCGAGATAGCATCAATACAACCGACTTCCCGACGATCCAGAAAGAAAAGCACCGGCGTCAGACAACACAACCTGGTGGGATATTTGTTTCTCTCTCCGTGGCTTATCGGCTTTTTTCTATTCACTTTGCTGCCGATTGTCGCCTCATTCTGGTTGGCATTCACCGATTACAATATCTTTTCCCCACCTAAATGGATAGGGTTGGCAAATTTTCAGCGGATGTTCTTCAACGATCCACGCTACTGGCGTTCGGTCAGGGCAACGTTCTATTACGTCTTCACTGCCGTCCCACTCCGTCTTGTTGTGGCCTTGCTAATTGCTATGCTACTCAACACTAAGCGTAAACTGGTCAGTCTATACCGCGCCGCTTACTACGCCCCGTCCATTATCGGCGGCAGCGTGGCCGTCGCGGTTATGTGGCGGCAGGTATGGGGCGGACAGAATCTAGGACTAATCAACTACATTCTCAAGGCACTCGGATTGCCTTATGTCAACTGGCTCTCCAATCCCCGCACGGCCATCTGGACCCTGATTACGCTGGCGGCCTGGCAGTTCGGTTCACCGATGTTGATCTTTCTGGCAGGCTTAAAACAAATCCCAACAGAGTTGTATGAAGCCGCGGCCATTGACGGGGCCGGTGGCTGGAACAGGTTCGTCAAAATTACCCTGCCGATGCTCAGTCCGGTTATCTTCTTCAACCTGGTGATGCAAATGATCTCCGGATTCCTGGTTTTCACCCAAGCCTATCTGGTCACTGGTGGGCGCCCGTTGGACTCGACGCTCTTCTACGCCCTATACCTCTATCTGCGCGCCTTTGAGGTTCACGAGATGGGATATGGGTCAGCGATGGCGTGGGTTTTGCTGCTGGTGATTGCCTTCTTCACAGCCCTGGTGTTCAAGTCATCATCGGCCTGGGTCTACTACGAATCAGGAGGTCTTGGAGAATGAGCATGACAGAATTGCGCACACCGGCCATCCCGCGCACACCGCGCCTCAGCAAAAAAAACCGCGAGGCACTCAAATCTGCGATCTACCATCTGTTTGTTGCGGCGTCGTGCTTCATTATGCTCTATCCCATCTTGTGGATGATCGCCAGCTCACTCAAGCCAACAGAGGACATCTGGACGACTACGGCTTCGCTGATTCCCCGAAGGCCTACACTTGAGCACTACATTAACGGCTGGTCAGGCTTTGGCACGATCACGTTCAGCACCTTTTACAAAAATTCCCTGTTCTTCGCTACCGTGGCGACAATAGCTTCGGTAGCTTCCTCGGCGTGTGTGGCTTATGCTTTTGCCAAGATCCGCTTCGCCGGGCGGGGATTCTGGTTCTCGGTCATGTTGTTAACGCTGATGTTGCCGGGACAGGTGTTGATGATCCCACAATATATCGTGTTCAGTAAACTCGGTTGGATCAATTCTTATCTTCCCCTCCTGGTACCCCGCTTTTTTGGCAACGCTTTCTTTATTTTTCTCATCGTCCAATTTATGCGCGGGCTACCCGATGAATTGGACGAAGCCGCAGAGATTGACGGGTGTAGCAAGGTCGGCATTTTCTTCAAGATCACGCTGCCGCTGATCCAGCCGGCGTTGATCACAGCGGCGATTTTCTCGTTCTACTGGACCTGGGAAGACTTTCTCGGTCCCTTGCTCTACTTGCAAGACCCGCATCTCTATACCGTCTCACTGGCAATCCGCGCCTACTCCGATCCAAGTGCCGGCACAAACTGGGGATCGGTGTTTGCAATGTCGAGCCTTTCGCTGCTACCGGTCTTTGTTATCTTTGTTGCTTTTCAACGCTATCTGGTAGAGGGCATCAGTACCACCGGTCTCAAAGGATAACCTCCGTCAGGGAAAACAATAAGAAGACGCAGAGGGGTGTTTTGAGCGACAAAGCCGCCGCAAAACACCCCTTTAGTTTTCCCTCATGCTGAAACAATCCACACGAACACTCAATCTGCCTGGTGATCGTTTTACCCCGGACCGCAGAGAAACACAAAAGAATCTTTCCCTGCAGGCTTTGCGACCTCTGCGGTGAGTGAATCGCGCGTAGGGTGTAACATAGGATTTGCCTCTTGACACCGCAGAAAATATATGCTATATTATCCATAGCAACTTATACGTATAACCTTATACGAATAATCTTATACATATAAGTCACCCGATGGCTGCTTAATTTGTTTTTGGAGTGAGGAGGCAAATCCATGAAACGACCGACCCAGGTTGACGTGGCGCGTTTGGCGGGGGTCTCAACAGCAACGGTTTCGTATGTAGTCAATGGTCTTGCCGATGGGCGGGTACCTATCTCTGAAGAAACCCGCCAGCGAGTCCTGAAAGCTATCGAAGAACTCGGCTATGAACCGGATGCCCGCGCCCAGGCCTTGCGTTCGGGTACCATGCAAACCGTCGGTCTGATCCTCCCGAACATCCATAACCCCCACTTTTGGCAAACTGCCGATGGTGTCGAGCAAGAATTGCGGGCGGCAGGGTATCACATGCTCCTTTCCAGCGCCGATCTTGAGTCCGATCATGGGAAAGAGATTTTCAAAGAGATGTCACGTCGCACGGATGGCGTGATTCTGATGAGCGCTTTCATTTTCCAATCAGAAGAGGCGCAAAAGATTCTGAATCAACTCCTCAAACGGCGCTTTCCTATCGTGAAGATCGGTGAGCATGCAACCATAGACTGCGTAGTCTCCAACTACGAGGCTGCAACCCGTGAAGCTATGGCCTACTTATTGTCATTGCGGCACCGGCGGATCGGTCTGATTTACGGCGTGCGACCACCCTGGGAAAACTCAGAGCAAAACAACCCGGAGGTGAACGCTGCCGGCGGGTTGGATCGCTTGTTGCCTTATCAAGAATACTTACAGAAAGCCGGTCTGCCGGTTGACTCAGAACTCATTGTCACGTGTGGCACGATGATCGAGGACGGTTATCAGGCTGCGCTTCAGTTGCTCAAACTTCCCAAGCGTCCTACGGCCCTTCTGGCGATCAATGACTTGCTGGCGATCGGCGCCCTGCGCGCCGCCAACGATCTGGGATTGCATGTGCCCACCGACCTGTCGGTCATCGGTTATGACGATATTCCCCTGGCCAGTTACCTGACCCCCCGCCTGACCACCAGCTCCAAAGATATGGTGAGAGTAGGGCGGGAAGCGGTGAAGCTATTGCTGTCCCGCATCCAGGACCCGGAGCAACCACAACAACGCATTGAGGTACAGGCACGCTTCATCATCCGCGAATCAACCGGGCCGGCTCCGTTCTAACAACGTTCAAACGATTTTCCAGGAGTTTCCCTATATGCGCACAACGTCCCGCATTGTCAAATTCATTAAGAACAACGCCACCGGCTATCTGTTTCTCGCGCCGTGGTTTGTGGGATTCTTCGTGCTGACGCTTTACCCGATGATCTACTCGCTGTGGCTCGGCTTCACGAATTATAACTTCACCAAGCCCGATGAAACGCAGTGGATCGGCTTGGGCAACTACGTGAAGATGTTCGGGCCGTTGTTCGGAGTATCCGAATTCACCACCGCCTCGGGTGTGACGATGCGTGTAGACCCCTATTACTTAAAATCACTTTCCGTGACGTTCACTTACGTCTTCGCGTCTGTGCCGTTGAAGTTGACCTTCGCGCTTGCCGTGGCGATGCTGATGAATCAGAAACTGCGGGGTGTGCCGTTTTATCGCGCCGTGTATTACATTCCCACGCTCCTCGGCGGCTCGGTGGCCATCGCGGTGCTATGGCGGAAATTGTTCGAGAAAAACGGCCTGGTCAATATGTTCCTGGGGAGTCTCGGTTTCACCAACCTTCCCAGTTGGATCACTAACCCCAAGTACGCGCTCTGGACCCTGGTGTTGTTATCGGTGTGGCAATTTGGCTCTTCAATGATTATCTTTCTCGCAGGACTAAAGCAAATTCCACAGGAGTATTATGAAGCGGCAGCCGTAGACGGTGCAAGCAAGGTACGACAGTTCTTCTCCATTACCATTCCTCTGCTCTCGCCGGTGATTCTGTTTAACCTGGTGATGCAGATGATTTCCGCGTTCCAGGCGTTCACCCAAGCCTATATCATCGGCGGCGGCAGCGGTGGCGTGCTCAACTCCACACTGTTCTACAGTCTCCACCTGTACATCCAGGGATGGGCATACCGCGAGATGGGATATGCCTCCGCTATGGCCTGGGTATTGCTGTTGATTATCGGCGTGCTCACCGCCATCGTCTTCAAATCATCGAATTTGTGGGTGTCTTACGGGACCGGGGAATAACATGAAGACCAAAACCGTTATACGCCATACTTTGACCCATCTGTTTATCATCGCGCTGGGACTGACGATGATCTACCCCGTGCTCTGGATGGTTGTCAGCTCATTCAAGCCCAACAAGATGATTTTCAGTGACCCGGGACTGATCCCGAAAGTTGTGACCCTTGAAAACTATGTCAGTGGATGGAAAGGGTACGCCGGGACGACTTTCGGGAGATTTTTTGCCAACTCGCTGACCATGTGCGCCATAGCGATCATCGGGAACCTGATATCCTGTACGATGGCCGCGTATGCGTTCGCACGGCTCAAATTCGTGGGCCGGAACTTTTGGTTCGCGGTGATGATGATTACGCTCATGCTGCCGGGGCACGTCACGATTGTGCCGCGCTATATCCTGTTCAACACCTATGGCTGGGTGGGAACGTATCTCCCAATCCTCGTGCCGAAATTTCTCGCAGTGGACGCTTTCTTTGTTTTTTTGCTGGTACAGTTCATCCGCAGTCTGCCCAAAGAGCTTGATGAGGCGGCAACGATTGACGGGTGTAGCAAACTGGGGGTTTTCTTGCGAATCATCGTCCCGCTCGCCATGCCGGCCCTGGTGACAACCGCGCTGTTCACGTTCCTGTGGACATGGGACGATTTTTTCAATCATTTGCTCTATCTCACCAAGCCGGAAACGTTCACGGCGTCCAGGGCATTGCGCACATTCGTCGGCGATGCCGGCGCGGTGTCCAACTGGGGCGGCGCGCTGGCGATGTCTACGCTCTCAATCATTCCCAGTTTCATCCTGTTCTTCTCTCTACAAAAGTATTTTGTCCAGGGTATCACGACTACGGGCTTAAAAGGGTAGTCCGGGCCATCAGCCCGACGATAAATCGCTGGGCTAAAAGAACAAAACGGTAACCCGCCCTTACAGCCTGCTAAAGCGAGCTTGCGCCTCCTGAAGCTGATTTATCAGCAGGCGGTGGGCGCGGCACAGTCCGCCGATTTTTCAAGACGGCCCAAAGTGTCAACCCATTTCAGGCAGGAAATGAACTATCCCGATCGAACAATTATAATTTCACCAATCAGGAGGGCTTGAATATGAAATGATGATAGAAAACACGTTCCCAACAACAATCTAATTAACAGATGAAACCATACAGAATCAAGGAGGATGCTAAGATGAAACGATTTCACACGCTTATGCTCATGGTGATGCTCATAGCGACGCTCGCAGCATGCGCCACCCCGACACCCCAGGTCATCATCGAGACCCAGGTCGTGGAAAAAGAAGTGGTCAAGACAGTCGAAGTCGAAGTCGTCAAAACCCAGGTTGTCGAGAAAGAAAAAGAAGTGATCAAGACCGTCGAGGTTGAGGTTCCGGTCCGCGCCGATGGGCTTCCAGAATACACCGGTGGCCCTGCTGAATTGCGCTTCGGGTGGTGGGGCAACGACGACCGCGCCCGAAGAACCCTGCAGGTCATCCAGCTATTCCAGGCGGCGTACCCTGAAATCAAGGTCATCGGTGAGCCGAATGGCGGCACATCCGACCACTTCCAGATCATTGATACGCAGCTTGCCAGCAACAATGCCCCCGACATCATCCAGTTCGGCGGCAACTACCCGGACTACATCAAGTATCTCGAACCCCTCAATGACTATCTCGGCAAGCAGCTCTTGATTGACACACCCGAACGGTTTGATCAAACCGCGCTTGTCCCCGCGACCCGCGATGGCAAACTCTGGGTTGTCAGTCTCGGCACGAACACGCTCATCCTCGCCTACAACAAGACGATGATCAAGGCCGCAGGCGCCGAGCCACCTAAGGATAACATGACCTGGGATGAGCTTATCGAATACGGGCGGCAACTCAAAGCCAAACTGCCCGAGGGTGTCTGGCCCTTCGTAGACAACAGCACCAACACGGCCAACTATATGAGCTACTTCTTCACCCAGGAAGGCACCCCGATATGGACTTTGGACGACGGCGGTAAATCCTACGCCACGGTCGAAACGGCCCGGAAATGGTTCCAGATGTGGGCGGATATGCGAACCGAAGGGCTGATCCCCGATGCGGACACCACGGCGACCTACCAGGAAACCGGTACGGATAACTCCGCGCTCGTGGCCGGTAAGGCAGCCATCGGGCTGATTTGGAGCAACCAGTTGGCAGCCTACCAGGCCGCCATGACCGATGAGCTTGGCGCGACGACACTGCCTAAGGGCAAGAACCCCTCGTATGTCATCCAGATGAGCCAGTACCTGGGGATCAATAAAGACAGCAAGAACAAAGAGGCAGCGGCGTTGTTCATCAACTTCTTCGTGACCAGCCCGGCGGCCGGCGCAGTGCTTCAGACCAACAGAGGCGTCCCCTGCTCGCCGATTGTGCGCCAGGCGACCTCCGTCGGAGCCTCCAAGACGGATGCGGAAGTGTACCGGATCTACAATGCCGTCGCCGACCGCACCATTCCACAGGGGCCGAACCTGCCAAACGACCAGGAATTCGTGAACGAGCTGCGGCTGCTCGGTCAGGCGGTCGCCTACGAGCAAAAGACGGTTGAGCAGGCCGCAGAAGATTTGATCGCGTTGATCCAGCGTTTGTCAACCAAGTAGTGGATCAAGAGGATGGTGGGGAATTCCGCTCCCCACCATCCCACCCAGGAGGTTCCCCGCTCTCGTCATATTGGATGGAAGGCGGGAGCGGGGAAAGTGCGTTTTTCCACGATTATGCTTACGTTTCGGCCAGTAGCGTTTGAATGGCCGTGAGTTTCTCCGTCTCATCGAAGAGGGCGCGCACCGGCACGGCGAATCCAGGCACTGCCTGGCTTTGCAAAATACCGGTTTGGCTCTTCATACGCAAGGTATATATTTCCTCTTCAAGGATGTACTGCTCGACAATTTCTTCATCGGGGTCCACAATCCAGTATTCGGCGACGCCGTGCGCCGCGTAGTCCACAAATTTAATGCCGCGATCGTTCTCAACGGTCGAAGGCGATAGCACTTCTACAACCAGGTCCGGCGCGGGAAACTTCATTTGGTCAGGGGATAACGTTTGCGCTTTCGCCGGGCCAAAATAGACCACATCCGGCTCATAATCGTTGCGTGTCAATGTGATAAGCACATTTTCCTGGCCGATGCAACCCAGGTTATGTCGAGAGACGTAAATATCCAACAAAGTAGTGAGATTGCGAACAACAACTGTGTGACGCCAGCGCGCCGGCGAATGCATAAATACCTCCCCATTGATGAATTCCATCTTGCGATCCTCGGACATTTCGACGTAGAAACGCTCGCGGCGCGCGCGTTCAGCAGCTAACAGGGACTCGAGTTCCTGCACGTAACGCGGCAACTGCGGAGATCGGCGCAAATGCTGCACTGCCATTGTGATCGGCATTTCGACTTTTGGACTCATGATCGTCATAGCCCACCTCCAGGTCGGTTCAATATTATTGTACCACATTTCCATCCATAGAGCTTTATCGTTCTCATTCTCCAGAACTTACGCAGACGTATCCATTTTTCACCGCCGAGGCCGCTGAGAACGCCAAGAAATGAGAAAATCTCCGCGCTCTCGGCGTGCTCTGCGGTAAAGCTCCGCCGGTTTGCGTAAGTCCTGATTCTCATTACAGCAACTTCACCTGCCGTCGAGCAGATCGCCAGATCCGCGTTTCTCAACCGCTATCAGCTAAAACGGGAAACTGGGCAAGGCGTTCCCCTCGGAGCAAGCAGGGTAAAGCCCTGTCTCCATTCAAAATTTGCCCTTGCCAAAATTCCAATTCCTGGTATTATCGAGCGGGTTGTAGAACGATGCCAAGTAAAGGATGTGTACGTCTTCCCGGCTTAGCCGATGTCCATGTTCACCTCCGCGTCCCCGGCGGTGAGCACAAGGAAGATTTTTTCACCGGCACAGCCGCCGCCCTCGCCGGCGGATTCACCACCGTTTTGGCGATGCCCAACACCACCCCACCCCTCACCACGGAAAAGACGTTTCGCAGCGTTCAACAGCAAGCGCAAGCCGTGGCGTTGTGCGATGTGCATTTCTACGCCGGCGCGTCTCCCGAACATCTGGACGAACTCCCATCGCTGGCCCAAGAAGCCATCGGCCTCAAAATCTACGCCGATCAAACCTACGGGCCACTGCGCGTCGAGGGCTTGCCGACCCTGCTGCGTTGCTTTCAAAAATGGCCGCGCGGGAAACCTATCGCCATGCACGCTGAAGGCCGCACCATGGCCGTGGGACTCGGCCTGGCAGCCGCGTTTGGGCAGCATGTGCATTTCTGCCACGTCAGCCGCGCCGACGAAATCACGTTGATCGCCGCCGCCAAAGCGCGCGGCCTGCCTGTTACCTGCGAGGTCACGCCGCATCACCTCTTCCTCACAGAAAGCGATGCCGCGCGTCTGGGTCCATTTGGCGATATGCGCCCGCGCCTGGCGACCCAAGCCGATGTGGAGGCCCTCTGGGCGCATCTCGACACGACCATTGACTGCATCGCCACCGACCACGCGCCGCACACACGTGCGGAAAAACTCGGCCCCGATGCGCCGCCCGGTGTCCCCGGCCTGGAGACTGCGCTGCCGCTGATGCTCACCGCTGTCGCCGAAGGTCGCCTGACGCTGGAACGCCTTGTCGCGCTTATGGCACACAATCCACGGCGGATTTTCGCCTTGCCGGAACAACCGGAGACGTGGATCGAGGTGGCGCTCGACGCGGCCTATACTTTATCCGATGAGGGACTCCATACCAAATGTGGGTGGAGTCCTTTTTCTGGTATGACCATCCGGGGAAAAGTGGAGCGTGTTCAATTACGCGGCGCCCTGGTCTTCCAGGACGGTGTCATTCTTCACTCACTCGAAAGAACCCGCTATTGAGCGGGTTCTTTTTTTGTGAAATCCAGATTTTAACCGATGAAAGGAGAGATAGCGATGGAATTGCAAAAACTGCCCAAATTGTTCGATTATGCGGCGCTGCCGCCGAGAACGGTCAACGGTAACGGTTTGACCGGCCAACATATCTTGTCGGTGGATCAGTTCGACCGCGACAAACTGTCCTACATCTTCACCCGTGCGCAGGAGATGCGCGAGTTGGTCGAGCGCGTGGGGGGCTGCGACCTGCTCAAGGGCTACGTGCTGGCCTGTCTCTTCTATGAACCGAGCACGCGCACCAGCGCTTCGTTCATCGCCGCGATGGAACGCTTGGGCGGCGGCGTCATCCCGATCACCCAGGGGGTGCAGTTCAGCAGCGTCAGCAAGGGCGAAAGCCTGCCCGATACCATCCGTACCCTCGAACAATACGCCGATGTCATCGTGTTGCGCCACCCGGAGATCGGTTCAGCGAAGCTGGCGGCGGATTACGCCTCCGTCCCCATCATCAACGCGGGCGATGGCGCAGGGGAACATCCCACGCAGGCGCTGCTTGACCTGTTCACCATCCGCCAGGAATTGGGGCGCATTGACGGCCTGAAAGTGGCAATGGTCGGCGATCTGCGCTACGGACGCACCGTGCACTCGCTCACCCGCCTGTTGATGCAGTACGATGACATCAGCCTGCGCTTTGTCTCGCCGGATACACTGCGTCTGCCGATGGCGTTGATGAATGAGCTCATTGACCGTGGCGTGAAGGTGCGTGAGACGCACGATGTCGCCGACGTGATCGAGAACGCCGATGTGCTCTACGTCACGCGCATCCAGAAGGAACGGTTCAGCGATCCCAAGCAATACGAAGAGGTCAAGGATTGCTACGAAATCACGCCGGAGCTGATGACACGCGCCAAGCCGAATATGGTCGTGATGCACCCACTGCCGCGTGTCGGCGAGATTCACTACCGCGTGGACGACGACCCGCGCGCCGCTTACTTCCGCCAGGTGAAAAACGGGATGTACGTGCGCATGGCACTGCTGGCGGCGGTGTTGGGGAAGGCGTAGCAGGATGCTGGTGGCTGGTTGCTGGTGGCTGGTTGCTGGTTGCTGGTGGCTGGTGGCTGGTTACTGGTGGCTGGTGGCTGGTTACTGGTTACTGGTTGCTGGTGGCTGGTTGCTGGTGGCTGGTTGCTGGTTACTGGTTGCTGGTGGCTGGTTGCTGGTTACTGGTGGCTGGTGGCTGGTGGCTGGTGGCTGGTTGCTGGTGGCTGGTTGCTGGCGGCTGGTTGCGGGTTGCGGGGTATCGGCTGTGAAAACGGCCGAACAGCTCCGATGCCTGTCCATCAAGGGAGGGAAAGATGACTAAGAGTTTTATGGAAAAGTTGAACGATGCGATAAAGCGGCATAACTCGTTGTTGTGCGTAGGATTGGACCCGGAGGTGGGGCAATTTCCGGTAGATTTTCTACCGAATGTGCCGACGGTAGAACGGGTGCGGGCGTTTTGTCTGGACATCATCGCGCAGACTGCCGATCTGGTATGCTGCTACAAGCCCAACAGCGCGTTTTTCGAGCAATACGGCGCGGCAGGGTGGGACACGCTGCGCGAGGTGATTGCCGCATGCCACGCTGCCGACGTGCCGGTGCTGCTCGACGCCAAGCGTGGCGACATCGGCAGCACGGCCAAAGCCTATGCCCGCGCCGTCTTCGATGAACTGAACGCCGATGCCGTCACCGTCAACCCGTACCTGGGACAAGACAGCATCGCGCCGTTCCTTGCGTACCCCGGCAAAGCGGTCTTTGTCCTGGACTTCACATCTAATCCCTCGGCAGCGAAAGTGCAGCAGCACGGCATTCCGCCGCTTTTCGAGCACATCGCCGTACAGGCGCAAACCTGGGGCGACGCGGCGCACCTGGGGTTCGTCGTCGGCGCGACGCAACCGGAGGCGCTGGCCACCGTGCGCACACTCGCCCCCGACCGGTGGATTCTCGCGCCCGGCGTCGGCGCGCAGGGCGGCGATTTGGAGGCCGCGTTGAGCGCCGGCCTGGACGCGCAGGGCAGCGGCGTGATCGTGCCGGTTTCGCGGGCTGTCCTCTACGCGGCAAATCCGCGTGCAGCAGCGCAAGAATTGCGCGACGCAATCAACCGACAGCGGGAAAACATCCTCAACGGATCGAACGGATTTGAACGGATGGGAGAGAAAAAATCCGTTTCATCCGCTAAATCCGTTGAGTTAATCTTGTCGTTATACGAAGCCGGTTGCGTCAAGTTCGGTGAGTTCACGCTGGCGTCAGGGAAGAAATCGCCGATTTACGTGGATTTGCGGCGTGTGATTTCGTTCCCCAACGTGTTCCGGCGCGTCGTCGCGGCCTACGCCGATGTGATCAGCGGCCTGAGCTTCGATTGCATTGCCGCCGTGCCCTATGCGGCGCTGCCCACTGCCGCTGCCGCCGCACTGCAATTGGGACGCCCAATGATTTACCCGCGCAAGGAGGTCAAGACGCACGGGACGGGGCAGGCCATCGAAGGCATGTTCGAGCCGGGGCAAACTGCACTCGTCATCGAGGATGTCGTCACCAGTGGAGGGAGCATCGTCACGGCGGTCCAAACGATGCAGGATGCAGGACTCAAGATACAAGATGTGGTCGTGCTTGTAGATCGAGAACAAGGCGGGGGCGCGGCTCTGGCAGAAAAGGGGTTGCGCCTGCACGCCCTCCTCACCCTCAACCAGATTCTCGACACGCTGCGAGACGAAAACTGCATTGCTGACACAATGTACGACGAAGTGAAACGCTATCTGGCAGCATGAATCATGATTTGCCAGGGAGAAGGGGATATGGAGATATGTTTGGCGACTATGGCCGATGTTGATAGCATCTCGGCGCTGAACGTGGATGTGCGGCGCTCATCCGGCCGTGCGCGACCTCGCCAAAGCACAGGGAATCAGCACCGTCGCGCTCGACACGTGGTTCTTCAACGAGAAAGCGCAAGCTTTCTTTGCCCACGAAGGCTTCACGATGTTCAACGAACGGTTGTGGATGGAGGTATAAGCGAGAAGTGACGCCCGATTTCACATGTAATTTACTTGGCTTAACGCTGCGCAACCCCATCGTGCTCGCCTCCGGCATCCTCGGCACCAGCGCCGATGTGCTGGAACGGGTCGCACGCGCGGGTGCGGGGGCAGTCACAGCGAAGAGCTGCGGGCCGACGCCACGCGCCGGACATCCCAACCCCGTCGCAGTGGAGTGGGGCCACGGCTTGATCAACGCGATTGGATTGAGTAATCCCGGCGCGGAAGAGGAGGCGCGGATGTTGGCGGAAGCGCGCGCGCGTCTGGAACCGCTCGGCGTGCCGCTCATCGCCAGCATTTTCGCCGGGACGGTGGCGGAGTTCGGCGAGGTGGCGCGCATCATCGCGACGGCGCGCCCGCACCTCATCGAAGTCAACATCTCGTGCCCCAACGTCGCCGACGAGTTCGGAACACCGTTCGCCGCAACCTGCGAGAGTGCGGCGGCAGTCACAGAGGCGGTGAAGCGCAACGCCGGCGACATCCCCATCAGCGTCAAGCTCGCGCCGAACGTGCCGAACATCGGGCGCATCGCCGCCGCCGCCGTCGAAGCCGGGGCCGACGCCATTACCGCGGTCAACACGATGCCGGGGATGCTCATCAACGCCGAGGCAGGCCGTCCGGTGCTTGCTAACCGCGTCGGCGGCATCTCCGGGCCGGCGCTGAAGCCCATCGCGCTGCGCTGCGTCTACGAGATCGCGCGCGCGGTGCGCGTCCCCATCATCGGGACGGGCGGCGTCACCACCGGGCGCGATGCGGCGGAGATGCTGATGGCCGGGGCAACTGCCGTCGGCGTCGGGTCGGCGGTGTGGACGCGCGGCGTCGAAGCGCTGGGCGAGATCGCAGCGGAGTTGGCGGCATTTATGGCGCAGGAAGGCTACAGGACGTTGGCAGAGTTGTGTGGCCTTGCGCTATAGTTTTCCGCCAACACACAAATACTTGCGCCGGATTACAATCCGGCATTGCGTGACCGGCGGATTGTGATCCGCCGGAAGCGTTAGTGTAAAGTTGTATCTTCGAGGAAATTATGCACCAAACTTTCGTCATTACAAACATCCGTACTGAGAATTACCGCACGAAGACGTTCGTCTTCGACAAACCACTGCCTGAGGCGCAGCCGGGCCAATACGTGATGGCGTGGTTGCCGGACGTGGGTGAGAAGCCGTTCAGCATCGCGGGCAATGATCCGCTGGCGTTGATGGTCGTCGCGGTAGGGCCGTTCAGCGAGGCGCTGCACCGGTTGCGCGTGGGCGACCGGGTGTGGGTGCGCGGGCCGCTGGGACAGGGCTTTGTGCTGCGCGGACGGCATCACCTGCTCGTGGGCGGCGGGTATGGCGTCGCGCCGCTGCTCTTTCTGGCGCGGACGGCCCTCGCCGCCGGGCATACCGTGGAAGTCTGCATCGGCGCGCGGACGGCGGAGGATGTGCTGTTGGCGGAAGCATTTTTGTCAACGGATTTAACGGATTTTAACGGATTAGAGAAGATGGAATCCGTTTCGTCCGTTCAATCCGTTGACAAGTTGCATATTACTACCGAAGACGGTACGCTTGGCGAACGCGGGTTGGTTACACGGGCAGTTGAGGCGGCAATTACGGCGCGCCGCCCAGACTGCGTCTACGCCTGCGGGCCGGTTCCCATGCTGACAGCATTGGCGCGGTTGTGCCAGGAACACAGTCTACCGCACCAATTCTCGTGGGAAGCGCATCTCCGCTGTGGATTGGGCATCTGCGGGAGTTGCGAACTGGACGCAACCACCCGGCAGGCGGCGAACATTCCTGCCGGGTGGCTCGTGTGTAAAGACGGACCTGTGAGAATCATGAATCATGAATCATGAATCATGATTCATGATTCGTATTCACGCTTCCTGGTAGACGAGCTTACCTTCCCCGTAGGCGGCGAGCGGATAACTCTCCAGAGAGAAGGGATCGCCGTTCCAGCCGACGAATGACGCCCACTTGCCCGGCGCGAGCGTGCCGAGGATATCGGCGATGCCGAGGATTTCTGCGTTCTTGCGGGTGATGATCTCCAACGCCTGCTGCTTGCTGAAGCCCATCCGCAGGAACCAGCGCAGCTCGAAGAACAGCATCTTCTGCAAAATCACCGGATGGTCGGTCATCAAGCCGAACTCCACGCCAGACTCGATCAAGTACTTGATGTTGCGCCAGTTTTCGTGCTTCAGTTCGACTTTGTAGGCCAGCGTGTCCATCGGTCCGTAGATGACGGGGATGCCACGCGCCTTGAGTTCGCGGTAGATTTCCACCTCATGCACGTCGCAGGTGTGTTCCACCGTGACCTTCAGGCCGAACTCATCCACAAAACGCAGCAACGCCGCAACGTCGTCGCTCTTGTGGACATGGACGCGCAGACGCTCCTGACCCTCCAACAACGCCTTGAGGACGGTCTCTTCGGCGTTGTAGGTGACATCGGCGTCTTCTTTGGCTTTTTCCTTCGCCATTTTCTGGCGCACGTCGTGCAGCCTGGCGCGCAGGATCGCCAGCGCGCCCATGCGGGTGAAGGGGCGCGTACCCTTCCATTCACGGGTGGACATCGGGTTGTAGCCAAAGGCGGCTTTGATGCCCGCGCGGCGGATGAAGGCGGCGTTGGTGTTCTTGCCGTAGTTGCGGATGATGGCGGAGTTCCCGCCGATGATGTTGCCGCTGCCGGGCACCACGCACGAGTACAGCACGCCGGCCTCAACAGAGTCCACAAAGCCCTGATCGTCCATCTGCACGGAATCCAGCGCGTCGGCATGGGCGAGCATCGAATCCATACGCTCGTTCGCCTCCGATTCTGCCGATGGCTCGCCGGCGCGGATCATGCCGATGTGGCTGTGCGCATCAATGAACGCCGGCGTGATGACGGGATATTCGCCCACCAACGTCCCCGCCGGTTTTGCGGTAACGTCGGAGATAACGGCGCCGTCCATATTGACATAGACGTTCTGAAGTACGTTCGTTCCGGTGTATACGATGTGTCCAAGAATTGAGTCCATCTGAGTTCCTTTCCTAAAATAAATTGGAGATTTAATGCTGACGATTATGATAATCGTAAGCACTAATTCGTCAAATCTAAATATCGCACATATTTTGACAGTACAAGATTAAGTTTACATAATTTTTAAGGTTTAATGTCTCCACAGTTGCGCTTCATCGCGCTTCTGGTATGATGGGTCAAATTTATTCCACCTGGCCCACATACGCCGCGAGGTGCCTCGGGCCTTGCGTGACCAGTACAGCATTAAGGAGGTGAATCTGATGAATGAAACGATTTTCAATAAGTTCGAGGCTTTGACTTTCGACGATGTGCTCATCGTCCCCGGCTACGCGGAAGTGTTGCCCGATCAAACCGACATCAGCGCGTCGTTGACGGCGCACATCACCCTGAACATCCCCATCCTCTCGGCGGCCATGGACACCGTCACCGAAGCGCCACTGGCGATCGCGCTCGCCCGCGAAGGCGGGATGGGCATTATCCACCGCAACCTGTCCCCCCAGGATCAGGCTGCCGAAGTCGCCAAGGTCAAACGTTCGCAGTCCGGGATGATCGTGGACCCCATCACCCTGCCGACGACGGCCACACTGGGAGAGGCCGAGGAGATTATGTCCACGTACCACATCAGCGGCGTGCCGATTATGGACGCAAACGCGCATCTGGTGGGCATCATCACCAACCGGGATTTCCGCTTTGTGGATGAGAAGGACTTCGATCAGCCGGTGACGGCTTTTATGACGGCAGAGGACATCATCACCGCGCCGATCGGCATCACGTTGGAAGAGGCCAAGCGCATCCTGCACAAGCATCGCATCGAAAAGCTGCCGCTGGTGGACGAGGATGGCGTGCTTAAAGGGCTGATCACGGTCAAGGATATTCAAAAGGCACAGGACTATCCCCATGCTGCCAAAGACCCACAAGGGCGATTGGTGGTCGGCGCGGCAGTAGGTGTCGGCACAGATCTGGAAGAGCGGCTGGGGTTGATGGTGCCGCTAGGATTAGACCTCGTCGTGATTGATACGGCGCACGGGCACTCTGCGGGCGTGATCCGCGCCATCGAACGCATCCGCCATTACTGGCCCGACCTGCCGATCGTCGCCGGGAATGTGGTGACGGCAGAAGGCACGGAAGCGCTCATCAAGGCCGGAGCCAATGTGATCAAGGTGGGCGTCGGCGCGGGGTCCATCTGTACAACGCGCATCATCGCCGGCGCGGGGATGCCGCAACTCAGCGCCATCCACGAGTGCGCGGTGGCGGCAAAACCCTACGGCGTTCCCATCATCGCGGATGGCGGCATCAAGTACAGCGGCGACATTGTCAAGGCGCTGGCGGCGGGGGCGCATGTGGTGATGTTGGGCAGCATGCTCGCCGGGCTGGATGAAGCCCCCGGTGAGGTTGTCTATTACGATGGGCGGCGCTTCAAGGAATATCGCGGGATGGGCAGCCTGGGCGCGATGCGCGGCTACGGGCGCGACCGTTACGGCACGGGTCAAGGGGGCAGCAGCAAGCTCGTCCCGGAGGGCGTCGAGGGGCGTGTGCCTTACAAAGGGCCGCTCCATGACTACATCTACCAATTGGTCGGCGGGTTGCGCGCCGGCCTGGGCTATGCGGGCGCAGCCAGCCTTGAAGAGCTACGCGAAAAGGCACAGTTCACACGCATCACTAACGCCGGGCTGATCGAAAGCCACCCGCATGATGTCATCATCACCAAAGAACCACCGAATTACCAGATAGGGTAAAGATAGACAAAACAACGCGGCAGATGTTCATCAGTCCATCTGCCGCGTGCGTTTGGGTGTCAACGGATTTAAACAGATGGTGAAGCAGCGGGCGGCGTGGGCGGTGTCTTGGGGGCGCGCTTGCGACGTCCAAAGACGAGTCGTAAGCCTTTGCCAAACAGGTACAGCACCCCACCGATGAAGAGCGACACCGGGATGATCAGGATGATGATCCAGATCAGCGCACCGATCAAGAATTGAAAGACCTTGATCAGCGCCTCAAAAGCCGACTTGGCAATGCCTGCCGGCCGCCATCCGGCCACTTCAATCGGCTGCGAAAGCGCGTCGGGCGTGAGCGTAACGGTGATCGTGGCCATCGCCGCGGAGCGCTCCAGGTATTGCATGCGGCCCTTCGTCTGCTCGATCTCGATCTGCGTCTGGCTCAATTGCTCGTAGACGGCCAACACGGCCTCGGTGTCCTCGGCCTTTTTCATCAGTTCTTCCAGGCGGCTGGCCTTGGCCTCCAGTGCGCGCAGACGGGATTCCAGGTCTACGTATTCCTGGGTCACATCCTGCGTGCCGATGTTCTCCTGGGTAACCTCCACCGCCATATCGCGCAACGCCTGCATCGCATCGTTAAACTTGTCGGCAGGCAGGCGCAGGGTGAGCGTGATGCGCCGCAGGCCGCCGCTATAGGTATAGCTGCTGGAGTTGCTGACGTAGCCCCCCACCCCCTCGACCAGCCGGGTGATCTCCTCCTGGGCAACGCCGGAATCCTTGACGACCAGGGAAAGGTCAGCCGTGTAAACGATCATCTTGGGTTGCGTTTCCCCGGTCCAGGCCGCAGAGTCTACCCCACCGGCACTCTTTGAAGCAGTCGCTCCATCATAACTGGCCCGGTTGTCTTCCATAGCCGGCGCCAACGTCGGCATAACTTGCGGGGTAGCCTTTGCACAACCGGTAAAAACCAGGGTGATAACAAGCCATAGAACCATCAGTTTATATTTCATAGATCTCCTCCTCAGTTCAGTCTATCATCAAGACGTTGAGGGAGGTATCAAAGTTCCATCAGCGCGATGATGACCGGGTGAAACACCCAATTAGCGGCCAAACTGCAAACGGTCAATGAGACGTTGCGGCAGGCCGCGAGCGCGCATGCGTTCCTGGGTGATCTCCACGGCGTAGGCGACACGCCGGAATTCCCAGGTCATCTGCGCCGTGTCAAGGATGGCGTAACTGGCCCGCGGGTCGCCATCGCGGGGCTGTCCCACGCTGCCCGGGTTGAGGATCAAACGCCGCCCGGTCAACGGCAGCGGGACTTCCCAATCGGGCAAGAGAATCTTGGCCTGGCGGTTGTCTTCGAGCCATTCCAACGCCAAAGGCAAATGGGTGTGGCCGACCAGCGCTATGTTGAAATTATGCGCCATGAAGTTTTCTCTGGCCGAGCGCACGTCAACCAGATATTCCCAGATCGGTTCACGAGGACTGCCGTGGACGAGCAGAAAATCATCCATCTGCACGGTCGTCGGCAAGTCGGCGATGAAGTTGCGGTTTTCAGAGGATAACTCATGTTGGGTCCAGTAGAGTGCCTGGCGGGCATCGTTGTTGAAGATGAGTAAGTCGGCACGTCCAATCGCGCCCCAATCGTGGTTCCCCACAATGCAGGTGAGAGGGAAATCCTGGACGCGCTCGACACATTCATTGGGATTCGGTCCATAGCCAATGAGGTCGCCAAGACAAAGTACCGCGTCAAAAGGCTGCGCATCCAACAAGACCGTCTGGAGAGCGGGAAAGTTACCGTGAATATCGGAGATCACTATATAACGCATAAATTGCTCCCTTGAGAATCATTTGAACTTAAACCACGGATTAGACCACGGATTAGACCACGGATTAGACCACGGATTAGAGCACGGACAAGTTGATTATAGCCCGTTCTTACAAAAATCAAACCCGCAGGCTTACATCGCCCACCTGGAAACGCTGCTGCCGTCCATCCGGGAGTCGCAGTAACAGCGCGCCGGTGTCGTCCACGTCCTCGGCGACACCGGTAACGGTTTCTGTCGGGGTCTGCACCTGAACGATCTCCCCCAACCACGCCAGACGCCCACGCCACAGCGACAGAGGATCGTCACCACGGCGCCAGGCAGTGCGATACGCTTCCACATGACGCAAGAAAGCGTCCAGCAGCGCGACCCGCTCGACCGGCTGCCCCCCTTCGACCAACAGGCTCGTCGCGTTAGGGGCAAGATCGGGCAAGGCAGCGGCGGGCACGTTCACATTCAAGCCGATGCCAACGACCAGAAACGGCAAGGCGTCCGGCGCGCTTTCCACCTCACTCAGCATACCGGCGACTTTGCGCCACACGCCGGCGCGCGTGATGATGAGATCGTTGGGCCATTTAAGCTGTACGGCAATGCCGGTGACCTCGGCGACGGCGTCGGCTATGGCCAGCCCGCAGAGCATGGTGAGACGCGGCGCGTGATCGGTGAACGGTTCCGCCGGGCGAAAGAGCAACGACATCAGCAGACAGGTTCCCGGCGGCGATACCCATCGCCGCTCCAGCCGTCCCCGTCCGGCAGTTTGTTCATCGGCAATAAATATCAGACCTTCGGGCGCACCTTGACGCCCCGCCTCCAAGAGCAGGTTGTTGGTCGAAGTCACACGTTCAAAGTAACGGATGTCCCATCCTTCACGGTGAAAATCCTTTAACGGCATTGGTCATTGCTCCCTCAGATAGTCCCTTTCCTGGTGTTGACGATCCAAACCGGCATCCGCAAGCCCCGATATCCACTGCAAGGGGCTGACCGACATCCCATTAACCCACAGTTCCCAGTGCAGGTGCGGACCGGTAGAGAGGCCGGTGTTGCCGACGGCGCCGATGATCTCGCCCTGGGTGACAGATTGCCCCACCGTCACATCAATACGCGAAAGGTGCCAGTAACCGGTCACAACGCCCCACCCGTGATCAATCACAATGGCTTTGCCGCGTACCACCAGCGGTTCCGCCAGCACTACCACGCCCGACGCCGGCGCATAGACCGGCGCGCCAACCTCGGCGCGGAAGTCGGTGCCCTCGTGATAGCTGCCGAAACCGTAGCCATACGAGCGTCGTGAGCCGTAATAAGAGCTTACCGACGCCTGAATGGGGTATCGAAAAGGAAATTCCCACAGGCGTTCCGGGGAACGCAAGGTGCGCAGCTCCGCCACTTTGACACGCTCTTGCTGCGAACGTGTCGGGTCGAGCAGGGATTGCCGATCCGCAGGCAAGTCAATGCGCTCATAATCGTAGCGTCCCGCTGCCACAATGAGCGGCGCCACCACTACCGTCTCGCCCGCCTGGGTTTGTAGCCGCAGTTCGACATCGCAGGGGCCAGGCTCCAGCAGTGGCGGAATGGCCAGCAGAGCAACCAGGTGCGTGTCATCCTGTGCGTAACACGGCACGGTCACATCCAGGTAAGCGGCGACACACGTCGCCGGTACGGCTGTTTCGAGCATCAGGATCGCCGTCTGTCCACGCGCGACCGGTTGCCCCGTCAGCCGCAGCGCGGTGAGGGGATACGGCAGCAGCGGCGACGACGCAGCGCCGGGGGCTGAGAAGGGGGCGCCGGCATAGAGTGGCTCAGGGTGCAGGCGCAGGACGTCCCAGTAAGCGATATGATGGCGTAACGCCAGGGCAATGCGGCTATCCGCCGGCGTCGCCAGGGTCAGAACACTCGTAGACGCCAGATCAGGTAAGTAAAGCGTCTGCCCAGGCCGCAATTGTCCTGGATGGATAAGCCGGTTGGCCCGCGCGACAACTTCCCACGGCAGCCCGGCACGTTGCGCCAGCGAGAAAAGCGTATCGCCCAGGGCCACGGAATAAGCCGTCCATGAGGTCGCAGGATTATCCGGTAAGGATAAGGTTTGTCCGACGTAGACATGGCGCGGATCCTGAAGCGCGTTAAGATGTTGTAAGGTCGGGACATCGGTGCCAAAGCGCGCCGCGATGGACGCCAGGGTATCTCCCGGTTGCACAATGCAGGTAGAAGGCGGGAGGTCTGCTTGCGCGAGCGCAACGGGGGACGTCAAAACCAACATCCCCAGGAGCACGAATCCCAGGAATACGCAACGCCGGATAAGGGGGGACGCCACGATACGGACGGAGGGAAACGACGCCATGATCGGAGTTACCTTATGCCGGTTCCTGCCGGATGATGAGCCGTTCACCGACAGATACCCACGTCAACAGAGCCGGCGGGCCTTCGAGGTAGTAGCGGGCCGGCGCACGCGGCGCGTAGTAGGGACGAAATGGCCTGGCCAGTTGTGCATCCACTACCGTGCCGTCCGCCGCCAGCCACACGACGCCGATGTCGAAGAAAACGAAAAACATGTGAATCGCCGTTCCTACCCGGCTTTCGGCACGCTCGACGAACAACAAGCCTTCATCTGCCGGCAGAGACCGCCGAAAGGTCAAGCCGCGCAGGCGACACAGGAAGGTGTCACAACGGCGCACCCGCAACGGCAAAGCCGTGCCGTCCTGATGACAAATGGTGACAGAGGCGCTGCGCGGACGTCGGCTCACACCGCCACCTCCAGATCTTCGGACACATCCTGTCCACGCTTGATGGGCAGAAGGACCGTGAACGTGCTCCCCTGACCGGGGGTGCTATCCACCCAAACGCGCCCGGCATGCGCTTCGACCAGGGCTTTGGTGATGGTCAATCCGATTCCCAGGCCACCGGCTTCAAGACTTAAGGGGTTGTCCACACGATAGAAACGCTGCCAGATCAGCCCTTGCTCTTCCAGCGGGATTCCAACGCCGGTATCGGAGACCCATATCGAGAAATAAGTCGGCTGCCCTAAGGTGCCGTAGATCGCCCGACATCCTAAGGTAATCCGGCCTTCGGGATACGTAAACTTGATCGCATTGCTCAGCAGATTATCCATGATGAGCCGCAGGCGATTAGGATCAACCTCAACAAGGGGTAAATCGGTCGGCAAATCCAAATCCACCGTCAACACGCGCTCCTCGATGCGCTCGCGGTAATGGCTGACCAGATCGCGCAACAGGGCAGGCACGTCCACTTGTTGGTAATGTAACCCCACCCGGCCCTTTTCAATCTCTGCAACAGAGATCAAGTTATCGGTCAGCGAAACCATCCGCACTGTATTGTCACGGACAACGCTCAGGAATTGTTCAAAGGCCGGCGGCAGTGCACCGGCCATACCGGAAAGCATTAACTCGGTGTAGCCTTTGATCGCCGTGAGGGGGGTGCGCAATTCGTGGGAGATACTGTCCACAAACTCACGTTTCGACTGTTCGGCCAGGTATTCACGGGTGACATCTTGCAGGATAGCCACCACACCCAGACGTTCGACGTTCTTCAGCAGAACCGGCGCCGCATTAATGCGGATACGCTGCTCACCCAGGTTAAACATCGTTTCGAAAGGCTGACTTAAGTTGAGCAGGCTATCGGGATCGAATTCGCCTTTCAACATGGGCATAGAGAGGACTTCGCGCACCGACTTTCCGAGTACTTCTTCGCGGCGTACACCGAGGATGCGTTCGGCTGCCTGGTTGAGCACAATAAAGCATCCCCGCGCATCTATGACGAGGATGCCTTCGGCCATACTTTCCAGAATGGCATCCTCGCGGCGCAATTCAGCCTCACGCACTTTAAGCAAGCGGCTCAGCTCTTGCGCCTGCGCCGTCACCGCCGAGTATAGACGATGGTTTTCAACCGCGCTGGCAATCTGTACGGCAATCGTCATCGCCAACATTTCCTGTTCAGAGGTGAATTGTGGCTTGGTCGGTGCGTTGTAGGCTACCAGTACGCCGGTCACCCGCTCCTGACGCGCTAAGGGTTGGATCAAGAGCGGGCCTCTTTCTGTTGCTCCTAGTAGCTCAAAAAGTGTGCGCAACTGTACAATCTCTTCCTCGGGGCCAAAGATCAGTTGTTGTTTGCGCAGAGCAAACCTGAGATTGGGATAATCTTTGAGCAGGATTCGCTGGGGAACTTCCGTCCTCCCTCCCAGGGTGCGATACAAAGCTGCCAGATGCAACACTTCAGGATCGTCCTCATCGGTCAACAGGATGGCAACGGCATCGGCGCGCAAGGCCATCGCCACACTGTCGGCGACTTGTTCGAGCATGCCGCGCAAGTCCAGGCGTTCGCCGATAGAGCGCGTGGCTTCGATGAGGAACAGCAACTCCTGGCTTTGCCGCAATGCTTCTTCGCTCAGATCGTGCAGGTCCTGACGATAAGAGGCTAAATCCTGCAGGGCAGAGCGGTAAAGCAAAATGGCAAAGAAGGGGTAGCCGATCAAGGCGCATAGCCGTCCCCACCCCTCGCCGGCAGGCAAGGGGGGACCCAACACTTGTGAGCCAAGCAATCCCAGCAGAGCGCCGATCCCCAAGAGTAATAGAATCAACGTCGTGGAGACAATAACACCTTGCGCTCTGGCACGGAGAAGAATCCAAACTCCCCCAAAAGCAGCGATAGCCGAGAGGGCATACCACATCGGCACCTGCCAGGAGTGAATGTTGTAGGTCAAAGGCTGATGCAGAGCCTCTTTATACCAGAGGAGCGATGCGCCGATAAGCAACACGCCCCATACCAGGAACACCCCAACGAGAAGTGTCTTCCTCCGACGTTCCCAGATCGGCCATCCCAATCCCCACACCAGCAGTAAAATCGAAAGTAGCTCGCCAGCATACAGAAACGGCGCGCTGATGATCGCCATCAGGGCATCTGTCTGAAAGTGGAACGGTGCCAGCAACGCCGACAGCAAGTGGACCGCCATCACGCCCCCTAAAGCGATGATATAGGGTTTGAGGTCTTCGTTGTGGGTGTGTCGCCATTCTGTGAGGACAATCCCCGCCGCCGACAATAAGCCTAACAGGACAAGCAGGTGATAGACAACCGTGCCGGGGATCGCGGTTAAGAGATAGGGCAGGAATTCAAATCCCATCGGAACGAACCTCCTTTTACCAGGCATGAAAGGTACATTGAGCGTTACCCGTCCGTTTCTACACCCCTGAAGCTGTGGCTATAGGTTCATCCACGCCGGCGGGAGTGAGCTGTTGGATCTGTAATTCGACCGTGTCCAGAAGTTGCTGGCAGCGCGCTGCCAACGCCCGCCCGCGCTGGTATAAGATGACGGTTTGGTTCAGGTCGAGCGTTCCATCTTCCAGCTTCTCCACGATGGCTTCCAGTTCGGTCAAGGCCGCTTCAAAAGACATTTGTTCGATAGAGGCTTCCATCAAGTCAACTCCCTTGAAAATGTCAACGGATGAAACAGATTGAAAAGAAAGTCCGTATTCTTTCACATGTTATTATAGCCCGGTTTCTGTCATTGTCTAAAAACGCAAGAGATAGGGCTTCACCATTCTTCTAAAAACGGGGAACTGGCGTTCCCCTCAGAGCTGGCGTTCCCCTCGAAGCTGGCGTTCCCCTCAGAGCTGGCGTTCCCCTCAGAGCTGGCGTTCCCCTCAGAGCTGGCGTTCCCCTCGAAGCTGGCGTTCCCCTCAGAGC
>DAOSNS010000019.1:0-4662 GCA_035373625.1 Anaerolineae bacterium | reverse complement strand
TGGCGTTCCCCTCAGAGGTTGCGTTCCCCTCGAAGCTGGCGTTCCCCTCAGAGCTGGCGTTCCCCTCAGAGCTAGCGTTCCCCTCGAAGGTGGCGTTCCCCTCAGAGCTGGCGTTCCCCTCGGAGCAAGCATGATGAGGCCCTGACGCAAGAGATTTGACGGACTTATCAACCTCGTTATACTTACCTTACCCTCTAAAAGTGGTCTGAAGTGGGTGAGTGAGGTTAGCTTGAAACAAGGACATTCCCGGATTCTATGGCCGGTTTTCTTCCTGTTGACGGTGATCATCCTGGGCGGTGCGTGGCTATATACGAACTGGAAATCGAGCCAAACGATGTTGCCGCCGGGGGTGACCATCAATGGGCTGCCGATGGGCGGCATGACCCGCGAGCAAGCGCTCAATGCCATCGCGCTGGCGTATACCCGCCCCATCACGGTTTACTACGCCGATAAGCTCACACCGCTCTTGCTGCCGGAGATGGTGGAATTAGCCCTTGACGAGGAAGCTACTGCCCAGAACCTCGATAAGGTGCTCGTCGCACGGACCGGCGTTCAGGGGTTCCTCACTTACCTGATGGATCAAGTGCTCCGCAATGAGCCGGAGGCCCAGGAAGTGTCCGCCGTGGTCACCTATTCCCGTGAGCGTGTGGATGCCTTTCTGGCGCGAGCGGCGCAGAAGTATGACCGTCCGCCGCAGAGTGCCGTGCTGCTGCCAGAAGCCGGGACGTTCCGTCCGCCGCAGGATGGCACCACGCTGAACATTCAAGCCTCGCTGCCCTTGTTGATCAAAGCAATCCTGGCCGCCGCGCCGGAAGATCGGGTAGTGCGCCTTGTGGTGGATATCGAACCGGCGCCGGAAGCCTCCATCATAATCCTGCGGCAGGCACTCGATGTGGCCCTGCGCGATTTCGACGGTGTGGTGGGCATCTTCGCCAAAGGGCTACGGCAGGGGCAGGAATTTTGCTACAATTGCGAGAGTGTCTTTTCGGGCGTCGGGGGGCTGAAGATCGCCATCGCCATCAGCCTGTACGCGATGCTCGATACGGCGCCGGACGCCAACACGACCGCGCGGATTGATGCGTTGTTCGCCGAGACCGACAACACCGTCGCCAATGCGCTGCTCACCCAGATCGGCGCGGGCGATCCGTACAGCGGCGCGTTGCGTGTGACCGATATGCTGTGGGGACTGGGGTTACGCAATACATTCATCGCCGCCCCCTACAATCTCCCCGGCGCAACAGTCCCACCGGACATTGCCGCGGCCTCAAATCCAGATAGCCGCACCCGGCCGGATCCCCTGCTGCAAACCACGCCTCTCGAAATGGGGTTGCTGATGGAGGGGCTGTATTACGGGGCAAAGGGCGGCGGATTCTTGCGCGCGGTCTACCCCCGGCAAATCACGACGGAGGAATGTCAGGCGCTTCTCGCCGGCCTGGAACGCAACACGGTCAATCCGCTGTTGAGTGCGGGGTTGCCGGCCGGTACGCGTGTCGCCCATAAGCACGGCTGGGCGGATAAGACGCACGCCGACATTGCGCTGATTTACGGTCCGCAGACCGATCTGGTGCTGGTTG
This sequence comes from Anaerolineae bacterium, assembly GCA_035373625.1. Taxonomy (GTDB): domain Bacteria; phylum Chloroflexota; class Anaerolineae; order B4-G1; family SLSP01; genus DSWT01. Next base: position 3,088 of record DAOSNS010000019.1, on the reverse strand, counting down.
TCTATTTGTATCAACCGGAGTGGTTGGTGTGGGATGAAAGTGCGCCGACCTTTGCGACCATCGGGCAGCTCGTTTACCGGTTCTTCAACGGTGCGGAGTAGAGGAGGAAGAGGAGAGCGTGAGAGCGGGAGAGCGGGAGAGCGGGAGAGCAGGAGAGCGGGAGAGGTTACTCCGGCAGGGGTGTGAAACGTTGGGCCGCGACGATGTTCTGGCCTTGCGGGCCAAGCGTCCATTGGATGAAGTCACGGGCGGCGCCTTGTGGTTCTCCTAGTGTCACAAATTGCAGGTCGCGGGAGAGGGGATACAATCCGGCGGCGATGGTCTCGCTCACCGGCGGAATGCCCTCGATGGTCAGGGCACGCACATTCCCGCTCAGCCATGCCGTCGAAAGGTAGCCGACCGCCAGGGCATCGTTGCCGACATGGTCGAGCATGGCAGCGCTGGTGGGCGCGAGCAATGCCGTCAAGGCGACACGCGCATCACGCATCGCCTGCGCCTGAAAAAAGAGGAAGTCGCCGGATGCCTCTTCACGGCTGATGAGTTGTGGTGCGCCCGGCAATCCTCCCCAGGGTTCCCAATCCTCGACCCGCCCGCCGAAAAGTTGACGCAATTGATCCAGCGTCAAACCCGGTAAGCCGTTGCGGGTGTTCACCACCACCGCCAGGCCATCGCGTGCAAAAGGGACCCGCCATGCCGCTTCCGGCAGCGACGTGGGCAACCAGGTCAGCGCCGCGATCTCGACATCCCCATTGACAAGCGCCTGATAGGCCAGTGTGTCCGCACGCTCCACGACCACAAGCTGCACGGCCGGCGCTTCACGCTGATACGCTGAAGCGAGTGCCATCATCAGGGGGATCAGATTTTCAGGGCAGGCAATCTGTACAAGCTGCGGCGTGACGGGTGGAGGCAGCGGCGTCGGCGTGGGAACGAGCGCCACAGGGGCCGTGCATGCCGTCAGCAGGCTCAACGCCATCACCACAGCGACAGGCCAACGGCTCACCCCAGTACTCCGGTCAACACCAGGGTACCCAACACGGCGCAGTAGGCGGCAAATCCCCACAGGCTGCGGCGGCGCACCCACATCAACAGTCCGGCAATCGCCAGATACCCGCTGATCATCGCCGCAAGGAAACCGGCGACCACGATCGGCATCTGAACCACCCCCAGGCCGCCGTGGAAGAGTTTGAAGAGTTGATACAGGCCATTGCCCGCCACGATGGGCACGGCGAGCAGGAAACTGAAGCGGGTGGCCTCTTCGCGCCGATAGCCGAGCAGCAGGCCGGCGGCAATCGTTGTGCCGGAACGGCTCAAGCCCGGCGCAATGGCCAGTGCCTGCGCCAGGCCGATCAACACGGCATGCCACCAGGACATCAGCGTGAGCTGCCGCTCACGTCTGGAGAAATATTCCGCCAGCAGCAACAAGGCGGCGGTAACGAGCAAGAAGCCCGCCACAGCTTTGGGCATGCCGAACAGCTTCTCGAACTGATCCTCGAACAGAAATCCGATGAGCGCCCCAGGGATGGACGCCACCACAAGCGCCCAGGCCAGCCGTGCATCGGGATCATCGAGTGTACGCAGGCGCAGGCTACGCAGTGCGGCCTGCAGCAGACGCCACAGGTCCTTCCAAAAGTAAATCACAATCGCCACCAATGTTCCCAGGTGCAGAAGGGCGTCCAATGTCAGGCCGGGGTCGGGCCACTTGAGCAGGTAAGGGATGATGACCAGATGTCCCGAGCTGCTCACCGGCAGAAATTCGGTCGCGCCTTGTAAGATGCCCAAAAGGATAGCTTGCCACAGCGTCACGTTGTCACCTCCGGTTACAAATGTGGCTATCATAACAGCATCGGGCAAAAGGGCAAGGCTTGTCAAAAGTCTAAAGTGCGGTATAATGCCGGGTGTTCGGGGCATAGCGCAGTTTGGTAGCGCGCACGGTTCGGGTCCGTGAGGTCTGCGGTTCAAATCCGCATGCCCCGACTGTTTTTTCCCCATCGTTTCAAATCTGCCACGGCCACCGATAAGCCATCGGGCTAAGATAAACCCCCGTGCTACATCTACAAATCCCGCTGAAGCGGGGTGGCGCGCCGATTTATCGGCGCGCGGTGATCGGATGTGCGGCGCCCGGGCAGGCGATGATCGGGCAGTGATCCGTATCCGCACGGGGATAAATCTCCGTGCTACGTCTACAAATCCCGCTGAAGTGGAATGAGCGCGCTCATCTGCAGCGGCGGTTTCAAACCGTCCCCACCGCGTTTCGTCTCCTGGAGCTGCTCGGACCGCTACACTGGGCGGAGTTTCCCGAACGTGACCTGACCCGTGACTGGGGACAGCCCACGATTCCGTATGCAGCCCTGGCAGCTACGGCGCTGGTGCAGCTCAATGAAGGCCTGGTTTCAATGTGCCAGGTGCGCAGGTTTTTAGTCGAACATCCAGTTTTGGTATGGCTCTTGGGCTTCCCGCTGGTCGCCGCGCCCGCGCAGCCCTGGGGGATTGATGCCGACGCGAGCTTACCCACGGCGCGCCATCTCACTCATCTTTTCGTAATCGCAGCGTAATCAGTCAGGACTCCTCCAACCCTCTTGAAAATAGTCTGATAGTCGTCAGTCAGATAGTCTCATTGCAGCACCCGACTACCAGACTGTTGAAAATAGTCTGATAGTCGTTAGTCAGATAGTCTCATTGCAGCACCCGACTACCGGACTGTTGAAAATAGTCTGATAGTCGTTAGTCAGATAGTCTCATTGCAGCACCCGACTACCGGACTGTTGAAAATAGTCTGATAGTCGTTAGTCAGATAGTCTCATTGCAGCACCCGACTACCGGACTGTTGAGAATAGTCTGATAGTCGTCAGTCAGATAGTCTCATTGCAGCACCCGACTACCGGACTGTTGAGAATAGTCTGATAGTCGTCAGTCAGATAGTCTCATTGCAGCACCCGACTACCGGACTGTTGAGAATAGTCTGATAGTCGTCAGTCAGATAGTCTCATTGCAGCACCCGACTACCGGACTGTTGAGAATAGTCTGATAGTCGTCAGTCAGATAGTCTCATTGCAGCACCCGACTACCGGACTGTTGAGAATAGTCTGAT
>DAOSNS010000018.1:0-79497 GCA_035373625.1 Anaerolineae bacterium | reverse complement strand
GGTGGAAGTGCCCATCGCGCAGACGTTCCTCTCGTTGGGGATGCAGCGCGGCCCGCTACTGGCCTACCTGCTCTCCGACCCGGAGCTGAGCCTGCAATCCATTCTCATCACGCAATCCATCATCGGCAAGAAAAAGACGTGGGTTTATGTGGGGCTGGTGGCTGTGTTCAGCACGCTCTCCGGCTTGATTTTTGGCTGGTTTGCCAGATAACTTCTGATAAACAGATTAGGCAGATGACGTTAAGCAGACAAAAATCTGCTTAATCTGCTAAATCTGCTGATAGAATCAAAGAAATTCACAGGAGGCAGATGCGATGAGCAAGACTCTTATTCTTGAAACCAGTGGTGTAGTATATACCATTGCACGACAGCGCGAAGTCAGAGTGACCGTGGCGGACAATGCGACGTGGCGCGATGTCGTTTTCGCTCTGGCGCAGGCCGCGCCGGCGTTGGTGGGCGACGTCATCGCCAAAGACCGGCGCAGCTTACTCGGCGACTTTCTCATCAATGTAGGAGGCGCGCAAACGATTTCAGATTTGGATACGGCAATCGGCCCGGTAGAAGATAACACCCGTTTGGTCTTACTCAGCGATCTATGTTAATGAAGCTATCAGCGTTCAGCAGAGCTGATAGCTGAATGTTAATCTTAAACATTCTAAGGAGGCAGGCATGGAAATCAAAATTCTAGGTACGGGATGTCCCAAGTGCAAGCGGTTGGAACAGATTGCGCGCGAGGCGGCTGCTGCGGCAGGTGTGAACGCGACCTTTATCAAAGTGACCGACATCAACGAGATCATGAGCTATCCCATTGCCAGTACACCAGCGTTGGTCGTGAACGGTACGGTAAAGTGCTCGGGACGCTTGCCGGGTAAAGAAGAAGTTATTGGTTGGTTGCGCGCTTAGTTGGTTGCGCGCTTAGCAGGTGAACATGATCGCGACCTCGCTCAAGCTTCAAAAATTGAAAATTCTCTTTCTTTGCACCGGCAATTCCTGCCGCAGCCAGATGGCCGAAGGATGGGCGCGGCATTTGAAAGGTGACGTGATCGAAGCTTATTCGGCCGGCATCGAGACGCACGGCCTGAATCCCCATGCCGTCAAAGTGATGGCCGAAGCAGGGGTGGACATCTCCGGGCATCGCAGCAAGCACGTCAGCGAAGTGATGGACATCCCCTTCGATTACGTCATCACCGTCTGCGGGCACGCGCAGGAGAATTGCCCCGTCTTTCCGGGGCGCGCGGTCGTCATCCACCACGGCTTCGACGATCCGCCCAAATTGGCCGCCAACGCCAAAACCGAGGAGGAAGCGCTCTCGCACTATCGCCGCGTGCGCGATGAAATTCGCGCTTACGTGGAAACCTTGCCGGAAGCGTTGACGCAACACAATCCGTTAAGCTTTATCGTCAAGTAGTTAGATAGTCAGATAGTCGGATAGTCAGATAGTCGGATAGTTAGATAGTCGGATAGTCAGATAGTTAGATAGTCGGATAGTTAGATAGTCAGATAGTCGCATAGTCGGAATCTAATCAATGACTACCTGCCGATGTGACTACTCGACTACTCGACTACCCGACTACCCGACTACCTGACTACCTGACTACTCGACTACCCGACTAATGACTACCCGACCACCCGACTACTGACTACCTGACTACCTGACTACTCGACTACCCGACTAATGACTACCCGACTACTGACTACCCGACTACCCGACTACCCGACTACCCGACTACTCGACTACCCGACTACTGACTACCCGACTACCCGACTACTGACTACCCGACTACTTGACTACTCGACTAATGACTATATGACTTATCCCTGTTTGATCTGCGGCGCGGAGTTGATCGAGTTGGCGGACGAGACGCCAGCCCGCTGTTCGTACTGCGGGCAGATGCAGCCCGTCTACTACCTCTGCCCGAACGGGCACGCCGTCTGCGACGATTGCCAGGCTGCCGAACAGCCGGAGCTTATCCGCCGGGTGTGCGCCGGCACGCAGGAGACGGATCCGATTGCGATTGCCAATCTCATTATGGGGCATCCGGGCTTTGTGATGCACGGTCCGTACCACCACCAGCTCGTCGCGCCGGTCGCGCTGACGGCGTTGGCGAACCGTGGCGCGATCGAATTCCGCCCGCAGCGGTTGGAAGCCGTCATGCGCCGCACCGCCGACATCCCGCTGGGCGTTTGCGGCACGCGCGGGGCGTGCGGCGCGGCGGAGGGCGTCGGCGTGGTCTTGTCCGTGTTGACGGGCGCTTCGTACCTTAAAGATAGCGAGCGCTCCCTGGCTTTGCGCGGTACGGCGGAGGCGCTGTTGGCCGTCGCTGCCGCAGGCGGGCCGCGCTGCTGCAAGCAGAGCGTGTACCTGACGTTCGAGACACTTTCCCGGTTGCTGGCGACGGAACTGGGGCTGGATTTGCCCGTCACGGTGCGGTGCGCGTTCGCTGCGCGTAACCCGGAGTGCAAAGGTCCGCGTTGCGCCTATTACCGATGACAACCTGGCGTTTGCTCGACGACGGGATAACCGACGCGCACCACCACTTCGCGGTGGAAGAGGCACTTGCCCGTTTGCTGGACGAGGGGCACAGCCCGCCGACATTGCGCTTGCGGCGGGTGCGCCGTGCTGTGTTCGTCGGCGTCTCGCAGGATACCTGGGCCGAGGTGGATGTGAATTTCTGCCGCGCCAACGACATCAAAATCGTGCGGCGGATGAACGGTGGCGGGGCCGTCTACCACGATGTCGGCAGCTTCTGCTACTCGGCCTTTTTCCCGCGCCGGACGTTCCCGCAGAGCGACGCCGAGCTTTTTGACTTGTTCGCCCGGCCTGTGCTGCGCACCTGCGCCGACTACGGCCTCGCGGCGACGGTGAGCGGACGCAACGACATCACGGTCAACGGGCGCAAGCTCTACGGCTCGGCACAGATGGCCTGGTACGACGCTTTTGTACATAGCGGCACGTTTCTGGTGGACATTGACTTTGACATGATGGGGCAGGCGCTCAGACCGTCGGCGTTGAAGTTTGCCGATAAATCCGTCACGACGATTCAGGAGCGAGTCACGTCGCTCGACCGGGAGTTGGGGCGCGCCGTGCCGGTCACGGAAGTCATGGCGCGGTTTGCGGCTAATTTTGCGGCAGAATTCGACCTCACGCTGACCCCGGGCGATCTGACCGCCGAGGAACGCGCGTTAGCGGGGCACTTGTGTCAAGAAAAATATGCTACCGACGCCTGGAATTTTGGGGAGCAGCGGGTCTATGCTACGCGGCAGGCGACCCGTACCCCTTCAGGCATTGTCACGCTGGCGCTGGAACTGGAAGGCGACGTCATCCGCAGCGCGCAGGTGAGCGGCGACTTATTGCTCACGGATGGCGGCGCGGCGTTGGTGCGGCTCGCCACGGCGCTGACCGCCGTGCCGCTGGCAGAAGCACCGGCGCGGGTGATGCAAGTCGCTGCGCCAGATGGGGTGCGAGAAGCCGTCGTGGCGTTGCTACGCGACAACATGGGCGAAACAAGCAAATCAGGAGAAAAACGATGAAACCCTACATCGTTAAACGTAAGTGTCCGGCGCAAAGAGATATTTGCAAAGCCATTCCGGCCTGTCCGCACGGCGCGATTGGTTATGTTGAAGATGCGCAAGAGCCATTGGGCGGCAGGATTGTCTTCGACTATGCGTTATGCGATGGCTGTGGATTATGCGTGACCGAGTGTTGTGGCGCGGCTATCGAGTTGCGCGACAACTAACGGCCAACGAGAATAATGGAGGATCATATAGGATGGGCAGTTATCGTCAAGTTCTTGTGGATGGGTCTCCTGTAGGTTTTGAGGGGTTGGATGAGATCATGGAGGCGCTGCGCGCCGAGGGACACAAGCCGGGCGACGCCGGTCTGGGGGCGGAAATCGTCGCGCGAGTGCGCCAGCAGAAAAACTACATTCCCGCCAGCACGCAGCACTTGTTTGCCGCGGCCCTGGAGCGGGAGTACGCGGCGTACCTGGCGCGGATGGAGAGCGGCGTACCGGCACGGCAGCGCGGCTATGGCATGTGGCGCGGCTATCCCCGTGAAACGATTCCCTGGTTTCCTACCGTCAACGAGGATCTGTGCAATGGTTGCGGCATCTGTCTCAAGATGTGCAGCACTCACTGTCTGGCCCCCACCGAAGACGGCAAAGTGTGGGTCGCCGATCCGTTCGCCTGCGTGATAGGGTGCAGCTCGTGCGCCAACATCTGCAAGCCCAAAGCGATCACCTTCCCCCCGCGTTCGATGTTGGATGCGTACAAAATGCGATAAAGGAGAGTTGTAAATTATGATGGAATTGGTGGCGGATACTTTACCCGTCTTGGCGCAGCAAATGATAGAAATCCTGGGACTCGACGGCGCGCCGGTCGGCGTGCGGTGGGTTGGCGCCGATGACGCTGCACCCACAGAGGCGTACCCCTTGCTGAAGCACCGGTATTGTCAGGCTTTGATGCGCGCGCGGCGCGGCGCCAATGTCTGGCTCGATGGTCCCAACCTAGCGTGTCCGGCGGCTGCGGCTGCTTTTGGATTTCGCCCCCTGCCGGAGGGGCTGCAATCCGGTCAGGGCCTGGTTGGATTCGGCATCGTCTCCGATCCGGCGGTGGGACGGCAAATGTTCGCCGCGATGCCCCGGTTGGAGCGCAATCAACTGTTGGGGATTCATCTGTTCCCCTTGACGCAAGCCACGCGCGTGCCGGACCTGGTGGTCGTCGAAGACAAAGTTGAACCGTTAATGTGGATTGTGTTGGCCTACATGCACGCCACCGGCGGCGCGCGGGTGCAAAGTTCCACCGCCGTCTTGCAAGCGACATGTGTGGACTGCGCGATTGTGCCATACCTGGAACAACGGCTGAATTTGACGTATGGCTGCTACGGCTGCCGCGATGCGACAGATTTGCAGATGGAAGAGGCCGCGCTGGGGTTTCCAACTTCCTGGCTGCCGGCTATCGTTGAGCACCTGACGTTCCTGGCGGAGAAAGCTATTCCCACCTCGCGGGGGAAGAAAGCATGGCACGCCTTGAATCGTATAACGGATATGGAGGCTTCCTGATGAGCAAGAAGAAAACGTCCCCGGCAGGGAAAAAACCGGCGCGGCACAGCGTCAAAAAACAAGCGACTACGCCAACGTTGTCATCCTGGCAAATTGCGGTAATCGTGGGCGTGATTGTGTTGATTGCCGGCGTGCTGTGGTTGAAAAGTCGTCCCGCGACGTTGGACTCAGCCAGCGCGAAGGCGCAACCTACGCTGGGCGTCCATAGCGAATCGGCGGCCTTGGCCACACCACAGCCGGTACTGGCAACGTCCACGACATCGGATAGCAATACCCTGGCCCCGCGTGCGGGCGAGTTGCCGGAAGCGCATCTCGACCGGTTGCTGGAAGAGGGACAGCCGGTCTTCGCCTTCTTCCACTCCACCACCTGCGCTCAATGCATTGAAATGACCAAAATCGTGGAACAGGTTTATCCGGATTTTGCGCAGCAGGTGGCGTTGGTGGATGTGAACGTCTACGATGACGCCAACCAGAACCTGCTACAACGCGCCGGGATTCGCGTCATCCCCACATTGATCTTCATTGATCGCACCGGACAGGGTCAGGGCGCGACCGGCGTGATGCAGGCAGAGAAACTGCGCGAAGTACTTGCGGGGCTGGCCGCCGGAGGAACGCCATGACGATTGATCCCACAGTGCTACAAAACGCCTCACCGCTGGCGTTTCTGCTTACGTTTTTGGGCGGGATCGTCACCAGCATTGGGCCGTGCAACGTGGCGATGATCCCGCTGGTCATCGGCTACGTGGGTGGCGGTGGGGCGCAACTCACGCGCCAGCGGTCTTTCGTCCTCTCGTTGACGTTCGCCACAGGGCTGGCGTTGACTTTTATGGGTCTGGGACTGATCGCCTCCCTGGTGGGTGGGCTGTTCGGCGGTACGTCGCGGGTGTGGTATTACATCGTCGCCGCGGTATGTCTGCTTATTGGAGTTCAGATATTGACCGGCTTCGAGTTGCCGGAAATCCCCGGCGTGGGCCGGCTGCGCGAGCGTATCACCCTGCGCGGCATCCCCGGCGCGCTGAGCCTGGGATTGGTGTCGGGGCTGGTGGCGTCGCAGTGCGCCACACCTGTGCTGGCGGCGATCCTCACCTACGTGATGGCGCAGCAGGGCGCGCTGGTCTACGGCGCGGCGCTGCTCTTCGTCTACGCAATGGGGCGCGGCGTGCCCATTGTGCTGGCGGGGACGTTTACCGGCTTTCTCAAGCAACTCCAGGCGTTTAGCCGCTGGATGAACGTGTTGGAAAAAGTCAGCGGCATTATCATCATCGGCGTGGGGCTGTATTTCCTGTGGATTGCGTAACGCAGATATACCAACCCCACGTTGTTTGTCAGCAGATTTAGCCGATTAAGCAGATTTCGACCGATAATCTGCTGATAGGCATAGGGGAATTTTCCGATTTGGATAGGTTGAACCATGGCCGAGAAGCTAAAATTGGAGATCTTCATCGCGCGTCCACCAACGCGCAAATGCCGGGAGTTGATCGCAGTGATGGAAGAAGTGGTGCGCCGTCATCCAGACGACGTGCGGCTCATCATCTTCGAGCGCGGCGTCCCCTGGCAGGAAGAACCATGCGCGGCGTTGAAAACAGTGGTCAACAAGACGGGCGGCGGTGTGCCGTTGGGCTTCGTCGGCGGCAAATTCCTGGAAGGAGAGCGTGTGCCTACGGTGGAAGAAGTCGAGGACAAAATGGCGGAGGTGCTACGCGACCGGGCGCGGTGGGGTCAGTAAACGATCGAGGAGGTAACGATGGCAACATCAGAGCGCTGTCAGGAAGTAGCCAGAGTGTTTCAATTGTTATCGCATCCCGTGCGGATGCAGATCTTGTGCGCGCTGCGGGGTCGAGAGATTTGTGTGCAACATATACAGAAACTCCTTCAACGTCCTCAACCTTACATTTCCCAACACCTACGACAGTTGCGCGATGCAGGCATCGTGAGCGCCCGCAAAGAAGGTTTGACGGTTTTCTACACTTTGACCGATCCACGCATCAGAGAGCTTTTGGATATTTGGATCGGGCCGCCTGAAAAAGGACCCGACGGTGTGGACTGTCGTTTCGAGCACGATTGTGCCAAGTTGATGAGGGAAAAAACATGAACCTTGACGTAAAAATCCTGGGGCCGGGGTGCGCCAAATGCAAGATGTTGAAGCGGCACGCGCAAGTGGCTGTGACCATGTTCGCCAAAGAAGCGCCGCACGTCACGGTCAACCTGCAATCGGTCAGTGACCTGAACGAGATACTGCGTTACGAAGTGTTGAGCACACCGGTGTTGATCATCAACGAGCAGGTCATCGCGGTGGGCAAAGTCTTGCGCACGGAAGAAATTCTGGCGCACCTGCGGGCCGCAGTGGCAGATCACGTGCCTACGGCAAAGCCCGGCGTGTGAACTTGACAAGACCCTGAAACGTCCTATAATCATATTCGTAAATCGGAATATGATTAAGGGGGGTGTAGGATGGCAAAGCCGCCGGTGATTGGCATAGACAAACTGGGCCGTGAAATTCTTGATTACGCTCACGGGGAATGGTTCGGCGTCCCGCGCGACGATGTCCACTGGGGACCGACCGTGGACTACGACAAATGCGTGGGGTGTGGCCTCTGCTACATCACGTGTAGTGGGCGCGTGGTTTATGACTGGGACACTGCTTCGGGCCGCCCGGTCGTCGCGCGCTTCGATAATTGCTCTCCGGCGTGCAATACCTGCGCCAACCTCTGTCCGGCAGAAGCAATCACCTTCCCCGAAATCGCCGACATTCGCGCGCAACGGGATCAACACCGCGTCGTTGCCAAGGCGCGCAAAAGAGTCACGGCTTTGAAAGAGGATACTGGCGCGGAGGAGTAGTTTTATGCAAAATGACGATGACACCAAACGCTCTACCATAAACGAAGAATTGGCTTCGCTGTTCAAGATGTTGGGGCATCCACAACGGTTGGCGATTCTCCGTCTGTTAGAGACCCAGGAACTGTGTGTGTGCGACATCGAAGCTGCTCTGGACTTGCGGCAGGCGTACATCTCCCAACAACTGACGCTGCTGCGCGAGGCGGGGCTGGTGTGTTTTCGCCGCGAAGGCTGGAATGTGCGCTATCGCATCGCTCGCCCAGAGGTCTACACTTTGCTGGAAATGGCCGAAACCATTCATGGCACGCTGGGCGAATGTGCGTGGGTTAAGCCGGAAGAGGCTGCAACCGTGAGCTGCGGTGTATCATGCCAGGAAGAAAGCCTGGCATAATTTTTGCATCACTTTCAGCATCGGAAACTGTTTCCCAAAATCTATGTGTGAGGTATAGCATGAACATTGCATTGACAGCTAAAGGCCCTGGGTTGGGCGCGTGGTTGGACCCCAACTTCGGACAAAGTATGCACGTGATGATTATGAATGACCGTAACCGCTTCAAGACCTGGCCCAACCCCTATCGCGAAACGGAAGCGGGCGACGTCCCATTGGCGCAGCAATTGGTCGAGCAGCAGGTGGATGCCGTCGTCACCGGTGTGCTGTCCCCTGACGCTTACGCGCTCCTGGCGGAAGCCAACATCCCCGTCTATCTCGTCGAAGTGGACGCCATTTTGACGCTGACCGAAGCCGTGCGAGAAGGCGCGCTTCAGCCTGCCGACGCGGCCACGGTGCAGGCGCGTTTCGATGTCCGCGAGGCAACTCGATGATGACCCAGCCGGTTACCAATCTGCCTGCATCGCTCACGGCAGCCAGCGACGCGCTGGTGACCGCATTGCGCACGCTGCCCGAATTCGGCGCTTACCAGGAAGCTTCTGCGCGCGCCTACGCCGATGCCGATATTCAACAGCGGATAAGCGCCATACAGGAGTTGCAGAATCAACTCTTTATCAATTGGTCCGCAGAAGAAGAGGAACGCCTGGAAGGTTTGGAGCACGATTTATTGGCGTTGCCCCCTATGCAGACTTACGCGACAGCCGAATGCGCTTTGCGTGAGGCGCTGGTTGCGGTGGATGCGGTGATTAGCGCGGCGGCGGGCGTCCCGTTTGCCGCCAACGCGCGGCGCGGCTGCGGCTGCGGAAAGTGAGGCCGGCGATGACGACATCTTCTTCCCCCGAATTACCCCCGGAGGTACAGCAAGCAGCCGAGGCTTTTGGCGCTGCGTTGCGCGCTCTGCCGGTGATGCAGCCCTACTTTGAGGCCGTGGCGCGCTTTGAGGCCGACCCGGAAGCCGTCGCCCTGGAGGCAGAGTTGACAACCTTGTACGAAGCGTTAGTGGCCCGGCAACGTGCCGGCGAATTCTTGAGCCGTGAGGACACCGAGCAATTTTACGCCTTGCGCACGCGCGTCTTTGCCCATCCGCTGATCGCGGCGCGGGAAGCGGCACTGGCGCAGGCCAAAGCGGCACTCCAGGAAGCCGGTCTGCAGTTGAGCATGGCTTTGGGTGTGGATTATCCTACCCTGGCTCAGGGATAAACCTTCTTGCCAGTAGTTGGATGAAAATAACGTCCCAACGGATTTTCAGCGGGAGGTCCGCATGGATGAGGTTTTAGCAACCTTTGCACGGTGGCGCGAGGCCGGCCGTAATGTCGCCGTGGCGACGATTGTGCATGTGCAAGGATCGGCGCTGCGGTTGGCCGGCGCGCGTATGGGGATGACCGATCAGGGCGAAGTGACCGGATCGGTGAGCGGCGGCTGCATTGACAGCGACGCCCTGGCGCAGATGGAAGCCCTGCTGCAAGGCCAGGCACCGCGCGCCCACCTGTGGTACGGGCCGGGCGATGATCCCCTCGTTCCTGCGTTGGCCTGTGGCGGCGCGGTGGACATCCTGGTGGAGCAATGGACGTCGCTCCACGACGCATGGCTGGCCGAGGTCCAGGCGCGGCGCGTGGTCGGCTTTGCTGCGCAACTCGATACCGACACGCCGTTCCACCTGCTGCGGCTGGAAGATGGCGCCGTCCAGGGGGCATTGAGCACGCCAGACCTCACAGAGGCCGTGCTGGAGACAATGGCCGCCGTCTGGCCTGGCCCACACGCCGAAACACATAGCTATCTCCAGGGCAAAGTCTACGTAGAAGTCACCGCGCCACCACCCACGCTCTTGATCTTCGGCGCGCTGGACATTGCCCAAAAGCTGGCCGAACTGGGACGCACGTTGGAGTATCAGGTCATCGTCGCCGATCCACGCGCTGCGTTTCTCACGCCGGAACGTTTCCCCAACGTGGAGCGGCGGCTGGGTTGGCCGCAGGACCTCTTCACGCCGGAGCAATTGGATGCCGGTTATGCCGTGGCGGTGCTGTTTCACGACGAGAAATTTGACGTCCCGGCCTTGAGTCTGGCTTTGCGCAGTCGCGCTTTCTATATCGGCTTGTTGGGTAGCCGGCGCACGCAGGCGGCGCGGCAGGCAGCGTTGCGGGAAGCCGGATTCACGGACGCGGAGTTAGCCCGCATCCACGGCCCGATAGGCTTGAATCTGGGGGGCCGCGAACCGGCCGAAATCGCCCTGGCGACGATGGCGGAAATCGTCGTTGTGCGGCGCGGCAGCAAGGAGAAATAGCGTCGCGCGCTCAAAAGTATTTGCTTTCAACCTGCGGCTCACCAGCAGTTGAATGAAAATCCTCACCGCTAAGACGCGGCGGTCGCAGAGTTTTCAAGACTCCTCTGAAAAAACCACAAAGGACACCAGGTACACAAAGGATTTTAAGGTTTGGATTAACAAAATTTCCACTTTTGCGGTGAATCACGAAAAATCTTTAGCCTTACTTGGAGTCCTTCGTGCCCTTTGTGGTTGGTAGACCTTTTTTCAGGAGAGTCGTAAGAAGATTTCCAAATTCACACAGAAGGAGAAATAGTATGAAAATCGCAGCCGTATCTGAAGACGGCGTGACCATCAGCCAACACTTTGGTCGCGCCCCGTTTTATGTCGTCGTCACCGTCGAAGATGGGAAAATCGTCTCACGTGAAATGCGTGACAAAATGGGCCACGCCCAGTTCGCCAGCGAGCCGCACGCCGAGGAAGCGCACGGCGCGGATCCGCGTGGGCACGGCTTTGATGCGGGCGCGCAGTCCCGTCATGCGCGCATGGCCGCCGCCATCGCCGATTGCCAGGTGCTCCTGGCGCGCGGGATGGGCGCGGGCGCTTACGAAAGCATGAAACAGGCCGGCATCCGCCCGATCGTGACCGACCTGCCGACCATTGACGAAGCTGTGCAGGCTTACCTGGCCGGCGGGCTGGAAGATCACGTCGAGAAATTGCACTAGTGACCCGCCAGCAGCGTCCCACAGGGACATAGACCATGTCTCTGTGGGACGTTTTCAGGCTATGAATGGGAGACACCGATGAATTATCACGTCGCCGTGACCAGGCAAGACGAAGCGCGCGCTCTGGCGGAGACGCGCGGGCATGAACTGACGCTCAACGTCAAAAAAGGTTCGGGCGAGGCTGGCTTTAACGCCGCCGAGACGCTGCTGGCGGCGCTGGGGGCCTGCATCCTCACCAACGTCAACGCCATCGGCGCCAAGATGCGCCTGCGCATTGACGCAGCCCGCATCGAATTCGAGGCCGAGCGCCGCGATGAGCCGCCGGCCCTGACCGACATCCGCTACCGGCTGATTCTGGACAGCCCTGAGCCGCGCGAAAAGTTGGAGGAATTGCACGCCTTATGCCTCAAGTGGGGCACGGTGACGAATACAGTCATCAACGGGGTGACGCCGCAGGGCGAACTGGTCATTGAGAACCCTTAGTACCGGGGGTAACGTAATAGTGGAGTATCTATGGAAAACCAAGACATAGTGTTGCAAATTAAAGACCTACAGCTTGTGCGCGACGAGCGCGCGATCTTGCGCGGGGTGAACCTGACCGTGCGGCGCGGCAGCGTCCACGTGGTGTTGGGATTGAACGGCTCCGGCAAATCCACGCTGGCCTACACCTTGATGGGGTGCAGCGGCTACACCCCCGACGCCGGCACGCTCATCCTGGATGGCGTGGACATCACCAAAATGAGCATCACCGAACGCGCGCGGCTGGGTTTAACGCTGGCCTGGCAGGAACCGGCCCGCTTTGAAGGACTGAGCGTGGCCCGCTATCTCAGCCTGGGGATGAAAGCGCCCGATATGGCGCGCGTCCGCCAGGCGTTGGAGGCGGTGGCGCTCGATCCGGCAACCTACCTGAGCCGTTATGTGGACGAGTCGCTGTCCGGCGGCGAGCGCAAACGCATCGAATTGGCCGCCGTCTATGCGATGCAACCTAAACTCGCCATCCTGGACGAGCCGGATTCCGGCATTGACGCACTCAGCCTGGACGACATCGCCGCCCTGATCCACCGCATGGCCGAGGAGGGGACGACGGTGCTGCTCATCAGCCACCGCGACGAGGTGGTGGCGATGGCCGATGCGGCCTCCCTCATCTGCGAGGGACGCATCGTGGATTCCGGCGATCCGGCGTGGGTGTGCGACCGCTACACGCATTGCTGCGAGCCTTGCGACCGCCGGGAAATTGTGGAAGAGGAGGTGGCCTATGCCTGACCAACCCGTGCCGCGCCATAGCCCTCGTCCGCCCCAGGCCAGGAGCGACTTTGAGGCGATCTTGCGCGCCTACGAACGCTCTGGCGGCAACCCGGAGTTCCTCAAATCCAGCAAAATCGCCAGCCTGATCATCAGCGGCAACACCGTGTTGGGTCTCAACCGGCTGCCGGGCATCAGCGCCGAGGCGGAAACGCTGCCCGACGGCGTGCGAATCCGGCTCCAGATTGCGCCGGGCGCGCGGTTCGAGAATCCCATTCACCTCTGCTTCGGCGTTGTGCCGGCGGAGGGCGTGCAGCGCATCCTGGCCGATTTCGACATCGGCGCGGGGGCGGAAGTGGAATTTATGGCTCACTGCACCTTCCCCAACGCGATGCAAGTTCAACACATCATGGAAGGCAAGATCCACGTCGGCCCCGGCGCGACGATGCGCTACAAGGAAACGCACTATCACGGCGAGACCGGCGGCGTGGAAGTGCTGCCCAAAGCGCAGGTGACGGTGGACGAGGGCGGCAAATACTTCACCGAGTTCAACTTGAGCCAGGGGCGCGTGGGGCGCATGGAATTCGATTACGTGGTGGATGTGGGCGCGCGCGGTCTGGCCGAACTGACGGCCAAGGCGCTCGGTTACGGCGACGACGAAATCATCGTCCGCGAGACCATTCGCCTCAACGGCGAGTACGCGCGCGGCCTGGCCAAGTCGCGCATCGCCGTGCGCGATCACGCCCGCAGCGATGTCTACGGCACGACAGAAGGCAATGCCCCTTTTGCGCGCGGGCACGTGGACTGTATCGAAATCGTGCGTGGGCACGCCGTTGCCAATGCCGTCCCCATCGTCAAGGTGACGGACGACCGGGCGATGGTCACGCACGAGGCAGCTATCGGCGCCGTCGGCAAGAAAGAGCTGGAGACACTGATGGCGCGCGGGTTGGATGAAGAAACCGCCGTGGATGTCATCGTGCGCGGCATGTTAGGAGAATGAATAGTGTCGGAGCATACCCACGAAATCAAACAAAACCGTTTTGTCCTTTCGCTCAGCCTCACCGGGGTGATTTTCCTGGCAGAGGTGCTCGGTGGCTTGTGGACCGGCAGCCTGGCGCTGCTGGCCGACTCGGCGCACGTGTTTATGGATGCGTTTGCGCTGGGATTGAGTTACCTGGCGCTGCGCGCGGCGGCCCTGCCCGCCGATGATCGCCACACCTACGGCTATCACCGCCTGCAAATCCTGGCGGCGCTCACCAACGGCATCACGCTCTTGTTTGTCGCTTTCGAGATTCTGCGCGAGGCGTGGGACCGCTGGCAGCAGCCGCGGACGATCCAGGCCGGGCCGATGCTCATCATCGCGGTGATAGGGCTGATCGTCAACGTTATCGTCGCCTATGTGCTGCACGAGCACGACCACGACGACGTGAACACGCGCTCGGCCTTTTTGCACGTCGTCGGCGACACGCTGGCCTCCGTCGGCGTCATCGGCGCGGGCGTGGTCATCCTCTTCACCGGCTGGGTGTGGCTCGATCCGTTGGTCAGCGCGTTGATCGGCGTGCTGATTCTCGTCAGCGCGGGACGGCTGCTCAAAGAGACCGTGCACATCCTGGCCGAAGGGATGCCCGACGGGATGACGGCGACGCAGGTCGCCGAGGCGATGAGCCGGGTGACGGGCGTGGTGGAGGTGCACGACCTGCACGTCTGGACGGTGGCGCCCGGCTATGTGGCCCTCAGCGCCCACGTGCTGCTCGCCGATCAGGCCCTGAGCGAGACGGCAGACGTGATGGCTGCGCTGAAACACACGCTACGCGAGCAGTTCGGCATCGAACACACGACGATTCAGTTCGAGTGTACCGCGTGTGGGCAGAACTTGTGCTTACCGGCGATGGGGACGCCGCGCTCGTAAAAGTTTCGACCTGTGCCATAGAGGGGGAATCTGGTCAGCAGATTAAGCAGATTTAGCGGATTAAGAATAAGAAATCTGCTAAACATACTAACAAAAGGTCTTTGATTTGGCAAGACTATTGTGCAGATTGGGAAGTAGGTGATGGAAGTCAAGAGTCCAACGGTTGACAGGGATCTGTTTTTGCATAGACTATGACAGGGTTCAGTAACACTCCATTGGAGCGTAAAGAGTGATCCAATATCTTGCAAATGAACGTTTACTTGCGTCGCTGGCAGATAGGCCGGCAGGTTCCTTGGATTTCGTCATCCTGGCGACGGGAACTGACGATGCCGGGCGTTGGATTCCCTGTGTGGATGCAGCGGCCGGGGCCTTGCGGGAGGGAGGGCTACTGTTCATCCAGGGTGTGCCCGAAAATCTGCCGGATATTGGTGTCTACCTGGACGGCCGTTTGCGCTTCAAATACTGGATCGCCATAGAATCGTCCCCGCGACCGATGGGCGATATATGTCAACCATCCTTGCTGCCATCCGTCCACGCGGCAATCCTGATGTTCGCCAAAGGGGAGACGTTCCAGATCTCCCGCGTCCGCTTTCCGCACCGGTATTGCCGGGCATGTGGAAAACCGCTGCGGGATTGGGGTGGTAAGAGCCACTTGATGCACCCGGAAGGGGTCGCCATCTCGGATGTATGGAAGGACTTGCCGCCGGCAAACAACTATACAGGTCTCTCCACACCTGTTCTGGAGACTTGTTTGCGTATGGTTTCTCCTACTGGTCGTCTGGAGGATGCCGCTGTGCTGGACGGTGTGATCGGCCCAGACGAACGGATTATACGGTCGGGCCAAGTCAAAATCGCCGAGCCTCCTGCTCGATATTCTGTGCTGCCACTTCCCGGCCTGTTGTCCCCCCCGCGACCGGCTGCAGAGATGGAGAGTGGCAACCTGCCCGTCAACACGGTCATCCAGGGAGACGCCCTGGAGGTACTGGCAACGTTCCCTGATGAGTCGGTGGACCTGGTTTTCGCCGATCCACCGTACAATCTGGACAAAGCATACACGACCTACGACGACGAGAAGGACCGGGATGCCTATCTGAACTGGTGCAACGCCTGGCTGGATCAGTACATTCGCATACTCAAGCCTACCGGCTCCCTTTACCTCCTGAACCTGCCCCGCTGGGGGATGCACCACGCGGCATACCTGAACCGCCGTCTCTACTTCCAGAACTGGATCGTCTGGGACGCCCTCTCCGAACCGCGCGGCAAGATCATGCCGGCCCACTATGCGTTGCTCTTCTACACCAAGCATCCTACCGACTTTACATTCAACTACGAAGCGATGGGAGAAATTGACGCCCGCTTCTACTGCCTGCGTTCGTCCTGCATCAGACAGCGAAAGGCGCGGGGAGACGACCTGAAGGAGCCCCTGACCGACATCTGGTGGGATGTCCATCGTATCAAACACCGGCGGGATCGGGACTATCACCCGTGCCAGTTGCCGGACGCGCTGATGGAGCGGATTATCCGGCTATCCTCCAATCCTGGAGACATTGTGCTTGACGCGCTGGCCGGCACGGGGACGACGGCAGTCGTGGCAGCCAGGCTTGGACGACGGTACATCGCCATAGATCTCGATCCGGCCTACGTCGCCATCGCCCGTGAAAAACTGGCCCAGGTGGAGATGTGGGGCAATGTCTGCCGCCCATCGGTGCCCCGCCCGCGCCCCCGTTACAACAAAAAGGCATTGCAACTGGAACTGCGGGACATCGCCCGGCGATTGGGCCGCCTGCCCACGCCCGATGATGTCGGTCGGATGAGTCGCTATGGGCTGGAGCCGTTCCTGGAGGCCTTCCCGACCTGGGGAAAGGCTCTGAAGGCGGCGAAACTGCTGGAGGTAGAGAATGACACCAATGCCGCACAAACTCTCTTTTGAAGAAGCCTGGGACTCTATCACCATCTTTTTCGTGGATGATGCGCTGGAACAGGAGATAGACCGGGAGGTGGACCGTCTGCTCCGACTGGCCGAACAATACGGTGTGACGGAGAAGAGCATGATGGGGCCGGATTCCCTGGCAGCCTTGTTGCAGGAGCAGAAGGAGGCATTGGAGTTCGTCCTGCGTGAGGTGGAACTCTCGGAGGAAAAGTTTCTGCGGATTATTTCCCTGCTCCGTCAGATTGGTCGCATTCCGGTTTCACTGGACCGGGAATGGACGATGGGACAGGTCATCCGACGGCTCCAAACCGAACCGGATTTCGCGTCGCTCGTTTCCCATTTGTTGATGGACGGCGTCCGGGACCCAGAGTTACAGGCCGTCATCCCACGTTACTACCTGGAGGCGCTAAACTTCCGGGAGATTGCTACCGGCTCCGTGGCAGCCCGAAGAGTCCGCTACAAACGCGCGCTAATCGGAACATACAGCGGCCGGAAGGGATACCGGGTGGAGGCCCAGATTCGCGGATATTTGGAGAGGATCCAGGAACGGTACGGGATCGGCTTTGAACAGGGCCAGTCGCGTTTCGTCAACGTGAATGTAGACTTTGCTATACCCTCTCTGGACGATCCCTGGGTTATCCTGATGAGTTCTTTCCAGGAGACCACCAGCAGCGGTCAGAGCACCAAGGCGAGGGACATGGAGACCGCTTACGAGGACATCCGCCGTTCCAACAGCCGCCACGGTGAGAACCGTGCTTTTGTTAACTTTGCCGACGGGGGAGGGTGGCTGGCCCGCAGGCGGGATTTCCAGCGACTGGTGGAGAATTGCCACTATTTTATCAACCTCCGGCATCTAGACTTGCTGGAGCCTATTGTGCTAGCCCACGTTCCCCGCAAGTACTTTCGGAAGGCCGGCCATTAGCCGTGTCTGTGTTGTGTAAGGATGAACTTGTGCATCGTACCGTACGACGCACCGAACAACGTTTTGTCCTGGCTCTCATCCTGACCGGGCTGATCCTGGCCGCCGAGGTCGTAGGCGGCCTATGGACCGGCAGCCTGGCGCTGCTGGCCGACTCGGCGCACGTGTTTATGGATGCGTTTGCGCTGGGATTGAGTTACCTGGCGCTGCGCGCGGCGGCCCTGCCCGCCGATGATCGCCACACCTACGGCTATCACCGCCTGCAAATCCTGGCGGCGCTCACCAACGGCATCACGCTCTTGTTTGTCGCTTTCGAGATTCTGCGCGAGGCGTGGGACCGCTGGCAGCAGCCGCGGACGATCCAGGCCGGGCCGATGCTCATCATCGCGGTGATAGGGCTGATCGTCAACGTTATCGTCGCCTATGTGCTGCACGAGCACGACCACGACGACGTGAACACGCGCTCGGCCTTTTTGCACGTCGTCGGCGACACGCTGGCCTCCGTCGGCGTCATCGGCGCGGGCGTGGTCATCCTCTTCACCGGCTGGGTGTGGCTCGATCCGTTGGTCAGCGCGTTGATCGGCGTGCTGATTCTCGTCAGCGCGGGACGGCTGCTCAAAGAGACCGTGCACATCCTGGCCGAAGGGATGCCCGACGGGATGACGGCGACGCAGGTCGCCGAGGCGATGAGCCGGGTGACGGGCGTGGTGGAGGTGCACGACCTGCACGTCTGGACGGTGGCGCCCGGCTATGTGGCCCTCAGCGCCCACGTGCTGCTCGCCGATCAGGCCCTGAGCGAGACGGCAGACGTGATGGCTGCGCTGAAACACACGCTACGCGAGCAGTTCGGCATCGAACACACGACGATTCAGTTCGAGTGTACCGCGTGTGGGCAGAACTTGTGCTTACCGGCGATGGGGACGCCGCGCTCGTAAAAGTTTCGACCTGTGCCATAGAGGGGGAATCTGGTCAGCAGATTAAGCAGATTTAGCGGATTAAGAATAAGAAATCTGCTCAATCCGCTGAATCTGCTGATAGAAAATGCGTGATCCAGCCAGGTTACGATACAGGCTGAAACATTTTGGAGGCACAATGCTATTTTTCAAAAAACATCTGCACATTCTACTTGTAACATTGATCCTGTTGACCGGTTGGTGGGGCGCTCCATCTCCCGCACTGGCAAGCGATTTGACGCAGGAAGCGCCGCCGGTGTATATCTACTTTTTCTGGGGCGACGGGTGCCCACACTGCGCCCAGGCCAAGCCATTTTTGCAAGAATTGTCGCAGCGTTACCCCAATGTGCAGGTAGAAGCCTTTGAGGTGTGGTATGTCCCCGAAAACCAGGCGCTCTTCAAACAGATGGCGGCAGCGCACGGTTTCGAACCGCGTTACGTGCCCACGATTTTTATCGGCGAGCAACACTGGGAGGGATTCAGCGACGCACTGCGCCAGGACATCGAGGCGGCGGTGGGCGTCTGCGCGAAGACCGGCTGTCCCGATGCCGGTGTAGGCGTGATCCCCGGCCACGAGCCGCAGCCAACAGCGACACCTGTGCTTGCGCCCGCTTCTTCAGCAGAACTGGAAGTGTGTGCGCCGGATTCAGACACTTGTGGTGATGTAGAAGTCCCCGCGGTTGAATTTCCACCGTCAGGGCATGGTTCCGACAGCGTCGAGAGTTCTACGCCGGGCGCATCCATTAGGATTCCTTTGCTTGGCGAGGTTGATCTGGGTGCGCAATCGCTGTGGGTGAGCACTGTGCTCATCAGCATCGTGGACGGCTTCAATCCTTGCTCGTTGTGGGTGCTCTCGATCCTCATCGCGCTGACGTTGCGCACGGGATCGCGCAAGAAGATCTTCATCATCGGCCTGACCTTTATCACGGTGACGGCCCTGGTCTACGTGTTGTTTATCGCCGGGCTGTTCACGATGCTCACCTTCGTCAGTTTCCTGGGCTGGATTCAGGCGGCGGTTTCACTGCTGGCGTTGTTCTTTGCGATCATCAACATCAAGGATTACTTTTGGTACAAAGAGGGCCTGTCGTTCACCATTGACGACGCGCAAAAGCCGGGCCTCTACAAGCGGATGCGGCGGGTGATGCAGGCCGGGGATTCGCTCGGCGCGCTGCTGCTGGCGACGGTGGGGCTGGGGGCGGGCGTCTCGCTGGTGGAGTTCTCCTGCACGGCGGGCTTCCCGGTGCTGTGGACAAACCTGGTCGCGGCGCAGCACGTGACGCCGCTGACGTTTGCGCTGTTGCTGCTGCTTTACATGTTCATCTACCAGATTGACGAACTCGGCATCTTTTTTGCGGCAGTGATCACATTGCATGCCAGCAAGCTGGAGGAGAAGCACGGGCGCATCCTCAAGCTGATCGGCGGCACGTTGATGCTGACGCTCGCGGCAGTGATGCTCATCAACCCGGCGTTGATGAACGACTTGTTAAGCTCACTCCTTATCTTTGGCGTGGCCTTTGGCGCGGCGCTGTTGGTGCTGCTGGTGCATCGTGTGATCTTGCCGCGCTTCGGCATTGTGATCGGGACGGAATCGTTAAAGTGAGGTAATTGCTCAGCCCGGCACTTTTACGACATGGATTACACAGATGCTACGGATTTTTGGTGATAAAAACTATCCGTGTTCTCCGTCAAATCCGTGAAAATCTGCGTCTCCTTCATACGTATAGACACGCCCATCGGCTGAGTGGATACGAAGTGAGGCATCGGTAGTTTTAGACTCATAAGCGCGGAGCAAAGCCGGCAGACCCAGCAGTGCCAGCGGCGCAAGCAGTACCATGATCACCAGCATCCCCACGCCGATGATGGCGATTAAAAAGCCAAGGGGCTTGGTTGTGGCCCCAATGGCCGCGCCCCCGATGGCCGCCACGGCGTTGAGATTCCACAAGCCGTGAAAGATGACCGCCACAAGGTAGGTGAGCGGCAGCACCCACCACCGTTTGCGCCAGAAGAACCCCCAGCCCAGGCCCAGAACACCGCTGGTCAGCATGTGCATGCTGGTCGCAGCGGCCCGCATGCCCATGCCTCCCAACCATCCCAGCCCTTCGCCCAGGCCATTGGCGCCGTTGGAGACATTTTCAACGATGGCGAAGCCCAGGCCGCCCACTGCGCCCCAGAGAAAAGCCTTTGTCAGGCCGGGGCGTCGCCATATCCCCAGCAGACCGATGATGAGCGTCTTGGTCAGTTCTTCGATGAGGGGCGTGATGATGGTCAACGTCATCCCCAACACCACCAAAACCACAGGCGACGCGATCACTCCCAAAAGTTCTGCGGTGTTTGTGGGCGGTGCCACGTTCCACTGTTCGGCCAAAGCTATAATTTTGCCGATTTCGGCCTGTCCCCCTGGAAACAAGAGGGCGATCATGCTGATGACAATGGCGCAGATCACCATACCGATGATTTCAACCGGAATCGCCGGCAGCGTGGCGATGGCGCCGCCGCTCAGCGTGGCGATCAATTCCCGCAGGGTCAGCGTGTGATGGCGTCCGACGATCAGCGTCATCAAGGACAACAGCAGGAACGCCGGCAACACCGCCAATCCCAGATGCAGAGGCGCGAAGATCGGGCGATTTTGCCATTCCGCCGGCACCACCGCGCCGACGCCTGCAAACCCTATCAGTAACACCAGACACGCCACCCAACCCCATTTGGTGTACACTTCTGGCGAAGGCCAGCCTTTCCGAGCGCCCAGGCTGATCCCCAGCAAGCTGATTCCCAGCCCTACGGCAATCAGGCCCATATCGGTAAGCACGACTGCGCCGATGTTGTCTTTGAGCTGGGGGATGAGGAAAGCAAGCAGGACGCTCAAAAGACCGCCGAGTGCCGCCACGCCTCCGCCGATCGCGGAAATGATCCAGAGCCATTGGGGAAAGTGTTCTTTTTCCATAAAATCCTGTCTGAAAGACGAATTGTGTAACGGCGGCTATTTTTCCACGATAGTGATGCTTTGGAGTACATCCGGCGTTGGGGAAGTGGGATCGCGTGGCATGGCCCGCGCCAGCGCATTGGCCACTTCCAGCCCCTCGACAACCCGCCCGATTTGCGTGAATTGACCGTTGAGCTGTGAGGCGTCGGAGCCTAGCGTGATAAAGAACTGGCCGTTGGGCAAGATGCCGACCGTGCCTGGGACATCGAAATTGCCCTGCGCCTCACCCTGGCAGTAATAGCCCGGATAGCCGTACGTGGTGTTGCTGGGATCGCCGGTCAGTGCTACAAAGTTGTCGCGCACATAGAAGAAGTTCGAGCCGTTGTACCACTGTTGTTGTGCCAGGTAAAGGAAACTGTTCACATGCGTCGGCGCCAAAGCCGGGGAGATTTCCATAACAATGTCCCCCTGGGTGGTCTTCAGTGTGGCCTGATACGTCTGGTTTTCTTTCACCGTCATTGCCGGCGGCGTATCGAAAAGGGTGAAGTCGCCTTTTTTCATCCTGGCTATGGCGAGGAAATAGACCAGCTCGTCATACGAAGAAATATTGGGCTGAAAGTAAACGCCGTTGACCCCGATAATGAAGGTGGGCGTGGCAAAAGAAAGCCCCAGGGTTTCAAATTCTTTGATGCTCGCATCAACCTTTTCTTTATAAACCCCTTTTTCCAGATCGCTGCTGAAACGTTCGACATCCAGGCCCAGTTCCTGTGCAAATTTGGCGAATTCTGCCGGGGCTTCTTCAAGCGATAAGGCGATCCATTCGGTCGTGGCCTGCCCGTTTTGCTGGGCGATGTATCCCTGGATGGCGTGCTCGAAGAGTAAGTTATACATTTCCCAGAATTTACCCTGAGCACCGGCGGCCTCGGCGGCTTCGGCGGCGAGGTGGGCTTTATCGTGCAAACTTTCGAGCGGCAGGTGCCGGAAGATGAGGCGAATGCCGGGCGTGGTCTTGACAATGGCGTCAATGTAAGGACTCGCGCCGGCACAGGCCGGGCACTGAAAATCGGAATACTCGATGATGGTCAGTTCGGCGTTTTCGGCACTCGCGCCGGTGCTCCAGTCGCTCTCAGAGACGGTAACAGGCAATCCCGAAGTGGGAAAGTCCGGCAACGGCGTGACCTCACAGTGCCCGGCTTCGCTCTCGCCGCTTTCACTTCCCGGCGTGCTTTCTGATGTCGGCGTGGCCGTAGGCACAGGTGTCGGCGTTGCCGTGGGGGTTGGGGTCGGCGTCGCAGTGGATTTGGCCCCACACGCGCTTAAAATTAGAGCGGTCAATACGATGACCGACACAATCCATTTTGTTTTCTTCATGACAGCATCTCCTTAATTAAAATCGTTTGAACTTGACACGTTATCACATTTGAACGTTGATATGTTGTCGCGGGGGGCATCTTTGGGTGGCCAGAAAGGCGGTCGTTCGGCGCGCCACAGGGCATAGAGGCCGGCGATGCCGGTCATTCCGCCCACGAGGTAGCCTTCCCACAGCGAAGCTCGCGTGACGAAGAGGGCCACCAGCCCGACGACAAACGCCGCGACGTACAAAACCAGCACTGCCTCACGGCGCGTCAGTCCGGCATACGTCAACCGGTGCGAGGTGTGATCCACGCCCGGCGTCGTCAGCGGATTGAGGCCGCGCCTGAGCCGCGAGATGGTGACCAGCGTGGTGTCGAAGATGGGAACGGCCAGCACCAGAATGGGAATCATCCATGTGACGATGGGGGTATTGTCGGGGAAACGCACTTTGATGCCGATAGAGGCCAACACAAATCCCAGAAAAAGGGCGCCGGAATCGCCCATGAAGATCGTCGCCGGATTCCAGTTGTAGATGAGAAAGCCGATACAGGCGGCCATCACGGCCACGGCCAGGGCGCCGACCAGGTATTGTCCGGTGAAGGCGCAAATCAACGCAAAATGCGCCGCCGCAATGGCCGCAATGCCGCCTGAAAGCCCATCCATGTTGTCCAGCAAATTGAAGGCGTTGGTGATGCCGACGACCCACAAGGCCGTTGCCAGGACGTTGAGGATGGGGTGCGGCAGGACGCTGATCGAAACGCCGCTGAGAAGCAACAGCGCCAGCGCGATCAATTGCCCGATGAGCTTGACGCTTGCGGGCAGTGAGAAGCGGTCGTCCCAGAGGCCCACAAACGACATCAGCGTCGCGCCGATCAACGTACTTGACAGCTGGTTGATGTTGTATTGCTCCCCCACCAGCAAGGTGACGATCAACGTGCTCAGGAAGATCGCCACGCCACCCAGGCGAGGTGTGGGGATGGTATGCACCTTGCGACGCGGGTCGGGCTGGTCAATGGTTTTGAGACGCAGCCCCAGCTTTCGTGACAACGGCGTCCCCACAATCGCCAGCGTCAGCACGCCCACAAAGACAACGATATAAGTACGCATAATGTCTCAGCCTCAGGGTTGCGGCGTTGGGGTAACTTCGACCGGCTTCAATTGATCTACGATCTGCTGTATGGCCGGTTTTTGGGCCTCAGGCGCCGCTTCGAGGGCCAGGGTCGCCATTTGCAGCGCATCTTGGCCCCGTCCCAGATTCGCATATGTGATCGCCAGCACACGGTACATTTCCCACAGGTCACTGGCCTGCGCGCACCTGTTAATGGCTTCTTCCAGGGTGGCGGCAGCCTCGGCCCATTGGGTTTGTTGTGCCTGTAGGGTGCCCAACACACGCCGCACGGTGCAGTTGTCGCGGATTTCCAGGGACTTTCGGTAGGCTGCGACCGCGCCGGCCAGATCGCCTTTGTTGGAACGCATATCGCCGAGCAACATCCAGGTTTGTTCAAATCCCTCATCTACCTGCAAGGATTTGGTGATCGTTTCCTGGAATTTCACATCGTCGTGATAATCAATGGCGTACAGTTGCGCCAACTCGTTCCAGATGATGGGGTTGTTGGGGCTGAGCGTCAGGGCGAGATGATAGTTTTCCTCAGATTTTTTGAGCAGCATATCGTATTTGCTCTTTAAGGCGGCCTGCTGTGCAGCGGTCAGGTTCTCGGCGCCCATATCCGAGGCCACGCGCGCGGCCCACGATTTGTAGAAGCGCGCCAGATTGGCGCTGTGGTCGGTGTTCAAGGGGTTGATGTCGCGCGCTTTGGTCAGAATTTCCTCTGTCTTTTGGAAGAGGAGTTCTCGTTGTTCTGCCGGAGTCTCTGCCGGCAAGCCCTGCGCCAGTTCCAGATAGGCTTTGCCCAGGAACAGGTAGTAGTAATCCTCGCGGGGAACATACTCCAATGCCTTTTCGTAGTGGGCGATGCCGATTTGTTTTTCGTTGGCGTTATTGCTGCCGGCGTAGACGCCGCCCTGTTTATAGATGATGTCCGCGCGGACCAGGTTATAACAGCCGGGGACGATCATCAGCAGGGCCACCAGGGTCAGCAGACCGATCAAAACGATCGGACTCCAGAATTCCCCCCATTGGCGCGGCAAGGGGTTTTCCCAGAGCAAGGTGACGCCGATCAGGACCAACAGCGTGAAGATCAGGCCGTAATAACGTCCTACCAGCGCGGAGAGGCGCACGGCGATATTGACCACGTCACTGATCAAAGTGTCCAATGAGGCGTTATTGACCCGCGCGGTCGTCAAATTGGCCTGATGCGCCGCCAGCACATTCCCGAACATCAGTAGCCCCAACAACGAGATCAGTGCGTAGACGCCCACGGCCATCGCCCAGCGTTTCCCGCGTTCTTCATCGAATAATCCCACGCGGTCGAACTCGCTCAATCCCACAATGCCAAACAAAGCCCATGTGAAGATGAAGATCATCAACGCGCCGTAGGATTTAGTTTTTTCAGGATGATATTTCACCGTCAGCGAGTTGACGAAGATGTCTCCTGCGCTGGTCAGGCGTTCCGGGTTGTTGATGAAGTCGAAGGCCAGCGTTCCCAGCAAGAAGGTGGCGACAAAGCTCAGCGCCAACACGGCCGCCAGCCAGGCCGGGATCGCCGTGTGTTCACGCACGCGCTCGGAACTGCGCCGCCGTTTAGCCTGGGCTGTGGATGTCGCCCGCTGCCCATGTTTGGCCGGGGCTTCGGCAGACGGGCGCGAACCTCGTTTAGCTTGCGCTGTGGCCGTAGTTGACTGTCCCCGACTGACTTGTGTTTCGGCTGTCGTTCGCGGCTCGGCTGCTGTGGCTTTCTGGTTAACCGGTATGGCCGCAGGGACCCACTCCAGGCCCAGGACAGCCAGCAGGCCGGCATAGGCCCAGAAGGTGGTGCGGGTAGAGGCGATGGCGATCCCGAAGTTGATTTCCGCAAAATGTCCGATCACGCCGGCCAGCAATCCGATGATAAGAACGGTATGCGGATGCAGGGTCAGGGTCGGGGTAATGTCTCCTTCTTGGGACGCCGGGGCGATGAATTGTGTCCGGAAAGCCTCGATGGTCACGTACACCATCACGCCGACCAACACGCCCAGCGGAATCGCCACGGCAAACAGATACGCCCCTTCCAGCCGCCAGGCAATGACGAAGAAGATAACCGCAAAAGCCGCGATTAGCCCCAAGAACAGCCAGAGCTGCTTGCGGGTCTTGAACAATCCCAACCAGCGCAATCCCCAGTAGAAAAAGCTGATGAAGGTGAACAGGTAAGTGGCCAGCCCCAGCACGCCGGTAATCACCAGCGAGTCGAGGGTCTCGTTGTGCGAGCGATCCGGCGAAGCGGTGCGCGATTCATAGTGTCCCAATTCCGCCGGATAGAAGGAGTTGTAGGCCACGTACATGGATTCCGGCCCATAGCCGATCAGGAGACGGATGGCGTTGAAGGTGTCGGTGCGTCCATCCGGGTATTTGATCGGCGCGTGGGGCTTGATCAGGTTCACCGCGCCTTTCCAGATCAACCCGCGCACTTTTCCCGTGCCGCTTTGCAGTTCGGTGATGGTCGTCAAACGGTGCAGCGCCTCGACCTTGCGCACCTGAGTTTGCAGCGGGCCGGGCACGTTGAACAACACCAGCACAATCGCCGCCGCCAGCCCGATGGTGCCCCAACTGATCCACAACCAGCGCCAGCCCTTGCGTTCGACGACGAAATACAGCCACGCGCCTCCGAAGAACAGGAGCGCCAGGATGCCGCCGGCGTACATCCCCACTTTCCCTTTGATGAGCAACACCGGCAGCGCTGCCAGCACTGCCGTGGCGGCAAGCATCCCCAATCCAAAGCCGACCCCTTTCAGCACCTCTGTTCCTGCGTTGATTGTCGCCGGCTTTTCACCGATGGCGCGGCGTTGCAGCATGATCAACGCCAGGTAGGGGAACAACACACCCGCCGCCACCATGCCCAGCCACGGACCACGGCTTTGCGCATACCAGATCGTGAGCAATTGCACGGCGATAATGAAGATGTAACCTGCAGCGCGCAGGATGTCGCTCAAGCGTGCTTCCTCGCGGCTCAGGATGTCGTTGAAGCTTTGGATGATGCGTGCTGCCGTCAGCGGGACAATCATGATCATATACGCCGCCACAAAAATCGCATTGCCCATGTTCGAGGCTACGCGCGTGGTCACATCACCGGCCCAGGGCAGTGGATCCAGGCCGTTGTGCTGGATGATACCGTACAGCGAGATGGGCAGGCTGTTGAGGATCAGCACGGTCACCAACCGCGCCAGTTGCGCGCGTGTGCGCAGGCTGGTGAGGAGGGCGAAGAAGATCACCAGGTATCCGAACAGGGTGTACGTGCCTTGCAGACGCTGGTAAGAGCCGACAATGCTGGTATACGGAACCAGGGAGAAAACGGAGCTGATGAGATAAACGACCATCGTTACCAGAGCTGGCAGCACCATCGGTGTACGCCATGAGAACCGCAGGGGGGTCTCTTTGTGCAGCACCTCTTCGAGCAGCCGCACCAGCCACAAAACCGCCATCACGCTCGCCAGGGCGCGCAGCGTGGTTAACTTATCGGGTTCGAACACCCGGCTGGAATAAACATTGAAGAAAACCGGCGTGATGGTAACGCCCAACAGCCAGCCGGCTTCCAGCGCGCGATCACAAAATGCACTAAGTCGGGATGAACTCATGACGATGCTCCTTAAACCACAGAATAGTCTGGTACAACCCTTCTTCCAGAGGGATGGTTGCCTCGAACCCAAGCCTCTCTTTGGCACGGCGGACGTCGGGCAGACGCCGCGGGGTGTCCTCAAAATCTGGGCCGTAGGCCTCGGCAAAGGGCACGTGGACGATCTCCACCTCTGCTCCCAGCCCTTCCTGGATCAAACGCGCTAACCGGTTCATTGTGATTTCGCGCGGATTACCGATGTTGAACGTCAGTCCTGCGCTCTCCGCGCGTTCCATCGCGGCGATGGTGCCGCGCACCGTGTCTTTGACGAAGGTGAATGCGCGCGTTTGTTCCCCATCCCCATAGATGGTGATAGGCCCCCCGTCGAGCGCCTGGTTGATGAACCGCGCAATGACGCTGCCGTAGCCACGCGGATCGAGTCGCGGCCCGTAGGCGTTGAAGTAACGCACGGCCACCGTCGGCAGCCCGTTTTGGCGATAGTAGGCGAAGGCCAGATGCTCATCCAGCAGCTTGGAGACGGCGTAAGACCAGCGGGGGATGGAAGTGGCCCCAAGTAAGGAGTTGTCTTCTTCCGAAAACGGCACCTGGGGCGATTTGCCGTAGGTCTCGGAACTCGAAGCCAGCACGACTTTGCACCCGCGTTTGAGTGCCGCTTCGAGAACCGTCTCCGTGCCCCTGACGTTCACCTGCATACCGTGCAAAGGGTCCTCGACGACGTACTTCACGCCGACGACCGCCGCCAGATGGAAAACGCCATCTACGGCAGCGACGAGTTGTTCAACCAGGGATTTGTCGAGGATGGAGCCTTTGACGAAACGAAAATCGGGATGGGCGAAGTGGTGTGCAATATTTTGTTCTTTACCGACCGAAAGGTCATCCAGCACGGTGACGGCCTGTTTCGCTTCCAACAACGCATCCACAAGATGTGATCCGATGAACCCCGCTCCGCCCGTGACCAGGAAATGTTGTCTCCCCATAGAATGATGCCAATTCTTATTTAGAATGAACTAATGTTCCCAATCATACCGCACTCAGGTAAAAGGGCAAGTCAGCAGTAAGACGACAATATCGTTCACGTTTGTCCCTGTCGGGCCGGTGCGGAGAAGTGCGCCGACCGCATCGAGCAGCGGATAGGCATTGTTGTCGGCCAGTGCCGCTGCGGGATCCCATCCGGCCGCGCGGGCGCGCGACATGGTTTGACCGTCAATCATTGCCCCCGCAGCATCGGTGGGGCCATCTGTCCCGTCGGTTGCCAGGGCCAGCAATCCCACGCCCGGCCATCCCTCCAAAGCCAGGGCTGCCGCCAACGCCAATTCTTGATTGCGCCCTCCTTTCCCGTGGCCGCGCACCGTCACCGTTGTTTCTCCCCCCCATACAAGACACGCCGGCGGGTGTAGCGGCTCGCCATACGCGCAGACGCTCTTCGCCAGGGCCGCCGTGACCTTAGCGACCTCGCGGGCTTCGCCTTCCATAAACGTCGTGAGGAGCAGTGAGTGGTAGCCCAATCGTTCTGCCTCGGCGACCGCCGCCAGCGCGGCTATGCGGTTGGACCCGATGATGATGTTGGTGACGTTGTTGAAGAGCGGATCGTCGGGTTTGGGGGTCTCCGCGATGCGTCCGGCAATGCCTTGTTCCAGGTGTTCCCGCACGGGATGGGGCATGGCATCCGCCAGGTGGTAGCGCGCCAGCACGGTCGCGGCAGTGGCGTAAGTTGTCGGGTCGGGGGCGGTGGGGCCAGAGGCGATGACGTCCGGTGGATCGCCGACCACGTCCGAGAGGATCAGGGCAACGACGGGGGCCGGGTGTGCGAGTCGCGCCAGTTGTCCCCCGCCGAGTCGCGAGAGGTGTTTGCGCACGGCGTTGATCTCGCCGATGGTAGCGCCGGCTCGCAAGAGGGCGTCGGTGACGGTTTGCAGGTCGGCCAGCGAAACGCCCGCCACAGGTGCGGGCAGCAGCGCCGAGGCGCCACCCGATAACAACACCAACAACCGATCCCGTGCCGTTGTCGTCTCTAGCAGAGCCACGATGCTTTCGGCGCCGGCCAACCCTGCCGCGTCGGGGACGGGATGTCCGGCTTCCACAACGTGGATGGAATCCGGTAGCGTGTGGTCGGCGGCATGGCCGTACTTGGTCACGACAATGCCGGCGCGCAAAGCGTCACCGACGATCTTCACGGCCGCTTCTGCCATGGGGACGGCGGCCTTCCCCGCCGCGATGAGCAGCACCCGTTCAACGGCATCGAGGTTCCAAACGTGATCGGCCAGGTGCACCACGCTGCCTTCACGGGCAAGGACCCGCGCGACGGCAGGCTGTGGATCAACCGCTCGCAATGCCGCGTTTTGGATACGCAGGAGGTCTTCTTTGAGTGTCATTATCTACGGACGCAGGTTCGTCAGCGCGTAAGTCGCGGCTTCTTCCGGCGTTTCCACATCACCCCGCAGGATGGCGGTAAGCCCGGCTTGCAGGGCGCGGCGTACCGGCGCATCTATGGCCGGCGGTGGACTGAGCACGGTGCTTTCGAGCAGGTGCGTCAGAAAGGTCGTTTGTTCCGGCAACATCCCCCATAAGGTGATAGCATCATATTGCGCCGGCAACAGGCGTGTGGCGCGGGTCAAATCGGCGATTTGTTCCGGCGCGGTCAGCCATTCGAGCAGCTTGAGCGCGGCCTTTTGACGGAAAGGGTCCCGGCTCACTAACGCCATATACCAGACATGGCCGATGGCAATCGGTTGACCGGTCGGTGTCGGCATCCAGCCGGGGAGGCTCCCTTTCGGTGGATTCGCCCAATATTCGCCGGCAGGGACGACGCTCAATTTGCCGATGTCTTGTTGGTAAGTTTGCCAGCATGCGCCGGCATCGGCCAGACTCAAGGCACGCTCAGTATTGATCAGATTACGGCTCTTCATTTCGGCGAAGAAACGGTAAACTTGTTCCAATGCCTGACGGTCGAGTTTGGGCCTGCCGCTCTCATCGGCGACGGTGCCGCCGACCCCCAGGTAAGCCGCCAACAGCGCATCGTTCGCCAGCCCATCGGTCGGCGCGGCCGGGAAAAGCAGCGTGTATCCGTTTGTCAGCACATCGGTCCACGAGAAGGGCGGGGTGGCAGATACCCCTTGTCGGTAGACGGTGTGATCGGCCTGCACGACATAGGGGATGCCGTAAGTGGCGGTAATGGTTGAATCCGGCATCCAGGCAAACGAAAAGAATTCCTTTGCCTTGAGTGGGTTGATGTTTATGGGGCGCAAGTAGCCCGCTTTAGCGGCTGTCTGGAGGTCGTAGGGGTTGAGGATGATCAAGTCTGGCACGACGGAGGGCGCAACATCGTAGGCTTTGCTTAACATATTGTATAAGCCGCCTGTTCCTGTAGATTTTTTTACAATGATCTGCACTTGAATATCCGGTTGGATCACCGAAAAGGCCGCCAGTTGTTCATGGAAAACTGCCGCACCCGTCGCGTCTTCGTAGGGGTTGAGGAAATCGGGGACCCAGAGCGTCAACATAATCATGCCGGGCAAGGGCGTGGAGGTGGGCGTGGGGGTGGGTTCAGGCGTAGGGGTCGGCGTTTCGGTGGGCGCAGGCATCGGTGTTATGGGGGATATGCCCCAGCCTGCACACCCGCCGAGCAGCATGGTGAGCAATATCCCTGTCAGGCTTAAGTGTAGGCTTTTCACGTATGGCCTCCCTATGAAAAATCCGTTTGAGCGTTATAGGATTTACGCAATAGAATAGATTATGGCGCCGTGCTGCCGTCCGCGTTGCCGGTATACACCTGCACGGCGGTATAAATCAGCCGGGGTTGAAATTCGGGTGTCACGAAGGCGTAGTAATCCTGGTAATTGCGTAGCAACATAGGCGTGCGGAACATCCACATCGCCACCACCGGGCACCACGACCAGCGTTCTGCTGCCCAGGTGTAGGCATCCAGCGTGTACTGAATGCGTTTCCCCGGTTTGACGGCCCATGTCCAGCGGGGATGGTCATTCCAGCCGGCTTCCGTCACGTAGATCGGCTTTGCGTTATCACCGTTGGCGTCCATAATCTCCCGCAGTAATTCCACCCGGCGAAAATTGATGATCTCGGGATCGGGCGGCATATCCGGCGCAAAGCCCAATCCGTAGGCATGGGCCGCCAGCGCATCGAAATAAGGCGCGGCGCCGGCAGCATACATGCCTTTCAAGTAGAGCAAATCGTTCATTCCGGCAGGGCTTCCCTGTGGCTCCAGCGTGGGGGCGAGCGCGCCGCCCAACACGACGATGTCCGAATGAGCAGTATGTGCGGCAGGATACACGACACGCAGGAGATCGGTATAAGCGGCCGGGTCTACCGGACGAAACCCCCATTCAAAGCTCAGGTTTGGCTCGTTCAAGATGATGATGTGTCGGATCTCTTCTTGATACCGACCGACAAAAGCTGCGACGAAAGCGGCAAAATCGGCATAGTGTTCGTCGTCGAGATACGTATCTGTCGTTGCCTGTTTCTGGGGATCGGGGCGCGCCCAGGCCGGTATCATCCCCAGGCGGGCGATGATCGTCAACCCCTGGTTGCGTGCGTGACGGATCACCATGTCGCTGTGTGCCCAATCAAAATGCCCCTGCGCCGGTTCTATATAGGCCCAGGGGAAGTATTCGACGATCCACGGCGCGCCCATCTCACGCACCATCGCCAGCGAAGTTTGTATCTTCCATTCTTCCACTTCATCCGTCAAGCGCGTGTGGACGCCGACCTTGGGATTGGACGTTTGCACGTATTGCTGTGGAGGCAACTTCACCTCCATGCGAAGCGGCTGAACGCCCACCATGACCATAATCACCAGGACCACCCAGCGCCAGTATGGACGTCTCCTTACAGCTATATGCCGTATGTTATCGCGTAACTTGTCCATAATTTGTTTGACGTTTATTATACCTTAGCGGCTACAAAAGTCTTGATAGGCTGGCTACCGGTTTCTCCGGCCCCAGGCCATATTCAGTTGCCGGAAGCGGCCAAATGCGATAGCCCTGGGTTGCTCGATAAGGGGCGGCGGTTATAATGGGCGGTATGGGAAACGAATTGTTGGATCAACCGGACGAATTCGTGGGCTTGCTGGAAGCGGTGCTCACCAAGACCCCTCTACCGGGTGTGGCGGCCCAGCAGAAGATGTCCGCGGCAAACCGCATCTGGACGCCGGCTGCCGGAGAAACGCCGCGCCAATCGGCGGTGCTGGCGTTGCTCCATCCTTCGCCGGAGGGCGTGGCGCTGCTCTTTACATTGCGCCCCGCGCGCTTGGCGCATCACGGTGGGCAGGTGAGCTTTCCGGGCGGTGGTAGGGAGGAAAGCGACATCACCTTGACGCAAACGGCGCTGCGCGAAACGCAGGAAGAACTGGGACTTGATCCCGCCGAAGTGCGCATTTTAGGACCGTTGACCTGGATATATATCGCGTCAAGCCGCAATATGGTGTATCCTTTTGTTGGCTGGATACCCCGCCCGCCGAAGCTGTTCCCGAACGTCCAGGAAGTCGCGGAAGTGCTGGCGGTGCCACTGCGGACCTTGCTCGATCCATCCACGGTAGATTGTTGCGTGCGCGAGGTGAACGGGCAGACGAAGTCCTTTCCCAGCTATCACATCGGAGCGTATCACATCTGGGGGGCGACCGCCATGATGACGAGCGAACTACTTGAAATCGTCAGGCGCGTTGGGGTTGAGGCGTAGGGAGATTCCCCCCTTCTCTTTCCTACTCCCCCTCCACCATCCGCCCGATCAAATCGTATTCCAAAGCATCGGTGATTTCCACGGTGACGAGCCGATTGGGGCGCACCCTTTTCTTGATCAAGACCAGGCCATCAATTTCCGGCGCATCGCGGTAAGAGCGTCCTACCGTGATCCCCTTCCCGGTTCCTTCGAGCAATACCTCCAGACGTTTGCCTACGAACGCGAAGTTTTTTCGCCGTGAGATGGTTTGTTGCGCCACCATCAGCGCATCATACCGCTCTTCTTTGGCGGTCTGCGGGACATCATCCTCGAGCTGTGCGGCGGCGGTGCCGTTCTCGTGGGAGTAGGTGAACACCCCCAGGCGGTCGAAGCGTATTTCGTTGACGAAATCCAGCAGCGTGAGGAACTCCTTCTCCGTCTCTCCGGGGAAACCCACGATGAACGTCGTGCGCAGTGCGACGCCGGGAATGGCGGCGCGCAGTCGCTCGATGAGCTGCCGCACGCTATCCACATCTGTCGGCCGGCGCATGCGGCGTAAGACGTCGGGGTGGGCATGTTGTAAGGGAATGTCAATGTAAGGCAAAATCTGTGGTGACTGTGCAATCACCTCAATCAGGCGCGGTGTGACAAAACCCGGATAGGCATAGAGCAGGCGAATCCACGGGACATCGGGGATGGCAGTGACCATCTGCTCCAAGAGTTGCGCCAGTCCGTCCTTGACCCCCTGATCGTGCCCGTAGTAGGTCACATCTTGCGCGATGAGGTTGATTTCCAGGACGCCCAGGGCCTGCAACTGTCGCGCATCTTCCACAACTCGCTCAAGGGGGCGGCTGACGTGAGGCCCTTTGATCGCCGGGATCGCGCAGAAAGCACATTGTCGGCTGCATCCATCGGCGATTTTAAGGAAAGCCGATTTCCCGGAGATAACATACCCCGGCGCTTCTGCCGCTTCGGGTAAGGCAACGGGGGTATCTTCGATAAGCCTGAGGCCCGCCGTTTCACGGTTTTCAAGCAACGGCTTGACCAGCGACACGATCGAGTTCCAGGAACGGGTGCCGATCACCGCGTCGAGTTGGGGGACGGCGTCCAGGAGTGTATCGGGGTCGCGTTGCGCCCAACACCCTGCGGCGACGAATCGTTGATCGGGACGCAGGGTGGCGGCCAGGTCTTGCAGCGTCTCCAGCGACTCCTGACGCGCCGGGCCGATGAAGCCACAGGTGTTCACGATGATGATGTCGGCCAGGTCTGGGTCTAGCGTTGGCTCGTAACCGGCCCGTTGCAACAGCACGGCCATGTTGCTGGAATCCACTGTGTTTTTGGGACACCCCAGCGATGCGATGTAAAAACGAAAGGGGCGTTCTTCGCCCCTTCTATCCTGCGTGTGGCGGATGGTGCGTGACTTCATGGTTGCTCCAGGGGCACTTCGCCGAAAGGAGTCCAGGCGCGCCGGACGATTTCGCCTGTTTTGCCAAGCGGACCCCAGTCGGTCCCGTTAATGTAGAGGTGAAAGGCGCCGCCGTTGCCCGTGGCAACAAGGAGCATCTCGTTGGCAGTTGCTTCAATGACCTGTCCCGGGGCGGCTATGCCCTGGAAGACGAGGTTAGCATCCGCCGATACGCTGATCCAGGCATTTTCTTCGGTGACCAGGCGTGTGCTAATTTTGCCGTCGGCAGACGCGGGGAAGGCCGCGGGTACGGTGGGTGTTCCCTGGATGATCGGCGCCGTCGTTTCTGCAACGGTGGCCGAAGGCGTGACCGCAGAGGAAGCATCGCGGCTGGCGATTTGTAGCCAGATGAAAGCCCCGGCAGCGACGACGAGAGAGAAAATCAGGGCGATAATCAACACCTGGAACAGGACACCGGGAACGTGCGCCCCTGAAGCGCGCGCTTCTTCGGCTTCGGTCGGCGGTGGCGAAAAGACGGTAGGCCGGTCCACAATGGGAGGTTTGGGTTCCACAGGGCCGGGGCGCATGCGAGGTTGCATAGGGCGCCCCTGGATTTCGGCATCGTAACGGGCGAGGGCTTCCTCGACCGGCAGATTGAGATAGCGGGCATAGTTCCGCAGAAAGCCCCGCGCCTGAATTTCGCCGGGGAGCGCCGTATAATCCCCCATCTCCAACGCTTGAAGGTAGCGGCGGCGGATGCGCAGCGCCTTTTCGGCATCCTCCAGGGTGATTTGACGTGTCTCGCGGGCGCGACGCAACCAGATTCCCAACCCGTCGCTCATCAATCCTCCGCTTCGATGATGACGATTACCTTCCCACGCACACCGCCCTCGAGTTTGGCCTCGACGACATGTTCTCCTATCTCCCGCAGGGGGCGTTCCAGGATCAGCCAGTGCTTATCGAACTCGACCCCTAACACCCGATTGATGGTTGTGGCAATATCGGCAGACGTTATGGAGCCATACAGTCGTCCGGTTTCGCCGGCTTTGGCCTTGAATTTCAAGGGTGTGCTTTCCAGGCGTTCGGCGAGGTGTTGGGCGCGCTCGCGGATACGCATCTCGCGGGCTTTCTGGGTTTCTGCGAAAGTCTGCGCTGCTTTGAGATGGCTCTCCGTCGCCGGTATCGCCAATCCTTTAGGGAAAAGGAAGTTCCGTGCGTATCCGTCAGAAACGTTTTTGACCTCGTTGGCCTTTCCCAGGCCCGGGACATCACGTTTTAAGAAAACTTTCATGTAGCCTCCTGGCATCTACCCACAGATTTCATCACCTACAAGCCGTATAGTAACCTAAATCAGCTAAAGTGCAATCGTCATGATGCAGGACTTTTGGCTGCGAGCGGATCGCCATATCCGCGTTTCTCAACTGCTTCGAGCGGATCGCCAGATCCGCGCTTCTCCGCCGCTTCGAGCGGATCGCCAGATCCGCGTTGATCGCCAGATCCGCGTGCTCAAGGGATAGCAGTGTTTCACGTGAAACATCTATGCGAGAGGGGCGGCCATGCCGCCCCTCTCATCGCCACTCCATCTTTTGTGTTATCCCAAGACGCGCGCCTGAATCGCCAGTAGCGTCCGCGACAGTTTTTGCATGGCCGTGGGCTTCTCCACGGTTTGTAGGCCGGCTTGATAGGCGACCAGACCTTCTTGCCTTCGCCCCCATTTGAAGAGTGCCAACCCCAGCGCCATCAAAGTATCTCCCTGCTTTTGCCGATCTCCGATCTCTTCAAAGATCGTAGCGGCTGACCGCCAGGCTTCAATGGCTTCTTCCTGACGCTTGAGAGCGGCATAGACGCTTGCCAGGTTGCCCAGCGCCTGCGCCGCGCGCGATTTATCGCCGGCCCGGCTGAAGATACGATGCGCCTCTTCGATGGACGCGAGCGCCTCCTCCCAGCGGCTTTGCTTACGGCGGATGATGCCGATGTTGTTGAGCATCTCGCCCGCTTCGATTTCACGGTTCTCTTCGGCGAAATGTTCCAGGGCCTCTCCGAAGCGCCGTGCGGCCTCATCGTACAGCCCTTCCTGGAAGAGACGAAGCCCTTCTTTCTGCAATTCTTCAGCGGTCGGTGTGTTCATGGGTCCCCCTAGAATGTGATCTCCAATAAGCTCTCGGCAATGGCCCGCAGCGCGCCGGCCGGCATTGCCGCCAGCTTCATCGCCAGCTCCAGGTAACTCTTGTTGATCGGTTTGAGGACAAATTCGCGGATCTCGGGCGGCAGTTCTTTGAACAGCTCAAATTGATCCTGTAACACATGCCACTTGCCGATGTTGCTATCTTTATCGAGGAAATAGCTGAGCGGGACATTGAGTGCCCGGCAGATGACTTCCAGTTCGGCGACAGAGATGGGACGCTTTCCAAGCTCATACTCGACAACGGTGGATAGCGGACATTCGAGCATATCCGCCAGGTCTTGTTGGGTACGGTTCGCTTCACTGCGCAATTGACGCAAGCGTGCCCCTACGATACGATGCCGCAAGACCAGGTACATGCGTGGATTGGGCATCTTCTTTTCTTCCTGCATCTCGTTTAATGTGTCGGCGGTGCGTATGGCACTCAGCGGCACGTTCAGGTAGCGTGTCAGCAGTTCCAGCTCGGGCAACGAGATGGCTTTGCTCCCCTCTTCATAGGCCGCCAGCGTCTCGACGGGCACGCCGAGAACGGCGGCACATTCCTCTTGTGAGAGGCGTGACCGGTCACGCACGTTTTGGAGCAACGCCCCGATGATCCGACTTCGCAGTTCAATCACTTCTTGGTTTGGCATGGTTACTCCTTGAAATCTTGTGAACGTATGGCCTGCACCCATTTATCCCAGCACAATGGGGATGCTCCTCGCCCCGACTTGTCTATAAATTCATTATAGCACGACCCCTATACTGTGCAAAAGATTGGCAATTTGTTTTTCCTCTGTCCGACGAAGCGCATTGAAAAAACACACGGCTTTATCCGCGCAGAGAAGACGCCCCTTGTCCCCTCAAAAGATCCAACCCAGCATTGTAAACACCAGCCGTTCCAACAGGCTCAACAGGAAAAAGGCAATGAGGGGTGAGAAATCCAGACCTGCAAAGGGGGGCAGGACTCGTCGGAGTGGGGCGAGCACCGGCTCGGTGATGTCCCACAGGAAGCGCATCACCCGGCTGGAATAAGGGATGTGGATCCACTCGAAGAGAACGCGCGTCAGCAGGGCCATGCTATAGAGTTCAAAGGCCAGTTGCA
The DNA here is from genome assembly GCA_035373625.1 of Anaerolineae bacterium. Taxonomy (GTDB): domain Bacteria; phylum Chloroflexota; class Anaerolineae; order B4-G1; family SLSP01; genus DSWT01. The sequence goes on along the minus strand of DAOSNS010000018.1, from coordinate 41,935 downwards.
GGATGAAAACCAGGATGGCATAGAGACTCCTTAGCGGGTTGCTGACCCATCCTGGAATGTAGAGGATGAGTTGCAGGACCCACACGATCAGCGTTCGCCCAACCCAGATGACAATCAAGGTTGCCACCATGGCCCCGACTGTGGAGAGATCGTAGCGCCGGTAGGCAGGGATGCCGAGTATTTTGTTGGCCAGAGTGAGTAACGGGTCGGTGATGAGGATGAGCGCGCGCATCACCGGCTTCTGCGGCGAGAGATTGAACAGGTGCAAGATGATACGCAGGACCAGGATCAAGCCTGCTATACCGAAGATGATGTCGAGTACACGGATGAGGGTATGAATGAACATCTAACCTCCTTTTTATGAACTGAAAATGGCCCGCCCGATGCGTACCAGCGTGGCGCCTTCTTCAACGGCGACCTCAAAGTCGTTGCTCATTCCCATCGAAAGGTGCGGCAGGGCCAGGGCCGAGAAATGCTCACGGAGCGCGTCGCGCAAGGCGCGCAGCGAAGCGAAAACCGGGCGCACGCTTTCGGCATCTTCGACAAGCGGCGCCATCGTCATCAGCCCTTCAAGCCGTAGGCCGGGGAGCGCCTCAACGGCGGCCACCTCGGCGTACATCTGCTCGCGGATCGCCGCATCGCCCTCCCAGCCGGCGACCGGGTAGCCGTACTTGCTCGCCTCGCCGGAAACGTTGCACTCCAGCAGCACCGGCATCTCACGTCCGGCCTCGACCGCCAGCGCGCTCAATTTCTGCGCCAGCGCCAGCCGATCAACGGAGTGTACCATATCGAAGTACGCGCTGACCAGATGTGCCTTCCGCCGTTGAATGTGCCCGATCATGTGCCAGATCGGGCGTGCTGTTGCATTGGAGAGCCGCGTTGCCGCTTCCAGCACTTTCTGCGCGCCCTCTTCGGGACGGTTTTCGCCGAAATCCCGCTGACCGGCTTCCCAGGCCACCAACAGCGCGTCCACCGGAAAGGTTTTGGTCACAGCGACCAGCCGCACGTCGGCGGGTTGTCGTCCGGCGCGCAATGCGGCTTCGGCGATGCGTTCACGCAGCCGCGCCAGGTTCGTCGGAATGGTCTCAAAAGTCATCGTGCCAGTAGCGACTGCCATCATAATAGTAGGGAAAAGGCGGCAATGTGGGGGGCTGTTTCTGGCGAAAGATGGGCATCAGGAGCATCCCGGAGGCAAATCCACCGATGTGCGCCCACCACGCCACGCCGCCCACCTGCACATTGACGCTAAGCGAAGCTATGCCGTTGAGAAACTGCACCAGAAACCACCCGCCGAGCACCAATATGGCAGGCAAGTAGATAGTCGTATAGAAAAAGAACAGGGGGATAAGAGTGCGGATCCGGGCGTGGGGAAACAGCAGCAGATACGCACCCAACACGCCGGCAATCGCACCGCTCGCCCCGATCGCCGGGACGCGCGAAGTGGGCATCGCCAGCACTTGCGCCATCCCCGAAAGCACGCCGCAGAGGGTGTAGAAAACGAAGAATCGTCCATGCCCCATGCGGTCTTCGACATTGTCACCGAAAATCCACAGGTAGAGCATGTTGCCGATCAAGTGTGCCCAACCGCCGTGCAGGTACATAGCCGTGAAAAGCGTCACCAACGTCAGAGGATTGGTCCAGCCGGTCATAATGTGAATCGGCGTTGCACCGAACATCTGCGCCAGCAGGTCAGCCCTCGGTCCAAGCAGCACCTCGAAGAAAAAGACGAGAGTATTGACGACGATCAAGCCGAGCGTGACTGTCGGGAAACGTCGTGACGGTATATCATCCCCTAATGGAATCATCAGTGTCTCCTTATGTCAATGGCCACAGAAGTTCCAGAGTTCACAGAGGAAAATGAAAATACTCTGCGTTCTCCGCGTGCTCTGCGGTGAAATTTCTATTATCGGGGCTGTACCTCAGGTTCGATTACACTCCTTGCCAGGTCATGTCTGGATTGTAACCCTGATTTGTGTAAGGGCAAAAGGACCTTCTTTTTTACGTCCACAAGACCTGCTTATGGCCATCCACTTGAACCAGTCGGATGGGGAGCTGATACACGCGGCTGAGAGCTTCGGCGGTGAAGACCTGTTCCAGTGCCCCAAACTGGGGTGGCAACGCCGGTTCCAGCAGCAAGACATCATCGGCGACGGCAAGGACGACATCGGGTTCGTGATTGGTCATCAACAGGGTTGCCCCTGTGTCGCGCAGACGGCGCATAATTTCGATGATGCGCGCCTTGTTGCGCAGGTCGAGGTGGGCGGTGGGTTCATCCAGCAGGAGCAGCCGCGTCGTCGGATCAGGACTTGCCGCGAGTTGGGTGAGGGCGCGGGCCAGGAGCATCAGTTGACGCTCGCCGCCGGAGATGCGGGGGACGGCGCGACCGGCGAGATGCCGGATGCCGACTTGCTCAAGGGCGTTCAGGGCGATGTCGGTATCGCCGACCGAGGGCATGCCGAGAGGGAGCAGATGCGGCGCGCGCCCCATCAAAACGTATTCGAGGACGGTGTAATCGAAGGGGGTGTATTCGCTTTGCGGAACGAGTGCCATCATGCGTCCGCGCTCCCGTGGGGAAAGGGCTTTGAGCGGGCGTCCGTTGAGGGTCACCTCACCTGTCCAGGCGGTAAGCCAGCCCAATGCCAGGAAGAGCAAAGTAGTCTTGCCGGCGCCGTTCGGCCCCAGGATTGCAGCAATCCGCCCGGGACGCAGATCGAAATTCACGTCCTGCAATACCGGTTGCGATGGCTGATAGCCAAAGGAAACATTGCGGAAAGAGAGAATCGCGGTATTCATGGTTGAGGTTTCGATTGTTGAAAGGTCATCAGGGCAAGGAAGACGAGCGCGCCGAAGAGCGAGGTCAGGATGCCGAGCGGTATCTCGCCTGCCAGCAGGGTACGTGCCAGATCATCGCACAGCATCGTGAAGATGCCGCCGAGCAGCATGGCCGCCGGCAGGCTAAAGCGGGCATCGGTACGGAACAGGCGACGGGCAATGTGTGGGATGATCAAACCGACCCAGCCGACCATCCCGCTGACGGAAATGAGGGCCGCGGTGGGCAAGACGGCCGCGAAGATGAGCAACAGACGCTCCCGTCCGGCAGGGACACCCAACGAGAAGGCCGTTTGCTCGGCGAGGGCCAGGATGTTCAGCCGCCATCGCAAGAGGTAAATCACAGTAAGCCCCAGAATAACGGCGGGCAGGATGCTGAGCAGTTTGCGCCACGTCATACTTGCCAATCCGCCAAGCAACCAGAACGTGATTTCGGGCAGTTGGGTGAGTGGGTCTGCCAGGTATTTCAGCAGGCCCAGTCCCGCCGAGAACAACGCCGAGACGGCAATGCCCGCCAGCACGAGGCGTAATATCCAGCCGCCGTAGCGCAGCCGATGGGCGAGCAGGTAGGAAATGCCCAACCCGGCCAGAGCAAAGAGCGTGGCGCTGATCTGTGTGACGAACGCCCCACTGCCCAAAAAGACAATGGCGAACGCCGCACCGAATGCCGCACCCTGAGAAACACCCAAAAAACCCGGCTCCACCAACGGGTTGCTGAACAGAAGCTGAAAGACGATGCCCGCAGCCGCAAGTGTCATGCCAAGCAAGAGTGCGGTCAACAGGCGTGGCAGACGCAGGTTGAAAAGCAGTCGCTGAGCGAGTTCATCCTGAGTGAGTTGCGTGAAGGAGAGCAACCCCGGCATAGGATAACGTCCAAGCAGGGTCGAGAGGAAGAAAACGCCCGTCAGTACAATCAACAGGACAAGGAAAGCGCGGTTGATGTTCAAAGCTACATAGCGGAAGTCAAAAGCTGAGAATCGGGAGTCGGCTTGCACGCTGAATGTCGGCTCCCGATTGGCTTTTTACGGCAACACACCTTTGAAAGTCGGGACGATGTTTTGTTCCACGAATGTTGCATCCAACCCGTAGAGCGTCTGGTAAAAAGTCAGTACTTCGGCGCCCATGTCAAGATCGGGGAACCGTTCGGGGTGGATTTTACCCGCCAGCCAGGTGAGACCGAGAATCCAGCGCGTGTCGGGCTGATCCCAACTGTAGAGGTCGGCGGCGAAAGGATAGAGGTGTCCCTCCTTGACGGCGCGGATGGCCGCCCAGTTCGGGTCGGTTTTCAGCTCGGCGACTACGTCGGGGGCAGGCTTGAAGTAGGCAATGACGAAAATCTGGTCGGCGTCCCAGGCCGCGATTTGCTCCAACGTCACCTGCGTCCACCCTTTGCCGGGATTGGCATCGGCCCAAACCGGTGCGCCGCCGGCCATATTCACCAGCGTCGTCTGGATCCAATTCAGCGGCGGAACGCTAAACGCCACTTTGCCGTCTTTGTTGTTGTAATACAACACCAGCACACGCGGTCGAGGGGCATCTTTGACCTTTTGGGCGACTTCATCCATCTTCTTTTGAAAGAAAGCCGCAACTTCGACCGCGCGGGCTTCATTGCCAAAGACTTTACCGAGAATGGCCAGATCGCGCATATACTGTTCGGGTGTCTCGAAGTCAACGTAGATCACCGGAATACCGAGGGCTTCGATGGGTGCGCCGACGCTATCGGCGAGATAACTCTTCAGGATGACCAGATCGGGGTGGAGGGCGGCCACCTGCTCCGCGCCGGCATCTATCTCCAGATTTTGTTTTTCCGCGTAGCGCGGATCAATCAATTGGATGAAGTTATCCGGCCCCTGATTGGTGTTACCCATGCCGACGATCCTATCCGCAGCACCGGGGAAGAGGTAGACGGCATCGGCAATCATAAATAAGGCCCTGCCGGCGAGAACGATACGTTGTGGCGCGGTAGGCAGACTGACGGTGCGATTGAGCGCGTCCACGATAGTGATCGTGGGATTGGGGGTGGCCGTGGCGGGCGTCTCTGTTGTGGATACGGGAACGCTCGTGGCCTGTGGGCTACGACAGGCCGACAACAACAAAGTCAGGACAAGTAGAAAAAGGAAGACACGTTTCGTCATAATTGGTATAGATCACTTTCTGACCGCTAAACTCAGATCATCGAGGATGGCGACTTCGTCGTCGGTGAGCCGCCAGCCGAGCGCGCCAACGTTCGAAGCGACTTGCCGCTGGTTCTTCGCGCCGGGAATGGGAACCGCGCCCTTGCAGATCAACCAGTTGAGGGCTACCTGTGCTTCGGTTTTGCCACCGTGGGATTCGCCGATGCCGCGCATGATTTCGAGCAAGGGTTGCGCTTTTTGCAGGTACTCTTGGTTGTAGATGCGCTTGCGCATGCCGGGAGGTGGATTTTGAGGCGTGTATTTGCCGGTGAGGATGCCCTTTTCCAGCGGGCTATAAGCGATCAGCGTGATGTTGAGGTCCCGGCACAATTGTGCCACGCCGTTGAATTCCGGGTCACGGTGCAGCAGGCTGTAAAAGACCTGATTGGAAGCCAGGTGGATGCCGCGTCGGCTGAGTGCCCGGTACGCCCGTTCCATCTGCGCCTGATTGTAGTTGGAGACGCCCACGGCGCGCACCAGTCCCGCTTCAACCGCATCGGCCATAGCCTCCATCCACGTTTCGACCGGCACAGGCGGGAGGGGAAAGTGCATCTGGTAGAGGTCTACCTGTGTCATCCCCAGGCGTTTGAGGCTGCCGCGCAACTCCCGACGCAGCGCGCCCTTTGTCAGCCAGAAGGGAAACGGCATAAATTTGGAGGCCACCACGACAGACTGCCCGGACTCGCGGATGAACTGCCCAAGCAGCCGCTCCGAGCGCCCCAGGCCGTAGACTTCTGCCGTGTCGAAGAAATTGACCCCCGCCGCCACGGCTGCGTCGAAGGCTACACGGATCTCGGCGTCGGTGTAGCCCTTCCCGTAGCCCCACATGACTCTGTCTCCCCAGGCCCACGTACCGATGCCCATAGGGGAGATGGCGATGTCGGTATTGCCCAGTATCACACGTTCTGCTGTTGGGGAGAGCATAGGTCCTCCTTTCTACTTTTAGGCGGATAGCCGCTAATCCAGGGCGATCCAGATACTTTCTTCGGCGATACGGGTAGGGAAAACACGCAAAGCCTTCTCACGGGCAACCGCTCCGAGCACTTTGCCCACGCCCGGTGGCCACGGCGACCAGGTTTTCACATCGCCGGTATGCAGGTCGAAGGCGCTGTGGTGGAAGGGGCAGATGATGGCCTCATCTGTCGTGATTTTGCCGCCTTTGAGCGGCAGCCGCATGTGGGGGCATGCGCTGAGCATCGCATAGATTTTGCCGTTTTCGTGGATGAGCAGGATCGAATGATCCTGTACTTTCACCACTTGTCGTGTCCCTTCGGGCAATGCGCTTGTCGGTAAAACCTTGATCCAATTCATCGTTGCCGCTCCTTTCGATTCGGTATGCTCTCTGTTATAACAAAGTCTTGCGATCGGGGATTTGCCCGGGACGCAGGAGGGTTACGGTTTCGGCGTATCCATCCGCTGCCATAGCGGCGGGATTCGCTGCCCGTACCTGGACAATGGCCACATCCGGCGGCACGGCGCAGTAGACTACGAGATAGCCGGCCAGGATCAGCCCGGTGCGGTCGGCGCCGGCGTGACAGTGCACCAACACCGGCTTTTCGGCTTCGAGGCACGTGTGGATAAAGTCCCATACCGGTAGTGCCTCATAGATGAAGGCTTTGCGCATCCCCACCGAGAATAAGTTGAGCGGCGGAAACGCGGCGCGGTAATGTTCAAAGCCATACTTGCTCAAATCTTCTATGGGTTCTTCGGCCGCCAGGGAAACTATTGCACGAAACCCGCCGGCATAGAGTTCCGCCGGATCCCAGGGTGTGCGTACCGGCCCGGGGCGTCCGGCTAACAGTTTTTCGATGACCCAATAGATGTATTGCATCATCCTTATTGTATCAGTACCGGCAAGACTGTCAAAACCTGCAGGGCCTTATCCATTCTTGCTCCGAGGGGAACGCCGGTTCCCCGTTTTCAGCTCGCCAACGTGCCCCTGGCGATCCGCTTGAAATCAGACGAAGCCCCTTATCCATTCTTGCTCCGAGGGGAACGCCAGTTCCCCGTTTTCAGCTCGGCAACGCGGCTCTGGCGATTCGCCTGGAACTAGGCGGGGGTTGCCAAAATGCTCTTGTAGGGTATAGTTAATGTCAAAAATGCAGCATGAAAGCAGGATGTATGGACGAAGTAGAGACAATCACACCGGATGAAGCTGAGGTTTGGGACGACGAAGCCGAAACCTGGCCGGATGAGATTGAAACGTGGCTCGAGGATGTGCAAGAGGACCTGCTCGATGTCCAGGAAGCCTCTGATGAAATACTTGCCCTGTCCGAGGAGACGCCATCCCCACAACCCGCCTGGTCTGGCCCGGTGATGCCGATCGGGGTGCGCTTTCAGCCGGCAGGCAAAATCTATCATTTTGTCGCGCCGGAGGAGATGGGGCTGAGAAAGGGCGATTGGGTGGTGGTGGAGACGGTGTACGGCGAACAGGCCGGTCAGGTTAGTGTGGTCAATGCCCAACTCCCGGAAGGGATTACGCTCAAACGCCTCAAAGCGGTGGTGCGGCAGGCGACGCCTCTGGATATGGCACATTTTCAACTGATGCGTGAGCGCGCTGCGCGCATGGTCGAGGTTGCCAAAGAAGAAGTCAAGGCTCAAAAGTTGGATATAAAGGTCTTTGCGGCGGAATTCACTCTCGACGGCGGCAGTGCCATCGTGTTTGTCACAGGGAATACGGGGAAAAAAGACTTGACCAACTTCCGCCGTCGTCTTGCCAGCCGTATGAACTGTCGGGTTGAGATCAAGGCGGTCGGCCCGCGCGATCATGCTAAAACCCTGTGCGGTTATGGCGTCTGCGGCGAAGAACGCTGTTGTTGCCGCTTTCTCACCGAATTCCAGGCCGTCTCCATCAAAATGGCAAAGGATCAGGCCATTTCGATGGCGCCCACCGACATCACCGGCATGTGCGGGCGTTTGCGTTGCTGTTTGGCCTACGAACACGAAGTTTATAAGGAAGAGGCCAAGAATCTGCCACGGCTCAAGGCACGCGTGCAGACCGAGAAGGGGCTGGGACGGGTGATTGACCTGGACATCCTCAAGGCCGAAGTCATCGTCGAAATCCCCCCCGACGGGCCACGGATCGAGCGTGAACGCTTCCGCTTCCCCGCCGACGAGGTCAAAGTCGTCTCGTAGCGATACTCATCGCACAGGGAGATTCACTGTACGCCTGGTATCAGCAGGCTCGCGTTGCCGTTGACCGCGAGGTAGGTGCCGTCTTCCTGACGATAAAAGCCGATGCGCAGCGCGTAATCCCCGTCCGACAGGTCGGCAGGGATCGCCAGCGTATGGCGGTCGGTCACGATTTCCCCTGCGAGCCAGAGCGAGGTGGGATAGCCGTTGTGCTGCGGCGCTTCATCTACCTGTGCGATGATGCGTCCGCTCGTCATGTCGAGCAGATGCACGAAGACCAGGTAATCCTCTGTCATCTCCGCGAGAGCTTGCCAGTACAACGTCACCTCCAGGGGCTGCCCCGCCGCGAGCGTGCCCACGTCGTAGCCGAGTAGCCGCACACTCGCGCCAAAATCCGCGGTGAAGGGATGCGGCACGTCGGGTGGCGTGAAGGTGCGCTCGACCGCCTGGATGGTCAGATTGCCCACTTCAGTAAGGGCCGTGTTCCCCACCGATAACGTCAACGTATATTGTCCCGCCGCCAGCGCGCGCGGCAGACGCAGCGTGTGGCGATCTTCGACAATGTCGCCTGCGCGCCACTGCGCAAAAGCGTAGCCGTTTGCCGGCGGGCCGCTGTAAAGCACGTGCGTCTCCGGGCCGCTCAGGGTCAGGGTGATGGTGTCCTGGGGCAGCGCCGTGCCTGTCGCCTGCCAGCACAGCCGCAGGGTCAGGGCTTCGCCGGGACGCATCGTCCCGGGCAAGGACGTATGTCCCAGCAACTGGAGCATGCCGTGCGTTATTCCCGCATCGCGCGGAATCCCCAGGCAGGCAGCCGCAGTTTGCGCGGCATCGGGCACGGACGCCGAGGGCAGCAGGGGCGGCGTCAGGGGGAAGCGCGCCTCCAACCCTGCGAAGCGTTCCGCCTCCAACCGTGGCAATACTTCCCCCCCATCGGGATTGAAGAACCCCACGCCGATTTGATAGCCGTCCACAGGCGGGATACCGATGGGCGGAACGAGCGTGAGCTGATCGAAGACAATATCGCCCAGCGTCCACTGTTCCGGCGGATAGTGGAAGGCGGTTTCACGCACCCACTCGCCGGTTTGGGGGTGCAGCAGGCGCACCACCGGTTGGAGCGTGGTGTACGGCGCGTTGACCGCCCAGGTGAGCAGAATCGGGCATGGCTCGCCGACCCGGCACACGCTCGCGGCTTGCGCGTTATAGACCTGGACGACATGCGCGAAATCGGCGGCCGGCGGTGGGGTTGGGCGTAACGCCGCAATATCGGACGCGCTAAGGCGACGTATCCACAACGTTGGTTTGCCGCCCGGATCGTTCAGCGCAGAGACTTGCCAACGCGCTGCGAGGGCTTCTGGCCAGGGTCCCGGCGGCATGAGCGAGCGCGGCCACAGGTAAACGGCATCGCCCGTGGGCGGCAGGACAAGCGTTGCGCCGCCGGTGAGCCATTTGGCCTGCGGGTACTGTTGCGCCAGCGCCGCGACCGTCGGGTGGCGAAAGTGCTCACTGGCGATGTAGACGGTCGTGTGAGTCGTATCCAGTGTCTCCAACGCCTGCGCGGCCAGCACCATCTCGCCATCGGCGGCGTAGAACAGGGGGAGAGATGCGCCCCATTGACGGTAAGCGTGGCCCGTGCTCACTCCGCCGAGGAGGAGAATCAGGAAGAGGCAGGAGGCAGGGAGCAAGGGGCAAGGGGCAGGGGGACTGCGTCGGGAGGAGAGGAATTTTGCACGGCGAGTTGTAGGATCGCTTTTGCTTAGCAAGTGCTCTTTAAGGGCATCAAGAAGTAAAACAACGCCCTGCGCCGGCAGAATGGCGATGAAGGGGAACAGGCCGATCAGGCGCAGGTTGCTCGGTGTGATTTCCGAGGTTGCCAGGGCGCTTGGCAGCAGCATGATCGCCAGCGCCGCGAGGATGAAGCACCGCCCGGCGCCGGTAAGGGTGTCTTTGCGCGGCGTGAACAGCAATCCCATCAGCCCGAACACGGCCAACACCGCCGCGGGTCCATCCAACACCGGCCGGCCGGGGAGGTTGAAGCGGATGTAGGGATCGCCGTCGCCGGGCCAGACCAGGGCACGGAGGCACAGCCACAGTCCGCGCAGCGCGTCACGCCACGTCGGCGCGGCCACCTGGTTGATGCGCGTGGTAAAGGCGTCGGGGTGGCGTATGAAGTAGAGGCCCAGTGGGGCGAAGACGATTACCGCTACCAACAGTGTCAGTCCCAACTGTACCATCCGCTGCAAACGCGCTTCTCGTGGCGTACGAAAGAGCAGCCAGGCGAGCGCCAGTGTCAGCGGTATGGGGAACAGGCGCGCTGCCAGGTAGGTGTAGCCGGTAAGCCCCAGGCACGCACCGCCCGCGACGAGCCAGGCGCGCTTGCCCGTGCGCAGGCCATGCCAGAGCGCGGCGACCGTCAAGGCCTGAAGCAGTGGCTGCGAGATGGCGCGAAAGCCGTAACGGCTCAGGAGCACGTGCGGGAAGGCCACGGCCACCCATCCGGCCGCCAGCAGAGCGATCCACCGTGCGCGCCGCTCTGGGCCGAACAGTGCACGGGTTGCGGCATACGTCGCCGCAACGGTGAGCGTGCCGAGCATGGCCGCGTTCAAACGCAGTCCCCACGGTGCGCCGCCCGTTGCCCACACCCAGAACGCTCCGGCATAGAAGAACAACACTTCCTTGCCGGTGTAGGCGCGGATGAACACCGGGCGATACTCACCGGCGGCGATTTGCCGCGTGAGGATGACGTTGGCAGCTTCATCGTAGTGCAAGCCCACGGGCCAATCGGGCAGTGCGCCCAGACGTAGTCCCGCTGCCACCAAAAGCACGAGTGTCATACCGAATACGTAGTAGCGTTTCATGGAGATTGATTATACAGTCATTATGCATTTCGTCCTCATTGGGATCCGGAAGGGTTTTTGTCTCACCCTTGAAATCTTCCCTTGATGGTTTATAATCAGGGTGAAGGCAGGCATTTGCCTGCTCATAGCCTCTTAACCTGTTGGGCTTCATGACGAAATATCACAACACCTGATCTGACGTGCGCTCCGGCGCGGCGTCTTGAACCGGCAATCTATAACATCTTACTGTCGGAGGATGGCGATGGTGGAATTCGTACACCTGCACACGCACACCGAGTTTTCGCTACTGGACGGGTTGAGCAGTGTGCAGGCGTTGGCAACGTATGCGGCAGAACTGGGGATGTCCGCGCTGGCGATCACCGATCACGGGGCCATGTTCGGTGTGGTGGATTTCTACAAGGCGTGCAAATCTGCCGGAATCAAACCTATCATCGGCATCGAAGCCTATGTCGCGCAAAACTCGCGTTTCGACCGCGACCACAATGAAAAGCCGTACCACCTCATCCTCCTGGCACAAAACCAGACCGGTTACCAGAACCTGCTCAAATTGGCCACCATCGCCCAATTGGAAGGCTTCTATTATAAGCCCCGCATTGATAAAGAAGTCCTGGCGCAACATAGCGACGGTCTGATTGTGCTTACGGCATGCGCGCAGGGCGAAATCCCGCAGTTGTTGTTTCGGGGGCAGCTTGATCGAACCCGCGCCGCCATCCGCTGGTATCAAGAGCATTTCCCCGACCGTTTTTATCTGGAACTCCAGAGCCACGACATCCCCGAATTCGATCCGGTCTATCGCCAGATGGTGGAATTGAGCCGTGAGATGGGGGTGCCGCTTGTCGCCACTAACGATATCCACTATGCCAGACGCGAACAGGCCGACGCCCATGACGTCTTGCTGTGCATCGGTACCGGCAAGAAGGTCAACGAGGCCGACCGCATGCGGATGACCGACCCTTCGTACTACATGCGCTCGCCGGAAGAGATGGCGCGGCTCTACGCTCACCTGCCCGAAGCGTTGGAGAACACCGTCAAGATCGCCGAACTGTGCAATGTCGAGATCCAATTCGCGCCGCCGTATCACCTGCCCAAATTCCCCGTCCCTGAAGGCCGCGGGGACTCACAGTCTTTTTTGCGCGAGCTATGCTATGCCGGCCTCGTCCGGCGCTACGGTGCAGCGCGCGCGCAGGAGCCGGAGGTGGTGGAGCGGCTGGAATACGAGATGGGCATTATCCACACGATGGGCTTTGACGACTACTTTCTCATCGTCTGGGATTTGTGCGAAGCGGCGAAAGCGCGCGACATCTGGTGGAACGTGCGTGGGTCCGGCGCGGGCAGTGTGGTGGCCTACACGTTGGGCATCACCAGTGTTGACCCCTTCAAAAACCGGCTGATGTTCGAGCGGTTTCTCAACCCGGACCGCATTTCCATGCCCGATATTGACCTGGACTTTCCCGACGATCGCCGTGAGGAACTGATCACCTACACCGCCGAACGTTACGGCGAGGACCGCGTCGCCGCCATCATCACCTTTGGGACCCTCGGCGCGCGCGCCGCCATCCGCGATGTGGGCCGCGCGCTTGACATCCCCCTCAACGAAGTGGACCGTGCGGCGCGTTTGGTGCCCAACGTCCCCGGCAAACCGGTCACCATCGCCCAGGCCCTTGAGGAAGTCTCGGACCTCAAGGAACTGTACGATACTGTCCCCTACATCAAGAAGCTGCTGGACACGGCGCGTGAAGTCGAAGGCGTCACGCGGCACGCCAGCACTCACGCGGCGGGCATCCTTATCTCCGATCGTCCGCTGGTGGAATACATGCCGCTGCACCGCCCCACCAAGGGCGAAGGTGAAGGCCCCATCGGCATCGTGTCACAATGGCCGATGGAGATTGTGGATATGCTCGGCATGCTCAAGGTGGACTTTTTGGGGTTGCGCACACTCACCCATATCCGCAAAACCTGCGAGTGGATCGAAAAAGAGCATGGCCGCGTGCTCAACATGAATACCATCCCTTATGAGCGCGTCCCCGAAGACCCGGAAAAAGATGCCGATGTGCTGAAGCTGTATGAGTTACTCGCCAGCGGCGAAACGACGGGCATCTTCCAGGTGGAAAGTTCGGGCATGCGCCGCATCCTGCGCGAGATGCGTCCCACCCAGTTTCAACACATCATCGCGGTCCTGGCACTCTACCGCCCCGGCCCGATGGAAAACATCCCCTCTTACATCCGCCGCATGCATGGGGAAGAGGAAGTTCAGTATCATCATCCAATTCTGGCAAGTATTTTGGACGATACCTACGGCATTTGTGTAAGCGGCGATGCGATTGTCACCGATGTACGCACGGGGGAGCGAATACGCCTGGATGAAGTCGGCGCGCGCCAAGAGGTTTATGTACAGGGTATTGATGAGGAATGGCATACGGCTACCGGGCGCATTACCCATTGGATACATAATGGGAAAAAACCGGTTTGGGAAGTGCGCTTGCGCAACGGCGCGCATATTAAAACAACCGTTGATCATCACTATCTTACCGAAGAGGGATGGAAACCGCTCGGCGAATTAAAAATCGGTGACTATATTGCTACGCCACGCGCGCTTATTCCTCAAAATGAAACCTTTGACCGGCGCAAGCTGCGTTTGTTGGCTTATTTGCTGGCTGACGGCGATTTGGGCAATCTCGCGGCCGTCAACTTCGTTTCTAAAGACCCGGCGTTGTTGACCGAGTACGAGAGATGTTTGGAAGTGTTTGAAGACACAGCCCCGGGCCATGTTGAGCAAGTAAGGGGTGTAACGCGCGTAACGGTGGCAAAATCCGACCGCAATGATTATCATGCTCCTAACCAACTTCTGGCATGGTTGCGGGAGTTGGGGCTGAAACATCCCGCCGGTAGCAAACCCGGTGGTGTACGCTCCGCTGAAAAATTTGTCCCTGACTTTGTTTTCGCTTTGTCTCCAGAGGATATCGCCTATTTTCTGGCCTCTTTGTGGGATTGTGATGGTTATGCTGGACATAAGCTGTGGCACTACAAAACGATTTCCGCGCAACTGGCCGAAGATGTGCAGACCCTCTTGCTCAAGCTGGGTATCTCGTCTTACATTTACACAGCGACCTACAAAAGCCAGCGGGGGGCACGCACCAGCTATCAGGTCACTGTGTATGATACGGCTCGACTTGCAGAAGTATTGCGACCCTATCTGCTGACTGCGAAACGCAATGTTCCGGCGACTACCCATACCCTGGGTGATATCGCCCGGGTGCCGTTCATTGCTGAAGTGGAAGCCGCCACCTCACTTTCCAAACGCGCACTGATGCGGGAGTTCGGTATTGATCGGCAACACTTTTATACAAAAGGACGGCAACGTGCACGCATCGCGGCGACCGTTGTTGCGCCTTTGACCGAACGATTATCTTTACCGGAAACTACTCGACGGCTGCGGATTGCCTGGGAAGAAATCGTGAGTATTGAGGCGGCCGGGGTGGAAGACGTATACGATATTACGGTTGAGGGATTGCACAATTTTGTTGCGAATAACATTATTGTTCATAACTGCGTGTATCAAGAACAGATCATGCAAATCGCCGTAGCAATGGCCGGTTACAAACCCGGCGAGGCCGACGGCATCCGCAAGGCGGTCGCCAAGAAAGTCCGCTACTTGATGGATAAGCACAAGCAGATGTTCCTCGAAGGCGCGCTCAAGAAAGGCATCCCCCAGGAAGTCTCGGAAAAGGTATGGGCCGACATCGAATTCTTCGCCCGTTACGGCTTCAATCGTGCCCACGCCACCGACTATGCCGTCATCACCGCGCAGACGGCGTATCTCAAGGCTCACTATCCGCTGGAGTTTATGACTGCCTTGATGACAACCGAGCGTCACAATGTCGAAAAACTCGGCTTCCTTATCGCCGAAGCGCGTCGTAGCGGCCTGGAGGTGCTGCGGCCTTGCATCAACCGCTCAGAAGTGGAATTCACCATTGAGCACACACCGGATGTGCCGGGCGGGCGCGCCATCCGCATCGGCCTGGGGGCGATCAAGAACGTAGGCGACGATGTTATGCGCCTGGTCGTCGAGGCCCGGCGCGACGGCGGCCCCTTCAAGACGCTGGACGACTTCGCCGGCCGCGTGGACTTGCGCAAGCTCAACCGCAAGACCCTCGAATGTTTGATCCAGGCCGGGGCGCTGGATGACTTTGGCTCGCGGGCGGCGCTGCTTGCGACCATTGATCCTCTCATCAGCGCAAGCGCGCAATTGCACAGCGCCCGCGATGTAGGACAATTCTCGCTTTTCGACGCCCTTCCCGGCGTGACACAAACCATCAAACCACCGGCCAATGTCCCACCGATCCCGGAACGTCGGCTTTTGGACTGGGAAAAAGAACTGCTCGGCACGTACCTTTCTCGTCACCCGCTGGCACAGCAGGAACGCGAGTTGCTGCGCCAGGATTTGATCAACACGACGGTGGATCGCCTGGCGACGGAAGCTCTGGGACAGCAGTTGACGCTGGTGGGAACGATCCAGCGTGTGCGCCGCATCACCACGAAAAAGGGCGAGACTATGGCCTTCATTACTCTGGAAGGTTCCGGCGGCACGGTGGATGTGACCGTTTTCCCGCGCACCTACGAGCGCTTCAAAGACAAGTTTGTCGTTGAGCGCGTGGTCGTGGTCAGTGGTAAACTCGACAATCGCCCCGACCGTGAGGAACACTCGTTGCTGGCGGACTGGTTCAAGGAACCGCACGAGTTGCTGCGTCCCGTCAGCAATGGGGAATACGGGGCACCGGATTACGGGGCGCCGGCATATCTTGCCGAACCCGCAACGTTCTACGGGCCGGCGCCGGATGATTTCGACGATTTCCCGCCGTATGATTTCCCCAACGGCAACGGCGCCGATAGGTCGGCGCGCGTTGTTCAACCTGTGGCCACCGCTACAACCCCGCCACCTGCGGCAAAAGCGGCTGCATCTTCCAAAGGCGCCAGTCCCTCCAATGGCGCACGGCACGTCGCCGTCGGCACGCCGCCCCCACCACCGGATGAGCCACCCATGCCCCCGGCGACAATCTGCGTGACCTTGCCGCGCACCGGAGACTCCGACCGCGACTTCTCACGGCTGGCGGAGCTGCACACCCTCTTCAAGGCCGAATCGGGGCAAGATCATTTTGTCATTTATCTTGAAAACGAGCGCGGCAAACGCATCGAACTTTCATTCCCCAATGAGCGCACGCGCTGCACCCCGCGTCTCAGAGAACAAATCGCCCACCTTGTCGGAGCAGAAAACATTCGCATCGTGGGAAACGCATCATAACCCTGCGATTTACCGACATAAGGGAAGGGACCAGGGGCCAGGGATCAGGGAGCATCCCAATCCCCAATCACTACTTTTAAGGAGGAAGTAGCGCATGAGCGACATGCTTTTATCGGCCACCTTGATGGAACACGTCCGCAAGCTGGCGGAAGAAATCGGGCCGCGACCGGCGGGCCATCCGGCAGAGATGCGCGCACGGCAATACATCCGCCAGGTACTCTGTGCGCTCGGCTACGACGAGATCGAAACCCTGTCGTTTCTCACGTCGGACACCTGGGGCTACGCATTGGGCAATCCGCTGGCACTGGCGGCACTGAGCAACCTCTTGGGGATGCGCAGCCGGATGGGGCGGTTGATGGGGGGCATGACGGCTCTGGCCGGTGCGTACACGCTTTGGCGTTCCACGCGCATTGACAAACAACCGCTGGCCGAGATTTCTCCGCGTCGGCAAAGTGCCACGTTAATCGTGCGTGTGCCGCCGCTTGAAGAACCGCGCCGTACGCTGGTGCTCCTGGCGCACACCGACAGCAACAAACATCGTCTTTCGTTCCATCCGCGCCTCAAGAAATACATCCTGGGGGTGACGACAGCCGCATTGGGCGCCATGGTGAGCAACGGTGTGGCTCAGGTTGTTGAGGCGTTAAGCGGCTGTCGAGGCGCCGCCAGGTTCCGCAAAGCAAGCCTGGGGGCTATCCTTGTCAGCCTGCTCATTGCCCTATCCGACGAGACCGGCCCCTACGTTCCCGGCGCCAACGACAATGCCAGCGCCGTTGCCTGTGTTTTGGGACTGGCAGCGCAACTGCGCCAGCAGCCCTTGCGCCATACCGAAGTCTGGCTGGCGTTCACCGGCGCGGAAGAAGTGGGTTGCCTGGGTGCGCACGCGCTGCTCGATGCTTACGGCGACCGCTTGCGCGACGCCTGGTTCCTCGACTTCGAGATGGTGGGGACAGAAGAAGTGGCTTATGTCACGCGCCACACGGGCTTCTCCCTGCTTTCGACATACCGGCCCGATGCGGAGTCGCTGGCCTGGGCCGAACGTGTCAGTCGGCAGCATCCTGAAATGCGCGTCCACGGACGGGAAATGGTCATCGGCGAGGAAGTCGGTGCGCTACGGATACGCGGTTATCGGGGGCTATGTCTCTCCGGCTTCGGCCCCGATGGCTGGCTGGAAAACTGGCATCAGACCAGCGATAATGTGGCGAACATCGTTCCGGGGGGATTGGAGAAGGCTGCCCGTTTCGCCTGGGCAATGCTGCAAGACCTGGACGCTTGAGCGCGTGGACGTGCCAGGGTGCCGTCAACATCCTGGACGGTGCGTCATTCGATGCTACGCAAACGCCGTTAAAAACGCGACCGCATTGTTGCCGAGCGTCTCGATGCGGTAACCGCCTTCCTGGACGATGACCGCAGGGAATCCGAGCGCCGCAATCCGCCGCCCGATGGTGTGAAAACCTTGTGGGGTGATGTGGAACTTGCCGATGAGGTCGCCTTCCGCCGCATCCAGCCCCAGGGAGATGAGCAGGTAACGTGGCGCGAAGTCCGCGATGACGCGCAATGCCTCATCCAATACAGCCAGATACTCCGCTTCGCCGATGTGCAGGGGCAGCGGCCAGTTATGATTCAGCCCCAACCCCGCGCCACTTCCGCGTTCGTCGGCGCGCCCCCAGAAGAACGGATAGGCCAGGTCGGGGTCGGCGTGGAGCGAGCAGAACAGCGCCGCCGGATCGTCGTAGAAGATCGCCTGTGTGCCATTGCCGTGGTGGTAGTCGAGGTCGAGGATGGCGACAGGGCCATCGGTTTGCAGGCTGCGCGCGGCAATGGCAACGTTGTTGAGGTAGCAGAAGCCGCCGTACTGATCGGGCATAGCGTGGTGGCCGGGGGGGGCGACATAGAGCATAGGCAGCGCGCACACCGTCGCGGACACAATCGGCAGCCGTGAGCGCGCATTGGGCGCTCCAGTAAACTGCGTCCCACGTCAGCTCGAGGATGGGGTCTTCGTAGTCGTAGGTGTAATAGTCGCGCCGACCGGGGAAGTCGGCGGGGCAGTGCGGCGCGCGCTCCAGGGTCACATCACCACGGCCGGCAATCACCGGACGCGGTGCTCCGTAATAGGCTGCGCCTTGCGCGTAGGCCGTTCGCAGGTATGCCACAAAGTCCGGCGTGTGCACGGCCAGAAGCGGCGCGAGGCCGTGATCGGTCGGGGGGATGATGGGACCAAGACATGCGGCCCGCACAGCAGCGAGGATCGCTTCCGCGCGGGCCGGCGTCTCCAGATATTCGACGGGCTGCCCGTTGATGACGAGATTTTCCGTAGCGTGCCCGCGATGACGGTCGGTGTAAACGATACGCATTTGCTCATTTGTCAGCAGATTTAGTGGATTAGGTAGATTTTCATACTCTTAATCTGCTAAATCCGCTTAATCTGCTGATAGACCATACCGCTCAAGCGCCAGGCCGAGGATTTCGGCGATAAGTTTTTGATAGCTCACGCCTTCAGCGTTGGCGATGATGCACATATCGCTGAATTCAGGCCGCAGGCCGGGCAGCGTGTTGATTTCGACGAGCTGTGGCGCGCCGTCGGCGTCCAGACGGAAATCCACGCGCGACACATCCAGCGCGTCCAATGCCTCGAAAGCACGCACGCTCAACGCTTTGATGGTCGCGGTCACATCCTCTGGCAGGTCCGCCGGACAGTGGAACTGCGGCCCGCCGACGTTCTGCGGCGCAAAGCCTTTCGCCTCCGTGTTGTATACACCCGGAATCTCCGCACGCGACATATCAATTTCCTCGATGGGAAAAACGTGATAGCCGTTGGCGTCGTAAAAGTCGGAGCGCGGTGGGCTGCCCGGCAGGTAGCGGTTGCCGATGAGTCCCACGGTAAACTCCCGGCCCGGCAGATACGTTTCGACGAGCGCCGGCTGACGGTAAGTGCGGATCACCCAGTCCACCTGGGCGCGCAATTCGGCCTCGTCGTGGACGATGGAACGGGCGTTGATTCCCATCCCCGACCCCTCCCGCGACGGTTTGACGAACAGGGGGAAGGTCAGGCGAGGGTCCAGGGGCGCATCGGCGCGGAAGAAACGCTGAAAGGGCGCCGTCGGCAGTCCCGCGTCGCGCCAGATACGTTTGGTCATCACCTTGTCCAGTGAGAGGGCATGCGTGAGCACCTTCGAGCCGGTGTAAGGGATGGCGAGCATCTCCAGCACGGCAGGCACGTGTGATTCGCGCGAATCCCCGCGCAGCCCTTCCGCGATGTTGAAGCAAATATCGGGTCGGGTTTCGCGCACGGCGTCTATAAAGGTTTCGTCGGCTTCCAGGAAGAAGGGACTGTGCCCGCCTGCACGCAGGGCATCCTGGATACCTTGTACGGTTTCTTCGGCGTCGTATTCGGCCAGCGCGTCGGGCGGCGCGCCGGCCTCAACTTTGACGCTGTGCTTGCGATTGGCGACGACAGCAATACGCAACCCCGCCATATTTACCGCTCCACCATCTCATGGTGCAAAACAAAAGGTGACGGCGTCTGTGGGAGACGCGCGTGCGTCTCGTGCCACTGCTGCGGCGCGATCTCGCGGCGCTGCCCCGAAAGCAATCCCGCCACGCCTTCTTGCCCGGCCTCGTCGCGGCGATTCTGGCAGTAAGGGCAGGTCGCTGGATCGTGACCGTGGTAATCCGTCGGCTGTGTGTAGGCGGTGATAAAGCCCTCATAGTTGCGAATGATGACCTTGCTGTCGGACATGCTCAGCAGGTAGTTGGGGAGGATGGGCACCTTGCCACCGCCCTCCGGCGCATCAATCACATACGTGGGGATGGCGAAGCCGGATGTGTGACCGCGCAGCGATTCCATAATCTCCAGCCCCTTCGCCACCGGCGTGCGGAAGTGCCCTGCGCCGTGGACAAGGTCACACTGATAGAGATAGTAGGGGCGCACGCGGTTTTTCACCAGCTTGTGCACCAGCGCCATCATCACATTCGGGCAGTCGTTGATTCCGGCCAGCAACACGCTCTGGCTACCGAGCGGGATACCGGCGTTTGCCAATCGCGCTAATGCCTTTTCCACTTCCGGCGTGATTTCTTTGGGATGGTTGAAGTGGATGTTCATCCACAAAGGATGATATTTAGCGAGCATGGCCGTCAGCTCCGGCGTGATGCGTTGCGGCAGGAAAACAGGCACCCGTGAACCAATGCGGATCACCTCCACGTGGGGGATGGCGCGCAGGCGGAACAGGATGCGCTCCAGCACATTCTGCGGCAGGGTCAACGGATCGCCGCCGGAGAGCAACACATCGCGGATTTCGGGCGTTCCGGCGATGTAGTCTAACTGTTGCTCGTAGGAAGCCGAATTGAACATCACGTGGCTATCGCCGACGAGACGGCTGCGCGTGCAGAAACGGCAATAGCTGGCGCACTGCGTCGTCAACAACATCAGGACGCGGTCGGGGTAGCGATGCACCAGGCCGGCAACCGGTGAATGGGCATCCTCGCCGAGCGAGTCGGCCATTTCGGCGTCGAACGGAACCAGCTCTTGGGCGGTTGGAATGACCTGCCGCCGGATAGGACAATTGGGATCGTCCGGGTCCATCAGGCTGGCGAAGTACGGCGTGACCTCGACGCGGAATCGCTCAGGCGCAGAAAGGCCGGCGACCTCGTCGGGGGTTAAATGCAGGATGTGGGAAAAATCCTCTACGGTGCTCAGGCGGTGGGCAAGTTGCCAACGCCAGTCGTTCCACTGTTCAGGGGGAACAGTTTGCCAATAGCGACGTTGCCCTCCTGGGCCAGGAGGCTCTTCTAATTCTAAACCAAACTGCTGTTCTTCCATCTCCTTTGATTTCCTCCTTAGAAAATAATCAGACTATGAGCCGAGCAAGCCTTCCAGAGTTACCGAGAGCTTGGGGGCCGGGATACCGGTGAGAATTGCCCGGCTTGCGCCGGCGGCCTCTGCCTGACGATAGTGCTGCACCGTTTCGGAAAGCACCACACAGCGCACCGGTGGGCGCCAGGCTTTGAGCTGCTTGAGCACGGTCCAGGCTTCATCACCGGGCAGGCTGGAATCTACCAACACCAGCGCCGGACGCTTGCTCTCGACAGTCTTGAGCGCCGAGGTGGCGGTTGTGGCCTGTTCTACAGTGGAGACCTGCGGAAACGACTTCAACAGCGTCACCAGACTATCCCGTAATGGACCGGGCCGCGCCACGATCAGGACCGGCATCGGTACTCTCATTGCATTTGTCCCTTATTCACACGATCAGGTGCAACGCGCTCAAGTTCGACTGGAAGGGCGTTGCACCTGTTCACTGTCTTGCATCTCGGTTGTGATTATATCATACCAGATTCTTTCATAAATGCATTGGTCATAAGACCGGTTTTGTGGCACGACAAAAGACGGATTTTTTAAGGAGAGGGGGTACGTCAAATGACGTAGAATGATGCGACTTAAGAGATTAACTGTCCAAATGATAACGCTGCACACCGGCACCCGGTCAAGATCGGGACTGACCAGTGCATAACAGCCACATACCTGCATAGCCGCAAGATGCAATGCATGGCGAGGGCGCAAATGATGGCGACTGATAGTCACACATCTCACGCTTCACTGCCACAACTTTGGGGGGAGATCAATGCGGTAATAATCGGCGCGGTAGGCAACCCGGGCATATTCGACGATACGCCCCGGCGCGGCATAGGTTGTGCGTTGAATCAGCAAGAGCGGCGCCGGCGCGGATAGCTCCAGCAATTCGAGTTCGTGCGCCGTGGCCAGGACGGCCTGGGCAGTTTCTTCTGTCCGCCACAACGGGATGTCCAGGCTTTTTTCCAGAACATCGGTAAGGGAAGCGCACGGCTTGCCGGATTCCAGGACGGCGGCACACAATTCGTAGGGTAGCCAACTGATGGACAGGACAACCGGCACATCGGCAAGATATTCAACCTGTTCAAGGCGCGCGACTTTGTCGCCGGGAAGGAGACCCAATCGCTCCGCCAGGGAGGGATCTGCCGATACCGTTTCAACGCTCACGATGCGACGTGAGAGGGCCGGCGCACCGTCAAGCGGGGAGAAGGGGACGATCGGATAGAGTCTTTCCGTGCGGATAACGAAGGCACCTTTGCCCTGCTGGACGTAGATGTACCCATCGTGAGCCAGCATTTCGATGGCTTTACGCGCCGTCAGGCGACATATCCCATATTCCGCCGCCAGTCTGCGCGCGGAGGGCAACCTGTCCCCGACTTTCAAAGCGCCGGTTTCGATCTGCTGGCGCAATTGTTGATATAATTGCCTGTACAGAGGTACGCTCTGATTGGCTTCCAACATCATAGACACCCCCACATTATTGTGAATATAACCTAGAGCGTTATTTCATGATAATCCCATCACTTTCCAAAAACCTTCCAAATGTCCGCAAAATCCTTCCAAAAACCTTCCAAATGTCCGCAAAATCCTTCCAAAAACCTTCCAAATTGCTTAAGATAGGGGAAATGTAGTTGGTAGCGACGATTTTTTGTTTTTCAGCAGAGCGTGTTATACTGTTAAAGTATTCCGTACACGAGGACGATATGACGAAGAGGAAAGAAGAAAAACAAGAACAAAACACCACGATCAAGCGCCTATCGTGGATCATCTGGGGAGTCCTGGCGGTGCTGATCGTCCTGCTGACTTCGGCCTTTGCGCGCGCCTGGGAGATGAACCAGACCTTGCAGGCCGACGTGGCAACCCTCGAGCCGATGCTGACGGCGGCTGCGGTAGAAAAGGCTACTTTGCAGGCCCGCCTCGACTACGTGCAAAGCGATGCCTATGTTGACGAGTGGTCGCGCGTCCACGCCGGTATGACGCAGCCCGGTGAGACGCTGGTAGTACCAATCGCGCCGACCCCTACGCCCACCCTCCACCCGACGCCCATCCCCACATCCACACCCACGCCCACACCACTGCCTTTCTGGCAACGTTGGTGGCGCGCGTTGACAGGAAAACCTTGATGTCTGACATCCTCGCTCTGGCCATCGCTATTGCCCGTGAAGCCGGTGTCGTGGTGCGGCAGGGTTTCGGGAATGTGCAGCGTCTGGAGTTCAAAGGTGCGGTAAATCCCGTCACCGAAACCGACACTGCCGCCGAGGCTCTGATCCTTTCTCGTCTACGCGCCGCTTTCCCCGATCACGCTATTTTGGGTGAAGAAACCGGCGGCAGTCCCTGGAATGTGCCCGGCCCGATCTGGCTGGTGGACCCTTTGGACGGGACAAACAACTTTGCCCATGGCTTCCCCCATTTTGCTATCTCGCTTGGCTTGATGGTCGGCGGTGAGTTGCAGGTCGGCGTCGTCTACGATCCGCTGCGAGATGAATTGTTTGCCGCCCAACGCGGCGCCGGCGCCACGCTCAACGGCAATCCCATTCACGTCTCCGCCACAGCGCGGCTGACGGATGCCTTTTTGGCGACCGGCTTCGGCTACAACCGTCGCGTGGCTGCCGACAACAACACGCGCATGCTGGACTGTTTTTTGCGCCGTTCGCAGGGTGTGCGGCGTGCCGGCTCGGCGGCGCTGGATATGGCTTACGTCGCCTGTGGTCGCTTCGACGGTTATTGGGAGTCGTACCTGAGTCCCTGGGATCTGGCAGCTGGCGTGTTGCTCGTGCAGGAAGCCGGTGGGCATGGCTCCGATTACAGGGGCGGAATGGCCGATCTCCTCTCCGGGCGCGAAGTCCTCGTGAGCAACGGCCTGATCCACGCCGAGATGTTGCGGGTGTTGCGCGAAGGTCCGGCCGCGCCGCATCCCGACTTTCCAGCGCTAACCTGAACCGACAGGTTTCCTGAGATCTGTCAAGTCTGTAGAATCGCCGCGATTTTACGATCGGCCACCGACATCGGCAGCGTCGCAAGCTCCTCCGGCATAACCCAGCGGAAGGCATCGCAATCCAGGCAGGTCGGTTCCCCCGCCACAAGCCGACAGGCAAACGCATACAAGGTGATGCGGAAATGGGTGTAGGCGTGCTCAACGGCGATGAGCTGTTCGTCCACGGCAACCTCGATCCCCAATTCCTCCTGCATTTCGCGGCGCAGCGCGTCGGGCAGAGTCTCGCCATCCTCGCGCTTGCCGCCGGGGAACTCCCATAGCCCGCCGAGCATATCATCCTCGCGGCGGCGCGCCACGAGCACGCGCCCATCGTCGCGGCAGGTGACGGCGGCGACGACATCGTAGTGCGGGATGGCCTTGCGGGGTTGTGGCGCGGGGAAAGCCTCCGGACGCCCCATAGCCCGTGCGCGGCACAGATCATTCCAGGGACACAGCAGGCATTGTGGCGCACGGGGGCGGCAAAGCGTCGCGCCCAGTTCCATCAGCGCCTCGGTGAACGTACCGGGGGCATCGGCGGGTAGCCAGGCGCGCACCGCTGCTTCAAGCCCGGTGGCCGAAGGGGTGGCGAGCGCCAGCACACGGCCAAATACGCGCCGGACATTGCCGTCCACGGCCGGCGCGGGGATGCCGAAGGCGATGCCGGCAATCGCGCCGGCCGTGTATGCGCCGATGCCGGGGAGACGGCGCAATGCGTCCACGTCGGCGGGGAGTTCGCCGTTGTAATGGGCGACGACTTCTTGCGCAGCGCGATGTAGTGCCCGCGCCCGGCTGTAGTATCCCAGTCCTTCCCACTGCTTGAGCACATCCTCCAACGGCGCCGCAGCCAATGAAGCGACGGTAGGGAAACGTGCCATAAAACGGTCGTAATACTCGCGCACCTTCTCTACCTGCGTTTGTTGGAGCATGACCTCGGCGACCCACACCCGATAGGGTGTACGATCGTGGCGCCACGGCAAATCGCGGGCGTGCCGTGCGAACCACGTCAAAAGCCGCGCCTGTGCATCGGCGCGGTGCGTGTGCAGATAAGCGATCATGGTGTCGTCAAGGCTCATTGGGGCTCCGGGAAACGCCGGTTTCATTACCAATAGCTTAAATGGGGGATGTCAGTTCCCCATCCATAGCATCCAAAAATCGCGGATCTGGCGATCCGCTCCAATCATGATTAACCAGTGCAGGGTTTAAGCCACGATGAACTAGAGGTTCACATATTGGTCCAGATCAAAATTGCCACTATTGAACTCAACAAGTCTGACCCACTCAATAGTACCGCTTGCGTTACAAAACCGATCAACAAACTCCCGTGTAAAACGATTAAGTGTTCTCCCTTTTGCCTCCAGGAAAGACTCATTGTGCTCTTTTGCTTTGTATCCTATTGGCTCGATAATATCGGTATACAGTTGTGGATTCTCACTGATAAGATACCAAAAATTTTGCCCTACGACCTTCAAATACCCACGCAGATAGCTTGTTTTGCTCTTGCCGTAACAGATTCCCAATACTGGCTGAACGTTGGCTCCATGTTTTGATTGTTTCACCCTGACAACTGCGTTTTTGAGGTCCTGCTCCAGCTTGGCTTGTTGCGAACTGTTCCCCCAATTTGGCCCTGACTTTACCGATATGAGATAATGTACACCATTATTGATGAATTCCAGATCTACTCCTGGAGCAGAAGATTTATGCCCCCCACAGGTCATTTCTGCGACAAAAATGGCCAATCCCTCCAAGAAGTCTCCGAACAGCTTTTCTTCGGATGAAGACAGAAAGGCTTCTAACAAGCCTGTAATCAGTTCGTTAGCAGTGACAATGTACTTGGCCTTGAACAAGTAAGGATTCTTAGTCAACAATCTTTCAAGTCTCAGTTCTTCCAGGGACTTGATCCGGCGTCGGTGAAAATCAACGATGTTCTCATTGACATAAGCACATACCCTGTCCAGATCAAGTGGATTCATTATGCCCTCCTGTCATTAAAATACTATGCCGCGGCATCTTCTACTTGATAACTTCCACGTTCTTCTGCTAGATATGGGAGACCGGGCTGGGTTCCCATCACTCTGGCCCGTGCGATTTCAACATATTCCGGGTTGAGATCAATACCAATGTAATTGCGAGCTAACTGCACAGCAGCGACAGCCGTTGTCCCCGATCCTATAAAAGGATCAAGGACCGTATCCCCCGGCCGGGTAAACAAGCGAATAAACCAATTAGGCAAATCAACCGGAAATACAGCACTGTGATTTCTGTTAGAACATTCTGTAGCCATGTGGATAACATTGGTAGGATATACCCACTCACGTCCTAACCAATTGGAGATGTTTTTACCAAATCCGCTCCCAACTTTGGATTCATCCCGCATCCGATCGGTCTCACTCAACTTCGCCAGTCTTTCTTTAGCCCAATCACCGACCGGCACCATCACGGCCTCTTGATACATGTTAAATTTCTTGGATTTGTTGAATTGGATGAGCCTTTCCCAATTATCCCGAAAGCGATTGGGCCACTTGCCGGGATACGAGTTCTTCTTGTGCCAAATAAATTCTTCGGTCCACAACCAACCTTGTTTCCTCATTGCCAATATCAATTCGATGACGTAAGTATGTCTTTCCCCATTAACCACACGCTCTTTGATATTAAGGATGAATGTACCGGTAGGTTTGAGGACACGCAAGAATTGCTCCGCGCGGGGCAGAAACCATGCCACGTATTCATCAGGGTCAATGCCGCCGTATGTCTGCTTACGCTGATCGGCGTATGGCGGCGAGGTAAAAATCAAATCCACCGAATCATCGGGAATATCCTTGAGCACCTCACCACAGTCACCGAGCAGGATTTCGTTCAAGTACTTCATCTTGCTACCTCGACACTAGAACATATATTCTTAACCACAATATACCCGTTTCTTCAGACAAAGTCAAGATAGAAGCTGAACGCATAAGCCCGACGATAAATCGCCGGGCTTATGCGGTATAACGGCGCTACCTCTGGCTTAATAGTGCGTGACCACCTTCGTGCCCATCGGCGCCCAGTTGTAGAACCACTCTGCATCCGGCAGGGAGAGGTTGACGCACCCGTGGCTCATCGGGACGCCGAAATTGTTGTGCCAGTACGCACCATGAATGCCGTACCCCCGGTAAAAGTACATAATATGGGGAACATTCGGCAGATAATACCCCGGCCCCGACATCGGCGCGGACACATATTTGGCATAGATGTAGTAGGTGCCAACGACCGTGGGCGTGCCGGGTAGCCCCGTTGAGACACGCGCCGAGCGTACTGCCGTGTATCCTTGATAGGCGGTGATGGTTTGCGTCGAGAGGTTCACGTCAATCCACTTCTCACCGGAAGCACCATGCCCCGGTGCAGGCTCGGAGATGGGTGTGACCGGTGTGCTGCCCGGCGCGGGGATGGTCAGACGTTGACCCACATAGACGGTGTCGGCATACAGGCCGTTGGCCGCTTTGAGCGCGGCAACCGTAACATTGTGTCGCAGCGCGATACGGAAGAGGTTATCGCCGGCCTGCACCACGTAAACGCCGCCGGGTGCCGTGACGGGTGCTTCCGTCGCCGGGGGGCGTGTGGCCGGAGGATCCGCAGCCGCTGCGCCCGGAATGACCAGGCGTTGCCCGATATACACCCACGAATTCCACGTCAGATTGTTCGCCGCTGCCAGCTTACTGACACTGATATTGTGACGGATGGCGATAGTCAACAGTGTGTCGCCAGCCTTCACGATGTAGACGTTGCCTGTCACGGGGGCCGGGGCAGGCGCAGCCGATGTGCCGGGAATGATTAGCTGCTGTCCTACATACAACCACGAGTTCACCGTCAACCCGTTGAGCGTTGCCAGCGTCCCCACGTTGACGCCGTAACGCCGCGCGATACTGTACAGCGTGTCACCGGCTTGGACGGTGTAGGAGATTTCCGCTGCCGCTGCCGGCATGACACACAAAAACAGGCTGATGATCAATATGACGCCGTATAAGACATAAAGCCGTTTCATCATTCGATGATTTCTCCTGTCCAACGGTCTCGATTGGCCCAGAATGGACATAGCGGGCACTTCTCTCCTTTGGGGTAATCAATGCCTTCTTCATGCGGGCACCCGATAATCCTATCTACGATGATGACTCTTCGAACATTGTGCTCGGCGATGTACTCCAATACTTGACGAGCGATCTCCGTATCAGAACGCACATCTTTCTCTTCCGAAAACCACTTTTGGACCAAAATGTCGTCCTCTTCCTTCTCGGAGGGAACGATCCCGACCACTATTTTGGAAGCGAATTTGTCATCGGGACCATAGCAAGCAATTGTGGCAGCCGGATAGCCTGTTTTTCGTCGCATTTTCTTTTCCAGCCAATAGGGAGGCTTGCTGATCGGTAACATCTTTCTCCCCTTATCCAGGAATTTTTCTGATTATGGATGACTTGATTCTAGCACGATATAAGGCATTTTGCAATGACCCCAGGGTGTGTTTCAGGTAAGGGTAAATTCTAAGCTGTCCCCCGCTCTCCCTTGTATGAAGAGAGCGGGGGATTTCTCAAAGCTGCCACAATTGGCTTTCGCGGCATCTCCCAGAACGGCTAACGCGGTTCCCACTTGACCGCGTCAAAAGCGATGAGCCGCGAGCGCGTAGGCTCGAAGGTGACATCCGCCAGTGAGACGTAATCATCGCCGGTGCCCCGGAAGCGATAGGTCCCCAGCGACACCCACTGATTGCTGTAGGCCGACTGATCCACGATCCGCAGCGTGTAGCCGTCAGCATGATTGATCCAATAACGCGCCTGCCCCGTGGTGGTGAAGCGGTGCGGGATGTAGACGAAGACTTCATAGCGGCGCGCCGTCAGTTGGGGGAACCAGCGCCCCCAGTTGTAGTTAGCATTGGCGTTGTAATTGTTCGTCGTCCAGGTAAGATTGTTGTTGTAGCCTTCGTTTTCATAGCGCCAGCCTCCGATTGGACCGCCCTTGACGAAGCCGCTATCGCGGTCATCCACGATCACCGTGCCGGCCGACGGCGGAGGTGGTGTGGGCGGTGGAGTTGCGCCGCCGCTCCACGAAAGCTGCGCCACTGCGCGTTCGGTGTTCTCGTAGTATTGCAGCTCGACGGTCGCCGGGCCGGTGGGCAGATAAATATCGCCCGTGTATGTGCGCGGCGCCTGATCAATCCAGGCATCTATGAGCAGGTGGCCGTTGACCCAGAGCCGCGCGCCGTCGTCTACTGTGAGGATAAAGCGATACATCGCGGCGGTAAAGTTGAGCGTTTGCGTCCAGCGCACCGAAAAGCGATCCGCGTTCACGATGCCGGGGGCAGGTGAACCGGTGCCCCAATCGAAGTTGATCGCCGCATCGTTGCGCACCAGCACAGGGGTGCCGCCCAGGGTGATATTGTTGAAGTATTCGCCACGCCATTGCGTGATCGGCGGCTGGCTTTTGAGCTGCCATTGCACTTTGGCAATCGCTACCCCAGCCTTCTCGAAATACTCTACCTTGATCAGATGATGCCCTGCGCCGAGATACTTTTCTACGGTGAAGGTCAATACCGAATGTTCATACCATTGATCGAGGATCAGGTCGTTATCCACCCAAATGCGGATCCCGTCATCGGCGGTAGCGGTGAACAGGTAAGTGCCCGGTGTCACGTCAATGTAGCGTGTCCAGCGGACGGAGAAGTTATCGGCATTGACGATCCCCGGGGCCGGCGAATTGGTCCACCATTCGTAGAAAATATCAGGCTCGGCGCGTTGCAAAACCGGCGTGCCAGCGAGGTCCAGGTTATTCCAATAACTCGCCTGCCACGTCGGATCAGAATGTTGTGGGCCGGGTCCCTGCGCGCCTACCGGGACGGCCAGCATCAACACCAACATCAGGAGCGTGATAACACTGATTCGCTTCAACATCGTATTTCCCTCCTTAAAAACCGTTTGAACGTTACACATTGGAACGTTTATGAGTTTGATCCGTTAACAGATTTGCATCCGACCGTTGCTTTAAGAACGCGCCATAAGCCGGCAAAGTTCCCCTGCCTGTCTTCATTATGGTTAAAATTAAGTGTCCGAAAGGTTAAAGGCATGTAACACTTGCATATCCGGTCGTAATCAAGATGAAGGTTGACGCCAGGAAAATAGATGTTACTCTTATCCCCTACGAAGATTAGAAGGTGGAATCTATGCAACGTTCTACAGAACAAAATGTCGAACCCCGCATCGAAGTGGATTTGGAACCGATCGGACGGCGGACCACGCTTGCCCCCGGCATGACCCTGCTCGACGCCGCACAACGCGCCGGTGTGGAGCTGATCGCCGTGTGCGGTGGTGTGGGCGCATGTGGCAAATGTCGTGTCCGTCTGATGAAGGGCGAACTCACACCGCCTACGGCTGTGGAAGAGCGGACATTGAGCCGGGCAGAATTGGCGATGGGGCTACGTCTGGCCTGCCAGGCGCGTCCGCTCGGCAATGTCAAGGTTGACATCCCGCCAACATCGTTGAGCACCCCGCAGCGGCTCCAGGTCGAAGGCCAGGAAAGCGAAGTCGCCGTAGACCCCGTGGTGATGCCCGTGGATGTTACCGTTGTCCCACCTACGCTGCACGATCTGCGGGCCGATACCGTGCGCCTGACCGACGCACTTGCCGCGCAGGGGATTCCGCGCCCCTTTTTCGGCCAACCGGTGTTACGCGATCTTTCGGAGAAACTGCGCGCGCAGAATTGGGCCGTGCGCCTGGCTTTGCGACGCCGGAATCACGGCACCGAAGCGGTCGGCGTGCTGCATCCCGACCAGGCATTGCTCGGCCTGGCGGTGGACATCGGCACGACGAAAATGGCGGCCTACCTGCTCGATCTGGCGACCGGGCACACACTGGCAAAAGCCGGGATGATGAACCCTCAAATTGCCTTTGGTGAGGACGTGGTCAGCCGCATTGCCTATGCCAACCATCATCCCGACGGGCGACAGGCTCTACAGGCGCGCTTGATGGAGAGCTTGAACGCATTGCTGGCGCAGCTTTGCCGTGAAGCCGGCGTTGCGCAAGACCAGGTTGTCGAAGCAGTCGTGGTAGGCAACACTGCCATCCACCATTTTTTTGCCGGGCTACCGGTGCGTCAGTTGGGTGAATCGCCCTACATTGCGGCTGCCAGCGAGGCATTGAGCCTGTGCGCGTGCCATCTGGGGCTGGAACTGGCTTCGGGTGCGCAGGTGTACCTGCCGCCGAACATCGCCGGCTACGTGGGCGCGGATCACGTCGCTATGTTATTGGCGACGGAAGCCTGGCAGGCGCAGCGGCCCACCATTGCCCTCGACATCGGCACCAACACCGAGATTAGCCTGGTCGTGGAGGGCCGTCTGCTGAGTTGTTCCTGCGCCTCCGGTCCGGCGTTTGAGGGCGCGCACATCTACGCCGGTATGCGCGCGGGGCCAGGCGCCGTCGAATACGTGCAGATTGTGGGGGACGAGGTGCGTCTACAAACCATCGGGGGGAAACCCCCGGTAGGCATCTGTGGGTCGGGCATCCTTGACGCGGTAGCGGAATTGCGCGCGGCCGGCATCATCACCGCCACCGGACGTTTGCAGATGAACCATCCGCGCGCCATCCCCTGGGAAGGCGGCGGCGCATTTCTGTTGGCGCCGGCCTCCGCCACCGGCAACGGGCATGATTTGCTCATTACCCGCCGGGATGTGAACGAGATTCAACTGGCGAAGGGGGCAATCCGCGCCGGCATCGAGGTCTTGTTGCAGGAGGCCGGATTGACGGCGCAAGACATTGACACGTTCATTGTAGCAGGTGCGTTTGGCACCTACCTGGATCTGGAGAGCGCCATCCGCATCGGCATGTTCCCACCATTGCCACTGGAACGCTTCAAGCAGGTGGGCAACGCGGCCGGAACCGGCGCACGCCAGATGTTGATTTCCGCCGCGCGACGCCGCCTGGCGACACAGATCGGTGAGCGCGTCCGCTATGTTGAACTGACCGTCCACCCTGGTTTTACGAAGGCTTACATGGATGCGATGTATTTGTGAGTAGTGGGCAGTGGCCAACGATTCGTAATTCGCCCCCCCGTGGTCTCTCAGGGTTGACGGTTCCAGGACAGCCAGTAAAGCCCCAGGTCGTTGATTAGCTGCGTGAATTTGGCAAAATCTATGGGCTTGACCAGATAGCTGTTGGTGTGATTCTGATAGGCCATGGTCAGATCACGTTCGGCTTCTGAGGTGGTGAGGATAATCACGGGGATACTCAGCAAAGTTTCGTCCGTTTTGATTTCCTGCAACACCTGTAAGCCGTTGATTTTGGGCAGGCGCAGGTCGAGGAGGATAACGTGGGGACGCGGGCTGGTGGTCGGGTCGGAGAACCGCCCGCGATGGTAGAGAAAATCAAGCGCGGCTTCACCATCCAGGACATGGTAGATTTTGTTGGGGACCTGGTGGTCCTGAAAATTGCGGATGACCATTTCTGCATGCGCCAGATTGTCTTCAACAAGTAGCACAATGAGTGGTTCGTCTGTTGTCATATCGCTGTTCCCTCGAACGTTGGCAAGTTAACATGGTGGAACATTGGATGGTATACCCCTCAGGATTGTGGGAGGGTGAAACAGAAGGCGCTCCCCCGGCCATGTCCTTCGGACTCCACCCAAATCCGTCCTTTGTGAACCTCGATGATGCGTTTGACAATCGCCAGGCCGATCCCTGTTCCTTCCGAGGTAGCATCGAGCTTTTCAAAGAGGCCGAAGATCTTCTCGTGATATTGTGGCTCGATGCCGATGCCATTATCGCGCACGTAGATCACCGGTTGAGGCTCATCTTTATCATAGCGCACCCCGATTTCCACGCGCGGATGGGGCTGCGTGCCCATAAATTTGGCTGCATTGCCCAGCAGGTTCTCGAAAACCTCCCGCAGGCGCGGACGGTCGCCGACGACGGTGGGCATGTCGGGGGCGATCTCTACCTCCACGCCGCGCGCCATAAGCTGCCCGGCTACCAGTTCCGCCGCTTCACGGGCCAATTCGCTCAACGAGACAGCCTGTGGGGGATTGCGCAGCCGTCCAATACGTGAAAGCTCCAATAGCTCATCGAGTAACTGTTGCATCTTGTTGGCGGCATCGGAAATCAGCTCGATATCGTGTCGGGCCTGGTCTATGCGGCCGTTCAAAGCATCTTGCTCCAGGAAGCCAAGAAATCCCCTGATGGTAATCAGCGGGCTTTTCAGATCGTGGGAAACAGTGTAGGTGAAACGCTCCAGTTCGGCATTTTTGGCTTCCAGGTCGGCGATCAGGGCTTCACGTTCGATCTCAGCCTGGCGGAGGGGCGTAATATCGTGAAAGACACCCACAAGGCCGATGATTTCCCCGGCCTCGTTGCGGAACGGGCGCTTGGAGCCAGACAACCAGTGTCGTTGCCCCGATGTATCCACATAAGTGCTTTCACTCTCAAACACCACACCTTCTTCCAACACAGCACGGTCTTCGGCCGCAAAACGGGCTGCTTTTTCGTAAGGATAGATTTCAAAGTCGGTTTTGCCTAAAGCCTCTGCCTCGGATTTCACGCCCATGGCGGTTTGATCGCCGGCATTGGCCAGAATTTTACGCCCGGCGCTGTCTTTCGCAAAGACAATGTGGGGCAGGGTATCCACCACGGCGCGTAACAGGTTGCGTTCGCGCGCCAGCGCCTCCTCGGTGCTTTTTTGAGCCGTGACGTCCCTGAAAACCCACACCCGTCCCACGATATCATCCCCAAGCCGTTGCGGTTGGGTGTAGCGTTCAAAGATGCGTCCGTCCTTGAGTTTGATGAGATCATCACCTTCGTCCTGGGGATGGGCGTACAACGCCTTGATGCGCGCCAAAAATTCCGCGGGGTTTTCCAGTTGTTGTAGCACAAAAGCGACAATTTGAGCATCTTCACGAGAGGTGATCAGCGTCTCAGGAATGTTCCACATCTCCGTAAATTTGCGGTTGAATGTGGTGATCTTGCCGGTGTGGTCAACGGCCAGGATACCGTCGGCAGCCGCATCAAATACGGCTTGTTGCAGCGAGACCAGCTTCTCGTGCTCTTTGACGTTGGCTTCAAGTTTGCGCATCGCGTTAATGAAGCGGCTAATCAGAAAGTAAGCCAGGACTCCTAAGAGGACGGCAGCCAGCAAGAAGAGTCCGGTACCGATCCAACTTCCCGGATTCGTCGGGCTTGTGATCTCCGCGGACATTGTCAGCCGGGCGACGCCGTAAAGCCAGCCAAAACTGAATTGGGTTCTCATAGAGGAATTCCGCAATCCCTATCAAAAAGATGGGGATCAGGCCGATGTCGGCTTTGCCAGCGTAAAGCAAAAAGTACATCCCTGGCCAGACCCCGCAGATTCGACCCAGATTTTGCCCCCGTGCATTTCCACGATGCGTTTGACCAGCGCCAGCCCAACACCGGCGCCCTCACTCTGCGGATCGAGTTTCTCAAACAGCTCAAAAATTCGATCTTGGTAACGTGGCTCAACCCCCACACCGTTGTCGCGGACAAAAAAGACGACCTCCCCTTGCTCCTGTCGGGCGCCGATCTCGACCCGTGGTTGGGGTTGCTCGCCCATGAACTTGCAGGCATTATCCACCAGATTTTGTATCACCTCCACCAGCCGCGCCCGGTCGCCGTAGACAATGGGCAGGTCGGGCGCAATATCTACTTGTGCGTTGCATGCTGCGATGCGTCCTTGCACCAACGTCACCGCCTCGCCGGCAATCTCCGCGAAGGGTACCGCCACCGGCGCGGGTCTCCGTTGCCCGATGCGCGATAGCTCCAACAACTCGCTCAACAGGCGCTCCATTTTGGCGACGGCGTCGTGGATGTGGGCCAGATCGGCATGCATCCGTTCCAGGTCGCCGGTCAGAACATCTTTCTCCAAAAAACCTACAAAGCCGCCGATGGTAATCAATGGGCTTTTTAGATCGTGCGAGACGGTGTACGCAAAACGTTCCAATTCAGCGTTCTTGGCTTCCAGCTCGGCAATCAGCATTTGCTGCATGGACTCTGCTTGCTTGCGCTCGCCGATCTCTTGTTCCAGTTCAAGAGTGCGCTGCCGGACTTGTTCTTCGACTTCCATATATGCCTTGCTCAACGCCGCTTCCGCCCGCTTCTGTTCCTGGAAAAGCAAAACACTTTCGAGCGCGCTGCTGATCTGTTCACGCACGACCTCATACACGGCGCCTTCGCGCGGTCCCATTTCCAGCAGGGCCAGGCCGATTTGGTGATTCTGGAAATACAGCGGCTCGACGATCAAGGTGTAGCGGCGGTCCGACGGCAACAAACCCGAAGGCAACAATTGAGGAGTGCGGAAACGCCAGGCACCGGCTTCAGGTTTGTCCGGTGCTATGACGCCCCGGAGGGCATTTTCACGATACGCCAGGACTAACTGTGCCCACTCCGGCGCCGGCTGGGGGTAGGTGTAAGGTTGTGGGTTTTCATACAGGGCGATGTAACAACCGGGAATGTTCAGTTGCACCATCTGGTCGGCCACGATATGCAACAGCGTGTCCATATCGAATGTGGTGACGAGTGCCTGTCCGAACATACGGATCAGGATGTTCTGCTGGTCAATGCGCAGTTGACGCTGCGCCGGTTGTTTCCGTGTCGTCTCACCGATAAACACCCGTGCCTGATGCCAAAGGTCTTCGGCGCGGCAGATGAGGAGCGGGTCGCCAAGATGCGGTTGGAGGCGCACCCGTAACCTGGAGATGACATCTTGCCACCGGGTAATGTCATCGCCTCTCTCGACCGACCGACGCAGAATTTTATCCAGGGTAGGCAAAAACGTGCCGGCCGGTTGGGCCTGCAAATCTGCCATAGCCGCATCGAATAACTGCGTGGCCTGGCTTTGAGTTTCTGCGGTTGGGCCGATAATCTGGGCCAGCTCGGCGATGATCGGCTCGCGATGGGCGTTCACATCCCCATCGGCCTGTGGACTGACAATGGGCACAGATGCGCAGGCCATCGTCCGTGCCACCGGCGGATCCTGACAGCCACACGATTGGCGGATGAGCAGTTCGGTAGGCAGTACGATTTGCGGGGGGAGCGTGTCGCCGTTGATGGCGGCTAAAAGTGCCTGTAAGGCACGTTTCCCTAATTCGAACATCGGCTGGCGCACGGTGGTCAACGAAGGCATAACCAACCGCGACATTTGCGCATCATCGAAGCCGACGATGGCCACATCATAAGGGACATGGATGCCTCGCGCCTGTAGCACTTCCATGGCGCCGAGGGCCATATTGTCATTGGAGGCGACAAGAGCATCGAAGCTGACGCGGCGTTCGTCGAGGAGGATTGGGATGGCCTCGCGCCCTGAACGGACGGTCCAATCGCCGGGGACGATGAGGCGTGGATCGAGGGGAATCCCGTAATCGGTGAGGGCTTTTTGGTAAGCGTTGTGGCGCGGCCTCAGATAGGGATAGTTTTCAGGATAATCAATCAGAGCAATGCGGCGGTAGTGATG
The DNA here is from genome assembly GCA_035373625.1 of Anaerolineae bacterium. Classification (GTDB taxonomy): domain Bacteria; phylum Chloroflexota; class Anaerolineae; order B4-G1; family SLSP01; genus DSWT01. Next base: position 5,359 of record DAOSNS010000018.1, on the reverse strand, counting down.
ATCACGAATCAAGTGCACCATCGCGGCGTAGACACCGGCCTCTTCATCGGCAACCACGGTCGGGATATCCTCCAGGGGCTGGCCGACTTTGATGGTCGGCAAAGGCGCGTAGCGATAGTAGAAGGGGATCGTCTTGTGGAGTGGGGCATAAGTGCCGATGGTGCCCAGGATGATCAGACCGTGGACGTTTTCAGGTCCAACTAATTCGTAGAGGATGTTACGTTGGGTGTCAAATTCGTTATAGAAGGTGTGGTATAGGTGTCCTCCCGCGAAACCGAGCAGGTTCACATCGTTTTCTTGTGCAGCAGCAACGGCCCCGGCCAGCACTTCGGCCAGGTAATCCTGCTGCTCATTGGGCATATTTTCAAAGAGTATGCCGATGGTCAGCCGTGTCGGACGCAAATTGCCATAAAACGCGCTTGCCACAGTCACCCCTTAACTCTTAACCCCAAATCCATCTTTCAAAACGTTTTCCGGCGCGCATCCGGCAGGGTAAAGCAGAAGGTACTGCCCTGCCCTGCGCCGGCAGATTCGACCCACACTGTGCCGCCGTGCGTTTCTACGATGCGTTTCACCAACGCCAGGCCGATGCCGGTGCCTTCAGTGGTGGGATCGAGCTTGTCGAATAGCTCAAAGATGCGCTCATGATAGGATGGCTCAACGCCGATGCCGTTATCGCGCACAAAAAAGATCACCTTGTCCTGCTCCTGCCGGGCGCCGATCTCGATGCGTGGTTGGGGCTGCGTGCCCATGAACTTGCAGGCATTATCCACCAGATTCTGTACCACTTCCACCAACCGCGCACGGTCGCCGTAGACGTTGGGCAGGTTGGGCGCGATCTCCACCTGCACGCCACGTTCGGCGATGCGCCCCTGCACCAGCGCCACCGCCTCGCGGGCGATTTCTGCGAAAGGTGTCTCTTCCGGCGGATTCATCAGCCGCCCGATGCGTGATAGCTCCAACAATTCGCTCAACAGTCGTTCCATCTTGGCGACGGCGTCGTTGATGAAGGCCATATCTTCCCTGACCCGCTCCAGATTGCCGGCCGCAATGTCCTTTTCCAAAAAGCCGACGAAGCCTTTGACGGTGATGAGCGGGCTTTTCAGGTCGTGGGATACGGTGTAGGTAAAACGCTCCAGCTCGGCGTTTTTGGCCTCCAGCGCTGCGATCATAGCCTCACGCTCGGCTTGGGCATGCAATTCCGCCGTGATGTCGCGGTCAACGCCGATGACCAGCCGGCGATCTCCGAGGTGCAAAGGGACGGCGGCATATTCGATGACGTTCTCACGTCCGTCAGGGCGCAGCCATGAAAAATGGCCGATATACACTCCCTGATTCAGGCGTTCAAGGAACTCGGCACGATCCTTGAACTTCTCGGCATCTCGCTGAACCGGGGTCGTATCGCCCATGGCCAGCAACTCTTCTTTAGTGCGCCCGGCCAGCTCGGCGTAACGGGCATTGCAATCAATTAACCGGCGCGTATTGTTGACAAGGTCCTCTTCATAGACGCTGATGCCGTCAAGTGCGTTATCGAAGATCAATTGCAGCATCGTCTGCGATTCGCGCAAGGCACGTTCGACCTGCTGGCGTTCCATCATTTGCCTTTGGGCTTCGAGCAGGCTTTGTTGCAGATCGTGGCTCAGCAGATAAACACAAATCGCCGTAGCGATCAGGATGACAAAGACGATCAACAGATCCGCCGGTGTCCCAACATCAGGTGGCAGTGGCGTGAACAGGCCAAACATCGCACCCAAAACCAGCCAAGCCACGCAAAGCAGCGAGAGCACGGTGAGGATGATGAAAGCCCGCTTGTTCAGTACCAGGCTGGAGACGAGCAAAATGCCCGGATAGACAAAGTTGGTCACGTCATGGATGCCCTGTCCCAGGGTGGCAAGGACCGTGGACAACAACAACAGGCTAATGGCCAGGATGAAAACGGCAGTACTGACATGCCCCCGACGGCACAGCCATAGCATTGCGATAAGCGGGAGGATGATCGTCACCAGTGCCCGTAACGCCACCCAATTGTGGTCGAACGCCGCAACGATACCCGCCAGCACCACAGCGATCAGAGAGACAAAGCCCATATATTGTACGGCTCGGGCAACACTGTACTTGTTTGCCGACAGTATTGGCGAAAGGTAGCTTTCGATAGCAGCCGCCCTGCTATCTATTGATTTGCGTGGACTTGTAAAAAACGACATTCCAGATTTCCTACCTTATCAGTGGGGCTTCCAATCCCCAATCCCCAATCCCTAATCCCTAATCCCTATCCTCCATTGAGCGGCAACTCGAAGATAAAGCGCGTGCCTTCCTCCTGCGCTGGCTCCGCCCAAATACGTCCCTTGTGGCGTTCGACGATGATAGACCAACAGAGCCACAATCCCAGTCCGGTGCCTTCACCGACATCCTTGGTGGTAAAGAACGGCTCAAAAAGCCGCGGACGGATGGCCTCAGGAATGCCCGGCCCGTTATCCTCGATTTCCACACGCACATGATGCGGATCGGCCTGCGAGGTACGAAGGATCAGCCGTGCAGGATAATCCGGCCCTCCGCCGGAAAACTTCTCGCTCAGCGCCTGCGCGGCATTGCGCACCAGATTGAGCACTACCTGTTGAATTTGCTGCCCGTCGCATACCACCGGCGGCAGGTCAGGCGCGAAATCACACGTGATCTTAATGTTGCGGAAGTCGTACTGTTTGGTCAAATTGTAGTCGGCAGCGGCCAGATCGAGCGTTTGTTTGATCAGTTCATTGATGTCCCGCGGTGTCGGATTGGAAGTCCCTCTCCGTGAGAAACTGAGGAGGTCGGAGACGATCTTGGCCGCCCGATCCCCCATATCGCGGATGCCCTGGGCATATTCCAGCAACCTGCGCTCTTGCAGAAATGCCTCCAGGCGCGCCGGATCAATGCCTGCGGCTTCGATACGCGCACGGTTGCGCGGATTCTGCGTGTCGAGGATCATTTGCAACAACTGCGCCGCCTGCATCATCGCACCGAGGGGATTGTTGATTTCGTGCGCCATCCCGGCTGCCAGGCCGCCGATGCTCGCCATCTTCGTCGTCTGCAACATCATCTCTTCCATGTGCACCCGCTGGGTTGCGTCTTCGATATGCAAGACCACACCGGCAAGGGTATCGGCCAGCAAGGGAAACACGTGGACATCGTAGTAGTATGTTGCTTCTGGCGTGCGCACCATCTCGCGGTGCCGGTGCGCAACCTGCCGGGTCTCCAACACCTCGGCGATCAAGGGGCGGTAACGGTCAAGCTCAGGACATTTTTCCCAGAGGATGTTGCCGTAGGCCACTTCACTTTTGCAGTGGGTCAGACGCTCGGCTGCCGGATTCCAGGTCAGCACACGGCCCTGTGTGTCGAGTGTGATCAAGGCTGACGGCATGGAATCGGTGATGTTTTGCAGTAAGTGCTGCAAGCGCGCGATCTCTTGCTCGGCCTGGCGACGTTCGACGATATGGCGCCACTCGCGCAGGGCACGCTCGGCGATATGGGGCATATCCGCCAGCGTCTCCGCCGATTTGACCACGTAATCCAATGCGCCGGCTTTCATCGCCTCCACGGCGACCTGCTCGTTGCCGTGACTGGTCATCACGATGACGGGGAACTGTACCGCGCTCTCCGGCGCGGGAATGATGTCCGTCCCCCATCCATCCGGCAGCAGCCAGTCCACAATCACCAGGTCTATGGCTTCAGCCGCGAGATGCGCGCGCCCTTCTTTCAGGGTATGGACAATGATCAGCGAGGTATCAGGCGAGCGGTCTTCAAACACACGTCGAATGAGCGCGATGTGCGCGGCTTCATCTTCGATCAACAGAATTCTGGTTTGCGAATTCATGATCCCACCCTTTCAATTCAAATGTCCAGGCATAGTATTCGCGTGACTACTATACAGTGTATCATGATAAAATGAGGAAAGCAACTCTTATTGGATTGTAGTACCCTTCCCAATTCCATAAACTTCTCTAAAAAATAGTCTGATAGTCGTTAGTCCGATAGTCCTGCGATCATTTTCGTTATTGGGACTGTGCCACCGGTTCGGTTACATTCCGTGGGATTGGGCGTGGTCAAAGCTCAAAATTCCCAACTTGTGGGGGGGCATATTGCACTATACCCGACTTTCTCGTTTTAAGCGGATTTTGGATTATAATGATGCTTAATAGAGAGCAGGGACTTCCGCATTATGGATGGGCAAAATGTAGCATTATGGTTGGAGGTGTATGACGTTACAAGTAAAACGCGCACGTGTGCTAATCGTGGACGATGAGTCTTTAACCCTGACCTCGCTGGCCGATTTTTTGCAGGAAATGGGTTACGCGACCGCCATGGCCGAGAGTGGCGAAACCGCCATTCGTCTGCAACGAGAGCAGGCATTTGATGTCTGCATTGTGGACATTCGCATGCCGCGCATGGGAGGTGTGGAGACGTTGTTAGCTTTGCACACGATTGCTCCCCAGTCGCGTTATCTGGTTTACACCGGGTCACCACAATTCACGCTCTCGCCGGCGTTGCGAGCCATCGGATTGACCGAGGCCGATGTAATCCGCAAGCCCTTGCAGGATTTAACTGTTTTTGTGGGACATATCGAAGATGTATTGAGTCGCGAGTGATGGCTCAGACTGCGGCAATTGAAACCGCCTTTGGAAGGCTTTTAACCGCGCTCACCTGCGCGGACGATGCCACGGCGACTGTGTAGATCATAGATGCCCCCAGGATACAGTTGTCCGGCGCGAATCACTGTCAACAATATCATCAGGCGTGATGCGTGATTGGCCTTTCACGTCTCACGCATCACGCATCACGTATCGTTACGGCAAGTACGCCTCTGCCCAGGCCACGTCCAATTCCTCTAGCTTTTCACGGGACGGGATACCCGTCTCGCGGTCCCATCCCAGCATCCCGTAGTACGTATGCATCGCGGCCTCCAGTGTCGCGGGGTCAATGCCGCCTTTTGCCAACGCCCCGCTTGTCGTCGGGCCATAGCTGCGCGGCGCAAGGCGATCATCCTGCGGACCGAACCCCTCACGCACGTTGAAGAGCCGCGCCAGGGTCAGCGCGCGTTCCCCGATCTTCTGGTACTCGTAGAGACTTATATCCCAACCGGTTGCGGCATGCAGCATTTGCATCAGTTCATCGGCGTTCCACGGGATGAAGAGACACAGACAGGCGCAGTTGCCGGCGACGGCGCGCGCCATGTGATACAGTGTGGCGCGGACTTTGGCCGGTCCCAGGTCTTCCAGGGGCAACGGTTCCAGCAGGCCAAGCCGCCGCAATCCCTCGTTCGCCAGGAAGCCATCCGGCCCGGCGTTGACCGTCCCGACGTCGTGCAGCGCGTGGCAGTGATCGG
>DAOSNS010000017.1:39359-80680 GCA_035373625.1 Anaerolineae bacterium | reverse complement strand
CTGGTTACTGGTTGCTGGTTACTGGTTGCTGGTTACTGGTTGCTGGTTGCTGGTTACTCGTTGCTGGTTACTCGTTGCTGGTTACTCGTTACTGGTTGCTGGTTGCTGGTTACTGGTTGTTGACTTGATTCGTCGTTCCGACACCATTATAATCGCTGCGCCCAGGGCTACGCCTGATCCTGCCGCGAGGCCGTACCAGGGGATAATTGCCAGCACCCACAGGATGTAGGGGATCAGGAACACTGCCGCGACCGCCAGCCCCGTCAGCAGCACCCGTCCCCCTTCGCGCAGCGTCGCTTGTTTGGGTATCGTCATCGCCAATTCGATGCCGATGTGGATGAACAGGTAGATGCATCCCGCCGACATCAAAAGCATATCCAGGGTTTGAGGGTAGCTTTTCCGCAGTTCGGGCATCAAGATCACATTCATCCCCCAGAGTAGCCAGTAGATCGTCAGGAAGATTTTTCGCGCCGCGCCTCGCCGCCAGTACATCAGCATCGTCATGATCGCCAGTAGGCCGAAGCCGGCGGCCAATAGCAGCTCTCCCTGCAATATAAGCCACAAGCCCTCGCCGCGCCGCACCTCTGCCCGGCGTCCCAGCCCCACTTCGACCCATGTCCAGTTATCGTCTGGCGTGCGCACCAGCACGCCTTCAGCACCCATAGCGAAGACGATGTTGCCTGTCGTGGGATCGGCAACCGCATCCAGCGGGCCGGGGTAGAATGTGTAATTCATGTGCAGCCGCTCGTAGTAGGTTTTATCTGCCGGGCTGCCCTGGCGCATAAACGCCTTTTGCCACGTTGCGCCGCCATCTGTTGAGCGTTCGATGGGTTGCCCCGAGGCGTAGCGATACTGCACTGTGTCATTCACTTGCAGGACGCGGGGCGTGAGATTCACTTCGGCTGTGGCGCACAGCGGGCACAGTTCAGCGCCCATGATCCACGTTTCCCCATCCTCGCTGTAGGCAATTGCACCTGCATCGTACTGGAATGTCAGCGCCGTCCACGAGAAACCGCCGTCGTGGCTCACGTAGCCGTGAACCCCATATCGCCCGAAGCCGTAAATGCTGCCTTTTCTGTATGTGAGGTGCTCAACGCCGACTGGGGGCGGCCCGGCTGAATTCGCTACTGTCAGTAACGCCGCTGCCGCCAAAGCCAGACGATTCCATTTTGTAGCGATGGCTCGTTGGGACGCCGTGGAAGCTCCCGCATCCGGCAACTTTTCCCACATCAGCCACGCCGCTATCAAAGATACCAGCGCCATCAGATCTGACGGATCGCGTACCCATACGACCGGACGTCCCAATACCCATTCCGCTGCGCTCACGACCAGGGTATGGCACACCGGCAGCGTCTTCGCCAGCGTGAAAATCCCGCCCGTCATGCCAAACGCCAGTCCCCGCACCAGGCGCTCGTGCCGGGGCAGGAGGAGCGCCCATCCCCACGCCAGCGCGAAGGGGAAGAACAGCAGCCACGCGAAGTCACCTAGCTTGCCCGTCACCCACGAGGGCCAGAAGCGCCGCAGGAGGTGATCGTTGACCAGCAGTACCGCCATGGCGACCAGCGACGGCGGCGAGCACAACAACTTCAATGCCTTCCGGCTCAATCGGTTTTCCATGCGGCCTCCTTAACAAACCTGACAGGTCTTCCGAGACCTGTCAGGTTTGCGGTTTACACGATCGCCTGGTACGTCAGTTGTTTGAACTGCGGCGCGATGGGATAGTAGGCATTGGGTGAATGTTGTAGCATCATCAGGCCGTAGAGAGCTTCTTTGGGATCAACCCAGAAGTAGGTGCTGAACGCGCCATCCCATCCGAACTCGCCGACGGAACCGGCGATACCGGTCTTGGAGACATCCATCAGCACGCGCGTCCCCAGGCTGTAGCCGTAGCCCCAATGGTAAAGGTCCTCGCCCTCCGCAAAGCCGTAAGGCAGCGCGGCTTCGGGCATGTGATTGATGCTGTACAGGGCGACGGTCGTGGGGCTGAGGATGCGCTCGCCGTCCAATTCGCCGCCATTGACGAGCATCTGCGCGAAGCGGGCGTAATCGTGGACTGTGGAAACCAGTCCGCCGCCGCCCGACAGGAACGACGGTTTCTGGAAAATCTGACCGGGCATGGGCGACTCGATGCGTTGCAGGGTAGGGGCGTTATCGGGATGGCCGTACAGCGCGCACAGCCGGTTGGCTTTGGCTTCGGGGACGTAGAAATCCGTGTCAACCATGCCCAATGGCTCAAAGATGCGTTCTTTGAGGAACACATCCAGCGGTTTGCCGGAGATGATTTCGATGATGTAGCCGAGTACGTCAATCGCATAGCTGTAACGCCATTTCGTCCCCGGTTGGAAGGCCAGCGGCAGCGTGGTCAGCGCCTCCACCAGATCTTTGACGGTCATTTTGGCCGGATCAAGACCGGATTCCCGCTGCGCTTTTTGATACTGCCGGTCTACCGGGTCCTCCTCATTCCAGCCGTAGCTCAGGCCAGCCGTGTGGGTAAAGAGGTGCCGGAATGTGATCGGACGTTCGAGATCGGTCCAGTAATAGCCTTCTTTGTCTATCGCTTCTCCCACAAAGACTTTAGCCTCTTTGAAGCCGGGGATGAATTCTGCCACGGGCGTGTTCAGGTGAAAGTAGCCCTCTTCGTACAGCGTCATGATGGCGACGCTGGTGATGGGCTTGGTCATCGAAGCGATGCGGAAGATGGCGTCGAATTGCATTGGCTTGTGCGCTTCGATGTCCATCATGCCGAACTTTTCCATGTAGACGGTTTGGCCGCGCCGCGCGACGGTCGCGATGATGCCGGCGATCTTGCCATCGTCCACGTAACGCTGCATCAGCGTACTGATGCGCGTCAGGCGTGTGGGTGAAAACCCGCAATTTTCGATTATGGTGTTGTCCATATCAAACCCCTTGTATTAGTCACAGAGAACCCAGAGATGAACAAAACTAACGTACCGACTCCACGACCAAACGACTACACGACTACTCGACTTACTCTACCCCCATCGCGCGCAGGTTGTCGTAGCTGATCTTGAGGCTCTCGAAGGGATCGCGTAGACAGCGGTCTTGCTCAATGGCGTACCATTCGACGTTGGCCTTCTGGCACGCCTTGATGATTTTGGGCCAGTTGAGGTTGCCCTCGCCGATTTCGGCCATCGTTTGCTGCGTGCCCCACATTTGTTCACCGCGGACCATTACCATGTCTTTGAAGTGGATGACAGGCATCCGGTTCTTCATTCGCTTGATCCACGCGACGACATCACCGCCGCCGTGCTGAATCCAGTACGTGTCAATCTCCGCCTGCACATAGCGCGGATCGCTCTCTTCGTAGATGATGTCCAACCCGGTACGCTTGCCATAACGCACGAACTCGAAACTGTGGTTGTGGTAGCTGAAGGTCAGCCCGGCGTCGGCCAGCTTCTTGCCGACCTCGGTGGCATCTTTGGCGAATTGATGAAAACCGGCTTCGCCCATCTCATAGTAGTGGGGTGGCATGCTGCCGATGGCGACATTGGGACATTCCCATAGCCTGTGCTGCGCGATTGCGGCGTCAATGTCGTTTTGTAGATAGTCGAAGCCCACGTGGGTAATGACGATTTTGAGGCCGTACTTGTCGGTGATGGCTTTCACGTCCTCGTGCGCGATCGGGCCGATGCCGGAGACCTGCACGGCGGTATACCCAATATCACGGATCTTCTGCATACTGGCGTCGAAGTCTGCCAGCGTCTTGCAGAAATCCCGCACGGTGAACAACTGCGCGGCCACTTTGGGGTGAGACATTCATTCCTCCTCGTTAATTGCTGATGTTGGGTGCCGGATACCAGATGCTGGATCGAGCTTCCAGTAACCAGCTTCCAGTAACCAGCTTCCAGTAACCAGCTTCCAGTAACCAGCTTCCAGCTTATATCACCATTGTCTGCGGTTGTTGCGCCAGCTCACGCAAGTAGAGGCAATAGGGGTTGTCCTTCGAGAAGTCGGCGATTTTGAGCAATTCCTCTGGACCGATGTAGCCCTTGCGGTAGGCGATCTCTTCGATGCAGCCGATTTTGAGACCCTGTCGGTGCTCGATGGTCTGCACGAAGTCGCTGGCCTCGAGCAAGCTCTCGTGCGTGCCGGTATCTAGCCAGGCGAAGCCACGCCCGAAGAGGCGCACTTTTAATTTGCCGCGCCGCAAATATTCCTTGTTGACGTCGGTGATTTCCAGCTCGCCGCGTGCGGAGGGTTTTAGCCCTTTGGTGATTTCGACCACGTGCTGATCGTAGAAGTAGATGCCGGTGACGGCGTAGTTTGACTTGGGCTTTTGGGGCTTTTCCTCGATGCTCAGGGCATTGAGGTCTTTGTCGAACTCGACGACACCGTAGCGTTGCGGGTCCTGCACGTAGTAGGCGAAGACCATCCCGCCGTCGGTGAGCCGCCCCGCTTCTTGCATCAGATCGGAGAGACCGTGTCCGTAGAGAAAGTTATCGCCGAGGATGAGCGCGCACGGCTGCCCGCCGATGAATTCTTCACCGATGAGGAAGGCTTGCGCAATTCCGCCCGGATGGGGCTGCGCGGCGTATTGAATATCCAGCCCTAAACGTGATCCGTCGCCGAAGAGCTTCTCGTACAACTCAAGGTGCTGCGGTGTGGAGATGATGAGGAATTCGCGGATGTCGGCCAGCATCAGCACCGAAAGCGGATAGTAGATCATCGGCTTGTCGAAGATAGGGAGGATTTGTTTGGACAGAGAGACCGTCAACGGATAAAGACGGGTTCCCAGTCCGCCGGAGAGAACGATACCTTTCATAGTGACTCCTTTTGTGGTTGAGATATTTCGTTATTAAGCAGAGGACATCCGTTGAACATTGGCTGCCTTTACGGTTTGTCTGTAGGGGGGGCGTTCTGTCCGACGTTATCACTGTGCAGGGTGAAGGTGAAGGTCGTGCCCTGCTCGCCGGTACTTTCTACCCAGATATCCTCTTTGTGCGCGTTGAGGACCATTTTGCAGAAAGCCAGGCCGAGGCCGGTGCCATGCTCTGCCTGTTTCCCCGTCGTGAATTTCTCGAACAGCCGCCCCAGGATTTCCGGCGGAATCCCCGGCCCGCTATCGTGGATGGAAACGTAGATGGTGGCTGGGTTTTCTTTTCCCCGGCGGGCTGTGAGGCGCACGGTTCCGCCAGACGGCGTAAATTTTATGGCGTTGCCGATGAGATTTTGGAACACGCGCTCCAGCAATTTCTTATCCGCACTGACCGGCGGAAGGTCGGGGGGCAACGCATTTTCCAACTGCAAGGTTTTGTTGATGGCAAGCGGCTTTTGGCTTTCGATAATCTCGGCAACCAGGTCGGGCAGGTTGAAGGTGGTATATTCCAGGGGCATCTGCCCGCTTTCCAGGCGGTTGATGTCCATCAGAGCATTGACGAGGTCCAGCATCCGTTGCGTGCTGCGCCGGGCGATGTTGAGCAGTTGTTCCTGGCCCGGGGTCAACATGTGCCGAATGTCTTTGTTCATCATTTCGAGGGCGCCGTAGATAGCGGTGAGCGGATTGCGTAGATCGTGGATGGTTGTGTGGGTCAGGTCCTCACGCATACGCTTGAGGAGATGTTCCTCGGTGATGTCGTGGAGAACGATCAGGCGACCGAGGGCTGAGCCTTCCGCCATCACCGGGAAGTTGTACCAGTGGATGGTATGGGGCGGTACGCTGAATTCCCCTTCAGCGGCTTCTGCTTCGGCATGCTGCACCCGGCGCAATTCCTTCAATAACGTGCGTGCTGCTTCCGGCGTTTGATGGCGCAAGGTGCTTAGAAAATCGAGGGTGGTGCGGTTGATCCAGGCTTGCGGTGTTCCGGGCAAATTCAGCAGCTTCAATGCGGCGGCGTTGATGACCGGCACTTTTTGATTGGCATCAATGAGGATAATGCCATCGTGTGAGGCTTCAATCAACGCTTGCAGGCGACCGCGCTCGTCAATCATGGCCTGGAAGAGTCGCGCATTGGTGATCGCCGCCGCAAGCTGTTGCACCAGCATCACCTGGAGGGCTTGATCGTCCGAAGAGAATATCCGCGTCTGACGCGAGGCCATGCCGATCACACCGAGCGTGCGTCCCTGTTGGACAAGGGGCGCGTGGATGAAGGAGTGTATTTCCCAGCGGCGGAAGCACTCGAAGACCTGTGGCACGGTGGTCTGAAGGCGGGCGATTTGCGGCGTTGGGCGGTTCAAATCTTCGATGAGCAAGGGGATGGGTTGTGTACGAATGTATTCTTGCACTGCTTTCTCGTTCAACAGCACGTGCAGTTCTTCCGTGATTGGCGAAGGGAGACCCTGGACAACCGCCAATTGGATATGGCTATTTTCGGAATCAAACAGACCGATAAAGCCGGCGTCGAATCCCAGGGATTCCAGGATTGAGTTCAGGGCTTCGGGGAGCATAGTTTCAAGCGCCAGGGCCTGGCTTGTCGCCTGCGCCAGGGCATACAGCATGTTGAGATTCGCCGCGTATTGGCGGATGTGGGCGTGGGTGTTGGCATTCTCCAGGGCCAGCGCGATGGCGTCGGCCAGGGACTCGGCCAGCACGATGTCATCAGCTCGGAAGCCGTAGGTGTTTTCATGCTCGATATCCAGTATGCCCAGGATCCGTTGCCCATAGCGCAGAGGGGTCACGATTTGGGAACCGGTCTGTTCGTACAGGGTCACACTACTTGTCGAGGTATGCGTATCCTCGGTATACAGTGTTTTGCTATCACGGAAGGCGCGCCCCATGGTACCGTAGTTGGCCGCAATGTGCCAGCGTTCTGGCAACGGAAGACGTCCCGCGTGAGCTTGCAAAACCAGTAATTCCTGTCGCTTATCTGGCAGGAGGATGGCCACGGCAGGCCAGCTGGTTGTATCTGCAACTCTGGCCACGGCGGTTTGAATGACGACTTCAGGGTCGAGTTGGGCGCTGATCGTGCGCAACGTCTCATAGAGGGTTGTCTGACGTTCGGCGAGGCGGTGCTGATCGTCGTAGATTTGCGCGTTGCGAATCGCCAGCGCCATTTGATCGGCTGCGGCGCGCATGAGTTCCAGGTCATCTTGCGTAAAATGGTTGGGATCCGGGTGGGTAAGCGTCAGAACACCGAGTTTGTGCGTCCCACTAAAGATGGGCACAACCAGGGCAGAGCGCACTGTGTAAGGCAAATTGGGTAAAGGGTACCAGCGCAGGTCTTTTTCCGTATCGGCGACCAGTACGGGCTGGCGGTGCCGCGATACCCATCCTGCAAGGCCGATGGTCATCACCTGGCTGATCAGTTCTTGGCGTTCCACGGCAGTGAGTCCGTCACGGGATAGGAGGCTATAGGCCACTTCTCCGAGTTCGTTGAGAACGAAAACGCTGCCCCGTTCGGCGCGTGTAAGGAGGCGTGCAGCCTCCAGGGCATTTTTCAAGGTTGTATCCAGGTCCGGTTGCTCTACGGTGGCATGGGCTACAGTCATCAGACTCTCGAAACGCTGTCTTTGGACAAGCAGTTCTTTCTGGTAATGCTCCAGATTATCCAGCATGGTGTTGACCGTGCTTTCGAGCTGCGAAAGCTCATCTGCCCCCTGGATAGGCACCCGGCTGGAAAAGTCCCCCTGGCTTCCCAAAACGCCAATACGGGTGATTTCGGCGCGGAAACTGCTCAGCCGATCAATGACAAAGCGCCCCAACAACCACCACATGGTCAGACCGAAACCCAGGCTTGCGATCAGGAGCGCCAGTCCCAGGTACTGCAAAGTCATTTGTCCCCGCGCGTAGATGTCTCTGCTGACGTCAATGCGCAGCAGCAGGGCCGGTTGATCGTAGATGTCTTTGAGGATGCGGTAGCCGCAAATGGTTTCTTTATCCAGCGGCACAATGGCCGTTTCCGTTCCGCTTGTGATGAGGTTGTCGTAGATGGCGCGCAGGTCTTGAGGCAGGTCCGGCGCGGTGACGTCGGTAAATGTGAGCGCTAATTGTGTGATCTCCATGAGCCGTGTGACTTCGGTTTCGTCCAGGAATCGTCCCATCATCAGCACGCCATGGGCCGGGCCTTGGGATTCGTTGGTCAGGATCGGTTGCGAGGCAATGAATATCGGCGTGTTTTCTGCCACCATGAGGATCCCGGCTACGCTTTGTTCGGTGACTATAGGCGTGAGCAGCCGGTCGGTAGGAGACAGTGTCAGGAGTTTTTCAGGTACCGTTACGAATGTCTGGGTATTGAAATCATAAGTCCCCGCATACAAGACTTCGCCTGCTGTATTGATCAGCACAATGATATTGATCCGGTTGGATGCGTAAGTGGATTCGGTATAGTTAGCGTCAATGTAACCCTGATCGCGCGTCTCCATGTAGAAATAGGTATCATCCCACCGGGCATAGTCGGCGGCGGTCATATCCAAATCCTCGATAGCATTGGCGATTTGGTTGGCGCCCCGTTGAATGTCGCGGGATACAGTTTGTTTTTCGAGAGCTGCAAAGTTCTGGAGCAGGACTAGATGTAGGGGAATGTAGAATATCAAGAAGATCGCCGCTATCGTTACAACAATGATACCGATGATCCTGGCGCGCAGGGTCGCAAGCTTGTTTCGCATGCTTTACCTCTAGAAAACCGCTTGAACGTTGAAACGCTGGAACGTTTGAACGTTATTTTTTACCCAACCGGAAATCTTTTACCAGTAATGATGGACCAACGCACGGATGTACTGGTCGTAAATCCGGCGCACCTGCGCCATGATCTCATCTGATAAGGGCGGCATGTCGGCTGCGGCGATGTTCTCTTCCGCCTGGGATGGACGCTTGGCGCCGGGAATCGCACACGTGACCGCGTCGAACATCAGAATCCAGCGCAGGGCGAACTGCGTCATACTCATTCCCGGTGGGCAGATGGCCTTGAGTTCCTCCACGGCTTGCAGCGCCACGGCGTAATCCACGCCGGAGAACGTCTCCCCACGGTCGAAGGCTGCGCCGTCGCGGTTGAACGCACGATGATCGTCGGGCGCGAACTGGCTGTCGGGCTTCATCTTGCCGGTGAGCATGCCAGAGGCCAGGGGGACGCGCGCCAGGATTCCGACACGGCGCTTTTTCGCCTGCTCGAAGAACAGCTCGGAGGGACGGTGGCGGAACATGTTGAAGATGATCTGCACCGTTTTCACATTGGGGTATTCGATGGCCTTGAGCGCTTCCTCGACTTTTTCCACACTCACGCCGTAGTGGCGCACTTTACCGGCCTTGACCAGGTCATCGAGCACGTCAAAGACCTCCGGCATGTAATAGACCTGTGTGGGTGGGCAATGGAGTTGCAGCAGGTCAAGCGCGTCGGTGGCGAGGTTTTTGAGGCTGCGCTCGACAAAGGCGGTGAGATTCTCACGGGTGTAGCCTTCGGCGACGTGGGGATTGAGCCTGCGTCCGGCCTTAGTCGCAATGTAGATCGTCTCAGGCCGCTGTTTGCGCAGTTGGCCGAGCAGTCGCTCACTGCGTCCGTCCCCGTAAACGTCAGCGGTGTCAAAGAAGTTGACCCCTAAATCCACCGCGCGATGGAGCGCTGCCAGCGATTCGCTGTCCTGAACTGCGCCCCACGTCCCGCCGATGGCCCAGGCTCCAAAGCTGATTGCCGATACTTTCCATCCGGTACGTCCTAATTCTCGATATTCCATAGGGGGCCTCCATGTGAACGTTATTATCACTCAACTGCTATTATAGGTCAACTTTGGAGAAACTAAAAATCAATCTGTTCCTGCGCTGCGTTCAGGGCGGCTTCTGGGGAAGTTTGCCCCTCGCGGACGGCGGTGAAGGCTGCGCCGAGCGTATTTAAGGCTTGTTCGTAGCCGACCAGATTGGGATTGATCAGCACAGCTTCGCGTACCGCCGCGCGCGCTGCTTCGGCAGTATCTGCGCCGACAAGTTCCAGGAATTCGTTCGACTCGGCCAACGCCGTCCGCGCAGGGATGTTCTGCGTCGGCATGGATGCACTGAGGAACGTAATCCACTTCCAGCATGCCTCCGGGTGTTGGGTTTTGGTCGAAATGAAGAAGCCGTTGACCGTCGCCAGCGTGGTCGCGTTGCGGTCACGGGGCAGCGGCACCGCGCCCCAGCGCATCGGCCAGCGCGTCGGCCACATCACGCCGCCGTGTTCCGACAACATCCCCATCCACATCCCAAACTTGCCTTGCATGATGCCACCATAAGGATAGTAACCTATCGAGTTGGGGCCTTGCTGGCGCGTGGGCGCGACGTTATATGTGTGGATCAAGGCGGCGTACCATGCCAACGCCTCAACGTTGAGTGGATCGTTGAAGGTGATGTGGGTAGGGTTCTGCCAGCTATCGAAAAGCTGTCCGCCGTGCTGGTAGATAAAGAGTACCGGCTCCATAATGGCCATCTGGTCTTCATACTGGATAGCATAACCGAAGATGCCACTGCCCGGATCGGTGAGGCTCTCGGCGCGGTCGAGAAAGTCATCCCAGGTCCAGCCGATGGTGGGGTAGGGGACGCCATAGCGATCGAAGAGGTCTTTGTTGTAGTACATCAGCAGCACATCAATATCGGAGGGGATACCCCATGTTTTCCCCTCGTATTGAAATGTTTCGAGTGTCCCCGGATAAAATACATTACTGTCGAAGGTTTTATCTTGCTCGATCAAAGGTGTGAGATTGAGAATGGCGCCTTGCTGGATCAGTTGCGGCACCGAGAGTTGGTTCGCCATGAACACGTCGTTATCACCAACCTGATTGATGTTTTGGCGGCCCAACTTGACTAATTCGACCGTAATGCTCGGGTAGCGCGCGTGGAATTGTTCTGCCAGTGCGGTGTAGTACGCAGCATCGCGTTCATAATACGGAAACTTGATCGTGACCGGCTCCGGTGTGGGCAGTGTCTTCGCGCAGCCGGCGAAAATCAGCACCAATACCCATAACTTGATGTAGTGTCGGATAGCTTTATTGTGAAACATAAGGTCTCCTCGGACAAAAACTGAACTTGCAGTAATCATGACAAACCTTTCAATTCCGCATGACCAGCGGTAAGTATACCTCAAAGATTGGCCAGTAAGCGTTGTTGGATAGCCCAAACCAGGCGCCACTTGCATCTTGCGATTTAAGCGCGAAGTAGACGCTTCCTCCCGCGTATGGGACGTTTGCGGTGAAGCCGTCCGTGCTGCCCGGCAGACTGTCGCTGATGACGGTTGCCGCTGCCCAGGTTTCGTCGGTGATGAACGCAGGCGCGTAGCGCAGCGTGGTGGTGACGGCTTGCGGGATCGGCGTCCAACGCAGAGTGGCGGTGAGCGTGCTTGTGGCAGTCTGGACATCAGTGATGCGTAGATCGTGCACGGCGGGCAGGCGCACGGTGATGTAGTTGGGTTTGATTTCCTCGTCGCTGCCGGCGTCGTTGGTCACGCGCAGGCGCACGCTGTAGACGCCCGGCGCGGTGTAGGTGTGTGTTGGGTGCTGCTCAGGGCTATCTGTTGTCCCGTCGTTCTCGAAGTCCCACGCCCATGCCGTTGGCCCGTTGGTCGAGGTATCGGTGAAGTGGACGGTGAGCGGCGCATCACCGGAGGTCACGTCCGCGGTGAAGGCGGCGGTCGGCCCGGCGGCTTCGATATCGAGGTAGTTGAGCATCGTGTATTCGTCGAAGATGCCCATCGCCATCGTCAGCTTGTTGTCGGTGACGGTGACGCGCCTGGTGCGGACGATGTAAGGGTTACTCGCCTCGTTGTTCACAAAAACGATCCCTTCGATGGCGATGTAGTTGTGGGAATACGTCCGCCCCTGCCAGCCTACGGAGACGGTGACGTTGTAATCGCCGTTGGGCAGGTCGAACTCGAAGGTGGAAGGGCGGCCCCAATCCGAGTAGAGGATGCTGCGCTGCAAGACGTTCGGGCCGCTGTCCAGGTAGCGCGTCATCCAGTGGACGTCGGAGGGAGCGTACCAGCCATAGCCGGCAGCGGCACTGTAATCCGCGCTGCCGATTTTCAGATAGGTGTGGCCGTTGACGATGAGCGGATTAGCGGTCGGTTGTCCGGCGGGGTCCTGGAAGTTGATGTAGTAATTGCCGGGCGGCCCCTCGGCGCGTGGGTGCGTGGGCGGCGGGGTGATGTCGGGGATCGTTGCGATCTCGCCGCCGTTCTTCAGGCCGATGAGGCGGCGCAGGTTGTACATAAATTCGCTGTGGCGCGTGTAGCTCGTCAGTCCGGTGATGATCTTGTTCGCCTGTGCGTCCGCGGCGTTGGTCACGTCCACTTGTGGCTGCCCGCCCGCGAGGACGTAGAGGTACTCGTAATCCTCGAAGCCGTCGCGCAGCATTTCCAGGCGGATCGAGGGCACGAGACGATGCCCGTTGGAACCGTAGGGAATTGGCGTATTGGCTTCGGAGGGCGGGTAGAGCAGGAAGGTGTTGCCGTTCTGCCCGTAGGTCATCGGGTCGGTCCACGGATTCTGGCTCCAATCGTTGACGGCATAGTAGGCGATGCCGCGCACGCGATACTTCCACAGGAACCAGCCCGTGAACTTACCCTCGATGGCGGGATGATCCAGCGTGATGGGATTGAAGTAGGGCGGTCGCGTGCCGTGCAGGAAGTAAATCCACGTCACCTCGCCGTGGTCGCGCTCGCGGGCGTGGGAGACGTCGGGATTGTAGTTGTTCAGCACCGGCAGCCAGATGTCAATGTGCGCGCCGGGCTGGTTGTAGATTTCGGGCCGTGGCTCCTCGGAGACCATCAGCTTGAGGTTGGGCGCGGCCTGGTGACTGTACCGGCTATACCAGGCCACTGCATCATAATCTGCCTGATCCTGCGGCTCGTTAGCGAAGTAGTGGTAGGCCCTGCCGAGATCGCCGTGACTGCTGAGATAGTTTTGCAGTGCGGCAACATAGGCGAACCACGCCTGATTGTAGGCCGAGGTGGGATTTTGTAGCCAGTCACTCGCCGTGCGCGTAATGCCGCAGAACGGCGAGGGGCGCTGATCAATGGAAGGGTCGTTGTCCGCAAAACCCGCCGCCGTAAACGAAGGGAAGCCCGTCCCGCCGTTGAACGGTTGCGTGAACTGCCCGCCGAGCAAACCGGTGCCGTCCAGGTAGCGCGCCGCCAGCGCATCATAACCCCAGATGCCGTAGGGATCGGAAAGTGTATGCGTCGTGCAGTTGTAGTCAATGAAAGGCTCTGCAAATGAGCCGCCGCCGGTCAAGCCGCCGGGCCACAGCGGGCTGATGGGCGTCAGCCGGTGATTGATGAAGAATTGCTTGATGCCATCCACATAGAGCCAGTATTCGGTGTCTGTGCCGGGGACGCTGTACGCATCCAGAAACGTCTCGTGCGAGTAGTTCATCTGCGATTCGACGTGCAATGTGTCGGGGACGGCGAAGTTGAAAACGTGTAGCGTGACCGGAATCGCCACGCCGCCGATGGTCATATTGGCGGTGTAATTCCCGGCAGCGACGCCCGCCGGGACGAACACGTTGAACCAGAACGCTGTGTTTTCGCCCGCGGTCAGCGCCACGCTCGCGCCGTTGGCAAGCGGCCACAGCGGATCGGGATACGGGCCGGTGCGCCCCAGACTGTCGGTCGCCTCCGTCAGGTAAACGTACTTGACCTGGTACAGTTCGACGGTGATCCCGCTGCCAAAACTGCCCATATTGACAGTAACGTTACCGGACGCCGTCGGCTTGACGACGATCTGGAACGGCTCGAACTCGTTGCGCGCGGCGTAGACCTTCACCCCGCTGCCGGTCGCGGTGGGCAGGGCGGCATCCTTGAAAACCCGCTCGCTCGGCGTCGTCGTCCAGAACTTGAGGATGCTGGTGGATTGTGTGAGCGTGTAGGTGTAATCCTCCCAATCGTCAGCAGGCGCGGCAATCCCCGGCGATGACGGCGGAATGACCAGAAGGGAGGCGATGGCGCACATCATCAATAACCTTTGTATAGTTCTCATCATATTCCTCCCCGCGGGTAACTGGTAACTGGTAACTGGTTACTGGTTACTGGTTACTGGTTACTGATTTCTCGTTACTCGTTACTCGTTACTCGTTACTCGTTACTGCTTGCTGTCCCTCTTTGCCGCGCAGGAACATCAGAAAAGCACCGAGCCGCACGCCCGCGCCGATCCACAGCGCCGCCGGGATACCGATCAGGTTAGACAGGCTGGTGCTGATGAGCGGTGCGGTCATCGCCAGCGCGTTCTGCGCGCTCTGATCCACGGAGATGAAGGTGGCGCTGTGCTGCGGCGGCACGGTCTTCATCAATTCGTCGAAGAAGACCAGGTTCATCCCCGCCTGGAAGATGCCCGCAGCACCGGCGTAAAGCACCAGCAACCACGGCAGTCGCGTGATGGCCGTCAGCGCCGGATAGAGCGATAATGCCAGGGTGGTACTCAGCAGGATGATGCGTGAACCGTGTTTGCGATGTTGGTGGGTCCAAAAAGAGTAACCGATCAACAAAATGGCACTTTGCGCTGTGGTGATGGCACTGATCCAGGCATCGCTGGCTTGCACAATGCGCACATAATACAGCGTGAACAGCGGCGCAACCAGGTGTGAGCCGAGGATATAGATCAGACGCTTGGTGGATACCGTGATGAAGGGCCGATGCGTGAACACCAACCGCACATCCCGCTTGAGTTGCTTGAACAGGGGGGTCTTATCGTTCACAGCTTCGGCGTTGAGCGGGGGCACCTGCATGCGGCTCGAATAGCGGAAGCTAATCAATCCCCCCATCGAGAAAAGGATGAAGACGACGGCGTAATTGGTGGGAAAAGTCAGCCGGTCGAGGATTTGCCCTGCCACCATTGTCATGACCGCCGACGTAAAACCCAGGATGGACCAGCGGCGGCTCATCAGTGTGTAGCGTCCCTCTGGCCCGGCGATGGCGTTCATCACCACCGTAAAGGCGACGCTGAGAATCGCCTGTGGCACGCTCGCCAGTGCCCAGATCACGAGCACGGCGATGACGGCCGCCTTCTGCGGCAGGATGAGCGCGACCACGCCCGTGAGCGTGTAGGCTGAGAAGACGATCAGGCGCACGCGGCTGTACCACGGCACGATATTGGCGCGGGTCTGTAAGAACCGCCCGATGACCAGACCCAGGAATAGCCCGGTGAAGCCCGGCATCGCGCTCAACATGCCGACCTGGAAGTTCGTCCCACCCAATCGGGCAAGGAACACCGCCAGGAACGGTGCCGCGCCGTTGACCAGGCCCACACCGAGCGCGTCCATTTGGGTATAGAAGAAATTCCGGCGCTGCGTGGGCGTCAGCCCCGGCGGGATACTGAAGATGTTGAGGCGACCGAGTAAATATGTGATTCGCATATGACAATCTTACACGAATAACGGCTGTAGTCCAGCCGTTTCTGTGTCTTGCACCTCGAAAGCTGCGTTGACCAACTGCCGCACTTGTTCTAACTCTTCTTTCCCCTGGGGAACAACAGTATTGAGCAGCAGGCGCGGCGTGTGATTCGCCAGCCATTGGGCAACGAAGGGGTAGGGGACGGCGAGCCGCTTGCAGCCCCAGATGATCATATCCGCCGTGGCGCGGGCCTGATTGAGCTTGCCGAAGTACGTGACCGGCTGCTCGTTGAACGTGCTGCGGTTGACCACGCCCAGCAGTGCGCCGCTTTCCAGCGCCTCAATCGCCATCACCGTTTCGCAGGCATGACGGTAGTAAGCGACGTCGGAAACGCCACACTGGCGCGGTTCGGCATCGAAAACGGCTTGCGCCGTCGCCCGGCTGAACAGCTTGTACCCCGACTGGAAATCCGGCGCTTCATCGAACAGCGTGGCATATTCCAGGCGCAACGGGACGCCCCTTACGGCAGCGTGATAATGGAGTGCATCGAGCAGCACATGGTTGGCGAGCGTCTCCAGCTCACCGCGCAAGAATCCCATCGGGCGGTGTAAGGAGATGCGGCGGCCCAGAATCATCACGCGCTCGTCGCCCGTCTGCGCGCGGATGTGATCGGCGGCGCGCACAAAGTTGAGCAGCTCGTTGGCAAAGTGATCACCATCCTGATCCACGATGGCGACATAGTCCAATTTATCATTATTGAGCAGCACCCGTGCGCCGTGGATAGCCCCCCACAACTTACCGCGATTCTCTTCGCCGATGCACCACGACACACCATACTCACGGGATAGCCGCAGTGCTACCTCGGCTCCGCAATCTGTGCCGTCTACGCTCAGGCAGATGACGGCGGGATTGCCGACCTGTGCGCAGTACGCAGCGACGGTTTCCTCCACCAGGCGCGCGTCAGGGCTGGTCTCCGTCCCCTGCGGCAAATAGATGGGGATGACGACGCCTGTGTTATCGCGTAATCGGGCTAATGTCTTATGAATTGTGTGCGCCTGCATAATCATCCGGGTAAGCGATGAACCCCGTCTTCACGCCTTGCCGGAAACCGGCCTTTTCGTAGAAACGCAGCACACTTTCGTCCTTGCGCCCGGTGAGCAGCATCACTTTGTAACAGTTGTGCTGCCACGCGATAGCCAGCGCGTGACGCAGCAGCGCCGTGCCGATTCCCCGGCGACGGTAATCCGCGTGGGTGACGACGTTCTCGATCAGCCCATAAGGTCGCGCGCCCCGCGTCAGATTGGGGATGATCGCCAGGATGCAGGACGCGACTGGCGTCTCATCCATTATGGCGACAAGACAGTGCAATTTCGGATCGCTGCATAGTTCGCTCCACACCTGCGCGACCGTCGCCGCATCCGGCAGCGGTTCGTCTTCGGCGTGCAGGTGTTCGTACAGCCTCAGCAACGCCGGCAACTCGTGCGATTCAGCCTCTCGAATCTGAATATCCATAACATTCCCAGGTGGAATGTGGTGCATGATCGGCTGCTTCACCTCTCACGCCTCACGCAACATCCTTCTGCGTCCACACCCCGTCAATCAGCCGCCACATCGTCCCTGTGGGATTCTTATCCCGCAACTCTGGCGGCAGGCGGTGCTGGCGGACGTTGTCGTAGCAATGTAACGCGCCAAACCGCAGCATCGCAGCCGGGACGCCGACGGCGGTGAAGCCGGGATGCCCCGTCGCGGGGTAGGGGCCGCCGTGGTTCATCGCCGGGCTGACGGCGACGCCGGTGGGCATTTTGTCGTTGAGCAGCCGCCCGACTTTGGTGCGCAGGATCGGCGCGACCTGATCGTAGAGCACGTCATCGTCGCCGCCGGTGTGGCTGTAGAGGCAGCCGGTGAGATTGCCTTCGAGCGATTCGGCGATGGCGCACATCTGCGCGACATCTTTCGCAAAGACGACGAGCGATACGACGCCAAATGCCTCGATTTGCAGATCGTGTGGTCGCTTGAGGTAATCGTCACCGGAGATGCGCAGAAGTGTATTCGCGTAGCGATAACCCGCCCCCTCGACCTCGTATCCGCCAGTGACAAGCTGTGCCCCCGCAGCCTGAAGCTTTTGCACCGCATCGGCAATCGTCCAAACGCCGCTTTCGCCGAGCAGCACGCCGGGTGGGTTCTGGAAGTGTTCCTTCACCTTCTCAAAGAAGGTTTCGCTTCTCTCATTTTGCAGCACGACGACGAAGCCCGGTTTGGTGCAGAATTGCCCCACACCCATCGAGCACGAAGCGTACAGTTCGCCGGCAACCGCGTCAAGCCGTTCCTCCAGCGCGCCGGGCAACACGAAGACCGGATTGATGCTCGACATTTCCAGGTAGATCGGCTTGCCGGCCTTGTCCGCTGCTTCCTTGAGGCGCAGACCTGCGCTGCGGCTGCCCGTGAAGCCCGTCGCGCCGATCAGCGGGTGGCTCACCAGGCGATAGCCCACATCCGGTTTGACGCGGTAGAGCAGCTGCACCAGCGCCGGCGGCATCCCCGTGGTTTGGATTGCCTCGAACGCGGCTTCGGCGAAGAGTTTCGTTGTGCCGGGATGGCCGGTGTTGGCTTTGGCGATGACCGGATTGCCTGCCGCGATTGCTGCTGCGAAATCGCCGCCCGATGCCGAGCCGAACGCGAACGGAAAATTGTTAGGCCCGAAGACGACGACCGGACCGCCAAGCGGCCCGTACATCGAACGG
This sequence comes from Anaerolineae bacterium, assembly GCA_035373625.1. Taxonomy (GTDB): domain Bacteria; phylum Chloroflexota; class Anaerolineae; order B4-G1; family SLSP01; genus DSWT01. The sequence continues at coordinate 62,700 of DAOSNS010000017.1, read as the reverse complement.
ATGTTGCGCGCCGTGTCAATCGTGGCGAGACACCACGAGCGTGCGCGGGCAGCGGCGGCGGCCTGCCGCAGTTGATCCGTTGTGCGCGGCAGTTCCACATCGCGCAGGCGCGGCGATTTGGGCAGCGCGGTCTCGGTGTAAGCGAGTTCCACCAGCGCGTCGGCTCGTGCTTCGATGGCGTCCGCGTAGACTTCGAGGAAGCGCGCAATCTGCTCCGGCGACATTGCCCGCAGCGCAACCGCCGCCGCATACCCGGCGCGGATCGCTTCTTCGACCTCCGTCGCACTCGATACAGGGTACGTCTCCGGCAGCGCCGTCTTTGTTGATGGATTGATAGCCTCGAATTCTCCGACCGCATCCGATACGCGCCATTCGCCGTTGATCAAAACTGGTTGTAGTGACATAGTTCCTCCTAACGATAAACCACGAATCTACACCAATTCTCACCGATAGAGAGAAAAATTAGTGTAGATTCGTGAAGATTCGTGGTTCAATTTTTCATTCTACAGGGTTGCGTAATTTCAACTCGCCTACGTGAATTGTGACGATGTCGCCCGGCGTGAGGGTGAAACCATCCGGCGGGACAAGGCACGTGCCGGTCATCAAGAACGCGCCGTGGGGGAAGTCAAGTTCGCGGAACAGGTAGGCCGCCAGGTCCTCGAAGGTGCGCTTCATCTGCGACGTGCTGGCCTCGCCTGTGTAGACCATCTCGCCCTGGCGGATAATCTCCAGGCGGATGGGCACATCGCGCAGCGCATCCGCTGTAGCGATTTCGATGCCCGGCCCCAGCGCGCACGAGCCGTTGTAGACTTTGGCCTGTGGCAGATAGAGCGGATTTTCGCCCTCGATGCTGCGCGACGAAACGTCGTTCCCCGCGCAGTAACCGACGATTTCACCGTGCCGGTTGATCACGAGCGTGAGTTCCGGCTCCGGCACGTCCCACGTGCTATCCGGGCGCACGCGGATCGCATCGCCGGGCGCGACGACGCGCCACCCCGCGGCCTTGAAGAACAGCTCCGGCCGCTCGGCCACGTAGACGCGCGTGTAGATGTCGCCGGTTTGCGACTCGGCCTCGCGGGCGTCGCGGCTGCGCAGATAGGTCACACCGGCAGCCCAAACTTCCTGCACCGCTTCAATAGGGGCGAGCAGGTCGCCCGTGGCTGCGCCCTCTGTGGGTAGCGTCGCCAGAAATCGCGTGATGGTTTCGCGGGGCAGTTCGAGGAGCAGTCCCAGGTTAAAGCTTGGTGGCAGGTACGCGCCGTCGAGCGCCCAATGCGGACCATGTGAGGTATGATGGCGTGTCAGGTTCATGGTCGTTCCTCCGATTTGTGTGATAGGGCATATTATCCCCGCGATTTGCGAAATCTGCAAATCGGCAAAATCAAACCCCATTAGCTTTCTGCTTGGGATGTGTTACCTGGTTGACGATTGGCTGACTGGTGCTACATTAACAGGTATTTACCCGACTATTAGACTCAATAGAACTATCTGACTAACGACTATTAGACTATTTTCAGAGAGGAGCTGTGTATGGATAACAAACCCGTTTCATTCAAAGACAAGCTGCGCGGGTTGCCGCGCAATGTCTGGGCGGTGAGTTTGACCAGTTTCTTCATGGATATTTCCAGTGAGATGGTCATCAACATCTTGCCGCTGTTTTTGTCGAACGTGTTGGGCGTCAAAACCAACATCATCGGCTTGATCGAGGGCATCGCCGAGGCGACAAGCAGCCTCCTCAAGATGTTCTCCGGTTGGCTCTCGGATCGGTTGGGCACGCGCAAGTGGCTGGCGGTGGCCGGATATGGGATTTCGGCGCTTGCCAAACCGTTCTTTTACATTGCCGATACCTGGGGCCTGGTGGCCGGTGTGCGCTGGGCCGACCGGGTGGGCAAGGGGGTGCGCACCGCACCGCGCGACGCGCTCGTCGCCGACAGTATTGATGAGAAGCAGCGTGGACTGGCCTTTGGGTTTCACCGCGCCGCCGACACCGCCGGTGCCGTGTTAGGTTTGATGATCGCGTTGCTGGTTGTGTGGCTTGCGCAGCAAAACACAGGCGTTCTAACCCGTGCGACGTTTCAAACGGTCGTGCTGGTCAGTTTGATTCCGGCAGTGCTGGCGGTCATCGCGCTTGCCGTCGGCACCCAAGAGGTGGCTGTGACCAGGACGCAGTCACCGCCGCGCATTATGTTCCGGGGTTTGGGTAAACGTTTTCTGGTTTTTATGCTCATTGTCGGTCTCTTTGACATCGGCAATTCATCGGATGCTTTTCTCGTGCTGCGCGCACAGGAACGTGGGCTGAGCGTCATCGGCATTTTGGGGATGTTGATCACCTTCAATCTGGTTTATACCCTGGTCAGCACGCCGGCCGGTGCGATCTCCGACAAAATCGGGCGGCGGCGCGTCATCATCGGCGGCTGGCTGGTCTACGCGGCGATTTATTTGGGCTTTGCCGTTGCCGGGACGGGCTGGCACGTGTGGGTGCTGTACGCAATCTACGGCATCTACTACGGTCTGGCTTTTGGCACGACGAAAGCGATGGTCGCCGACCTGGTGCCGGAAGCACTACGGGGCACAGCTTATGGGACGTACAATGCGATTTTGGGCGTCCTGGATTTTCCGGCGTCTTTGATTGCCGGCGTATTGTGGCAAGGGGTGGGACGCTGGGGCGGCTTCGGCCCGGCGTCGCCGTTCTTCTTTGGGGCGGCCACGGCGCTGACGGCTGCGGTGTTGATGATGCTGTGGCAGCCGACGGCGGTAAATGAGACGACTAACGCCTCACATTAGAGGGGCAGAGAGCATAGAGAACTTTCGGTGACACTTAAGTCGAGCCGCAACAGATGACGATTGAGCACTCGGCGCTCAGGGTTCGGGCGGCAGGGTGATCTCGGTGTTCTGCACGCGTGGGTGCGGGATTTCGACACTGATCAACAATCCGCCGGAAGGACGGTTCTGCAATTTTAATTTTCCACCGAGCAGCGCCACGCGCTCACTGATGCCGAGTAGCCCATAATGACTGTTCGCAGCCAACGCCGCGAGATCGGCATCTTCGGCCAGGCCGATGCCGTTGTCGCTGATGGTGATCTCCAAGGTGCGCGGTGAAGTGTGCCGCAGGCTGAGGGTGGCCTGGGTGGCCAGGGCATGTTGCTGGATGTTGTTTAACCCTTCTTGGATGATGCGGAAGACGGAAAGTTCGGTAGCTTCGGGAAGCCGCCCCAGATCGGGAGCGATATCCAACGTCAACTCGATGCCGTACCGTTCGGCCCACTGTTGCGCATGAGAACGGATGGCGGCGCCCAACCCCAGACTATCAAGGGCCGGCGGACGGAGGTTGTTACAAATGCGGCGCAGGTCGCCGATGAGACGGCGCACATCCTCTTGGATGAGGCTTAGACCGGCAGCCAGATCGTCCGGAACGTTGTGTCCGGTGAGCATTTCCTCGATCTGATAGCCGATGCCCAGCAAATCCTGAATGGCCTGATCGTGCAACTCGCGCGCCAGGTGTTTGCGCTCATCCTCGCGTTCCAACAACAGCCGACGTTGGGCGTCCTGTAATGCGGCATTGGCTTTGTTGAGCGCGGCGACCTGCCGTGAAAGCTGATCGAGCAATTGACGGTTAAGGGTATCTTGCGCCGCCAGGTCACGCTGGAGGAGCACCTGATTTTGGCGCAATGTTTCGGCCTGTTCGCGTGCGCGGTAGTAGCTGTCGAGTGCCCAGATCAACGGCGTGACCTGTTCGGGCGGTGGTGTGCCGACCATGAGGGCGACGATTTCTTCCTGGGTGGTTTCGTCGGTGCGCCGCTCGGCAACTTTGCGTCCTTTGTTCAACACGATGAGGCGGTCGGTGGCGGCGAAGAGATCGCCGAGGTTGTCGCTGCAGATCATGACCGCGCAGCCGCGCGCTTTCCAGCGTTCGACCAGCGCAAACAGCCGTTTCTGCAAAGCAAACCCCAATCCCACCAACGGCCCATCAATGATCATCAACCGCGAGGGAACCACCAGCGCGCGGGCAATTGCCACGATCTGGCGCTCCTCGCTGGAAAGGTTGGCGGCTTTTTCGTGTAAGGAGTGAAAGTGCACACCCAGGTCATCCATAATGCTCTGGGTACGTGCATCCATTATTTTGCGGTCGGCCCAGCGCATGTTTCGTTTCCACAACCCGCCGGTGACCTCGCGCCCCAGGAAAACGTTGGCCGTGATGTCGAGCTGATTCACCAGTTCCGGCTTTTGGTGAATCATCTCGATGCCCATCTCTCGCGCTATATACGGGCGCAATCCATTGTAACGGCGCCCGTCAAAATAAAGATCGCCGCCGGTCGGCTCGAACAACCCGGCGACGATCTTTGCCAGCACCGATTTGCCTGCCCCGCTGCTACCGGCCACACCGACGACTTCGCCGGGCATAATATCCAGGCTTACACCTTCCAACGCCCACAAATCGCTGAAGGCTCTGGATACATTGATGACCCTGAGCAATGGATCCATTTGTGGTATCGGCTGCGCAACGGCTCAATGTGCGGATATGCACTAACGGTTCTTCTTGAAGTAAACGTCGGTGTACACGGCCATGATCAACACAATGCCTTTCACCACATATTGCCAGGCAGCCTGGACGTTCAACATTTGCAAGCCGTTGGTGAGGCTGGCCATGATCATCGAACCGATAATCATCCCGAAGACAGTCCCTTCACCCCCTAGCGTGGATGTGCCACCCAGGATACAACTGGCGATGGCGTCCAGTTCATAGCCCCCGCCGGCAGCGATCGTGCCGTACCCGACATACGACGCCAACACCACGCCGGCCACACCGCACAGAAATCCCATCAGCACGAAAATGCCGAAGATGTTCTTGTTGATGTTGACACCGGAGAGCCGCGCCGCCTCGCGGTTGCCGCCGATGGCATACGCATAGCGCCCGAAGCGGGTGTTGTTCGAGACGTAAGCCATCACGACGACGGTGACCGCCAGCAACAGCACCGGAATCTGCACGCCGTTGTAGAAGTTGACGATAGCGACATAGGCCACGACGAGGATTGCATAAAAGGTGGTCTTGAAGATATCGGTGCGCAGAGGGGCCAACTCGAAGCCATAGCGTCGCTTCTTCTGGCGGCTACTGAGCATGGTGTAAAACAATAAGGCGACAACCCCGGCAGCTGCAATCCAGCCGATGATGGGGAGCAAATACCCCTGCGCAACCCAGGATAATTGAGGTTGGTTGGCCGGGATTGTTTTCCCCTGGGTTACCAGCAAGATGCCGCCATTGAGGATCCACTGCACACCCAGGGTCACAATGAAAGAGGGGACGCTTAGATAAGAAATCACATAACCCTGGAGCACCCCGACGAGTAAACCTACGCCGAGGCCGATGAGGATGGATAGGGCGGTCGTCATAGCCTCATGACCGGGAAAAACTCTGGTCCAGATGTTGGCCTGAAAGGCTGCCACGACGACAGACACAAAACCGGCCAGTTTGCCCACCGACAGGTCAATGTTGCCGGTGACGATGACCAACACCATCCCGCAGGCCAGGAACGACGTGACCGTCATCTGCCGGAACAGGTTGGAAAAGTTCTGCGGTGACAGATACAACCCACCGGTTAGCATAGAGAAGAGAATCCAGATGAAAATCAAGGCCACGATGATAGCATACGTCTGGATATTGGCGCGGAACTGTTTGGTCAGAGTGGATACTGCATTTTGTAGTGAACCGTTTTTGGAAACTGTGTTCATAAGATCACCTTTTTCGTGCAGGATTTTGGTTTCAGGCGATGCCGGTGGCTAACGCCATGATTTTCTCTTGGGTTGCTTCGGTGATGTCCAGGGTACCGGCGGAGCGTCCCTCGTGCATAACCATCACCCGGTCGCTCATCCCCAGAACCTCTTCCAGGTCGCTGGAAATCATGATGATGGCAATCCCTTGCGCCGTGAGATCATTCATCAGTTTGTAAATCTCGTACTTGGCGCCTACATCAATCCCCCGTGTCGGATCGTCCATAATGAGAACTTTGGGGTTGGACATAAGCCATTTGGCGATGACGGTCTTTTGTTGGTTGCCACCCGACAAGGTATTGCACAACACTTGCAGGTTCGGCGCTTTGATGGCCAGATTTTGGGCAAATTGCCGGCTGGCTTTCAGTTCGGCATTGTCGTCAATTCTAAAAAACTTTGCAAATTGATCGAGGTTGGGTAAGGAGATGTTCCTGAGAATCGGTTGGATCAACACCAGCCCGTGGCGTTTGCGGTCTTCGGGAACCAGGCCGAGGCCTTGCTCCATCGCCTCGCGGGAGCTTTTGATGTGGATGGGACGGCCCTCCAGCTTCACGGTGCCGCGGGTCACTTTTCCATACTCGCCGAAAAGGGTCATTGCTAACTCGGTACGCCCAGATCCCATCAAACCGGCAATGCCGAGCACTTCCCCCCGGCGCAGGCTGAAGGTAACGCCTTTGAGTACTTCGCGGGAGGCTTCTTCGGGATCGTGAGCGTGCAGGTCTTCGACTTCAAGGATGACTTCGCCGGGATGACGATCGGCTTCGGGGAAACGCTCGGTCATCTCACGTCCCACCATGTAACTGACAAGTTTCTCAAGGCTCAAATCCTGGGTGGGCTGGGTGGTGATCACGCGCCCATCGCGCAAAACTGTGACTCGGTCGGTGATTTCAAAGAATTCGGAGAGCTTATGCGTGATATAGATGCAGGTGACGCCATGCTCCTTGAGCGTGCGCAAGATCTCCATCAACTGCTGGATTTCGGCCTCGGCCAGGGCGCTTGTCGGTTCGTCGAGGATCAACAGCCGTGCGTTTTCGGAGAGCGCCTTGGCAATCTCGGTCATCTGCATTTTACCGACGCCTAGATTTTTGACCAGGGCCTGCGGTGGGATATCGAGCTTGTACTTGTTCAACAGTTGTTGCGTATCGGCATACAGCTTATCCCAATTGATGCTCCCGTTCTCCATCGGCTCTTTGCCCAGAAAGATGTTCTCACCGACGGTCATACTTGGCACCAGGGTCAACTCTTGGTAAACGATGGCGATGCCGGCTTCGATGGCCTGGCGGATGGCACTCTCTTGAAACCGCAATTCCTTGCCCTCGAAGAAAACCTGTCCTTCGTAGGACCCCCATGGGTAAACGCCGGACAGAATTTTCATCAAGGTGGACTTGCCCGCGCCGTTTTCGCCACAAATGCCGTGGATTTCGCCGCGCCGGATTTTGAGGGAAACGTTGCGTAGTGCGGTCACGCCGGGAAATTGTTTGGTGACGTTACGAAACTCAAGGATGGTGTCATCGTCAACCGGGTCTGGCGTGTTTGTGGCGTCGTTGGGGATGGCCTCCATCACGGTGTTGTCCTCACTCATATATGTCCCTCACTACAAAATTATTTGGGATAGCCTTCGCTTTTTTGTTAGAAGTGTGCCTCCTCATAGCAAGCGTTATACCTGACTATAAGGAGGCACGCGCGTCTACATACCGATCATCTGAATTGGCGTGTTAATTAGGGCCGCGGCGGGCGCTGGTCTTCGGGAATGTCGCGGTAAACGTCTTCATATTTCTGGAAGCCGCTCTTCACGACGAGTTCGTAGACATTGTCCTTGTTGACCTGATACACGGGCAAGAACTTGCACGGTACCTGACCCTGCTTGGAGGGATCGTTGGTGAGTTCGGCCAGGGTGTACATCTGCAGGTCAGCCTTCTCGCCCTTGATCAGCTTGTCGGCCAGATCTACGGCCAACGGCGAAAGATCGCGGATGTCCTTGAGGATCGAAACGGTCAGCTCGCCCTTGACGATGCTGTTGCAGCCATCGGCGGTCGCGTCCTGGCCCGAAATCGGGACCACGCCGGCCAGCTTCTGGGCCTTCAAAGCCTGGAGCGCGCCCAGGGCCGTACCGTCGTTGGAGGCAACCACGGCATCAATGTCGTTGTTCTGCGCCGTGAGGATGTTCTCCATAATCTTCAGGGCGTTCGCCGGATCCCAGTTGTCCACCCACTGATCGGCGACGATTTCGATCTTGCCTGCCTCAACATACGGATTCAAGATCTCGTCCTGCCCCTGGCGGAACAGGATCGCGTTGTTGTCGGTGGGGCTACCGCCCAGTTTGACAACGCGCGCCTTGCCCTTGGCCGCAACGTCCCAATTGTCAATGTCGAGGGCCTTCATCACGCCCAACGCCTGCTGGCGACCGACCTCGACGTTGTTGAAGGAGACGTAAGCGGCAATGTTGGTGGACTTGATCAGGCGGTCGTAGGCGATAACGATGACGCCCTTCTTGGCGGCCTTGTCAACCGCCGTGACGGCGGCATCGCCGTCCTCGGCCACGATGATGATGGCCTTGACGCCCTGCGCCACCATGTTGTCAATCTGGTCGTTCTGCAGCTTGACATCGTGGCTGGCTTCCTGGGAGATGACCTCATAGCCCTTCTCCTCAAGGAGCTTGCGCATCAAGATCTCTTCGTTCTTCCAGCGCTCGGTGGCGAAGTCGGAGAATGACAGACCGACCTTGATCTTCTTGCCGCCGCCTTGGCAGCCGCTCAGCACCATCGCGACGACGAGCATAATTATAAAGAACCGGGAAACTGTGCGAGACATTTCTGTAACCTCCTGAGTTTTGTGTGTTTTGAATGTTTCAAAAATGGGATTGGGTAATACTGATGATGCGTCTATCTGGGAATTTTGACCTCCTTTGCTCTATTGTGATATGGCACACGGCGCCTTAAAATGTGGAACGCGCGCGTATGTTTCCCAAAAAAACACATCCATTTTACAGTCTGTCAGTTGACTTTCAATTGTCCTTTTCCCCTTTATTGTTAGAGGAACATCCCCTATGCCGGATTGGGGGATTTCCCCCTATCGCAAAGCCGGGTATAATAGCGCGTATGACGGTACGGGTTGTGTTAGCCGATGATCATACAATTGTGCGCGCCGGGATTCGCCATGCCCTGGAGGGACTCCCCGACCTTGAGGTGGTGGGGGAAGCCGGAAATGGCCCGGAACTGTTGACGCTACTGCGCAATCTGCGTCCTGACCTGGCGTTGATTGATGTCACCATGCCGCAGTTTGATCCTATCGCCACGGTACGGCGCATTTGCACGGAATATCCCGAACTCAAAGTCCTGATCATCAGTGCCTACGATGATGCCGTTTACGTGCGCGGCCTGCTCACCGCCGGCGCGCACGGCTACCATCTCAAAGATCAACCACTGCGGGATCTGGCGTTGGCCGTCGAGCGGGTGCTTCAGGGCGAGCGGTGGATTTCCAGTCCCTTGCTTGACAAGCTCGTGGCCGACGTTCCGGCAGCGGCATCCGACCAAAAGTTAAGCGCGCGCCAGCGGGACATCCTGGAACTCTTGCGGCAAGGGTATTCTAATCAGGACATCGCTTCGGCTTTGGGATTGAGTGCCAAGACGATCGAAAATCACCTGACGCGCCTGTACCGACAGCTTGGGGTAACGAATCGCCTGGAGGCCCTGGCTTACATTATGCAGCGGCCAGAATGTCTTTCACTCTCCGGCGCCGAGGCTGTGCGCAACTGTGACGCGCCGGTCGTCGCTACGCCGTACATCAACCTGCTACTGGTGGATGATAACCCCCGCTATCGGAATCGCCTGCGCCAGATGGTGGCCCATGCCCATCCGCAGGCGACCATCTACGAGGCCGAGGGCAATCGCACCGTCATGCAGCTTATCCGGCGTGTGACCATTCACCTGGCGTTAATTGACGTCGTCTTGGGGGATGAAAACGGCATTCAATGCGCGCGTAACGTGCGCGAAGTTTCTCCAATTACCCGCGTCGTGCTTATCAGCGCCTATCCCGATGTGGAATTCCATCGCAGTGGGATGGAAGCGGGCGCGTGTGCCTTTTTGGATAAGAAGAACCTCGATATTCCTACCCTGCGCCAAATCATCAGTGATGTGATCGCCGGTTAAATCTATGGTTGGTATCCTCGCAGTACCAACGGCAGGTAGATGTGGCGCTGTTTAACCTGTGTGTAAAGATGGTCAGCGTCACCAAAGGCATTAGGGGCACTGATGACGACGTAATTATGCAAAATACCTGGGGTATTTTGCGTAACCGTTGTGGTCAGGACGATGCTTCCGGCAGCTCCTCTGTCCAGTGTTGCCATTTCCCATACCCATTGTTGCCCGTTGATGCGTGTGGGCGCAGGATGGGCACTGCTGACAGCCACGCCTGTGGGCAGGACATCGGTGAGGACGACGCCGTTCACCAGTGTAGCGGCTTTATTTTCGTAGGTCAGGGTATAGATGAGCGGGTCGCCAGGATAGACTGTTTCGACATTGCTGGTTTTTTCTACTTTGAGGATTGTGCCCTCACTGATGACGTGAGTGGGCCACAGCGACTGCGCGGAAGTATGGGAGGGGGCGATGAGCAGGGCTGTATTTGTAATCGTGCCAATTGTTGATGGCCCTTTGACCAGGACAGTCGCTTCCCACGAGTCCCCCGGTGTCAGGTTGTCCACTACCCACTTGAGAAGTGGCGGCGTCGTTAGCATAGGGGGGACGGAGGCACTCACTAATGTCACGCCTGTGGGGAGGATATCGAAGATCTCAATGTTGTGATAAGCCACAGGGCCGCTGTTGATACAATATAGCGTGTATTCCAGCTCATCATTGAGCAACACAGCAACATCGCCATCCTTGATCAACTGCAAATGGTTGGTTGCCGGTACCGTCGTGATTAAGAGGGAATCTGTGGTCGGTGTGATGCCGTCGGCGGTGACGATCGCTTGATTGCGCAATGCAGCATAACCGGGGAGGAGGCGCACCTGTATGTTGACATTGATGGGTGCTGTGTCAGGGCCGACTGAAGGGGCCGTAAACACCAGGATGCCATCTGAATAGACGGCGGGAGCAGGTGATGCAGAGAGGTATTGTACGCCGGCTGGTAGAAAATCATACAATTGCACATTGAAGGCTTGTGCACCGGGTGTCGTGTTTGAGTAACTGAGGGTGTAGTTTACGATGTCACCGGGTTGCGGTGCCGCTTGATCAGCGGTTTTATCGAGTGCCAATATAGGGTTGCCAATTGGGCTTTGGAAGGTCAATGGTTTGAAGACAATGCTCCCGGCCGCAGAAGTCTGTGGCAAGGTTAGGCAGATGATGAGTAATACCCCCACCATAGCAAAGCTGAACATTGCAATTTGTTTAGGCATAGCCTGGCCGTTCTTTTGATTTTCTGACATTTTGACCTCCTCAGAAATTGAATGATATTATGGTTAATGGGTGGGCATCTTATGCGCCAGGTAGTGCCGCAGCGCTACGCTGCGCGTGGTTGCCATCACGGCGCAAGCTGTGGCAATGGGGACGATCACCTCTGTGGGGAATTGATCTAGAAAACTTTGGGGGGCCAACTGTCCGTTAAACAGCGAGGTCGCCGCTTGCAATAACCGCTTGCAGTTTTCCATTCCCAGGCGTTGGTAGATAAACAACGATAGGGGGGATTTGTTCATATCAAAGCTCGATTTGCCGGCACGCCCGTACATCAGCAGGCGGAAGATCGGTGAACTATCCTCACCCGGGCTGTGAGACACAGGAAAGGGGAGGAAGTCCTCGAGCAAATGGTCTTGCCCTTCAGATTCAATATCACCCATAAAGAGCGCCATCGGCGCATCCCCGCCACTCAATTCGGCCAGGGCTTCGAGTATAGCAACCGTGAGCAGTTTGATTGCCAGATAGTCGCGCGCCGTGTAAACGTTTTGGTGGGCCAACCGTACCATCTCGTCGAATTCTGCCACGGGGGGAACATCCCGGTAGCGGTTGAAAATGACCTTAGGGTTGAGCGTGTTGAGAAAGTTGGCCATTTTCTGCAACGCCTGCCGGTAGTTGCGGATGGTGTAGATGCCCTTGAGCCTCAGGGAAGGGTTCATCTCCGGCAGCAATTTCCAGGTCCCGTCCAGAAAGAGCGCCGTGTCCTTCTCGGCAAAGCTGGCGACATCATGATTGGAGAGGATGACGGCCACTTCGACTGCCCGTGCGATTTCCTCGGTGTCCATGCCAAAGCCGTGCCGGGCATTGATGGCGGTAAGCCGGCGCTCCAACACATCGGCAGGGCTTTCGCCCTGCGCACTGAGTCCTCGAAAAGGGATGGTGGCTTCAATACACGCTGTCGCTTTGAGCAAATCTTTGGCGCTGACGATACCCTCAAGGCTGACATTCATCGTCAAGGCGCTCAGAAACTCGTTTTGCCCCTGAACCGGCGATAACGGTTGTCCGGGTTCAAAGGCAAAGACCTCCAGCGTGCGCGCAAAAGCGGCATCGGTGGGATCGGCATGGGCCACGAGGAACAGTCGCCCCTCTTTTTCGCGTAGATAAGGCGCGATAAGCGCGTGGACTTCGGGGGTGAGCCCCTCGTCTACTTGATAATAGACAATATCGTGGTACAGCGCGGCAAGTGCTTGAATAGGGTCGAAAGTCTCGAAGAGAGTGAAGATATGCTCCGGTGTGTGGAAATAGCGACCTTGCATAGTCATGGCTTTGTGAACCATAATTGCCAGGCCTTCGAGCTTGAGCAGGGGGATATCGGCGTGGAGTCCTTCCAGGGCGGCCTTGAAGAGTTTGATGGTTTTTTGAATTGTTCCGGCTCCCATTTTTTATCCTCATCGAGCGTTGACATCCGATACGGACCTCCCCTCTATTTTACACTAATTCAGCCTAAAATGCACGAAGATATGGCAACAAAAGCGTTTCAGCATGGGATCAATTTGCGAAAATCCGGGCCGATTTCTGCGCTTATCTTCCGAAGGTGCATTTTAACCTGAGGAGAAAGTCAGATAAACCTCTGATCATAGCCAGCTGAAGTCACTGTAACGAGAATGATAAAGCCATGCCTGCCGGGGTGAGATTGCCCCCTGTCTTAACTGCGGTATACTATGGATTTGACGTCCGCGACCACAGCAAGCAGAGAGAGGGCAATGAAAGCTGCAATTGTAGAAGAGGCGCGAAACCGCGTGGTGTGGGAATTCAAGAGTGGGTTGCTAGGGATTGAGCTGGCACTGTTCCTTTGCGGGATAGGCGCGGCCACGTTTATTGTCCTGACGCCCAGTCCGTTGCGTTGGCCTGTTGCGGGTATTTTGATGGCGCTCATCCTCATCATCGGTGTATTCCTGGCGTTGCTGATCCCGATGGCCGAACGCGGTGAGTTGGAACGCACGCTGGACGGCGGCAACATTTCCCGTACCCGCAGATGGTTTTTCTTTGGCAAGCGCTTGATGTGGGCCGTGCCGCTGGAAGCGATCGCCGGATTTCGCCTTGAGGACTGCGTTTTTGAAGAAGTAGATAAGCAGACGTACCGGCTGGCGCGGCTGATGGCTGTACTGCCGGATGCTGATCCCGTGCCGTTAACGGATTGGTTCGACCCGCAGTTTGTGCTTACCCTGGGGGAGTCGCTGGCAAAGGCGGCGCGTTTGACCTTCGAGGCGGAATGAGTGTCATCCAGAGGCAAACTTTACCGTTTGGAGGGCATCGTCCTTAGCCGCCGCGACCACGGCGAGGCCGACCGCGTGGTCAAGCTGTTGACCGCCGAGGGCAGTGTAGATTTGCTGGCGAAGGGCATCCGCAAACCGCGCTCACGCAAGGCCGGACATCTGGAGCTTTTTTCCAAAACCCAGGTGCTGGTGTCGCGGGTTAACGGCTCGTGGGACATCATCAGCCAGGCCGAGGCGCTCCAGGTGCGCTCCCGGCTCCAGGAAGATTTTCGCCTGGGCACGTATGCCCGCTATGTAGCCGAGTTGGCGATCCGCTTCTTTGAAGGCGAGGCCGATCCGCAACTTTACATTTTGATTGATGAGGTCTTCTCGCGTTTGGAGGGAGGCGCGGAACCGGCGTTGTTGACGCGCTGGTATGAACAGCAATTGCTGATCCTGGCGGGTTTCCGTCCGGAGTGGAGCACATGTGTAGGCGAACGGAACGGCATCTTGTGTCGCACACCCTTGCGTCCCCGTCCTGATGATCAGTATCCCTACGGCCTTGATATGGAACGCGGCGGCGCAGTCTGTCACGAGTGCCTGGCCTCGGATGTGGGGCAACTTGCCGTGCGTCCGCTCTCACCGAGCGCGCTCTCGTGGCTCCAGACACTCCAGCGTCGGAACTTCGACGAGGTGGCCCGGTTCACCCTATCGGAGCGCACGGCTAGAGAACTGGCGCAGGTGATGGAACAGTACATCGCCTATCATCTGGAGCGCCGTCCGGCGATGTTGCGGGTGTTGCACGGTTAGGGATGAGGGATTGGGGATTGGAGGGAGGAGGATTGATGATGAATATAGAACCGTTTTTTGCACCGGAGTACTATATCACCGAAGAGTTTACCATTCGCAGCTACAGGCCCGGGGATGGGCCATTGCTGGCCGAAGCGGTCAACGCTTCTTATGAGCACCTCAAGCGTTTTATGCCATGGGCCAAGCCGCACACCGAGGACATCGAAGCCGAAAACACCGTCCGCCGTTGGCGCGGGGAGTACCTGCTGGCGACAAACTTCACCCTGGGTATTTTCGCGCCCGACGGCAAGCGATTGTTGGGCAGCTCCGGCTTTCACCTGCGGGAAGGCAACCTGGACAACTGCGCCGCCGAAATCGGCATGTGGATTCGCGCCGACGCTGCCCACAAGGGACTAGGCCCGCGCGTGCTGCGCGCGATCCTCACGTGGGGGTTTACCGAGTGGCCCTGGGAACGCCTCACCTGGCGCTGCAACGAGGAAAACATCGCCAGCCGCCGCACCGCCGAAAGGGCCGGCATGCAATTTGAAGGTCGCTTCCGTGCTGTTACCCGCCTGCCCGACGGCACCCGCGAGACGACCCTGCTTTTTGCTGCGCTAAAAGGGGAGTGGGGGCAATTGAAGACCGGCTGATTGAGGATTGGTTGATGAAGATTGGTTGATTCGCTGATTCGTTGATTCTTTCATTCGCCATTTGCCATTCGCCATTTGCCATTTGCCATTTGCCATTTGCCATTTGAACAGGAGGTCACCAATGGACGTTTTCGAAGCGATTCGCACCCGGCGCAGTGTGCGCCAGTTCACGGGGGAGGCGATCCCGCGTGAAGATTTGGAGAAAATCGTAGATGCCGGCCGGCTTGCCGCGACCGGCAGTAACCGGCAGCCATGGGAATTCATCGTCATCACCGACCGTGCGATGATCGAACAGTTGAAGACGGCGGCCCAATGGATGGAGAAGGCTGCCGCGATTATTGCTGTGGTGATGGACCCGGAGTCCCGCTGGTGGGTGGAAGACGGCGCCGCCGCCGTGGAGAACATGCTCCTCGCCGCTACCGCGCTCGGCTACGGCTCGTGTTGGCTGGAAGGCTACACGCTGCGCTACGAAGATACTTTCAAGACGCTGCTCGGCATCCCGGCGGGGAAACGGTTGATGACGCTGGTGCCGATCGGCGTGCCGGTAGCGTGGCCCACCAAAGAGAAGAAGTCACTCGAAGAAATCATTCACTGGGAGCGATATTGATGCTGACATTTCAAGAAGTTCTTCTGCGTTTACAACGTTACTGGGCCGACCAGGGCGCGTTGCTCTGGTTGCCGTATAGCGAAAAGGTCGGCGCGGGTACGATGAATCCGGCGACCTTCCTCCGCGTGCTGGGGCCGGAACCCTGGAACGTGGTCTACATCGAGCCGTCGTACCGCCCCGACGACGGACGCTATGCCGAGAATCCCAACCGGATGCAGATGCATACTCAGTTGCAAGTCATCCTCAAGCCCGACCCCGGCGACCCACAAGAACGCTACCTCAAGAGTCTGGAAGCCATCGGCATCCGCCGCGAGGAGCATGACATCCGCTTCGTCGAGGACAACTGGGAAAGTCCGGCGCTCGGCGCGTGGGGCCTGGGGTGGGAAGTCTGGCTGGACGGGCAGGAGATCACCCAGTACACCTACTTCCAGCAGGCCGGCGGCATCAACCTGGAGATTCCCGCCGTTGAACTGACCTACGGCCTGGAACGCATCGTCATGTACCTGCAAAACGTGCGCTCGGTGTGGGATATTGCCTGGGACGAACACCACACCTACGGTGAAATCCTGAAGGATCAGGAAATAGACCATTGCCGTTACGAGTTTGAATACGCGGACGTGGCGCGTTTGCAGGCGATGTATGACCTGTTCGAGCAAGAGGCGTTGCTGAACCTCAAACACGGGCTGGTTGTGCCGGCGCTCGACTACATCCTGCGGTGCTCGCACACCTTCAACCTGCTTGACTCGCGCGGGACGGTCGGCGTCACCGAACGTGCCGTCTTCTTCAAGCGCATGCGCGATCTGGCGCGGCAGGTTGCCGAAGCCTACCTGGCGCAGCGTGACCGGGCCAGCTTCCCCTGGCAAAATCGCCCCGGTTTGACCTCGACGCCGACTTCCCCGGGCGCCCTGATGCACCTGCCTTTGCAGGATAAAGTATCTCCGGTTGCCGCGCCGGCTTCCGTCCCGGGGCGCGCGCCCTTCCTCTTTGAACTGGGCGTCGAAGAATTGCCTGCCGGGCACCTGAGCACCGCATTGGCGCAATGGCGTGAGCTGGTCCCCGCGGCTCTTGATGCGGCCAGACTGGAACACGGCGACGTCCACATCTGGGGGACGCCGCGCCGTCTGGTCGTTTATGTGGCGGATATGGCCCTCAAGCAGGCCGATGAGACCCTGGAAGTCAAAGGCCCGCCCGCCCGCGCCGCTTTTGACGCGGATGGCAAGCCGACGCGCGCCGCGGAGGGTTTTGCCCGCTCGAAAGGTGTGACCGTGGCGGATTTGCAGGTCCGCGAGACCGAAAGCGGCGCGTACATCTTCGCCACCCAACACATCCCCGGCCGTCCGGCCGCCGAAGTGCTGGCAGAACTGCTGCCCGACTGGATCGCCAAATTGCGTTTCCCACGCGCGATGCGTTGGAACGCAACCGGCGTCGCCTTTAGCCGACCCATTCGCTGGTTGCTGGCGCTTCTGGGGGAGGATGAGGTGTCCTTTACCTACGCGGGCTTGCAGAGCGGGCGCATTACCCGTGGGCCGCGGCCGGTAGGATCGCCGGAGGTGGCGCTTGCCGCAGCGACCGATTATCGGCCCACGCTGGCCTCGTATGGCGTCATCGTGGACCCTGAAGCGCGCGCAGCGGAGATTTTGCGTCAGGCGCGCGCCGTCGCCGCCGAAGTCGGCGGGCAGATTCCTGAGGACCCGGCTTTGCTGGAAGAAGTGACCAATCTGGTCGAAGTGCCGGTGGCATTGCTCGGTTCGTTCGAGAAACGCTATCTCACGCTGCCGCAAGATGTGCTTATCGCCGTCATGAAGAAGCATCAGCGTTATTTCCCCGTCCTTGATGCACGTGGGCGCATCATGGCGCACTTCATCGCCGTGCGCAACGGCGGCAAGGAGCACCTGGACATCGTGCGCCAGGGCAACGAGGACGTCATCCGCGCGCGTTACGCCGACGCGGAGTTCTTCTACAACCAGGACTGCCGTCGCCCACTGGCAGAGTACCGCGAGGGGCTGGCAAAGTTGACCTTCCAGGCGGATCTCGGTTCGATGTTGCAGAAATCCGAACGTCTGGAAAAACTTGCCCTGTGGGTGGGAGAGCAACTGCGCTTGTCTGCCGGGGATATGGCGACGCTGGCGCGTGCAGCCTATCTGGCGAAAGCCGACCTTGCCACCCATGTCGTCATCGAGATGACGAGCTTGCAGGGCATCATGGGCCGCGAGTATGCCAGACGCTCGGGAGAACCCCTGGCGGTCGCGCAGGCGATCTTTGAGCACTACCTGCCGCGCGCGGCGGGAGATCAGTTGCCGGAAAGCATGCCGGGCATCGCGCTGGCGCTGGCGGACCGTCTGGATAGTCTGGCGGGGCTGTTTGCTGTGGGCCTCGCGCCGACCGGATCGGCGGATCCTTACGGGCTGCGGCGTGCCGCGTCGGGCATTGTACAGATTTTGCTGGAGCGTCATTTGCCGTTTTCCACGCGTGCGGGGCTGGCCGAGGCAGCGCGCGCCCTGCCGGTGGAGGTGACACCGGAGAGCCTTAACGCCGCTTTGGACTTCATCATTGGGCGGCTGCAAGGAATGTTGCGTGAGGCCGGGCTGCCTTTCGATGTGGTCGAGGCGGCGCTGGCGGCGCGAGGTGAAAATCCCGTCCTGGCCCGCGAAGCGGCGGAGCAGCTCAGGGCCTGGGTTGCCCGAGACGATTGGAACGTATTGCTCGACAACTACGCGCGCTGCGTGCGCATCACCCGCGATCAGCCGCGCTTCGCCCTGCATCCCGAATGGCTGCGTGAACCTGCTGAGCGCGCGCTCTACACGGCGCTATGTCAGGCCGAGGCGGCCATCAGCCCTACAAGCGATGTGAACGCCTTCCTGACCGCCTTTACGCCGCTGGTGCCGTTTATCCAAAAATTCTTCGATGAAGTGCTGGTGATGGATAAGGACGCGGCGTTGCGGGAAGCACGGCTGGCACTGCTGCAACGCATTGTCGGATTGGCGGATGGGATTGTGGACTTGAGCAAGCTGGAGGGATTCTAATGTTAACACCCAAACCAACCCAAGGTGATACCACGTGGTTCGTCCACGACCGTTTTGGCATGTTCATCCACTGGGGGCTGTACGCGCTCCCCTCGCGCCACGAGTGGGTGCAATCTGTTGAGCAAATCCCCCCCGAGGAATATCGCAAGTACTTCGAGCGCTTCAACCCGACGCGGTACGACCCGCGTCAATGGGCGAGGGTGGCGCGCGAGGCCGGGATGAAGTATGTGGTGCTTACTTCCAAGCACCATGAGGGCTTCTGTCTGTGGGATTCGGCCTACACCGATTACAAGGTCACCAACACTCCCTACGGCAAAGATTTGATCGAGCCATTTGTGGAGGCGTTCCGTGCCGAAGGACTGCGCGTGGGCTTCTACTACTCGCTTCTCGATTGGCACCATCCCGATTTCCTGATTGACATTTTCCATCCGCTGCGCAATCGTCCCGACGTTGCGGAACTCAACGCAGGCCGCGATATGAAGCGCTATGCCGAGTACATGCGCAATCAGGTGCGCGAGTTGATCACGCGCTTTGACCCGGACATCCTGTGGTGTGACTTCTCCTATCCGAAAAGCGACTACCACGGTTTGCCGGGCAAGGGCCGTGACGATTGGGAGAGCGAGAAACTCTACGCTTTGATCCGCGAATTGAAACCGACCATCATCCTCAACAACCGGTTGGACCTGCCCGTGGCGGCGGACATCTACACGCCGGAGCAGGTGCAGCCGCTAGAATGGGTCAAGGTAGACGGCGAGCCGGTGGTGTGGGAAGCCTGCCACACCTTCAGCGGTTCGTGGGGGTATCACCGGGACGAAAGTAGCTGGAAAGACGCCGGGCAACTCATCCGCTTGCTGGTGAACACCGTCTCATGCGGCGGCAACCTGTTGATGAACGTCGGGCCGACCTCGTTGGGGACGTTCGATCCGCGCGCCCTGGATGCCCTGGCGGTCTACCGGGACTGGATGGCTTTGCACGGTGAGGCCATTTACGGCTGCACACAAAGCGAGTTCCCTACGCCGCAGGATTGTCGCTTGACCCAGAAAGACAACAAGGTCTATGTGCACATTTACGCCTGGCCGTTTAAGCATTTGCCGCTCAAAGGACTGGCGGGCAAGGTGAGCTACGCGCGTTTCCTGCACGATGGCAGTGAAGTGCCCCTTAAGCCAGAGGATTGGTCGGCAAGACAGTTGCAGATCGGCGAGGACGTCCTCGTGCTGGAACTGCCGGTCAAACAGCCGAATGTTGTCGTGCCGGTGATTGAGTTGACGTTGAAATGAAACCACGGGATTACACACGTCTGCTAAGCCAATTAAAGGCCGAATATGCCGCCCATGCTCCACGCTCGGCGACTCTCAACGAGCGGGCGCACAGGGTGCTGGTGGATGGCGGCAGCCATACTCTCCGCCTGATCGAGCCGTTCCCACCGCGCATTGTTGCGGCCCACGGCGCATGGCTGACCGATGAGGACGACCACGCGATTTTGGATTTCTGGCAGGGCCACCTTGCCAACATCCTGGGGCACAACCCGGAGATCATCACGACGGCGCTTTCCCAGGCATTTGCAGAAGGCTTTGGCCTGCAGACCGGCTTCGCCGACCGCCTGCAAATCGAGGTCGCCGAGCTGCTTTGCGCGCGCACCGGTGCGGAACTGGCACGCTTCACCACCAGCGGCACGCTGGCGACGATGTACGCGGTTTTGCTGGCGCGCGCCTTCACCGGACGCGATGGGGTGCTCAAGGTGGGCGGCGGCTGGCATGGCGGACATCCCTGGGCGCTCAAAGGCGTGGGGTTCCATGATGAGCAGGGCTATCAGCACATTGAGACGGCGGGCTTACCTTCCGCCGTCTGTGAGGAAGTGCTGGTCACGCGCTTCAACGATCCTGACATGCTCCGTGACCACTTCCGCCGCTACGGCGACCGTATTGCCTGTTTTATCGTCGAGCCGTTTATGGGTGCGGGTGGTTTTATGCCGGCGACACGTGAATATCTGTGCGCTGCCCGTGAACTCACCGCACACTACGGCGCCGTCTTGATCTTCGACGAGGTCATTGCCGGTTTTCGCTTCCGCGCAGGCGACACAGGGGCGCTCTACGGGATACAGCCCGATCTGGCGACTTTCGGCAAGATCATCGGCGGCGGAATGCCGGTGGCGGCGGTTGCCGGGCGCGCCGACATCATGAACCTGGCCGGGCGCGCCGGCGGACGGCGGGTCAAATTCTCCGGCGGAACGTATTCGGGACATCCGGCCTCCATGCTGGCGGCGAAAGTGATGTTGCGCTACTTGATCGAGCACGAAGCAGACATTTACCCGCGTCTGGCGGCATTGGGAGAGCAGACCCGGCGTATCCTTGAAGGCGCGTTCATCCGGGAGGGCATTTACGCACGCTGCACAGGCGACGGCAACGACGCACTTCCCGGCAGTTCAATCTTTATGCTACATTTCCCGTATGCCGAAGACCACCCGCTTGTTGCGCCGGACGATGTTTTCGATCCAGCGGTGTGTGATGTGGCGCTCAACGGGGACGTGTTGCAACTGGCACTGCTGCTGGAAAATGTCCATGTCACCCACGGCCACGGCGCGCTCTCCACGGCGCATACTGAAGCCGACCTGGCTTTTCTGGAAGCTGCCTGCCGAAACGTCGCCCGGCGGCTGAGGCAAAGTTAAAACCGGCAGATTAAAAAAATAATGAATGGAGCAGATTTCGTCACAAAATCTGCTCCATTTGTTAATTGCCTTGTAGACTTGAATCTGTTACAGATTCGGTGTATAACAACTCTATCTATACTAAAACCAGGAGGCCAGTTATGCGACTTGGAGCGCCCGTTTTTGTAGATGGAATGACCCCAGATCATTGGATTGTGGCCTTGAAACGCGAGCGGTACGGTGCAGCATATTGTCCCGTGACGGCAGATGCAGACCCGGCGACCGTGCGCGCCTATGCCAAAGCGGCAGAAAAAGCAGATATTGTGATTGCCGAAGTCGGCGTGTGGAACAATCCGTTGAGCGCCGACGCCATCACGCGCGCGGCAGCGTTGGAGAAATGCCAGATACAATTAGCCCTTGCCGACGAAATCGGCGCGCGCTGTTGTGTGAACATTGCCGGCTCACGGGGAGAGCCGTGGGATGGGCCGGACCCGGCCAACTTCACAGAGGAAACCTTCGAGATGATCGTGGAGACGGTGCGCACGATCATAGATGCGGTTCGACCTCAACGCACGTATTACACGTTGGAGCCTATGCCGTGGATGTACCCCGACAGTGCCGACAGTTACCTGCGGCTTATCGCGGCGATTGACCGTCCCCATTTCGCCGTCCACATAGATATGGTCAATGTCATCAACAGCCCGCAACGCTATTTCGACAACGCCGCGCTTATCCGCGAGTGGTTTGCCAAACTCGGCCCGTACATCCGCAGTTGTCACGCCAAAGACACCTTGCTCTCCACGAAGTTGACCACCCACCTTGACGAAGTCCGCCCTGGCCTGGGGTATCTGGACTACCGCACCCTGTTGCGCGAGTTAAGCAAACTTGATCCCGATACGCCGTTGATGATCGAGCACCTGCACGCCGAAGAAGATTACCGTCTGTCCGCTAAGTACATCCGTAGCGTGGCGGATGAGATCGGCGTGACTTTCCGTTAGCCCGGCTCTAAAGCGGCCGGACCGAAAGAGCAAAGCCCCCTTCGAGCTAGAATTCTAGCCCGAAGGCCCTGGCCTTTTTAGCTCGTGCTTTAGCTTCGAGATATGAGGCTCTATGACTCATTACACATTCTCTGAAAAGGAGCTTTTACCATGAAACTCGGTGTTTGTGCTGACCCCAACGCTGCGCCCGTGTTAGCTGCGGCGGGCTTTGAATTTCTGGAACTGCACGTCCAGAATCACCTGAAGACCACGGTCGAGGATGAAGCCGCTTTTCTACAGGAATTGGCGCGGATTCGGGCCTCGGCGTTGCCCTGTGTGGTGGCGAATTGCTTCCTCCCCGCGAATCTCAGGGTGACCGGTCCCGACATCAACCGCAACGCTCTGGCCGCCTATGCCGAGGTCGTTTTCGAGCGCGCGGCGCAGGCCGGTATAGATACGATTGTCTTTGGCTCCGGCGGTGCGCGGCGCGTCCCTGACGATTTCGAGCGCGGCATCGCCTGGCAGCAGCTCGTCGAATTCGGCGACCTGATCGGCCCCCTGGCGCAGCGGTACAACATCGTGGTGGTGGTCGAACCGCTGAACCAGCGTGAGTGCAACATTTTGACCGGCGTGGCGGAGTGTGGACGCTACGTGGAGGCCGTGGATCATCCCAATGTGCGCTTGCTGGTGGATGCCTATCACTGGCTTTTGGACGACAACGATGCCGACGCGATTGTGACCTATGGCCCGCTGCTGCACCACGTCCACATTGCCACGGCAACCTCGCGGCGCGCGCCCGGCATCGAAGCCTGCGACTTCACGCCTTTCTTCCGGGCACTCAAGGCGAGTGGTTACGAGGGGCGCATCTCCATCGAGGCAGGATGGCAGGATATGGCAGCGGAAGCACCCGTGGCGTTTACGACGCTTCGACAGTTGTTGCGCGAGGCGGGATGGTAGATGGGCAACAATGATTTCGGCTTCGCCCCTGGCCTTGGACCGCCGGGGGCACGCAAAACCTGAGAGGTAGTCTCCATATAGTGTCCGTGCTATCCGTGGTATCCGTGGTTGTATCCGTGGTGCTATCCGTGGTGCTATCCGTGGTGCTATCCGTGGTTGCATCCGTGGTTGCATCCGTGGTTACATCCGTGGTTGTATCCGTGGTTGTATCCGTGGTTACATCCGTGGTTGTATCCGTGGTTGCATCCGTGGTTGCATCCGTGGTTACATCCGTGGTTGTATCCGT
>DAOSNS010000017.1:34001-39259 GCA_035373625.1 Anaerolineae bacterium | reverse complement strand
CGTGGTTGCATCCGTGGTTACATCCGTGGTTGTATCCGTGGTTACATCCGTGGTTACATCCGTGGTTGTATCCGTGGTTGTATCCGTGGTTGTAGGGGAGAGTGGCAATGGACATCTGGAAGGTCATCAGCAGATCGGATCGTCGGCGCGCGCCGATGCGTAAGCCGAAGTGGCAACCGTGCCTTGCCGGCATACTCTTGACGCTGCTTGTGATCTTGAGGCTCGCGTGCCTGGTTGAGGCAGGGCGTACGGTGCGTGTGGGCGTCTATCAAAACAAGCCCAAAGTGTTCATGGATGAGCAAGGCCGGGCCTCAGGACTGTTTATTGATCTTCTGGAGGAAATCGCCGCCCTGGAAGGTTGGTCGCTGGTTTATGTCCCCTGCGAATGGTCGGACTGTTTGGCCGCGCTTGAAGCCGGGCAGATTGATTTGATGCCGGATGTTGCCTATTCCGTTGAACGCGATATCCTGTATGATTTTCACCACACACCGGTCGTCGAAAGCTGGTCGCAGGTGTATGCGCGACCGCGCACCACCATTTATCGGCTTCCTGACCTGGCGGGACAGCGTGTGGCCGTGCTGCGTGGCTCCATCCAACAAACGACCTTTGAGCAAATGATGCGCGGCTTTGGATTCGATGTCGAGATTGTTCCGACCACGTCATTGGAGGAAGCGTTTGAACTGGCGGCAAAAGGTGAGGTAGATGCAGCAATAGCCAACACCTTCTTCGGCGACTACTTTTACAAACAGTACGGCTTGCTCAAAACGGCGGTCGTGTTCAGCGCGGTCACCCTGCATTATGCAACCGCTGAAGGCCATAATGCGGACCTTTTGGAGGCCATTGATCGCCATTTGGAAACCTGGATGGCGACGCCGGGGTCGTTTTACTACAAGACACTGAGCCGTTGGACGGAACGGCCGGTTGCGTCTCCACTCCCCTCCTATTTGCGTTGGGGGGTGGTAATCACCGGCGTTTTGTTGCTTGTTGCGGTGGGGGTGATCTGGTTCTTACGCCATGAAGTACGCTTGCGTGCCTGGCGGCTGGTGCAAGCCGATGCGACGTTGCGAGAGAGCGAAGAACGCTTTCGCCTGGCCTTTCATACCAGCCCGGATGCTATCAACATCAACCGGATGGCAGATGGTCTATATGTGAATGTCAACGAAGGATTCACGACACTCACCGGCTACACCTCTGAGGATGTCATCGGCAAAAGTTCTCTGGACATACAAATCTGGTATGATCCTGCCGATCGGCAGAAGTTGCTGGAGGGGTTAAGAACGCGCGGCTACTATGAGAATCTGGAAGCGCGTTTCCGCTGCAAAAACGGTGATGTGCGTATCGGCTTGATGTCTGCCAGGGTCATCATGCTTCATGGAGTTCCGCACATTCTTTCTATCACCCGCGACATCACCGAGCGTAAGCAGGCCGAAGAGGCCCTGCGTGAGAGCGAGGCGCGCTATCGCAGTTTATTCAACAACAACCATGCCGTGATGCTGCTCATTGACCCCGATGGCGGCGCGATTGTGGATGCCAATCCGGCGGCGGAAAAATACTACGGATGGACGTGCGAAGAACTCCGGCAGAAAAAGATCAGCGACATCAACACCTTATCGCCGGAGGAAGTGCAGGCCGAAATGAACCTGGCGCGCAACCAGCAGCGTCATCAATTCTATTTCCGTCACCGCCGGGCTGATGGCACGATCCGCGACGTGGAGATGTTCAGTGGCCCGATTTCTATGAAAGGGCGCGCGTTGTTGTATTCGATTGTCCACGATATCACTGAACGTAAACAAGCCGAAGCCTTGCTCCGTGAAAATGAACAGCGACACCGTCGCTATGCCGGCCTGCTGTCAGAATTGATCGGCGGTGGGCAATTTTTCCAGGGAACGTTGGATGAGAATCTTCGACTCATTGCCCGGCTCTCTGCCCATGTGATGGGTACCGAAAGGACCAGTATTTGGGTTTACACGCAGGAATATACCGAAATCGAGTGTCGTTGCCTGTACACGTTGAGTACGAATGAGTACAGCGCAGGGGAGAAACTGCGTGCTGCTGAGTTCCCGACCTACACGGCCAGCCATAAGATTGGCAGTGTCGTCGCCGCCTACGACGTGCGCACCGATCCACGCACTTGCGAGATTCCTGCCGCTTATTACGATGCTTACGACATCCATTCACTCCTGGATGCGCCGATCTGGATGCGCGGGCGTTTGACGGCTCTGCTGAGCTTCGAACATGTCGGTGAAAAACGCCGTTGGCTGCCTGAGGAAGAACAACTGGCGTTGACGCTGGCAACGTATATTTCCTTTTGCCTTGAAGCGGATGAGCGTGTGCGAACGGAGGAAGCGCTGCAAAAGAGCGAAGAACGATTGCGTGTGGCGCTCACGGCGACCGAACAACTGCTGGCTCAGATTCAGGCGCAGGCCCGCCAGGTGCAGGACATCATAGACACCGTGCCCGAAGGCGTGTTGCTTTTGAGTGCGCGCGGTTGGGTCTTGCTGGCCAATCCGGTCGCCGAATCCCTGCTTGAGTCTTTGGGTGTTGATGTCAACACCCAGTTGACGCAGTTGGGCAACCGCCCCTTGTCCGAATTGCTCACCTCCCCGCCCCAGGGATTGCGCCATGAGGTCACGGTCGGTGACCGTTTCCTGGAGATCATTGCCCGGCCTGTGGCTAACGGCCCTGAACCGGAGCAATGGGTGTTGGTCATTCATGAGGCCACGCAGGAACGCGCCGTGCGTCAACAACTCGAACGTCAGGAACGTCTGGCCAGCCTCGGACAACTGGCAGCCGGCATCGCCCACGACTTCAATAACATCCTCGCGGGCATTGTCCTTTACAGTCAGATATCCCTGCGGATGCCCAGCCTGTCCCCTCAACTGCGCGAGCGTTTGACCGTCATTGTGGAACAGGCCCATCGGGCCGCCGACCTCATTGACCAGATCCTCGATTTTGGCCGCCGGGCCGTGCTGGATCGGCAACCCGTAGACCTGGCGGCCTTGTTGACCGAGCAGGTGAAACTCTGGGAACGCACATTGCCGGAGACGATTCGGATTACGCTGACGTATGGCTCAGAGGCTTACTTTGTCAAAGCCGATCAGACGCGGATGCAGCAGGTATTCATGAACCTGGTACTGAACGCACGGGACGCCATGCCCGAAGGCGGCGAATTGCGCATCAACCTGACGCGGTTGTACCTCGCCGATATGGAGCCGCCCGGCGAGTGGATACGTGTGGACGTGAGCGATACCGGCATGGGCATCCCTGAAGAAATCCTGCCGCACATTTACGATCCGTTCTTCACCACCAAAGAGCCGGGCAAGGGCAGTGGCATGGGATTGGCGCAGGTGTACGGGATTGTTATGTCGCATGATGGGCGGATTGACGTCAAAACCCAGGTCGGTGCGGGGACGACCTTCTCGATCTATTTGCCGGCGCTCCAGATCGAGCCTGTTGCACCGGCATCTGTGTCCGAAACTTTGTCTTTTGGCCACGGCGAGACGATTCTGGTGGTGGAAGATAATCCGACAACCCGTTCGGCCATTGTGGCTGCCCTGGAGATGTTGCAGTATCGTCCCCTGGAAGCGACGAACGGCAAAGAGGCGTTGGACATTGTGGCGCAACATCCCGGCGAAATTGCCCTGGTCTTGAGTGACCTGGTGATGCCGGAGATGAGCGGCAAGGCGTTGGCGGCGGCCTTGCGCCAACGTGCCTTGCCTGTGCCCCTTGTGGTCATGAGCGGGCATCCGTTGGAGAGGGAAGTGGATTCCCTGCGTGCATCCGGCGTTGTCGGTTGGGTACAGAAGCCCCCCGACCTGCAGGAACTCTCCGAGGTGCTGGCGCAGGCTTTGGCTGCGCCGCTTGCTCCTTAAGTTTGACAATCTTCTTAACTATGGTATCATCTCGACCGTCAACGGGGCGTAGCCCAGCTTGGCTAGGGCGCTACAATGGGGTTGTAGAGGTCGACGGTTCAAATCCGTCCGCCCCGACTAAGGATATGAGAAATGGCCGACTGATAAGTCGGCCATTTTTGTTATACCGCCCCGCGCTTCAACCTGTGGACCGTTTCAATTGTATTTACGGCCAATTGTCGTATAACTTGATCAACAGAGGTTTACAACTATGATGGTTGGCCCGCGACAATTTCTATTTAGAGGGATTTGGAACTGGGGATTAGGGATTGGGCAGTATCCCACAAACGTTCCAAACCCCTAATCCCCAATTCCGAATTCCTAATCACCATTTCTCAAGGAGGTTACAATGGACATTTATCGCGTAGAACCGGGAACACAGGTGAATTTGCAGGAATGGGATCCCGACGATAAATCTGCTTTTGAGGGCGGTAAGTCCGAGGGGCAAAAGGCGGTGGAGAAACTCAACCGCCGTTTGGAGGGATTGCAAGAGCTACTCTATGCCGAAGGCAAACATAAGCTGCTCATCGTGCTGCAAGCGATGGATACCGGTGGCAAAGATGGCGTGATCCGCCATGTCTTCGACGGCGTCAATCCGCAGGGGGTGAGGGTGGCGAGCTTCAAAGCCCCCACGCCGGAAGAGCTGGCACACGATTACCTGTGGCGCGTTCACAAGCATACACCTGGAAAGGGTGAAATGGTGATCTTCAACCGCAGTCACTACGAGGATGTGCTGGTGGTGCGTGTGCATAATCTTGTCCCGCCGGAAGTATGGGGGCGGCGTTATGCGCATATCAACGATTTCGAGCGCATGCTGGCCGAAGAAGGCACCACGATCCTCAAATTTTTCCTTCACATCAGCAAGGATGAGCAAAAAGCCCGCTTGCAGGCGCGCCTCGACGAGCCGGATAAGCGCTGGAAATTCAACATCGGCGATCTCGGTGAACGTGCCCTGTGGGATGAGTACATGCGCGCTTATGAAGTTGTCCTCAGCGAGACCAGCACTGAATGGGCGCCGTGGTATATCGTCCCCTCTAATCGGAAGTGGTACCGCGATCTCATCATCAGCGAGGTGTTGGTGCGGACGCTGGAAAATCTCAACATGCGCTATCCGCAGCCGAAGGAAAACCTCGATGCGGTGGTGATCGAGTAGAGGCCAGGCTGTGGCCGGCCTCTGACCGTGCTGCTCCCTGATTATCTGGAAAAAGAACGCTGGCTATGGGATTCTCAATTAGGGCCATTGGATTTGGGATCGTCAGATCCCCGTTTTGATCTGGCGATATCCAGACCCCGCCGATGGCTTCGAGGGGATCGTCAGATCCCCGTTTTGATCTGGCGATCCAGACC
>DAOSNS010000017.1:19664-33901 GCA_035373625.1 Anaerolineae bacterium | reverse complement strand
GCCGATGGCTTCGAGGGGATCGTCAGATCCCCGTTTTGATCTGGCGATCCAGACCAGGCAAAATTACTACCGAGAATCGGAATTTAACTTTGGACTGCCCAGGAGGAGCACTATGGACAAAGACATCTGTTGTGTGTGTCATCAACCGGTGGACGCCGACGCCAAAAAATTGGGCGGGCGGACATACTGTGCGCGTCATTATGCTAAAGTGACGCAGGAACACCCCGGCGCATGGCGCGCGGGCCTGGGGATGATCGCCGGACAACTGGGATTTGTGCTGCTCGTTGAAATCCTGGTGGGGCTTTTCCATCCCACATTTTCCGGCTGGGTGCTGATTGCCGTGGGGGTGGGGCTGGCGTTGCTGCCGGCGTTGCTCTGGTTGGCCTTCTTCTACCAACAGGATCGTCTGGAGCCCGAGCCGAAAGGCTACGTTTTCAGCGTCTTTATCCTGGGCGCGTTGCTGGCGCAGGCCGTCGGTATCCCGCTGGTGGATCGAGTCTTCGAGGTGCAACGTTGGTTGCCGCGCAGTCCGTTGGGGGGGCTACTCGGCGCGATTCTGGTCATCGGTTTCGTGCAAGAATTCCTCAAGTACGCTGCGGTCCGTTACTCTGTCTTCCCTCTGCCGGAGTTTGATGAGCGGGTGGACGGTGTCATCTACGGCACTGCCGCCGGCCTCGGCTATGCCACGATGTTGAACATCAACTACATCATCGCCGATGGCGGGGTGCACCTGCAGGCGGGTGTGATCCGCATCGTCGTGACGGCCCTGGCGCAGGCGAGCTTCGCCGGATTGACGGGCTACTTCTTGGGGCGCGCCAGGTTTGAGGATGAGCCGTCCTGGTGGCTGCCCGCCGGTGTAGCATTGGCGGCCGTCCTCAACGGCATCTTCACCACCCTGCGCGGTGAGCTGACAACCACGGCCCTTGATCTCTCCGGCGGCGGCTTCAATCCCTGGCCCGGCCTGCTCCTGGCAACGGTGGTGGCGGCGGCGACCTTCGGCGCGCTCTTCTCTTTGATCCGCCGCGCCAACAAGATCACTTTATCAGGCGTAGACGCCGAAGGAGGTGCGCAATGACCGCTTCATCGCAAATTTCACGCCGCGACCGGTGGGCCGATTGGGCCGTCATCGCACTGGTGGCGGTGGCGCTGCTTTCAGGACTGTGGCTGCGTGAGACGACGCTGTATCGTGCGGAGGATTTCACCCTCGGCGACGCCGGCCTTTCCGGGCGCATCTTCACCGGTTGGGTGCGCCAGACCGGTACCGATCCGCTGTTGCGGGCGCGCAATCCGTTGAGCGGTGCGTTCAACACGGTGCTGGAATTGCGCAGCCGCGCCCTCGCCGATGATGCCGATCCCGCGTTGGTTTTGGACGCGCTGGCGCTGGAACGGGCGGCGACGGTGGACGCCTACAGGACGCTGTCCACCGAACAAGTGAGAGTTCGCGGTGAAACGGCGGTGCAACGCACTTTCACCTACGTTATGGTGGATCACAGCCCCTACATGAACCGCCTGCCGCGTGTAGTGCGCGGCGTGGATGTGTCGCTGCGTGACGCGGGGCGTCTCATCGTGGTGACCTATCTGGCGGATAGTGAGACGTTTGACGCCGATTATCGCTACTTCCGCACATTCATCGAGAGTTTGAGGTACTGAGGTGGTGAAATGAGCAAACGCATGCGCTGGTTATTCCTCTGTGTGGCCTTTTTACTGGCTTTGAGCTGTGGCGCTCCGAATACACTGCCGCCGGTAACGCCTGAGACGACAACGCCGCCCAAAGCAACCGCTACCCCTCCTGAAAAACCCGTAGCCGAAGCTACCCCGATAACCGAGAAGACGCTCGCGCCGACAACGCCTACTGTGGATGAACGACAAATCCGACAGAACCTGTTCCGCGCTACCGTGCAGATCATCGCTCTGGTCAAAGAAGGCGGACGTTTTCAACCGTTGTGGACAGGCTCCGGCTCGATTCTCACACCGGACGGCCTGATTTTGACGAACGCCCACGTCGCCTCTGATCCCGATCCCAAATACCGCCCCGACGCACTGGGGGTCGCCATCACCGTGCGCTCCGACGACACGCCGGAACTGCGCTATCTGGCCGAAATCCGCGCCATTGACTACGACCTGGACCTGGCCGTCATCCAAATCGTCAGCGATTTGAGCGGCGAAGCCGTTGATCCCCGGCAGTTGGGCCTGACCTACGTGCCGATAGGTGACTCGGACGCGCTGGAACTCGGCGACTTGTTGCATATCCTGGGATATCCCGGCATTGGCGGTGAGACGATCACCTTCACGGAAGGGGTGGTGAGTGGCTTTACCCGTGAGCCGGGCGTCGAGGGGCGCGCCTACATCAAGACCGACGCCACTATCGCCGGGGGCAACAGCGGCGGCCTGGCGGCGAACCTGAGCGGCGAAATCATCGGCGTGCCGACGCAAGTGGGGTACGGCGGCGCGGAGCGTTTTGCCGATTGCCGCTATCTTGCAGATACCAACGGCGACGGCTATATCAATGAGAACGATAACTGCATCCCTGTCGGCGGTTTTATCAATGCCATCCGCCCGGTCAACCTGGCGAAGTCGCTTATCGAGGCTGCGAAATCGGGCGCGGCGGTTGTCCCAACGCCTGAACCGTCGCGCCCCAAACCCAAGACGTCAGGGAAACCCAGTTTTTCCAGCATCGTCTTTGCGCCGGCTGTGGATGAGAACGATCGTCCGACGATGGCCGTGACGCAATTGCCCTCCGGTGCGACCGAACTGTATGCGTGTTGGGAGTACAGTGGCATGGCGGACAATCTTTCCTGGGAGGCCCGCTGGTATCTGGACGGTGAATATCAGGAAGACATAAGCTGGGCGCCCGCCCCGTGGGCAGGTGGCGAGAGTGGAAATTGGTGGGTGAGCGCTTACAATGAGAACGGTTTGATCGAGGGCATTTATCGGCTCGAATTGTTCGTCGAGGGCAAAAAACTGGCCGAGGGTTCGATCAAGGTAGGAGGCGCGGCGACGCCTGCGGCCACTCCCGGCGAAGGGTTGTTGATCCGTGGGTATGTCATCAACGCCAGCACCAAACGCGGGATCGAAGGCGCGCTCTACGTCGTGTTGATGCCCGGCATCACCGTTGAGGACTGGAACGGTGAAGAAGATCAGGTTTACACCTATGCCCAGACCGACGCCAACGGCTATTTTGAGCTTCCGTATGCTTTGGAACGCAATCGAGCCTACAGCATCATCGTCTGGGCCGAAGGGTACCGCCCTGTGACCGGTGATGACATTTGGATCGGCGACGAGCCATCACCCTATGACGTAGAGGTGGCCCTGCAGCGGGAATAGCTTAGTCGGCAAATCAAAATTCGGGAGGTTTATTCGTTCGGCCCTTTGAGCTATTTAACCGGGAAGGTATTTGCGCCGCGCGGCACCGGAAAGACTCGCCGGCTATGGATTGCCCTGCTCTTGCTGGCGACGGCGCTGCGGCTGCCCGCACCGGATTGGGATGCCCCGGCTACGGAAGCGGGCTTTGCCATTGCGGCGCACCCGGATGAGCGGTTCCTGATCGCTGTGGCGCAGGCGACGCCATTGTGGGGCGATCCCTGCGCCACAACGCCGGATTTCCCCTACGGACATCTACCGGTCTACGTGGCGCGCCTGTTCGTGATGGCCGCGCCTTCTGTTGATCCCCTGATCACGCTACGGCTCTTCTCCGGTCTGCTCGGTGTATTGCTTGTCGCCTTAGCCGGCGCGTGGGGTCGTGCGCTGGCCGGAAATCACGGCGCTGCCGGAAGGTGGGGTGCTTTGCTCGCTGCCGCATTGATGGCCTTTGCCCCTTTCCCTATCCAGCAAGCGCGCTTTTATACCGTGGATATCCTCGGCGCGATTTTTGCTTCCGGTGCGATCCTTGCGGCTACCCGTCGTCGTTGGTCACTTGCGGGAGCACTTGCGGGGTTGGCACTGGCCTGCAAAGCCTCGCTGGTGTGGTGCGCGGTGGTGGTGGGATTGGGGGTGTGGGTTGCGAGTTGGGGGGAACGAGTAGCGAGTCATGAGAAACGAGTAACGAGAAACGAGAAACGAGTAACGAGAAACGAGAAGCGAGTATCCCGTCTGCTGTCCGCTGTCTCCTGTCTGTTTTTGGCCTTCTTTCTCGCTTCGCCCTGGGCAGTTCTGCGGCCTTTGACGGCCTGGAACGGGCCGATGATTCAGGCCATGATGGCCTCCGGGCGTTTCGATTTCCCCTACACGCGCCAATATGTGGGCACGTTGCCCTTCCTCTATCCGTTAGCACAGATGATGCTCTGGGGACTCGGCCCGGCGACGACGTTGCTGGGAATGGCTGGGATGGCAATGGCGTTAAGGCGGCGGCGGTGGTCGTTCACGGCATGCCTTGCCGGAATCTGGACGCTGGCATATTTCCTGGTGACTGCCGGCCTGTACGTCAAGTTCCCGCGCTATCTATTGCCGCTTTATCCACTGTGGACGGGCTGGGCCGCTTCGGCCTGTGTGCGCCGACAGAAAATCGCCGGCGTCCGTTGGCGTCTTGCCGCGCCATCGCTGGTGGTGACCGCGCTTCTGGGATGGGCGCAGGTCTCGATCTATGCCGCGCCGCACCCGTGGATTGTCGCCTCGCGGTGGATGTACGCGAATGTGCCCGCCGGCGCGACGGTCGCCGTGGAGGCATGGGATCACGCGCTGCCCGTACCCTTGCCTGAGGGGGATGCCGAACGTTATACGACATTGACCCTTCCGGTCTTTGCCGAAGATACAGCGGAGAAACTCGCGCAGTTGACAACGGCGACGCGCGAAGCCGAAATCATCGTGCTGGCAAGCCGGCGAGGATACGGCGCGCTGGCGCGTCAACCGGCGCGCTATGCCGCGACACTGGCATGGTATGCGGCCTTGCTGCGCGAGCGTGAGGTCATCGCCTTTGGCCGCTGTCCGCGGCTGGGGCCGCTGGCGCTCAGCGATGATCCCCTGGCAGATGCGGGTCTCGCGCCGCCCCTCTCACTGGCGGAACGCTGCGGCACGCGCTATGCCCTGCGCTTGCCTCACCTCGACGAGAGCTTCCGCGTTTACGACGCTCCGATGGTGTTGCTTCTTACTCCCCGTACCCCTCGATATTCCATGTCTCCACGGTGATAGCATCCGGGGCGAAGCCGCGCAGGTCGGCGCGGGCGGCGTAGATGCGCGGGCGGAAGAAGAGCGGCAGCGCCGGCAGATCGGTGCTGAAGAGCCGTTGCGTTGTGCCGAAAGCCGTCAGATAATCCGGTTCGCCGGGGAGCGTCGCAAGTGACTGTCGGCATGCGGCGTCGTAGGCCGGGTTGTGATAGCCGCCGAAGTTTTGCCCACTCCATTGATTATCGGCGGATGGAATCTCTGTCGAAAGGTAAAGATCGCAGGGTGGGGTGATGTCCACAAGCCACGAAAACTCGGCGAGGTCGAATTGCCGCCCGTAGAGGGTTGTGCCGGCCCCATCCTTGAAGAGGGTCGCCGCGTCAACCTGCTCCACCTCCGCTTGAATGCCGCACGCCGCCAGGTCGGCGACGATCAACGCACTGGTTTGTGTGCGCACATCCGCCGTGGTGGTGGTGTAGCGGATGCGGAACGGCGTCCCATCGAAGAAACCGGCGATGCTGTGCGCTTCGCGGATGCCGTCGCCATCCCGGTCGCGCCAGCCGATCTCTTCCAGCAATGCCTGCCCCCGGTCCGGATCATAGGGGTAGGTGGTGACATCGCCGACGGCCAACGGATGGTCTGTGGGGATGAAAGTATGCGGGATGTCACTGAATCCACCGGCGACCTGATCAACCAGCTTCAGGCGGTTGATACAGAATGTGACTGCGCGCCGTGTCCGTGCGTCCTGGAAGAACGGCGGATGGTTGTAGTCGGGTGGCGGATCAACGTTGAACGTCAGGTGTTCCCATATCGGTCCGCTGATGGGGTAGAGCTTTGCCTGTCCCGCCGCTTCCATCTCCCGCAGGCGCGGCAGGTCGCGCTCCAGGTACAGATCGAGGCTCAGTACATCGCATTGCCCTTTCGCCAGCGCGTCCAGAGCTGTTTCGACGTTCTGGTTGGAGATGAAGCGGAAGGTGAGTTTCTCAAAATAGGGCAACCCTTCCGCCGCCCGGAAATAGTGCGGGTTGGACGACAGCCGGATATATTGCCCCGGTTCCCATTTTTCGATGACGTAAGGCCCATAACTGAGCGGGGTGCGCCTGACGTCGTCCTGTTCCAATAAGGCCGCGGGCGTGTATTTATTCCAGGCGTGCGCGGGAAGCGGCGTCCAGAACGCCGTGATGTAGGCGGGGTCGAGGAACCCAGGCAGGCCGGTCCAGACGGTGGTGTGCGTGTCAGGCGCGGTGTAGCTTGCGGTGCGCGATTCCAGCCATTTCCAGTTCGGTGTATCGGGGTTGCGGGCCAGGTTAAAGCTGTAGACGGAATCCTGCGCGGTGAGCGGTACGCCGTCAGACCAGTGCAGATCAGATTTGAGGGTAAACGTTACCCGCATGGTATCCATCGCAACGGGGCGCTCGTCGAACGTGACCGCACAATCGTTGACGCGGCAGCCGGCCGGGCGGATGCGTGTGCCGGAAGTGAGCTTCACCACATCGCCGTTGGCGTCAACGACCTGCGCGCCGGCTTCGACCGTGACCGCTGTAATCGTGGCGTCGCCGTCTGCCAAAGAGGGCAGCTTTTGCAGGATGACGGGATGATAGCTGTAGTTGATGGTGTCAATCGGCCCATCGTAGATGGCCTGACGGATTGCCCGTGCGACGTACATATCGTCCTCGTAGAGGTACAGCGAGGCCGGCTCTGATCCCAGGCAGATTGTGAGCGCGCGCGGTTTTGGTGTAGAGGTAGGGGATGGCGTGGGCGAGGGAAGCGGTGGGGTGGTAGGGGTGGGCGTAGCGGTCGCCGGCGCGGACGTGGGCGTTGAAGGGGTGGCGGGGCCGGTTGTGCATGCGATCAGCATTGCGCCGAGCAGCAATAAGCATACAACAACATCCCCACTCTTCATTATTCGCCTCCTATAAACGTTAGAACGTTCACACGCTGAGACGTTACAGCACTGCGCGGGCGAGGCCGCCGTCCACGAGGAGGGTGACGCCGGTGATGTACGAGGCTGCCGGGGAAAGCAGGAACGCCGCTGCGCGCGCAAACTCGGCCGGGTCGGCCATACGACGCAGGGGAACCTCGGTGACAATTTTTGCCGCTTCTTCTTCGACGGTGGTGCTGTTGTGTTCGGCGCGGGCGCGCAGGATTTCATCTACACGCTCGGTGCGGGTCCAGCCGGGCGCGATGGCGTTGACGCGGATATTATCGGCGCCTAGCTCGATGGAGAGCGTCTTCACCAGGCCGATGACGGCGGTGCGCAGGGCATTGGAAATGGTCAAGCCATCCATCGGATAGCGCACGGTGACGGACGTGTTGGCGAGGATGCTGCCTCCGCCCTGCTCGCGCATAAGCGGCACGACGGCATAAGCCAATCGAATCGAGCTTTGGATGGTAAGCTGGATGCCGGCGTCCCACTGCTCCAGGCTAAGGTCCAGGAAATGGCCGGGCGCCGGCCCTCCGGCGTTGATAAACAGCGCGTCAATCCGCTGGAATTGCCTGACCGTTTCGGCGACCAGCCGTTGGATGTCCACTTCCTGGGTCATGTCGGCGACCACCGGCAAGACGGCGGCGCCGGTTTCGCGGGCTAGTTGTCGGGCGGCCTCCTTCAGCGCGGTGACGTTGCGGGCACACAGGGCGATGTTGGCACCTTCTTGGGCCAGCACGCGCGCGGTAGCGTAGCCCAATCCCCGGCTCGCCGCCGTAACCAATACAGTTTTACCTTTCAACATCAAGTCCATTTGTAAGCTCCTTGTTTTAGTTGAGGGTTGTGGGTTGAGGTTTATGGCCTGCTTCCCCGATTCCCCATTCTCCATTCATCTCATCATTCCTCATTCCCTCCCATCTCGAACCGCAGAATGGTTTGTCCGACGCGGATACGATCCCCGGAGGCTAAGGGTGTTGGTTTATTGACGCGCTTATCGTTGAGAAAAGTTCCATTATGACTACCCAGGTCTTCAAGCCACCACAGGTTATCGCGCCAAAGAATCATCGCGTGCTTGGTGGAGGTGAAGGGATCATTGAGCGGTAGATGATTGGCGGCACCGCGTCCGACCGCCATGACCGGACGTAAGGTGATACATCTCCCCGCCTCATCGCCTTGTTCGATGATGACCTGCGCCGGCGCATGGACGACGACGGGCGGTTGCTCATTTTGGCGCAGCCCCCGCCAGAGCACGTAAAGGGCGACACCCAGGAAGAGATAGAGTAGAGCGGCCAGTACCAGGCGTAATGTCAACAACAACTCACCCATGTTACTTTCTCAGCGGTGGATAGGTGTGCGTATCCTCGTCGTTTTCGTGATGGCGGTTTCTGTTCTCATGCCGTTCTCCTTCGCCTTCGGCGTAGATCAGGTCCACGCCCGCGAGCGAAATCACATCACCCGGACGTAGGACGATTTCCTGAACGGCGAACCCGTTGACCTGCGTGCCGCCGCGGCTCCCCAAATCTTGCAGGATATAGCGCCCATAACGATAACGCAACTGCGCATGATAGCGTGAGACACGCGAATCTTCGATGATCAGATCGTTATCGAAGGCGCGCCCGATGCGTACCGTTGGCTGCGTCAGATCGAAAGTGCGTGTCCCCTGGACGATGAGGTAGGCCTGAATCTCGACGGTCTCCTCTTCCAGCCGTTGACGCATACTTTCCAGGTCGAGATCGCGGGTCGGGTCATGGGAAAGAGAAACGCGGTCGGCCGGGGTGATGCGCACGGCATGCGGAGGAACATCGGCCCTGGCTTCCAACAGCACGGCCGGTGGTTCCATCAGCCTGACTTGCATCTTCCCGGCCAGAGCCTCTAGCGCGTATGCCAGTTGTGTATCCAGGTCGGGATGGTGGTATTGTAGCGCGTCCAGGTCTTCGGGGTTCAGGATGATGCGATAGCGTCCCGGAATTTCCGGCGTTCCGTCGGCGCCGATGCGTTCGCCATCTTCCAGTGCTTGCGTCAGACGGCGCGCCACATCCTGCGAAAGCAATTGTCCGGCGAACAGCCGCACAAAAGGCTCTTCGACAAGCTGCTCAATCCAATTTTCAAGACGTATCAGGCTCTTCATATACGCAAATTATAGACACAAACCCCGGTGGGGCAACCTCGCCTACTTGCCCCGGCAATGCAAGTAAGCCCCCTTCTCCCTTACTCGTTACTCATTTCTCATCCCCTAAAACAGAATCCACCCCCGGCAGCGGTGTTTTGAGCAGGCTGCGCGCTTGGCTGCAATCGAGTGTGCAATCCAGGGGACGGATGAGGCCGCTTGCGCGGCTGCTGGCGGCCCGGATGGGATCGGGGGCGACGCCGTGAAAACGTGCCAGTCGCACGCCAAACGCATAGCGCGACAGGGCTTGCGCTCCGGCGACATGGAGGATGCCGTTATTATCGCCGTTTGCAAGTTCCCATAGCGCCTTCGCCAGGCTTTCGACCCAAATGGGATTCCGCAATTCGTCGGTGAACAGCGAAATGGGTGTGCCGTCACGCAGACTATTGAGAATCCACAGGGTTTGTCGGTCGAGCGGTGGGCGATGCCCGTAGATGAGGGAGGTCCGCACGATGAGCGCCTGCACCCCGGAAGCCCGTACCTCGGCTTCGGCGGACGCCTTGCTGCGCCCGTAGTCGGTGATCGGGTTGGGGATGTCGGCTTCGGTATAGTTCCCGCGTTCGCCATCGAAAAT
This sequence comes from Anaerolineae bacterium, assembly GCA_035373625.1. Taxonomy (GTDB): domain Bacteria; phylum Chloroflexota; class Anaerolineae; order B4-G1; family SLSP01; genus DSWT01. The sequence goes on along the minus strand of DAOSNS010000017.1, from coordinate 24,139 downwards.
CACATCAGTGGAAAGATGAATGAGCCGGCCACCGATGGCGGCCACGGCCCGTGCCACCGCGCGCGTGCCATCAACGTTGATCGCCGTGAAATCGGCATTTGCACCGGGGTTTGCCGCTGCTGTATGGATCACGACCTCAGGCGTAACCTCTTCGATCAGTGCCATCACCGCTGCCGCGTCACGTACATCGAGGCGCCGCCACGTTGCGCCAGACCCTGCGCCGGGGTGGGTGCAATAAGTGGCCGTGACGTCCCACGTCGGCGGGGCCAGGCGCACCAGCCAACTGCCAAGATAGCCACTGCCGCCGGTGATCACTATGCGCCGTCGCATAAGCTGGTTCCCATTCGCTGATTCTCTCCGCTGATCCTTCTACAAGAGTATACATCTTTCGGAATAATTCGGAAATCTCTCTTTGTCCTTCGGCGTCAACAGGTTATAATGCCCCCTATGAAACGCAAACCGATCTTGATTTTTGCTTTGGGAATCTTGTTGTTGCTGATGGCGGCGTTAGGCGCCGTGCAACTGCGCGCACACTGGCGGTTTCTCATCCGTGGCCGGGAGACCGGCTTCCCTGCGCCGCTGCCCGATACCGAATTGCCGCGCGCCTGCGTCAATGCTGCATTGGAACAATACGACGCCGACACCTTGATTTGGGCGCTGGACACCATCGCTGAAGGTGGCTTTGCCTGGGTGCGACAGCGCTTTGCCTGGGCCGCTATCGAACCCGCCCCGGGTGAGTTTCACTGGGAGACGTGGGACGCGCTGGTGACGCAGGCTCAGACGCGCAATCTGCATCTGCTTGCCGTCCTTGACACTGCACCCGATTGGGCCGGCATGCCGCCTGACCCGGCGGCCTTCGCGCGCTTTGCCGGTGCGTTAGCGTCCCGCTATGGCGACACACTCACCTACTATCAGATCTGGCACAACCCCAACCTGGGCGACGCCTGGGGCGGGTACGCCGATGCCTATGCCTACACAACTCTGCTCGCAGGTGCCGCGGAAGCCATCCGCGCTGCCGATGCTGACGCACGTATCGTACTCGGCAGCCTTGCGCCGAATGTCGAATCCGGCGAGCGCAACTACGCCGAAGACATCTTCCTGGAGATGCTCTATGTGGCGGGCGCGCAGCCGTATTTCGACGTAGTCGCGGTGCAGCCTTACGGTTTCTCTGCCAACCCGCAAGACCGCACCGTGGGGCGCGAGGTGTTCAATTTCTCGCGGGCGATCCTGATCCGCGAGACGCTCCGGGCGCATGGCGATGGCAACAAAGCCGTATGGGCCAGTCATTTTGGATGGAACAGCAAGCCTGCTGCCTGGCCCGGCCCCGTTTCGATTTGGGGCAGCGTGGACGAGGCTTCACAGGCGGAATACACCGTCGCGGCGTTGGCACGGGCCGAACGCGAGTGGCCCTGGATAGGGGTGATGTGTATCAACGGCTTCCAGCCACGACCTGAAAGCGTCCCCCGTGCCATCCCCGATGCTGAAGAGCACTGGGGGTTCGCTTTGGTCGGGCCGGATGGTGTGCCCCGTCCGGTCTACACGGCATTGCGTGAGTGGAACATCCGCCCGCGCGTGGCGACGCCCGGCGGCTACAATGCCGGCACCGCCCTGGCCGACTTCGAGGGCACATGGACGCTTGGCCCGCAGGGCGCGGACATTGGCCAGAGCGGTGATCGGGTACGGCTGACCTTTGAAGGTACGGGTGTGGCTTTGACGGTGCGCCGTGGGCCATACCGCGCCTTTCTCTTTGTCACTGTGGATGGCGAGCCGACCCCCGCGCTTCCCCGTGACCGCGAAGGACACGCTTACGTCGTCCTCTACGACCCACTGGCGGCAGTGGCAACCGTCCCGCTGGCGGAACATCTCCCTTATGGGCAGCACACCGTCGAAGTGATTGCGGAACGCGGCTGGGGACAATGGGCGCTTGCGGATTGGCGCGTAGCGAACCGGCCCGAATTTACACCCTACGCGCGTGATTGTGCTGTGCTGGCGTTTATCGGCATTGTCGGACTGGCACTGGCGTTTTGGGCCGGACGGCGTGTGGACTGGGGCCGGTTGGGACGTGGAATATCTCGCCTGTGGCAGCGATTGCGCGAAAGTACCCGCATGATCTTAGCGGCGGTGTCGAGTTCGCTGTACCTGTTCGCTGCATGGCGGGTGCTGATGGGACAAGGCGTCTTTCGCCGTCTGGGGGATGGCGGTGAGTTGCTGACTTTGTTGCTGGCAGCAGGCTTGTACTACTTCTCCCCGTGGTTGGTGCTGACCCTTGCCGCCGGCGCGGCAGTCTCGTTCATTGTTTTCCTGCAGCCGGCCCTGGGACTGACGCTTACCCTATTTGCCGCGCCGCTTTACATGCATCCGCTTTCACTGCTCGGCAAATCGTTTTCGCTGGCAGAATTGATCCTGCTACCCACACTGGCGGGGACTTTTCTCCAGCTTGCGGGGATGTGGCGGGCTGGCTGGCGTCCGCGCCTGCCGCGCCGGGAACTACAGCTTGTGGCGGTTTTCGTCATCGTGGCATTACTCTCGACGTTGTGCGCGGACAATCAGCGCGTGGCGTTCCGCGAGCTGCGCCTGGTTATCCTGGAACCGGCACTGTTCTACCTGGCGCTGGTTGCATTGCCGTTGGAGAAACACGAGCGTTGGCGCATGGTGGATGCGCTGGTGTGCAGTGCGGTGATGGTCGCGGTGGTGGGCCTGGTGCAGTATTTCTTCCTGGGCGATGTGATTACGGCAGAGGGCGGCATGCGGCGGTTGCGCAGTATCTACGGATCACCCAACAACGTAGGGCTGTATCTGGGACGGGTGTTGCCGTTGATGCTCGCCGTCGTGTTCCTGGGTGGGAAATCGCCTGAGCGGGACGGCATAGGCGCATGGCTGCGTTCACTGTGGGCCGCGCGGCGGCATCGGTTCTACGCGCTGGCAATTGTGCCGGTGGGGGCGGCATTGCTGCTCAGCCTCTCGCGCGGTGCGATTGTTTTGGGGATTCCGGCGGCGTTGCTGGTGTTGGGGATGCTTGGCGGGCCAAAATGGCGGCGGGTGACGCTGATCGTCCTGCTCGCCGGCGCAGTAGCCCTGATTCCCCTGTTGCGCACGCCGCGCTTTGCAGGTATGTTCGACCTGAGCGGTGGCACGACCGGCTTCCGCATGGCGCTGTGGTACAGCGCCTTGGGGATGATCCGTGAGCATCCCTTGCTCGGCGTGGGACCGGATAACTTCCTCTATGTCTATCGCACCCGCTACGTCTTGCCGACGGCCTGGGAGGAATTCAATCTGGCGCACCCCCATAACGTGGTGCTGGACTTTGCGGCGCGGCTGGGGATTGCGGGATTAGCGGTGTTTGTGGGATTGCAAGTCGCATTTTGGCGGAAGGTGTGGCCCCTGCGCATGCGCCATGACCCTGAATTGCGGGCATTGGCGCTCGGCGTGATGGCCTCGATGGCGGACTTCTTGGCGCACGGAATGGTGGACGCCGCGTACTTTGTGATTGACCTGGCGTTTGTGTTCTTTTTCTCGTTGGCGTTGGCGGCGTGGCTGAATGAAAAAGCCGGTGAGGGGGATTGACTCGCGGCGGCCTCAAAGGGCCTACTCTATAACTTCCAGGTTGATCTCACCGACGCCGGCCTGGATGCTGATCTCCAGGGTGACATCGGAAACGCCGTAGGCATCGTTGACATAGGCATTGCCCTGTCGGGTAAGTCCATGCGCGTTGATGCGCCCGATGGCCTGGTTCGTGACGACACGGACACCTATTGTTTGTGGCAGAAGCATGGTCGTCTGGCCTACGCCACCCTGGAAATTCACATAGACGTTTTCTGCCCAGTTGCCGCTCAAGTCGAGGGCAGCTTTCCCTGTGACCATGTCAAATTCCAGATTGTGCAGGCTTTGATTGCCGCTCAGGTCAAGCGTCAGGTCCCCGCTTCCCAACTGGATGTCCAGGCGTGTGATATTGAGATCGCCCAGATCGAGCTTGCCGTTGCCACTGGCGTACTCGATGCGCATATCTAGCGGAACCTCTTTATTGAACATGAGTTTCCACTTGCAATGGGCGTCGCTGTAGGCTGCGATTTGCTCGCTGTTGGGCTGGCGGATGCTCAGTCGCCCGTTTCCGTCGTTGACGGTGTAGTTGACCTCCGGCGCCCAGTCCGCAACATTGTATGTGAAATCCGCTTCCAGCAATTCATTGGCGCCGCCGTCAATTTTGAGATCGCCGGCGCCCATCTTGACCGTTGCCCGTACCTGTTGGGCATTGTCCAACGCTACCGTCCGCGATTCATTGATCAATTCTCCCACAGTAACCGTAGCCACGTTGACGTGCATAGTCGCACAGCCTAGCGAAATCAATAGCATTGTTGTCAGGATCAAAATAAGCGTGTGATGCGTCTTATGCATATAACCTCCCTTTAACTATTATACAATATTACGACGGCAGCTTGTGAAAGTTGCGGGTGCATTTCAACTTAAAATTCATTAAA
>DAOSNS010000017.1:0-19564 GCA_035373625.1 Anaerolineae bacterium | reverse complement strand
AGCGGGGAACTGGCGTTCCCCTCGAAGCAAGAATGGGGCAAGCATGATAAAGCCCTGGCGGGTGCATTTCAACTTAAAATTCATTAAAAGCGGGGAACTGGCGTTCCCCTCGAAGCAAGAATGGGGCAAGCATGATAAAGCCCCGACCTGCTCTGTTGACGGAGTTGCCAAATCGTAGTATGCTTGTAGCGATAAGGGCTTTTTTGAGATGAAACCGACGTTCAAACGTTCTAACGTTTCAACGTTCATAAGGAGTAACTATGTCAAGACTAGGGCGTCTTTTGATGTGGATCGGTTTGCTTGCCGTATGTGTTGCGGGGGTATGGCTGTACGTTGAGTCACGCAAAGAATCCCAGAAACCCGTTGTAGACCCGCAAAAACTCTTTCCGCAACCGACTCCGACCATTTATCCAAGTGCCGCCACCGTGATCGAAGGTGTGCAAGCCTTGAGCCGTCTGGAAACGGCTTCCTATCAGATTGAAAAGGTCATCACGGCGGAATCGGGACAGGGAGCATTGGGCTTTCTGTTCGGCGATAAGCTACTCCTCATCGCGCACGGTGAGGTCATCGCGGGTGTGGATTTGTCGTACATCGGCCCCGCCGATTTGATGACTACCGACGATGGTACGGTGTATGTGCGCCTGCCGTCCGCCGAAGTCTTCGTCGCCACGCTAGATAACAGCCGGACGTATGTGTACGACCGGCGTACCGGCGTAGCGGGGTTGAATCCGCAACTGGAAACTGCCGCACGCCAGGAGGCCGAGCGGATGATCTTGCAGGCCGCAATCGAGGATGGTTTGCTGGAAATGGCGGAGGACAACGCCCGCACGGTGCTGCGTTCACTCATCCTGAGCCTGGGCTTTGAGCACGTCATCTTTGTCAAAGAGATGCCTACGCCCACGCCGCTTCCTCCGTCACCCACAGCGACCGTCACCATCCCTTAATGTACCAGGACATTGCCGATGCGTATCAAGCATATCCCCGAAGACTTTCAGGTTGAGGAACTCATCCATTTACCCGGAGAGCGTGGTGCGTATGCTTATTATCGCGTCGAGAAGCGCGATATTTCGACGTTGGAAGTACGCGACATTCTCGCCGCACGGTTGAAGCTCACCCCCAGTATGGTGACGTTTCCGGCGCTCAAAGATGCCGGCGCCATTGCCGTCCAGTATGCCAGCGTTCGCAAGCGTGGGGCAGAGCAGATCAGGGATAAGGGCTTCATCGCTCAACGTGTGGGGTGGGGGCCGCGCGCGTTGCAGCCTAAAGATGTGCTTGGCAACCGCTTCACTATCGTTGTGCGCGATCTGTCGGAACAAGATGCCCTGACGTTAACCGATACGCTGCGTCGCCTGGAAACCGAGGGCCTGCCCAACTATTTCGATGAACAGCGTTTTGGGTCGCTGACTGCGAAGGGGTTTATCGGCAAGGCGATTTTGATGCGCGACGCCGAGCAGGTGGTGCATTTTTATCTGGAAGAACCCATGCTTGGCGATCCTGCCGATGTGCGTGAGTTCAAGGCCCTGGTGAAAAGCCACTGGGGACAATGGGGTTTTTTGCTGCATCAGGCGCCACGTCCCTCGAATTTGCGCAGCGTGATCACCTACCTCAAGGATCATCCGCACGATTACGGCAAAGCGGTGAATCTGATCCAGGATCGTCTGTTGTCCATCTACCTTGCGGCTTATCAGTCGTGGGTGTGGAATCATATTGCAGCACGGTGCTTTGAGCGCGCTGTGCCTGTTACGCTGACCCTGGATATTGTCGGGACGGCTTTCCCCTTGCCGACCGCCGGTGTCGTGCCGGACGACGTGAAGAAGCTGGAAATTGATCTGCCACGCTTGACGGCATGCTATACAGGTATAGCCGGCGAAGCCGCGGAGGCCGTCTTTGCGGCGGAAGGCCTGACGTTGCACGACTTCAAAGCGCGTATTTTACAGCGTGTCTATCTTGCCAAAGGTGAACGCGGCGTCTGGTTTGCGCCCACCGACGTGGTGGTCAGGCCGCCATCCGCCGATGAATACTTCCCCGGTCGGCAGGCCATCACGGTCAACTTCACATTGCCGTCGGGGTGTTACGCGACGCTGGTAGTGAAAGCGGCAGCGGCGTACAGTGGGATATTGGTAGAAGGTAAACAGTAGACGGGAGAGGAATTCACCGGGCATCTGTGGTTTATTTTGGGGTTCTGGTATGGAAAATACTCAACGTCGTGTTGCACGAGCCGCCGTCCTGGTGATGGCGGCATTTGCTGTAAGCCGCCTGTTGGGTGTGGTGCGGCAGATGGTCTTCGGGCACTACTTTGGCACAGGGCCGGCAATGGATGCCTATGTTGCCGCGCAGCGCGTCCCCGAAGCGATTTTCTTCGTCGTGGCGGGCGGTGCGCTCGGCTCGGCCTTCATTCCGTTGTTCACCGGGCGACTGGCGCGCGGTGAGACCGAATCCGCGTGGAAGCTGGCCTCTGCTATCATCAATATCCTCCTGATCGTTCTCGTCCCATTGAGCCTGCTATGCATTGTGTTCGCGCCCTGGCTGGTGCGCGTGTTGATCGCGCCCGCGCTTCCCCCGGACGTGCAGGCGCAAATTGTCGCCTTGATGCGGGTAATGCTGCTTTCGACGGCGATCTTCGGTGTTAGCGGCGTGGTGATGGGGATTCTCAATGCCCATCAACATTTTCTCTTGCCGGCGCTGGCGCCGATCCTCTACAACCTGGCGCTCATCGGTGGGGGCATTTGGGGCGGCGAGACCGGTCTGGGACCGATGGGGCCGGCGATTGGGACGGTGCTCGGCGCGGTGGCGCATCTCTTGATCCAGGTGCCCGGCCTGATCCGTTACGGCGCGCGTTATTGGCCGATCGTGGGGCGTGGCGATCCCGGCGTGCTTCAGGTAGGCAAGCTGATGGCTCCGCGGGTGTTGGGTGTGGCGGCGGTGCAGGTGAACATGCTCGTCACCAACAACCTGGCCTCACGGTTGGGCAGCGGCGCGATTGCGGCGTTGGAGTATGCGTGGCTGATTATGTTGCTGCCGCAAGGCGTGTTTGCACAGGCGGTGGGGACGGCGGTGTTCCCGACTTTTGCCGAACAGGCGGCGCGTGAAGAGACCGACGCGCTGCGCCAGACGCTCTCGCTGATGTTGCGTGTCATCGTCGCGGTGACGCTGCCGGCGGCAGTAGGTCTGATGACTCTGGGGCGGCCCATCATCGCGCTCGTGTTCCAACGCGGCGAATTCGATGCGGCTTCCACACAGGCGGTGGCGTGGGGACTCCTCTTTTTTGCCGTGGGACTGGTGGGCATGTCGGCGATCGAGGTGCTGGCGCGGGCGTTTTATGCGCTGCACGATACCTGGACGCCGGCGCTGGCGGCGTTGCTCTCGGTGGCGCTGAATGTCCTGTTGGGGCGGTTGTTGCCGCTGCTGTTTACCGCGCTGGGATGGATGCCGCACGGTGGGCTGGCGCTGGCGAGCGCATTGGCAATGACGACGCAGATGGCCGTGTTGCTGGTGTTGATCTACCGGCGTATCGGCGGATTCGACGTGCGCGGCCTGGCCTGGCAGGCATTGCGCGTTCTGCTTGCCGCTGTGGGGATGGGCGCGGCGTTGATCGGCTGGATGCACGTCGCGCCGGAAAGTATCCTGGTGCAGGGCGTCGGCGGGGTGATGGTGGGCGTGGTCGTCTACGTTGTGCTGGCGCTGCTGTTGCGGATTGAGGAGTTGAAGCAGGCGGCGGGGATGGTGCTGCGTCGGAGATAAGGACGGGCACGATTACAGTTATGACGCCTTCGCTTTTGCCGGTGCGTGCAATAATTTAAGGCGGCTCCTGGCCCGTTGTAGCCAGATTTCAAATGGTTGTTCGGTCATAGGATACCTTTTGTCCCAGGTCGCTGACCGCCCGGCTTAGCGCGGTTTCAACAAGCGACGGTTGCGAAAGGTGACCAAACGCGCTGAAGTAGGCGTGCACGGCGTTGTCCCGCTCAGGCCGGCGGTTGCCAGAGAATAGATGTCTGTATTATCTTCCACATGCACTGCCAACTCTGCATTGATCCCCCAGGCGTAAACCGGGACATTGGCGGCGGTGTGGCCGGTGCTTGCCCAGGTGACGGTGGGGAAGTTTCCTGCGCCATTATTGGCGATGATACTCAGCCCGCCGGTTTCGTGATCCGCCGTGACGATGATGAGCGTGTCGGTGTGGGAAAGTGCCCAGGTGTAGGCTATCGTGACGGCGCGGTCAAATTCCAGCACCTCGAAAACGGTGCGTGCGATGTCGTTGGCATGGGCGGCATGGTCAATCCGTCCCCCTTCGACCATCAGGAAAAAACCGTTGGGCGCGTTTTCCAGCAGTGTCAGCGCCGTTGTGACCATTTCCGACAGATGGGGCAGGGTGGTATAGCCGGGGTCGCTGCCGATGAAATAATCGTATTCGTAGGGCAAGTTGGTGACTCCGAACTGCCCGGAAACCCGCCCGATCGGCGGCGTGAGCGCCTGTAGACCTGCGCGGTCGAGCACGACTGTGTAACCGGCCGCCGCGGCATTGGTTGGATTCAGGCCGTAGCCTCCACCGCCGAACAGAATATCGGGGCGGGTCTGCATGAGATAATCATTGGCGATGTTGTTGTAGTTGCTGCGCGAGAACTCGTGAGCACCGAAGGCCGCGGGAGTGGCGTTGGTCGCAGGCGTCGTCGTGACCAGCCCTGCGCGCTTGCAGTAGGTGTGGAAGCGCTCCAACAGCGTTTCGAGTTCACGCTCGTCGCCGGGCCAGGCAATGGAAAGCACCCCGTTGGCAACTTTGTGGCCGGTTGCCATTGCCGTAGCAGCCGCTGCCGAGTCGGTGATGAAGTTATCGGACGAGTAGGTGCTCATCGTGCTGGTGTAGGGAAGAGATTCCAGCATCAGCGTCCCCGCGCTGCCATACCGATACATCCCGGCAGCGCGGATGTGTTCTGCCCCCATTCCGTCGCCGATGAGGAGGATGATGTTGCGCGGCGCAACCGTGGAGGTGATGACGGTGTGGGGCGCCGGGGTAACCATGGATGCATCAAGGACTCGCGACGGTACCGCGTTCAGCATCAGGCCGACCAGGGCGAGTGCGATGATGACAATGCCGGATAGCTTACTTTTCATAGGGGACTCAATCTTCCGTATACCCGCACAGGGCGATGGCGCGCGGCCCTGTATGGACGCCAAGCACGGGTGAGACGATGCTGATGATCAGTTCCGCCGGTGCAAACTCGGCTTGTACGCGGGCTGCCAGAGCCTCGGCATCGGGCAGCACGGCATTGTGCAGCACGGCGATCCGCATCTTCTTGCGAGTGTCGAGTCGGGCGAAGAAATCGTTGTACAGGGCTTGTAGGGCCTTTTGGCGCGTGCGTGAACGGTGTCCGGCTTCGACCATGCCCGTCTCGTGGTTCACCCAAATCTGCGGCTTGAAGTTCAACAATGTGCCGATGAAGGCAGTCGCGCCGCCGATGCGTCCTCCTTTGCGAAGGTATTCCAGTGTGTCGAGCGTGATGACGTAGACCATGGTCTTGCGGGCGGAGTCGGCGGCTGCGATCATCGCTGCTGCGTCCCCACCGGCCTCCCGCGCACGCGCGGCTGCCAACACTTGCCAGCCCAGGCTCATCGAGTTAGCCCTGGAATCCGCAAGATGAACGGGGATGCCGATGATCGGCGCGGCTAACTGTGCCGATTCATACGTACCGCTCATGGCACGGCTGATGGTGATGACGACGATTTCTTTCGCGCCTTGTCGAGCCGCGTTCTCATAGGCGTTCAAGAAATCCTGCGGCGTGGGCTGCGATGTGGTGGGGTAGGTCGGATCGGCGACCAGCCGCTCGTAAAATGCCTCCGGTTGGATGTCAACCCCGTCGCGCAGTTGTTCGCTTCCCCAGATGATGGACAACGGCACGACGTGGATAGCGTATTGTTCACGCAGTTCCGCCGGCAAATCGCACGTACTGTCCGTAATCAGGGCGATTTTATGGTTGGACATTGTTTTCTCCTGAAAAGTGATTGAGGTTGTTGACAGATTATCATTCACCGCTATTGAGCGTTTACCTGCTGTGGACGGGGATACCCTGTGCCTCCGCAGCGGCGGTGAGCGTTGCCATAAATTCTTTAGTCGGCGGGGTCAGGTCAGCGGCGCGGTAAATCCATCCCAGACTGGCGTATTTATCTGCGGCCATGCGATGGAAAGGCAATAGCTCCAGGGTGATGGGCGCGGGATGCTCCGACACGCCGTTGTGGCGTGCAGCACGCAGATCGTGCAGCTCACGCACGAAGGCAGCGATTGCGGCGACCTCTTCCGGTGTGTCGTTGACCGTGGGGATGACGGGGATGCGGAAGAGGAGCGGCTTGTCGCTTACGGCGAGGCGGCGGGCGTTCTCCAAAAGCAGCGCGTTGGGCGCGCCGACGGCCTCGCGGTGTTTGGCGGAATCCATGTGTTTGATGTCCATCATCACCAGGTCGGTGAGCGGCAGGAGCATCGCCAGACTTTCCCAGGGCACGTTGGCGGCGGTCTCGATGGCGGTGTGCAGCCCGGCTGCCTTGCAGCGTGCGAGGATCTCCTGTGAGAATTCGACTTGCAGCGCCGGTTCGCCACCAGAAAGCGTCACGCCGCCGCCGGAGCTTTCGTAGAACGCGCGGTCGAGCAGGATTTCATCCACGACGGCCTCGGCGGTCATCCCTTTGGCGCTGAAGACGAGTGCTTCGGCGTAACAGACAGCCACACACTTGCCACACGCTATGCATTTTTCGTGGTCGAAGGTGCGGAGGCCGTTCCCGTCGAAGCCTTGCGCGCCTTCCGGGCATGCTTCCACGCACGCCCCGCACCCAATGCAGCGGTTGGCGAAGAACTGCACTTCGGGTTTGGGGCGGATGCTTTCCGGGTTGTGACACCAGAAACAACGCAGCGTGCAGCCTTTAAGGAAGACGGTCGTGCGGATTCCCGGTCCATCGTGGACGGAGAAGCGTTGGATGTTGCAGATGTAGCCTGTGGTCATAGTTTAAAATCCTCATCCCCAAACTACCCAAAGAGGTTGCCGAAAAACTTCTTGAGCAAGCCGGGCGGTTTTTGACCGCAGATGTGATTGGTCTGCCCATTGATGGCGACGGTGTAGATGTCCCCTTCGTAGCGGTAGTTGGCGATCCAGAACGGGAGCAGCAACAGTTTGTAGGCGAGCACCGCGATGTTGGGTGAAGATACTTGCAGGTTTTCGATGTCGGGCACGTTCGTCAAAGCCTGCAAACGCGCGGCTTTTTTTCCTTTCTCAAGCGCTATGCGGCGGGCGACGAGCGAGGCGTCCGCCGCGGAGATGCTGTAGATTTCGGCAGGCCAGTCGGCCAGGTAGGCGCTATCGTAAGGGACGGCTTCTTCCAGCAAGAACTTCTGGGAGACGCTGAGCAGGTCGCTGGGCAAGGTATGTGTTGCCATAACAAGGACATCATCCTCGTAGGCGTAGTAGTTGCCTTCGTGAACGCGCAGCCGTGATGTGCCGGACACGGTACTGATTCCCATACCCCTCCCTACGCCTGGAATGGGGGACCCCTCCGGCTCAATGCCGCGCCAGCGTATCTCGCGGCTGATGTCAAAGGTCCACGCGGGCAGGTATAGCCCACGCACGCGGGTGGTACGAATCTGGTCGCTGTGGATGTGTTTGTTCAGCCAGAGGCGGAAGGTTTTCTGCGCCTTCTCTGCGGTGACGGCAAAAGGGATGATGCCTTCCGGCTGCACCAACGCCAGCGTTTCGACCTCGACGACGTGCGGCGAACCGCAGTAAGGGCACTTCGCCGAGATTTTGCCGGAAGTGATGAGCTGAGCCTGACAACCCTGACAGCGGAGTGTATGGACCCCGGCCGGCACCGCGTGCCCTTTAGCCGTCGCCATCGCCAGGATAAAATCGTGTTCTTCGATCGCCAGCCCCTCCGTGAGTGCAGAGAACACCGTTTGGCGATGGTTGCAGTACGCACAATAAAGCATGGTCCCGTCGGGTTCAAATTGCATGGCGCCGCCGCACTGCGGGCAGGTAAAACGCTTTGCCTTAATTGTCTCAGGGGCAGCATCTGGGGCTTGTGCCGGCGGTCGGTCGGGGTCAATGATGTCCTCTTCCTTGAGTTGCCCATTGAGGATCGCCAGCTCTCGCCGCGCCAGAGTGTTGAGTGGATCGAGGGCCAGGGCCTGTTCCAGGTGCTCGTGTTGTTCTGTTGGCGTATCGCTGATTCTGGATAGCCAGAGATGCGCCTGGACCTTCTCGTCGCGTGTGGCGTCACTGTCCAGCAAGACGCGCTCCAGGTAGCGCCGTGCACTGGACTTTTCCCCGGCCTTGGCGGCCGCGATCCCATGAACCAGCAGGCTATGAATATCGGCAAGCATAATCGAATCGGCAGATCGGTACAGTATTGAGCTTATTATAGCATAACTTGGGCAAAGATTGCCGTCCGAATCTGCTTTGAATATTTTGAATATCATGCGAAATCGTGATATGATAACGTTCGACTATCCGACTAACGACTACCCGACTAACGGCTATCAAACTATTTTCAAAGGAGGTTCTTATGCGCTTCGGCATCATGACCATGCAAATGAAAGAATTGATCCCTGCCGGCTTGAGTCCCCAGGAGATGATGGGCTACGTCACCACATTCGAGAACGTCACGCTGGTGTGCAAGCTGCACGCTCACGGTTTCCGGCTGATGGAGTTGGGCGGCGATCTGGTGATGTTTATGCCGCAGACGTTCGCCCCACCGGCCATCGAGCGGTTGGCGGCGCTGAAGGCCGAGTTGGGCCTGGCATATACCGTTCACCTGCCGTTGTGGTCGGTAGAGCCTTCGACACCGCTGACCCCCGTGCGTCACGGTTCGACCCGCGCACTCATTGACGTTGTTCGCGCGACATTGCCGCTGCAACCGGAAGTCTACGTCCTCCATGCCACGGGCGCGCTCGCGGCGGAGTTTTACCGCATGAAGCTGCCGGAATTGGGCCGGGCGATGTTGATGCGGCAATTTCAGGCCGGTGCTATGGAAAGTATCCACGTACTTTTGAGCGAGACCGGCATCCCCGGTCGCCAATTGGCGATCGAGACGATCGAATTTCCACTCGATCTCACGCTGGAGATAGCGGAGAAATTCGATCTGTCGCTGTGCTTTGATGTGGGGCACGTGCTGTCGGGGTTCTCCGGGGACGTAGAATTCTTCCACGCCCTGGAGCTGTGTCTGCCGCGCATGGCCGAAATCCATCTGCACGACGCTCCCATCCCGGCGTCACAACAGGCGATTGTCTACGGCAAGGATCACAGCGTCCTGGGCACCGGCGACCTGGATTTGCCGCGCTTCCTCGACCGGCTGACCGAAGTCCAGTTCAACGGCCCGATCATCTTTGAGCTGGAGATCGAAGAGGCGTTGACCTCGCTTGATGTGATCCGTGCCGTTCGCCCGAATGTCTTGTAAGTTTTCATTCCCTCAATGTTGGGTAGAATAACGGTTTTGTCAGCAGATGGAGCAAAAATGGATTACACACAACCCTGGTATCATGGCTCACCTTTCGTGTTGACGACGCTACGTGTGGGAAGCACGATCACACAGCGGCGCGACCTGGCGCGGATCTTCGCGCACAAGCCGATGATTGTCTGCATTGACGACGACGGACACATTAAGCATAACGGCACACAGCCCGGCTACCTCTACATTATTGACGAAGCCGTCGCGCCAGAGGATGTCGAAGCGCACCCGCGCACGACGATGGGGCCGGGCGACGAGTGGTTGACCCACCGTGAGCTGCGCGTGCGGCTCTTGGGTGTGGTCGAGCCGCGACCCGAAGAGCTACTCACGGATTCCGAGTTAGAAGACCTGCGTCATCGTATTGCGGCAAGGAGGTCAGATGCTGACTGATCAAGATTTCGGTATATTTCTGCGCGCGCTTAGTTTTGCTGCGGACAAGCATCAACATCAACGGCGTAAAGGGATCGCTCAACTGCCGTATATCAACCATCCCATTCGCGTGGTTGAAATTCTGTGGGACGTGGGTGGGGTGCGGGATATGCCCACTCTGATCGCCGCCCTGCTCCACGATACCCTTGAAGATACCGCAACCACGGCGGATGAGCTGGAGACCTTGTTTGGCGCGGAGGTCCTGGCGCTTGTTCAGGAAGTCACCGATGACAAATCCTTGCCCAAAGAGCGGCGTAAACAATTGCAGATCGAGCATGCGCCACATCTGCCCCATAAGGCACAGCTCATCAAGTTGGCCGACAAAATCGCCAACGTCTATGATATTAGTCACGACTCGCCGGAGGGCTGGACTCATGAACGCCTGCTTGACTACCTGGATTGGGCAGAGGCGGTGGTGGCCGGGTTGCGCGGCGTCAATGCGGCGCTGGAAGCCCATTTCGACGCTGTCTTGTGCGAAGCACGCAGCATGCTTATGCAAAAGCGAAGTCTATGAAGGACTTTGCCCTGCTTCTTACAGTTGCCCTAATCAAAGGGCAGGATAGCGCGTTTCATGCTGGCTTTTGATCTTCAGACACTGCTTTTTATCCTCATCCTGTTTGTCATCGCTGCTGTTGAGATTGGGTTCTACCTGGCGCAGCGCCGACAGCGGGGGAGGATGCGCCTGTCTGATGGCGCATCGCTGCTGGATGCGTTGAACGATGCCCCGTTTGGCGTGGCGGCGTTGGAAGGAGAGACGGTGGGCTATGTAAACGCTTACGCGCGCCGTTTGTTGCATCTGCCCGGCGATGTGGGCACGCTACCCGATGCAGACTGGCTTCCACTGCTGGAGACCGACCGGGACGCTGCGCGTCAGGAGATCGCGACCGGGGCGGGACGCTATCGCACCATCACGTTTGCTTCTGGGCAGACGGTGCGCTGGTGGGTGATTCCCTGGAATGGGCGTGATTTCGTCTTTCTGCTCGATATTACCGCGCAGCAACGTACCGAACAGGCCGGGCGCGCCCTCATCAACGACCTGGGTCATGAATTGCGCACGCCCATCGCCACCCTTCTGACGCACCTGGAGATCCTGGGCTTGGGCGACGTGGGCAAAGAGGTGCAACAACAATCACTTGCGTTGGCCAAAGACGAGGCGCAGCGGATGGCGCGCCTGCTCAACGATATGCTGGAACTGGGACGCCTGGAGACATCCCAGGAACTTCCGCGCCGCCCTGTGGATCTGGTGGCATTGGTGGAAGATGTGGTGTTGCAATCCACGCCCCGCGCGGTGGAGCGGCAGATGGCGCTCTCGTTGGAAGCCGAATCTCCATTGCCGTTTGTCTCCGCCAACGCCGACCGCCTGCGGCAAGTCTTTCTTAATTTGTTGGACAATGCTTTCAAATATGCGCGGCCCGGTGACCGCATCACCATATCGTTGCGCCGCGCACCCAACGGCATTGCCTGCGCCGTTTGTGATACCGGCCCCGGCATCCCACCGGAGCACCTCCCCTATGTCACGCGCCGCTTCTACCGTGCTGCACCTAAGGGTATCGAGGGTAGCGGATTGGGCCTGTCCATCGTTGCCGAAATCCTGCGGCGGCATGATAGCGAGTTGATCATTGAAAGTCCGGGAGTGGATGATGTGGGAACTTGTGCAAGATTCGTGATGTTGACAATTGAAGGCGTGGCGAAAACCGGCTAAAGCCTGGGTGTACACGTATACATCGGGCTTCAGCCGATGAAATGCGGAGTGCTTATGACCGGGAACATCGGCGGATTATGATCCGCCGGAAGTGTGTAAGAAACAAGCGAGCTTGCGCGGGATCACAATCTCGCGCTGTCGCAACAGTGGATTGTGATCCGCCGGAAACGTGCAAAAGATGCGTAGTTCATCAATCGTAATTCGTAAGCTGTGGTGGCTGGTGCTGGCGATCGTGCTTGTCGCCGGATATTGGTTGCTGCCGATCCGCGGGAAGGTGTATGTCGTGCCGGGGGATGAAAGCGGCTTGTCGTGGCCGCGTCTGGCATTAGAACCGGCAGGCGTACCATCCGGCGAGAAGGTGACGGCGCTGGTGACGGACGTGGAGCCGTGGACATTTGTGACACTCACTGTGGACGGCGCCCCGGCAACTCCCCAGGGGCAGGCAAGACGCATCGGTGAAATGTGGATGTGGCGTTGGACGTTCACCGTTCCCGACAAAACCGGGTACGAACTGCGTTTTTACCATGATTGTCATACCGGTTGTGTGGAACGGGCACGGTTTGTCTTGGGAGAGGTTCGCTCGCCTCGTGTCGTCACGACGCCGACGAAGTTGGGAGTGGTGCTGCCCAGTGTGACGCGGGACTGGTATGGACGCAGCGGCTGGGCTGTGGAGATCACTTATGCACGGCATGCCGAGGAGCCGTTCTGGGGAGTGGATGATCTGGCGGCGCGGATTGCCGCCCACCATGCCAGGGGGTTGCGGGTCCTCGTGCGGGTGGATTACGATCAAATGCAAAGTCTGCCGGCCGAGGGAGATTATCTAATGCTCACGGAGTACCTGGAATACTTCCGCCGTTTGGCCCGTGATGCGCGGATGCGGGATGTGTACGGCTTCATCGTCGGCGCGGATTACAACACGGCGGAGGTCAACGCGCTGACGCAGGGGCGACCGATCCCACCGGCATGGTATGCTCGCGTCTTCAACGGTTATGGCGAGGATGTGAGCCACACCGATAACGTCGTGCAAACGATCCGCATCGAAAATCCCAACACGCGGGTGCTTGTCGGCCCGCTGCGCCCCTGGACAACAGAGCAGGATGGCGAGCGCACGTACACGATTGACGTGCCCTGGCTCAATATGATGAATACCCTCGTTGCTTTGCTCAATGAGGCTGCGCGGGCGAAAGCGGCGGCGGGAATTCCACTTGCTGCGCCGGACGGTTTCGATGTGCAGGCCCCGGGACTCCCGGATGCGCCGGAGATGGCAGGTACGTTTCGCGCCGATGAGCCACGTGTGGACCTGCACCGCGAAGCATGGGACGGGGCGCGTGTGGGCTTCGGTGTCTACCGCGATTGGCTGGACATCATCAACGCTTATCCCACCACACGCGGATTGCCCGTGTACATCATCTCCACCAACACCTACGACCGCGAAGCCGGGATCCCGCCGGCACAGAACTATCCACGCGGCTGGCTAACCGCAGCGTTGGATGTGATCAACGCCGAACCACAGATTGTGGCACTGGTCTGGTTCCTTGACGACTTCCCGCATGGTGACCAATGGGACTGGTTCAGCCTCACCCGCAAACCGGGCCGTCTGGTGGATGCCGCTGAAGAATTCGATGCTTTGTTGCGGCGCGAGTAGTTCTTATCAGCAGATTTAGCAGATTAAGCAGATTTGTAAGATTTCATCTGCTAAATCTGCTTAATCTGCTGATAGAAAGAAGATGTAACCGTGGCTATCATTCGCGTTTTGCTTGCCGATGACCACCCCGCCCTGCGGATGGGGCTGCGCGTGCTGCTGGATCGCGCCCCCGATATCGAAGTCGTGGGCGAGGCAGATGATGGTGATGCGGCGTTGGCATTGATCGAGATGCTGCGCCCGGATGTCGTGGTACTGGATTGCCAGCTTCCGGACCGTGACGGCGCCAGCGTAGCGTCAGAAATCCGCCGGTGCGGATGGCCGGTGCGGGTACTGGCGCTTTCTGCCTACGATGATGACCGCTATCTCGCCGGAATGTGGACCGCCGGCGCCGTGGGCTACCTGCTCAAAAACGAAGCGCCGGGGCAAATCGTTGCCGCCGTGCGCGCCACGATGGAAGGACAGGGATTATGGTCGGCGGCGCAGATGGCGCGCGTGATGCGCTGGCAGGCAGAAGTGGCGCAGGTCCGTGATAGCCTTACCGAGCGTGAATGTGAAGTCCTGCGGTTGGTTGCCGATGGCTTGAGCAACAAGGAGATCGCGCAGACACTCAACATCACCGTGCGCACAACGGATTTCCACGTGAGCAATATCTTGCGCAAACTCGGCGTTGTCTCGCGCGTCGAGGCAGCCGTGTGGGCACAGGCGCATCTGGAATACTGTAGATTTTCACAGTAGACACCACCCTCCACTGGATTTACACTGAGGACGTAACCTATATCTCAATGTGGAGGTGTGCAATGACACAAACAACTATTGCGCCGGATATGCATCAGCCGGCGCGCAAGTCTACGGATAGTTTGCTGGAACGGCTCTTTAAGCTGGCGATGGTTGTGTTGGCCGCAATGATTGTGCTGGTGTTTCTCGTGTTGGTCGGGCGTTCTGCCATCTACAAAATCCATGCCTACGAACGCGGATTACACCTGCGCGGTGGACGCTTCATCGCCGTTGACGAACCCGGCTGGCACGTGCAGATTCCGCTGGTAGACACAGTCATCATCGTCAAGGTGAACGAGCGTTTGGGCTATGTGGAGCGCGTCTCGGCCATGACCTCCGACGACGTGACGATGGATGTCTCGTTGCAGTACACCTATCGGGTGAGCGACCCCCAGCGTTTTGCTCTGGAAGTGGATGACCCGGAACGCATCATCTTCGAGTTCGTCCAGGGCAAACTGCGGGACGTCGTCAACACAAAAGAAATGACCGAGGTTATGCATAGCCGTGCAGAAATGAACAACGAAGTGATGGCGGCGCTGCGTGAGAAGGAACAGCAGTACGGTGTTCAGTTCGTCACGGTGCAGATCCAATCCGCATCACCGCCGGAAGAGGTTGTGACGGCGATCAAGGATCGCATGGTTGCCGTCCAGCGGCAGGAACAGGCGCAGGCCGAAGCCGCGCAACGTCGCACCCTGGCGGATGCCGAGTTCTACGCCGCGCAGAAGAAGGCCGAGGGTAGCGCCTATGAAATCACCGCCCTGGCCGAAGCCGATGCGCAGCGCATCGCCCTTACCTCTGCTGCCGAGCGCGAAGCCATGCAGGCACTCCTCACGGCACTTCAGGGGAAGGGGGAACTGGGCGAGAAATACCTGCAGTTTTTGATTGCCCAACAGTTGAAAGACAACAGCAAATGGATCATTACCGGTGGAACAGGTGAAACCGTTCCCGTTGTCGAACTGCGGACGACGCCGTAGGTAAGTAGACGGCAGATGACAGACAGTAGACGGGGTTCCTTCCCCTGTCTACCGTCTACGGTCTACTGGCTACCCTCTCCAAAGGAGCTGGCTATGAAACGTGCATGGATCATTGTAAGTGTGGCGGTGATCGTGCTGGGCGTCGCCGGTATCGCGCTGGTTCGGCGTGGCCTCGGCCCTACGCAGCAAAGCGATCTGTCGCAGCCGCGCATCTATGCTTATCGCGATTGGCAAAGCGTGGGCATCTATGTCAAGCAGGGCGACCTCATCCGTATACGTGCGCAGGGAACGTGGTTGTATACGCCGGGCGAGTATCACGGCCCGGAAGGTCATCATAAATATCGCGCTCCAGACACCTATCCCATCAACGGGATTGCCGGAGGGGTGCTTTTGGGACGGATTGGCGAGGATGGGCCACTTCTTATCGTGGGCCGTGGCGGGACATTTTACGCCGACCGGTCCGGTCTGTTTTACTTGCGCATCAACGACGACATCCTCTCCGATAACGAGGGCTATGTGACGGTTGAGATATCGGTAACATCACCTGATGTTGAAAATGATTGACAGGGCCTGCATTGCAAAAGGGCCGTATAGCGACGGCCCTTTTGCGTTGTTTGTGGAACTCTTCGGCACCATAAACCGTATAGCTATTGTGAGACGCAAAGGCGTCGGTTTTACAACTTTTGTGGTCACCTGGCAGCGTCTACGCAGACTTCGGTATGAGCTTAGCCGAACGGTGGATGGCCGGCTGAAAGCGACTTCAATCGCTGAAGTTTGAGTTTTCTGGGTGGAGTATAACTATGGCCGATTGTGTTGTCCGCTGTGAAAACATCCATAAGTCCTTCCTGATGGGAAAAGAGGCGGTCCAGGCATTGCGCGGGGTCTCCCTGGACGTTGAGCGTGGCGAAGTCGTCTGCCTGATGGGGCCGAGCGGCTCCGGCAAGACGACGCTGCTCAACATCCTGGGCGGCCTCGAAGAGCCGAGTCGCGGTCACGTGATTGTGGACGGCGAGAATATCGTCTCGCTGTCGGAGGATCGCCTGTCGGAGCTGCGGCTCGTCAAGATGGGCTTCATCTTCCAGAACTACAACCTGCTGGCGAATTTCACGGCGTTGGAAAATGTCGAGGTGCCGATGGCACTGGCCGGCCTCCCCAGGCGTGCACGCCGCCGTAAGGCCGAAACTTTGCTGGAGAGTGTGGGGCTTTCCGACCGCGCGCAACATTATCCGAGCGAGCTTTCGGGTGGACAACAACAGCGGGTCGCCATTGCCCGCGCTCTGGCGAACGATCCCCCCATCCTCATCGGCGACGAAATCACCGGCGACCTGGACTCCGCGACAGGCTTTGAGGTGATGGAAATCGTCGCCCGACTCAACCGCGAGAAGGGCACCACCGTCATCTACGTGACGCACGATCCGCGTATGGCGAAGTTCGCCACGCGGTTGATTCAGTTGCGGGACGGGGTCATCGTCGAAGAATGATATCGCGTTACGTCCTCAAAAGTTTTTCCCGCCACAAAGCGCGCACCGTTATCATGGTGCTGGCGCTCCTGGTTGTTACGGCGATGCTGGTGACGCTCAACAACGGCGTGGATTCGTTACAGCGTCAGGTGGTTGAAATCGTCGAGCGCGAGGCCGGTGAACACGACATTACCATCACCCGCGCCGAAACCAGCCCGAACCAGTATATTGATATTGCGGAAACAACTGCCGTCCTGCACGCGGCGCATCCCCTGGTGAGTGCCGTATACCCGCGTTTCCAATCTGTGGTTGAAGTGCGTGTTGGGGGACAGGTGGGCAATGCCTCGCTGGTGGCGCGTGCTCCTGAAGATGATCTGGGCCAGGTGACGGTGCAGGATGGCGTCTACGATCTGGAAGGCGACAAAATCGTGCTCCTGCGCGTCACGGCGGACACTTACGGCCTCAAGGTCGGCGACAGCGTGGACGTGAGCTACATCCTGCCGGTGTCGCGCGTCGCAGGGTACGAACGCCCCGCCGACAGTAGCATGACCCGTGTGACGCGCCGCTTCACCGTCAGTGGCATTGCCCTGGCGACCGGTCTGGGCGGCGGCGGGCAAAACGGCATCCTGGCGAGTGTGGCAACCGTCCAGGATTGGCTCGACGTGCCGGGACGGGCCGAACGGCTGGTCGTGGTGCTGGATGACGCCGTCTACAGCTCCGTCAACACGCAGACGGCGATCTTCCGCGTGCGGCGCATCGCCGAACGGCTCTACGACGCGCTCGGCGACGACGCGGACACCTACGCCTTCTCCATCGCTAAGGGCGAGGCGCTCGATATGAGCGACGTCGCTTTCGCGGTGATGCGCTCGGTCAGCACGGTCTACGGCTTCCTGGTGATGGGCGTCGTGGGGCTGCTGTTGTACTCGATCATCAACACCAATGTCGAAGAACGGCGGCGCGACCTGGCCTTCCTGCGCATCCTCGGCGCGAAACGCCGCCACCTCTTCGGCCTGGTTTTTATCGAAGTCGCCTTCATCGGCCTGTTTGGGGTGGGGTTGGGCATCATCGCCGGGCAGATTTTCAGCATCACCGTCGTCGCGCCGGTGGCGAATTACCTCATCACCAGCAGCGGCGTGATGGGCAACGAGATGGGCATTGATTTCCGCATGACAATCACCGTCGCGGCGATGCTGCGCGCCGGGATCACCGCCGCCATCGTGCTGGCGCTGTCGGCGATTGCGCCGGCCCGCAAGGCGGCGAACACCAAGATCCGCTACGCCATCAACCCCGGTTCCGCCGACAACATCCAGATCGAAGACCTGGCGAAGCTGCGCTCGCGCAAATTTGACGGGCGCATCGTCATCGCCGGCGTCGTCCTGACGATCATGTGGGGCCTGATTTTCATCGGCACGAACTACCTGTTTGTGCAAGGCAACGAATCCGTCATCAGCGTCTTCATGTTCAGCGGGCTGGCGCTGCTCGTCATCGGCGTCAGCCTGCTCTTCTACGCGCTCACCATCCCCTTCGAGCGTCTGCTGCTCCTTGTGAGCGACGTAATCGCGCCGCGTCTGACCTTCTTCGCCGGACCGAACCTGCTCCGGGCGAAGCAGCGCAACACCATCATCTCGCTGATGGTCGTCTTCAGCGCCACGCTGCCCACCTTTTTGGGGACGATGACCGCGCTCGAACAGAAAAACTTCGACATCCAGGCGCGTTCCAACGCCGGCGCGCCGATTGCGGTCAATGTCTCGCGCTGGTCGTGGTCGTTTTTCGCTGCCGAACAGGAGAACCTGCTGCCGAGCGTCCTGGACGATTTTCGCGACATCCCCGGCATCGCCGAAGCGGTGGGCATCACGGCCGGCTATAACGCTGACGTGACCAACAAAGTCAAGCTGCGTTCGACGGCGCTACAGGTGCTGGGCTTGACCGGCACGTTGGACGGTATCGTGTACGGCGATCTCACGGAATACGCTGTGGGCGGGCCGGAAATGTTCGAGACGATTTTCCGCGAGCCGGACACGATCATTCTGGGCGCGGGGTACGCGGAATACATGGATGTGCGCGTGGGCGATGTGATCAAAGTGCAGGGGAAGGGCAAAGATCATAGCGTGCCGATGCGCGTCGTCGGTTTGATCGAGCGGATGCCGGGCTTCAGCGCCTTTTCGCGTAATGAGAACGACATCCGTTGGGGACAGTCTCCGGCGTTCGTTTCGT
Source organism: Anaerolineae bacterium (assembly GCA_035373625.1). Taxonomy (GTDB): domain Bacteria; phylum Chloroflexota; class Anaerolineae; order B4-G1; family SLSP01; genus DSWT01. The sequence goes on along the minus strand of DAOSNS010000017.1, from coordinate 886 downwards.
TGGACACCTATCTGCGGCTGACCAACGACCCGACGGCGCAAAGCATCTGTGTGACCGGCGTATGCGTCGTGGATGAACGTGAACAGCCGGTCATCGCGCGCATCCTTTCTACCACCGAGCCGGGGGCGGTCGAAACCGAAGTTGTCGCCGCCCTGCGCGAGTTCTTCGCCGCCCGCCCCTCGATCTGGGTCCAATCCACCGCCGAGACGATTCGCATGACCGAGCAATCCATGCGCACCACGCGCGTCCTGATGCTGATCATGACCGTGCTCTCGTTCATCACCAGCATCTTCGGGGTTTTCGCGGTGGTCTACGTGGCGGTGTACGTGCGGCGGTTGGAGATCGGGATGCTCAAGGCCATCGGGATGCCCAAGCGGAAGCTGGTCGGCGCGTTCGCGTTGGAGGCGGTGGTCATGACGGTCAGCGCATCGCTGGCGGGCGTGGTCGCCGGGACGCTGTTGGGCTACGTCTTCTACGTTACGAACAACACGATGCGCAACGCGCCCACGCAACCCACCTTCGACTGGCTGACGACGAGCGCGATCCTCGTCATGGTCATCCTGGCGAGCGTCATCAGCGCGATGTTGGCCGCGCGCAACACCGTGGGCCGGAAGGTAACACAAATCTTACGAGAGGCGTGGTAATGATTTGTAGGGCAAACTGTTAGTTTGCCTCTGTCACAAGCTGACAGCTTGTGCTACATTGAAAACATCGTGGGATGAATGTAGGGCAAACTGTTAGTTTGCCTCTGTCACAAGCTGACAGCTTGTGCTACATTGAAAACATCGCGGGATGAATGTAGGGCAAACTGTTAGTTTGCTTCTGTCACAGGCTGACAGCTTGTGCTACATTGAAAACATCGTGGGATGAATGTAGGCAAACTGTT
>DAOSNS010000016.1:0-82784 GCA_035373625.1 Anaerolineae bacterium | reverse complement strand
TGCCGAAGTCCACGCTCCCGTCGCGCACGCTGACGACGATGTCGGTGGGGCGTTGAAATAAAACGCTCACGCCGGGCAGCGCGGGGATCGTCGCCGCGTACTGGCGGGGGTTAGGTTTGTACACGTGCAGGCCACATGCCGCGAGAAAATTTACCGCATCCTCGGCCAGACGGCCTTTGCTGGGTAACGATAATCGAATTTCGGTTCGTTCGGGCATAACTCCTCCTGATAGTCTGATAGTCGTTAGTCGGATAGTCAGATAGTCGGATAGTCAGATAGTCAGATAGTCAGATAGTCAGATAGTCGAGAATCTAAATCCGTTATAATCCGTTCAATCCGTTGACATAAAAAAGCCCCCCGTAGATTCGGGGGGCTTATGCTTGTCGGTGCGCTTAACTTTTAACCCATACGCGCAAACAAACCTCCCGAATCGGGTGGTGTTGACGTATGGTGATGGTGCTTGGCTGTACGTATATTCATAGAACCCATTTTAGCAGGAATAAGGGAAGTGTCAAACAATCATACATGCGCCCAAATAAAGGCCCTGTTGTGAGTCAGTTAGCTTGAAAAAAACCTCTATTGTACGGTCAGCGACTTGGAGAATTCCCACATATCGGCCCCGTTTGCCCAGAGCACCCGTACGCCGGTTGACGCATCGTATAATCCCAAACGCAAAGTCGCCGGGCCGGCGTAAGGACGCTGCCAGGTCAGAACATGCGCATCCACGAGAATTTCCCCGGCCAGCCAGCCGGACGTCGGACGCAAGCCATTTACCGGCTTGCCGTCGTGCTGCGCGACGATGTTGCCATCCGCACCGACCAGATGGGTGAAAACGGTGAGGTCTTGCCACGCGGCATCCTTTCCGGCGCGCCAGATCAGGGTGACGGTAAACGGTTCACCAGAACGTAAAACGAGACCCGGCTCGATATCCATGCCAGGCAATGTCGCCACATCGCCGGCTTGCGCGTCAACGGGATAGGTCACCGGCGGGACAACAAAGCTGCGCTCGCCCACATGCAACGTTACCGCGCCGATCTCGACCTGCCGATCATCGCCGACCGCTATCACCGTTGCCGCGCCATCTTCAGCATCCGGCGGAACAAGGACGGCACTGTGTTCCAACAATGGACGTCCTTCCGGCAAAGCCGGCAATCCCTCGAAAAGCATCGTAGACGCCAGATCGCGTTCACCTTGCCGCAATACCAGCCGCACGCCGGTCGGATTGACGCCATCCGCCGTCACCTGCCAGCGTGAAGTGACGTAAAGGATTTGCCCCGGATAAAGCGCGTTGGCGGACAGTGTTGCAGTGTACAGGCGCAGGCCGGAAAGTGTCACCGGCGCCGTTTCCGCAGCACCGGCAGCCACCCAGGGCGCGACGACAGGGGTAACTTCACCCAGGGCGAGCGCGGGAACCGGCGGCGCACCCTCACGCACCAGCGATACCGGGATGGCATCCTCGGTCAGCGGATAGACTCCAACTTCCAGGCGATAGGCACGCGGCAACAGCCCTGCGGGCAAGGGAATGAGATGGTATGTCGTTACCGGCCCGGTTGACCACAATTCGGTTGTGCGCAACGCGCCATCCAACAACCGCGTATCTGCGCCTGCCACCAACGCACCGTTTTGGGCATACAGACGCAACGCTACCGCGTAGCGCGTGGGAGCAGGCGCGCCGTCCCAACACAAACTCACCGGCAACGCTGCGCCGCTCACCGGCATCGTGAGGAAAGCCGCACCGACCAGACAGGGAGATGCCCCTTGCACACAGGCGGCCGGAATCGGAGCACAATCCGGCAGTACGGGCGCCGCAGAAAGTACATAACGTTCCACGAAGACGCCGTGGAACGTCTCACGGCCTTCAAGCCACCCACCCCACGCCAGGTTCGCCCGCACCTGCCCGCGTGGATCGAGGGCATTGCGCTGATAATCCAGCAGATAGACATGGGAATTTGAGCGTACCACGTCACGCAACACCGCAGCAACGGCGTGATCATCCGCCGGAGAGGGCAAGTTGACCAGATATGCCGCACCAACATCGTACTGCTCCAGTGACCAATCCGTATGCGGTGCGAAGGCCCCATCGCCGGGAAGAGCCACGGCGCGAATGTAAGCCGCAGCCCCCCGCACATCGCTGCGCGCATAGGCCGGCTCGGTGAGATAGGCACGCAACCCCAAGAGACTCGTCGTCAATATGGTAGCAAGAAGCGCGACGCGCACTCCGCGGGGTACGGTACGCGCCGTCGTCAACGCCGCCGCAAGCAACCAGCCCCCCATCACAAAGGGCAAAACGTAACGCGGATGGGATTGTGGACTGAGAACCCACATCAGCGCAGCGGTCAGCAAAGGGAGTAGCCAAACGATAACAAGCCGACTCGTCGAATGGTCGGGGAGTCGGGTAGTCAGATAGTCGAGTCGTTGGGTGGTTCGCCGATTTGCCGATTCGCCGATTCTCAGATTCGCAACAACCAACGCGATGAGCAATAAACTTCCCAGTAGCACCGAGGGGCGCGTCAAAAGTGGATCGGTCATCGCTTCAGGAAGGCCAACGGTGTGAAAAATCCCCAACAAACGCGCCAGATAGGCCGCTGGAATCGGCTCGTCAAGAACATTGCCGAGGCCGGCCTCGGTTTTTAACCCCGCAGCCCCTGTGAGCAGCACCAACGTCACCCACGGTGTGGCCAGAAGCGCCGTGAGGGCAACGCTGAACAGCCATCGTCGCCACGCGCGCCGGTCTTTGCTGCGAATGAGGCGCAGCAACAGCACAAAGTTCGCCCACACTACAGCGATCACGCCGGCGTAGTGGGTGAGAACGAAGGCAGTTTGGATCAGCGCCAGGAGCAGTGGATTGTAATATGCCGCGGGCTTCTCGGATGAAGATTCAATAGTTACACAACGCGCCCGTTGGGAAGAAATTCCACCGCCGAGATCGCTGAGGGCGCTGAGTTTTCTAATCCTTCTCTGCGCTCTCAGCGCACTCCGCGGTAAAAAAACTGAAGATGCAGGCCATACCTGCGCCAGGAGCGCGAGCGCCAGCAGCGGCAGGAAGGCATAGGCGCGCACCTCCTGCCCATAGATGACGAAAGGTGGGGCCAGCGCCACAAGCAACGCCGCAGCCCGTCCGGTGCGCCGATCCATCCGGCGGCGGATAAAAATGTAGACGGCTGCCGGAAGCAGGGTCGCACCCAAAGACGAGAGATAACGCGCGGCAAACGGCGTGTGTCCCACCAGGCTCACCCATACTTTGAGGGCAAAAAAGTACAACGGCGGGTGAATGTTTGCCGCGCGATCCGCGATAATCTCCGCCCATGAGGAAGTCGCCAGGTGCAGGCTGATCCCCTCATCCCACCAGAGCGATTGTGTGTCTAAGGTGGTGACGAGAATGGCGAAAATGAGCAGGCACGGTAGAACGGGACGTAAGCCGTCAAAATTCGTTCGATCCGTCGAGAAAAGTATCACGATTTCCCCAGGCGCGCGAGTTCCTCATCAACAACACTGTCGTCAAGTTTCTTGAACAATGGACTGGGCTGGCTTAGGGGACGACCCACGGGCAGGGTCTCGAACGCCCAGCGTCCACGGGCAGGTGTCGCATCATAGCGCAGCACGGGATAACGTTGCCCCTCGGACTCGACCTCCTCGATATACTGATTGCCGAAAAGCTGATCTGTGTAACCGAGCAGCTTGTGCAGCTTTTCTGCCGAGAAGGGCAAAAACGGCGCGAGCAACACCTTGAGGGCATTGATCACTTGTAGCGCCACGTAGAGCGTCGTCCCGCTCGCCGCGCGATCCGTCTTAATCTGCGCCCACGGCGATTTAACCTCCAGGTAACGGTTCGCCTCGCGCGCCAGATTCATCGCCTCGGCCAGCGCAGCGCGGAAGCGCCGTCCCGCCAGATGTGCGCCCACCGCGTCAAAGGCGGCCTGGGCTTTCGCCAGCAACTCGCGGTCCACGTCGGTCAGCTCACCCGGCTCCGGCACGGCGCCGAAGTGTTTATGGGTGAACGACAATACACGGTGCGCCAGATTCCCCCATACGCCCACCAGTTCACCGTTGTTGCGCTGGACAAAATCATCCCAGTAAAAGTCGCTGTCGCTGGTTTCGGGCATCACGACGGTGACGTAGTAACGGATAGCGTCTGCGTCATAGCGTTCCAGCAGGTCAGACACCGCAATCATATTTCCACGACTCTTGGAGAACTGTGTGCCCGACAGGTTCATGAACTCGTTGGCGGGCACGTCATAGGGCAGGTTGAGACGCTTAGCGGGATCATCTTCATACAAACGTTCCACCCCCATCAGCTCTGCCGGCCAGATGATGGCGTGGAAGGGGATGTTATCCTTGCCGATGAAGTACACCGTCAACGCCTGCGGATCGTACCACCAGGCCTTCCAGGCTTCAGGCTCGCCGATAAGCCGCGCCCACTCGATGCTGGCGGAGAGGTAGCCGATTACCGCCTCGAACCAGACGTACAAACGCTTGCTCCCATAGCCTTCCAGCGGCACGGGAATGCCCCACTCAATATCACGGGTGATGGGCCGTCCCTTGAGGCCGCCTTTGGCGTAATTCAGCGAGAAATTGAGCACGTTGGGGCGCCATTCTTCTTTACCGGTTTGCAGATATTCCAGGACACGCGGCTCCAACTTCTCAAGGTCGAGGAAGAAGTGCTCCGTCTCGCGGATGACCGGCGTAGCGCCGTCAATTTTGCTGCGCGGATTTTTCAATTCCAGGGCATCCAGCAACCGCCCACAGTTATCGCACTGATCGCCGCGGGCATCGAGATAACCACAATACGGGCACGTCCCCTCGATATAACGGTCCGGCAAGAACTGCTGCGAGACCTCGGAATAATACTGCTGCTGTTTCTGCACATACAGATAACCGTTGCGCAGCAAGGCCAGGAAGATGTCTTGGGCGACGCGATGATGGTTAGGAGTATCGGTGTGGGTAAACAAATCATACGAAATGCCGATATCGCGCTGAGTGTCGAGGAAACGGCGGTGGTAGCGCTCGAAGATCTCCCGCGGTGTAACGCCTTCCTTATCGGCGCGCACGGTGATCGGTGTGCCGTGCGAGTCCGAGCCGGAAACCACCAGGACATCGTTGCCAGCCAGGCGATGGTAACGCGCGTAAATATCGGCAGGCAGATATGCACCGGCAATGTGGCCGATATGCAAGTCGCCATTGGCATAAGGCCAGGCGATGGAAACAAGGACTTTCTTTTTGTCGTTCATCTCACTCCTCCTATAAGATAGCCTCAACGAATTGAACGGATGTAACGGAGAAATCCGTTAAATTTCGTTGAATCCGTTGAGAGTATAACTGAAGATAGAAATAAGAAAACCCGCCAGCGAGGCTGGCGGGTTTTTGCCGTGTTCCGTGCGTCACGGACCGTTGACGCTTATGGGGCCTCGCTCCCACAGCGCCACGGCATGGAACGCATCATCATCACGCCAACACCATAAATTGTCATCGCAAATAATCCTTCAAATCGCGGCTGCGACTCGGATGGCGCAGACGCCGTAAAGCCTGTCCTTCGATCTGTCGAATCCGCTCGCGGGTCAGGCCGAATTTCTGCCCGACCTCTTCGAGGGTGTAACTCCTCCCATTATACAACCCAAATCGCATACGCAAAATGCGCACTTCGCGGGGGCTGAGGGTCGTCAAAGCCTCTTCGATGCGATCCCGCAACATGCCTTGATAGGCGGTATCGGGCGGCGTAGGCGTGCGGTCGTCTTCGATGAAGTTGCTCAGCTCGCTGTCATCGTCTTCGCCCACGGGACGCTCGAGGCTCAACGGTTGCCAGGAGACGCGCATCATCCACTGGACTTTGCGCGGTTCCAGGCCCATTTCTTCTGCCAGCTCTTCTGGCGTGGGACGGGTACCCCGTTCCTGCTCGATCTCTTGCGCCCGCCGATACAAGCGGCGAATCCGGTCACTCATGTGCACCGGCACGCGAATGGTGCGTCCCTGATCGGCAATGGCGCGAGTGATCGTCTGGCGAATCCACCATGTCGCGTAAGTGCTGAAGCGGTAACCGCGCTGATACTCGAACTTTTCGACAGCCTTCATCAAGCCCAGGTTGCCCTCCTGAATCAAATCCAGGAACGGTACGCCGCGCCCGATGTACTTTTTGGCGATGCTGACGACGAGGCGGGTGTTGGCACGGATTAAGTGATCGCGCGCATCAATGCCTTCATGAAGGATTTCTTCAAGGCATGCCCGTTCATCCGCTGTATAATGCCCGTCATTTTGCAACAGACGCTGTGCCTCACGCCCATGTTCGATCTTCTTCGCTAAGGTGACTTCCTCGTCATTCGTGAGCAATGGCACGCGCGCCATTTCCCGCAGGTAAAGTGCAACCGTGTCATCAACCCCAATCCCGTCGAGGCCGTACATATCGCCATCCCAGGCCTCGACTTCTTCATCGGTGAAGTCATCAAAAGAGGGTTCTTCCTCGATCCCTGCAACTTCTGCTTCATCTACATCATCAACGTCAGGCTCTTCGTTCGCGTCTTCGGCCTCTTCGGCCTCTTCGTCCACAACCGTTTCAATCTCGATACCCGCTTCCCGCAATTTTCCTACGATAATATCCGCCGGCATTTCGTCTTCCGCCGTTCCCAGTGTTTCCAAAACATCCTCTATTGCCAAAAATCCCTGAGTTGCAGCCTTTTCCAAAAGATCCTGAACAACGTTCATAGGCCTCCTTCGAAAATGTCAACGGACGAAACGGATTGAAAAGGACAATCCGCTAAAAATCCGTCCAATCCGTTGGCAAATTTTCGCACTTGCATGGTGTGCGGTAGTATCGGTGTCTCTTCAATAAAAAAACAAACCGGTAGTCTTTAGCCCAACCGTCGGATGGTTCACTCAACGGCCAGAGTCAAAGTATCCACGCCTGTTGACCGCTCTGGTAGCGGTCAATTCAGTCAAGGTTTATCAGTTTCGCCAACTAAAGTGCGCAACACTTCCCAACGTGGGTCTACAGGTGGCGTATTATCACAGGTACACTCGCCAAGGTTGATATTTCCGCCACAGTTGGGACAAATGCCCTTACAATCCGGCGAGCAGATCGGTTTAACCGGCAACCCAAGCCAGGCATATTCACCGATCAGCGGTGCTAAATCGGTCCATCCATCCTCAGCAACACGCACGGGCCGTTCAGGGGTCAGTTCTGCTCCGGGGAGGCTGATGGTATCCTCTAGCTCGATGACCACAGGTGCGTAAAAGGGCGTCAGGCAGCGGGTACATTCGGTTTTGACCGAAGCGTCGAGTTGCCCCTCAACCAGAATCCCGTAAGCTACACGTGTAAAATGGAGTTTGCCCTTTAGAAAACCCAGGTCGAGGTCATCAATGATGGTGTTGCCGATGTCGAAAACGGCGGTTTCACGACTGCCCGGTTTGGCGTGAATAAGTTCGGAAAGATTGACCTTTATCATCGCACGGGTTCCTCCGATACCCGTCAATAGTGACATTATAACATAACTAAATCTATACGTCAAGATTTTGTTAAAAAATGGGTGCATTTCAAGACAGGGGCGACTTTTACCCCAAAGAGCACAGAGGCCACAGAGTTATCAAAGATTGTTCTGCGCTCTCGGCGAACTCTGCGGTTAAATCAAAGGTTTATCTGGCTTTTTCCCCACGTTGAAATACACCCATCTCACAGCTTCGCAATTGACATCTGAGGGCAACCTCTTACAATACACTCCTATCAAAACTTATGTCTCCGTCCGCGAGGGACAGCGGGTTCATCTGAACGATCCCGCAATGGCACAAGTATAAGAAAACGCCTTGACTTTTACCGCGCTCGGGCGAAGATTGAAGATAAATTTAGCCACCCTATTAGGAGAATATTATGCCACGACGACGCAAACCCAACATTTTGTTAATCGGCATTGACTCGCTGCGCGCAGATCACATGAGCTGCTACGGCTACCACCGGCTCACGACGCCGCACATTGACCGCTTCGCGCAGGGCGGGACGCTGTTCGAGCGCACCTACAGCGCCTACATCCCCACGACCAGTGGCTACGGCTCGATGCTCACGGGGATGGATGTGTTCAGCACACAGATGGTGGCACTGCGCCACAAGGGGCCGCTGCGCCCGGAAATCAAAACGCTGGCGGAAATTGTCAGGGAACAGGGATACAACACCACTTGCGTTGGTTTCAAGTGACATTGACCTCGTGGGCTACGTCCGCGTGCTGCACGAATACGGCTATGCCGGACCGCTGGATTTGGAGATCATCGGCACAAAGGGGCAGGGCTACACCCTGGAACAGTGCATCGCCATCGCCGCCGAGTCGCGGGGGCATATGCAGGCCTGCCTGCAAGCCTGCGGGGCAAGATAGAGAGTTTTATCAGCAGATTGAGCAGATTAAGCAGATTTTTTTGTTTGCAAACGAAATCTGCTCAATCCGATTAATCTGCTGACAGAAAATTCATCCGCGCTGGCGTACCGTCTGTATCCCCCACGCCACGCCGAAACACGCCGTACACGTCAGCACAATCGCCGCGCCGGAGGCGACGCCGGTGTAGTACGAGAGATACAGTCCCACCACGCCCGATGCCGCTGCGATGACCGCCGCCAGCGCCATCATCGGCAGCATGCGCTTGGTGAGCAGGTAGGCCGTCGCCGCCGGGGTGACGAGCATGGCGACCATCAACGCCACGCCCACCGTTTGCAGCGACACCACAATCGTCACGGCGATCAACACAAGCAACAGGGACTCAAAAAAACGCGCCGGCAAGCGCATCGTCGCCGCGAAAATGGGATCGAACGAGAGCACCAGGAATTCTTTGTAGAACGCCGCCACTATCAGCAGAACGACCCCACCGAAAATAGCGATCAACGTCAGATCGCCCCACGAAACGCCGAGTACGTCGCCGAACAGGAAGTGCGTCAAATCCACGGTGTAACTGCGCACCGTTGAGATCAACGCGATGCCCAGGGCGAACGCGCCGGCAAAGATAACGCCCGTGGCAGTATCCTCGCGCACCTTCGTCTTCTTGCTGATCGCGCCGATGCCAAGCGACGCCAATACCGCCGTCCCCAGCGCCCACCAGAACAGCGGCCCGCGCGCCCCTCCGCCGACGAGATAGCCCACCGCCACGCCCGGCAGAATCGAGTGCGCCAGCGCATCGCCGAAGAACGCCATCCCGCGTAGCACCACGTAAGTCCCCACCACGGCGCAGACGACGCCCACCATCACCGCCGCCAGCAGGCCGCGCACCATGAAGGGATACTGCAACGGCGCAATCAACCGGTCGAGCAGGTTAATCATTAGCGACGATCCCCTCCACAACACGTATCGCCCACCGCCACCAGGCCCCCGTCGAACGGCATCAAGTGCAGATGCCCGCCGTAAGCCACCATCAACCGCTCCGGCGTGAACACCTCCGCCGGTTTGCCAAAGCCGAGCAACCGCCGGTTCAGCAGCATCACCCGGTCGAAATACTGCACCGCCTGATCCAGGTCGTGGGTGGAGAGCATAATCGTCACGCCGCGCGCGCGGAGGTCGCGGAGCAACTGAAAGATGCCCTCCTGCGACGGCGCATCCAGCCCGGTGAGCGGCTCGTCCATCAGCATCAGCTCGGCTTCCTGCGCCAGCGCGCGGGCGATGAACATCCGCTGCTGTTGCCCGCCGGACAGCTCGTTGATCTGCCGGTTCGCCAGGTCCGCGATGCCCACCAACTCCAAACATTCATGTACTTGGGCGAGATCGCGTTTACCCGGGTGCCGGAACAGCCCCAACTGCCCAATCCGCCCCATCAGCACCACGTCGCGCACCGTCACCGGGAACTGCCAATCCACGGCGGTGCGCTGCGGCACGTAGGCGATGCAGATGTGGCCCCCCGGCCCCTGTCCGTAGACCGTCACCGTGCCGGCGGTCGGCGCGAGCACGCCCGCCACGGCCTTGAGCAGCGTGCTCTTGCCCGCCCCGTTCGGCCCGACGACGGCGACCTGCTCGCCCGCGTGCAGATCGAACGTCACGTCGTCCAGCGCGGCAAGCCCGTTGTAGCGCACCGTCAGCCCGGAGACAGCGAGGATCGGCGTGCCCGGCTGGTGCGGTGCGTGGTGGCGGGTGAGCATGGATTTGAAGGGGGTGGTGAAGGTGGACATCGTCAATGGCTCAAGAACTCATCTATGGTCAAGCCAATATCTTTCGCAATCTGCCGTAACAGAATTGGGGAAATATCGCGCCCACTGTGATACGGGACGGTTGTACAACGCCCATCTGGATGCCGATATTAGACCTGCGAACCGCGTTGCCGCATAATCACAAATCCAAGTTGCTCCAGAATCTCCATCACTTCCCGTGGTTTCAGGACTGGATACTTCTTCCCCATATCAACCAACCATTATTGTTTGCGTCCCGACGAATTCAGTCTCCAGAATTGGCTGGCCGTCCTCTAATAACATATCCAGAACCTCGTGCAAGTTGGCATAGAGTTCGTCTAGCGTCTCACCCTGGGTATGCGCTCCAGGAAAATTAGGGACATAACCAACATACAAGCCGGTATCCGGGCATTTTTCTACAACTGCGGTGAAGAACAACATTGATGCACCTCCCATATTCAAGGAACTGCTGTTGAGCCGACTTTTTTACGCTTGATCTCGGCAACAATATCATCCAATGTCAAATCGGCGAAGAACGTCTCTCGCTCTTCTGTATAATTGCCATACCCGGTCGTAAACTGGTTGACAAAGCGGATCGTGTTCACGATGCCGATTTTTTCGCACAATATCCGCACAGCTTCTTGCGTTACTTCAGCTAATGGTTTCACTTCGACAGCAATTGATGCACCTCCACTCAAGGCCAAAAGAGTGTCAATCTAACAAGCCTGACAATTCCAATACCCGTTGCGACCACTGACCCGACACGTTGGCGACATGCTGTCGTTGGGCGTGATCCGGCCAAATTTCATCCCAGGCGCGCTGCCAAAGGGATAACTGCACTTGCAATTCCACCAATTCCGCCGCTGTGCTTACGTCGGCTTCAGCCGCAGTCCACTCGATAAAAAACTTGCTTTCTTCTAACGAACTGGCGACAGCGTCTCGATTCACGTCGTGTATTGCGAACGACTTTACCCGACCTAAATTGGCAGCAATACCGCCTAACCGAACGGGCAAATCGTCCCGCAGATAACGTTTTTGAATAGCATCCCAATTCTTCATCATTTTCCCAATACTCAAAAAATATTTCACTGTCCCAAAACCCACAAATTACACTGGCATTAACCCTGCTAGCACAAACAAGTAACTTACTCTCAATGATTCAACGACAATCAACCATTACCCAACCGGCTTACTGCTTTGTAACTATGGGTAGGTAGATTTTATGAAATTCAATATCAAGAACGAATAGCACTCTATATGAACCCCCATTCTGCGTTGAAATGATAAGACTGCCCTGATAGATACCGGGCGAGACACTACTCAAGTCAACTTGAGCAGAAATTTCTTGAGAACCATTAGCAACAATATCAAAACTATCTGGAATAATCAGTAAATTGCTTGCTGGGATTACTCCACCCAACTGATCTGATAGTTCTGTGCAGGTTATTGCAATCCCATTTATGGGGTATTGACCACCTGTTTCAGAAATGGTGAAAGTCAATTGGGCCAACGTACCAACAAGATCGGCTAAAGTAAGATAAAAAGGAGCGGAAACAAAAGGCGAAGGAATTGGTGGGATTGCTGAAAACTCAATGTTCCCGTTATTATCATTTAAAGTTATCTCTACCCTGTGGACTTCGCCTGATGCGATTGGTTGGGTAAAGAGTTCAGAATCTGTCACAATTGAATTTTCCAATGTCTCAATCAGTAAATTGTATGTTGTGCTTACCGAACCTTCTAACCTGACAATATAACGGTTTGAATTTGATAAAGGGTAGTTAATGGTTATTACTTGTTGTACATCATTTTCTGAATAGTTGCTACTAGGAATGTAAGGAATGAAATCCTCAATGTTACTTGCTACCAAGTTTTCTTCATAGTCCGATGACCTAAATTTGCCATTAGCGTCGAATACACTGAATACAACCGAGGGCGATGAGATTAAAGAAACACGCAAGATTGGCAATGTTCCTCCTGTGACATCGGACATCTCTGCGAAGATTTGACTTAACCGCCCGTGTCCTTGATTATACAAATCATAGTAGCTAGACCAATTATGCTCAAGTGCCAACCCGGATGGATTGCCCGAATATGTGCCTGTGGCGTCTACCATTTTGAGTGGACGGCCATTACTATCTACTCTTGAGATGATATTTACATGGTCAGATATACCATCACCATCTGGATAGTCTTCTCTAGGCCAGTCAAAAAAAGCTATATCCCCTATCTGGTATGGTTGAGAATGTTGAAGTAATTCTTGATTGTAGGTGAAATATCGTCTCATATCCTCCGCATTCCGAGCAGTTCCATACCGATATCTATTCGGATTTGTCTGAAAGTCCTGAGACAAAGCTGTTTGAATATTGAAAAACACACTTGCCCTGTAAGCGTCCATTGCGAGATCGGTACAAACGCCATTATAGAAACCATGATAAGACCCATTACAACCAACATAAGGCGATGCACACCCTCTGTCAATGTTATATGGCATTCCTACATCCAAGCGCGCCTCATAGACAGTAAAGAAGTCTTTGTTTATGTAAACTACATACGAACCAATATTGTTATCATTGATAGTATCGTTAACAGCCAGTATCAGCTCGCCACCCTGTTCAACATTTATAGTATTCTGCGTTCCAATGAAAAACCATTGCCCATTATTCCCAATTCGCCCAATTAAAGCTCCAAATTGGGCAGCGGGCAGTAAGCACTCTGATGTACATGGGTTACCGTTACCATCGGGGTCACTCCAGGGATGGTCTGGACTCTCGGGGTATGTGTTTACGCTTCCAGAAGCAGAAATTGTTATTATGTCGTTTTCCATCAGCATTAAATTGGATGTGGTTCCGGTTGAGTATCCAGGTATATGCATTCCTACAGCTATCATTCCATTACCAAAAGGTAGTTCACTCCAACTCCAATTGAGACCATTATCATCAGAACAACGCGCCGTGAATTCGTACTTCCCCGTTATTAAGTTATCGAGAGTGCCTCTATATTTGTCATAATTGTCAACATCACTTTCGTATTGCATTACCTTAGTCCGAATACTGTCCCAAGGGCCACCAAAGTAAGATACAGGACTCCAACTAATTTCACACTGAATGCCTGCTCCTCGTCCAGGGGTATCTGTTGTGCCCACCTTGTAGACCAGTATATAGATATCCACTGATGACCCATGAGAAACTACAGTAACACTTCCACTTTCAGGCAATAACGCCCCCACCCAATCAATAGTGAGTGGAGAGAGCTGCTCTGCATTAGAGAGATACGTCTGGCACAATACTAAGACGAGAACAGAAACAATGCTTACAATTAAATAACCACGAAGCTTCATGACCGTCTCTCCGTTGATCTACTGTAAAATTTAGTATGTCACTGCTAATTAAGCTAGCTGGCATATTTACCAACCAATTGAGTATGCTAATTACCTCAACCCCTCCACAATCTGCACAACATTGTACCTCACATAGCTCAAATAGCTATCCGCCTCGCCGCCCGGCGCGGTGAGGGAGCCGGTGTACAGGAACACCAGCCTGACACCGGTATCCTCGGCGACGCGCTGTGCGAGGGCGGGATTGACGGTGCTGCCGACGAAGACAGCTTTGACGCCGTAGGCGCGGATGCGGTCTTCGAGATCGGCGAGATCGCGCACGGAGGGCTGTGCAGCGGTGCTGTAGCCGGGAACGACGGCGCCGATCTGCTCGAAGCCGTAGCGTTGCGCGAAGTACGCGAACGCCTCGTGGTCGGTGACGAGTTTGCGGTTTTCCGGCGGAATCGCCGCCACTTGCGCGCGCACCCAGGCGTCCAGATCACGGAGTTGGGCGCGATAGGCATCGGCGTTAGCCTTGTAGTCAGCGGCGTGGACGGGATCGTGCAGGGCGAGGGCCGCTTCGATGTTGTCCACCCAGCGCAGCACGTTGTTGGGATCGGTCCAGGTGTGCGGGTCAACGCCTTCGTGATGATGATCGTCGCCCGCGGGTTCAGCTTCGCCTTCGTGGTGCTCCGCCTCGATGAACACAATACCCTCGGAGACTTCCACCACCTCCGCGTCGCCACCGGCGTTCTCCAGCAGCCGTTCGAGGAACGCTTCCAGCCCCGCGCCGTTCGCAAAAATGATGTCGGCGTCCGCCACTTTCGCCAGATCCTGCGGGCTTGGATCGAAGGTGTGCGGGTCTGCGCCCACCGGCAGCAGCACCGTCAGGGCGATGGCGTCGCCGCCCACCTGCGCGACCACGTCCCCCACAATCGTCGTTGTGGCGACCACACGCAACTTACCCCCCTGCGCCGCCGGCTTCCCCGCGCACGCACTCACCACCGTCAACACAACCGACACCGTCGCTAACCATAGCCATCGTTTCATACGCTCATACCCTCAATGTCAACGGATTTAACGGATTTTAACGGATTAGGGAGAGAAAAAATCCGTTTCATCCGTTTCATCCGTTGACAAAACTTTGCTCATTCTTCAAGGCCGTGCGCCGCCAACAGGGATGCGTTGGTCAGGATGTCCGCCGTTGCGCCGTCGGCGACGATGCGCCCTCCGTCCAAAACGATGGTGCGTGGGAAAAGCTCCCGCACCATGTTCAGGTCGTGCGTCGCCACGAGCATCGTCTGTGGTAACTCGCCCAGCAGACGGATAAAGCTGCGCCGTCCGCGCGGGTCAAGGCCACCGGTCGGCTCGTCCAACACCAGGATTTCAGGGTCCATCGCCAACACCGTCGCCAGGGCCACGCGCTTCTTCTCACCCATGCTCAAGCGATATGAGGAACGTCCCGCGAAATCCGCCATGCCCACCAAGGCCAATGCCTGCGCCACGCGGGCACGCACCTCGACTTCGGGGAGTCCCTGATACAGCAGGCCAAAAGCCACGTCGTCGAAGACCGTCGGCGAGAAAAGCTGATCGTCGGGATTCTGGAAGACCAGCCCCACCCCGGCGCGCACCTTTTCCAGGTTCTCCTTGCGCATTTCCAGACTGCACGCGCGCACTTTTCCGGCGGCCGGCGTCAAAATGCCGTTGAGGTGCAGCAGCAATGTGGACTTGCCCGCGCCGTTCGGTCCGACAAGCGCGACTTTCTCACCCGGCCCGATCCGCAAGGAAATGTCGTGTAAGACGTGCCGCCCGTCTGGATAAGCAAACGAGAGATGTTCAATCTCAATTGTATGATGCATAGTTGATCATCCCCACAATAAAAATCCGGCCAATGCTAAAAATGTCAACAATGCCAATCCCATACCCAACACCATCCACTGCCCTGCTCTCAGTGGCGGACGGGGCAGCGCACGCACTTCACCATCGTAGCCGCGGGCGAGCATCGCGGCGTAGATGCGGTCGGCGCGGTCGAAAGCGCGCAGGAACAGATTGCCGACCATGCCACCGGTGACACGGGCGCGCCAGATCAAACTTCCCCCCACCCTGCGTCCCCGTCCATCGTGCGCCGCCGCGCTGCGCGACTCCCGCGCCCGCAGCAGGCGCAGCGCCTCATCCGCCAAGACGAACAGATAACGCCACATCAGTCCAACAATCGCCGCCAGCAGCCGGGGGATTTTCAGCGCGCGCATCGCCAGCAGCAGATCGGGGAACGGCGTGCTGCCCACGAGGATCACCGCCATCTGCACCGACAACCACGATTTGAACGCGATGCCGGCAAAGCGCGCGACCCCTTCCACGGTCAACGTGAGGGGCAATGACGCGGGGAGGGTCAGCAATGGCATCCCGGTCGTCGTGAACAACGTCGGCAATGCCACCAATGCGAAAGGGAGCGCAAGCAACGCCCGCGTGAGGACATACCCCACGCCCAACTCCGAGAGCAATGTCGTCGCCAGCGACAGGGCGCACAACACGATGAAAATCGGCCATGCGCCCGGCGGCGTCAATGCCGTCGTCACAATAAAGGCCAGCGTCAGCCCCAACTTGACCCGTGGATCAAGCCCGTGGACAACGCTGGCCCGCGGTCGGTATGGATCGAGGGAGTGAGTGTACAAGAATACCTTTTTCTGTCAGCAGATTTAGCAGATTAAGCAGATTTTTTGATAAGCTAAAAGAGAATCTGCTAAATCTGCTGATAAAAAACACTACGCGCCGCTACTCTGCGCGCGATTGCGACGCCAATAGGCCACGCCCACCGCCGCACCGAAGACGATCAATGCGCCGATGATGCCGGCCAGGATTGTCGCCAATGTCTCGTTGGAGACGCCCGGCAACACGTAATCCGGGATGATCTCGAAGAGCGGGCCTTGCGCCCGGTCGAGGAAACCACGCTGCTCGGCCACCCACTCCAATCCATCAGGGTGTGTCGAGGCCAGTGGCGAGAGAATCGCCAACGCGATGGCAATGACCAGTCCGCCGATCCACACGGCTTTGCCGCCCACGTATTGCCGCTGCTCCGTTTCCAGCAGATCACGCCGCGCCGCTTTAATGAAGACTAATGTGCCCGCCGTGATCAGTCCTTCGCCGACGCCGATCAGGGCGTGGATGCCCGCCATCGCCGGGATAGCGATGTTGGCGGGGGACGAACCGGACAGCGCCAGTTGCAGCGCGCAGGCCAACGCCGCCATAAAAATCGAGAGCCAACCGGAGATGAAACCGTTGACAAACAGCCCACCCGACCATTTCCCCAGGAGTTTGCGCAAGGTGCGTTGGGTGAAATAGGCCACCGCCACGCCGATAATCCCCATATTGACGATGTTCGCGCCCAACGCCAGCAGTCCACCATCCTGGAAGATAAGCGCCTGCACGCCGACGACGCACGTCATCACCAGAATCGCCGCCCAAGGGCCGATCAGAATCGTGGCGATGGCCGCGCCCATCAGGTGGCCGGATGTGCCACCCGTCACCGGGAAGTTGAGCATCTGTCCGGCAAAGATGCAGGCCGCCAACACGCCCATCAGCGGGACTTGCCGCTCACCCACATCTGCGTTGACGCGCTTGAGCGCGTACCCAACCACCCCAATGGCGATCAGCCACAACACGACGGCGACGCCAACCGAAAGAAAACCATCAGGAATGTGCATTGGAACCGGTGAAAAAAGCATGTCATCCTCCGTAAGTTGTAAGCTAACTACACACTCTTTATTGTCAGCAGATTGAGCAAATCAAGCAGATTTTTTGATAAGTCAAAGGGGGATCTGCTCAATCTGGTGACAACAGTCTCTTGCATAACACGCGGCGCACAGGCCGGAGATGGTCAAAGCCACCGTATCGGCGACGAAGCCTGAAGTGGCAGCTAAATGCGCGATGAGCGGTTGCAGCTCTTCCAGTGCCACCTGCGAGACTTTCCCACACGCACGGCAAACCAGATGGTGGTGAGGTGCCTCAACACCGAGGTGTTCGTAACGGCGTATCCCGTCACCGGGGTCAAAGGTCGCAACCAGGTTAAACTCCCGGAAGAGGTCCAGCGTCCGGTAGACGGTCGAAATGTCCACACTGGCACTGAGGGCATGGACACGCGCGTAGATTTCCTCGGCGGTCGCCGGCGCTTCAAGCTGATGCATCACCTTCAACACCAGCTCACGCTGCGGAGTAAGTCGCAAGCCGCGCTCATGAAGCTGACGCACAAAATGTTCTTGGCAGGACATTATTGCATTTCCTTGTAGTTGCAATTGATTGCAAGAAGCATGATAACAGCATCGAGGAAAAACGCAAGTGTGGCGCAGTCTGAGGTTATAGGGCAAACTATGGTATCAAGCGGTCAACGTAGATAACGCGCCCGCCCATCACGCGCACAAGCGGCACGCTCTTGATGGGGTTGTGAACGGCATCGAAACGCATTTGCCCGGAGATGGCGTCGAAAGTCAGCGTTTCCAGCGTCGCTGCAACTTGATAGGGGTCCGCATTTCCGGTCTGCTGGATGGCCGTGAGCATGAGGTTCATCGCGTCATAGCTCAAAGTCGCCACGGTGTCCGGCGGGGCAAGATAGCGGGCAGTATACCGTTGGATCCACGCGGCAACTTCAGGTCGCGGCTCGGCAGCAAAGTAATGGGTGGTGAAATAGCTGCCATCTGCGGCGGATAAGTTCAAATCCGGCGAGTCCCAACCATCACTGCCGATGAGCGGCTGCAGCAAACCAAAGGCGCGAGCCTGCTGCACAAGGCGGTTCATCACGTTGTAGTAACCCGGCAGGTAAAGGAGATCAGGGGCCGCGTCACGCACATCCTTGAGCACATCGTAGTAGCTTTCGGCATCCTGATCGTAGGTGGCGCGGATGACCACTTCACCATCGCCATCCTTGAAAGCCTTTTCGAAAGCATCGGCAAGGGCCAGGCCGTACTCGCTATTTTCAGCATAGAGAATGGCCACCGAGTCTGCCTGCAGGGTCTCAAGGGCAAATTTTGCCGCCACGGTTCCCTGCACCGGATCAATAAAAGGGACACGGAAAACCAACGGGCGCACTTTCCCCTCAGCCCCCAACGTCAACTCGGGGTCCACAGCGGTAGGGCTGATCTGCAAAGCCCCCAACTTTGTAGCCACCTGCGCCACACCTTCTGCAGCGTCACTGCACACCGCACCGACAATGAAGCGTATTCCCTGTCCGGTGATTGCCGTCTCTGCGGCTTTACGGGCGGTCACATAATCACACCCACTGTCCAACACCACCGCCTGCACGGATTTTCCCAGGACGCCGCCGCGTTGATTCCACTCCTCAATCGCCAGCACCGCACCATCGCGGGTCGCGTTACCCAATGCCGCAAAATCGCCCCCGGTGGGGGCAATCACGGCAACCAAAAATGTCGTATTCTCCCCCTCACGCGCGCCACAGGCAGAAAACGCAAACACCAACGTCAGAAGCAGAATTGCCCAGGTTTTTCTTCGCAAATAAGTCTCCAGGAGATGGGTAAAGAGAAATGAGTAAAGGGCAAATGACAGTTGTAGCGCGAGTTGACGACTCGCGCTACAATATCATTTGTGAAAGCCTGAGGTTTCGCCTTATCCGCCACCCAGGTAGGCTTCGCGCACGCGGGGGTTCTGTGCCAGTTCCTGCGCCGAGCCTTCCAATTCGATGGCCCCCGTTTCCAAAACATAGCCACGATTGGCAACCGAGAGCGCCATGTGCGCGTTCTGTTCCACCAGCAACACCGTCACCCCTTCGCGGTTGATCTCGCGGATGATGTCGAAGATTTCTTCCACCAGGATCGGCGCCAGGCCCATCGAAGGCTCATCCATCAGCAACAGTTTAGGTTTCGCCATCAACGCACGCCCCACGGCCAGCATTTGTTGCTCACCGCCGGATAGCGTCCCACCGGTCTGTTCGAGACGCTCTTTGAGGCGCGGGAAAAGCTCAAAGACGTGCTGCATGCTCGCTTCGATCTCGGCTTTGTCTTTGCGAGTAAACGCGCCCATCTCCAGGTTCTCGCGCACGGTGAGCGGCGCGAAGATGCGCCGGCCTTCGGGCACTTGAACGATCCCCAGCGGCACGATGTCACTGGCGAGTTTACGGGTGATGTCTATGCCATCGTAAACGATAGAACCGCTATCGGCAGACAGCAAGCCGGAGATCGCGCGCAGCGTCGTGGATTTGCCTGCGCCGTTTGCGCCGATGAGTGTCACGATTTCTCCACGCTCAACGTGAAAAGAAACGCCATGCAGCGCGCGAATTGCGCCATAGGATACATACAGGTTGTTGATTTCTAACAGCGCCATGCGTCCCCCCTACTTGATTTCCACGGCCTGGCGGCCCAGGTAGGCCTCGATCACATGCGGGTCACTGCGCACCTCGGCGGGCAGGCCACGCGCGATGATCTCGCCGAAGTCCATCACCGTGATCCACTCGCAGATGTTCATCACCAGACGCATACGGTGTTCAACCAACAGGATGGTCAGGTCAAAGCGGTCACGGATGAAATGGATCAGTTCCATCAACTCGTCAATTTCCTGAGGATTCATACCGGCTGCCGGTTCATCAAGGAGCAACAAACGCGGGTAAGCCGCCAGCGCGCGCGCAATTTCGAGGCGACGTTGTAAACCGTAGGGCAGGCTTCCCGCGATGTCGTTGCGGCGGTCACCCAGGCCGAAAATTTCCAGGAATTCCTGCGCCTGCTGTGCCATTTCAGCCTCTTTTTCACGGAAACGGCGCGTGTGCAGGATAGAATCCATCAGCCCATAGCCGGCATGCGGATGATAAGCAATACGCACATTATCCAGCACCGTCAGGTTGGCGAACAGGCGGATGTTCTGGAACGTGCGCGCGATCCCCATCTGGATGATCTCATGGGAAGGCAAGCCCAACAGGTTGACACCCTTGTAACGGATGTGCCCTTGTGTCGCCTGGTAGACGCCCGTGATGAGGTTGAAGATCGTCGTCTTGCCGGCGCCGTTCGGCCCGATCAGCCCAACCAGTTCTCCATGCCGCAGTGTCAGGTCGAAGTTATACACGGCGCGCAGGTTGCCAAAGAAATGCGTCACCCCTTCCATTTCCAGAACGACGGGGCGCGCTTCCACTTCGGGTGAAAGACCGTCCGGACGCCCTTTCATGCGCGCACCTCCTCTGTCGGCGTGGTAGCCACCTCAGATTTCGGCGGCAAGGGGGGCAGAACCCGGCGCAGGAAGGGGATTTCATAACGGCCAAACAATCCTTCAGGGCGCAGCAACATCATCAGCAACAAGACCAGGGGATAGACGACCAGCCGCCATGTCTCAAAGCCCTGCGGCAGGTAAAGGCGTAACACCCCCTCAAGCAGGAAAATCCAGAAGAAACCGGTGATGATCGTGCCGGTCATGCTGCCCAACCCGCCGAAAACGACGATGATCAATGGATCAAAGGACTTGATAAAGTTGAAATTTTGCGGGTGCAAGAACGCCAGGTCGTGCGCACGGATGCCACCGGCCAGCCCGGCGAAGACGCTGCCGAGCACAAAAGCCAACACTTTTGTCGTCGCAACGTCAATGCCCACCAGTTCCGCCGCGCGCTCATCCTCACGCACCGAGACAATGGCGCGCCCTACGCTTGAATGGAGAATGTTGCGCATCACCACAATCACGAGCATCAACGAAGAAAAAACCCACACCCAGGTCGTCCAACTGGGAATACCGATCATCCCACGCGCGCCCTTCATCTCCGGGAAGGGTAAGAGGGTATCGGTGTTATCGAGCAAGACTTTGATAATGATGGTAAAGCCAAGCGTGGCGATGCCGAAGTAATCGGAGCCAAGTTCGAGCACAGGGATGCCGAACAGGAAGCTGGCGATGCCCGCGAGAGAAGCTCCGCCGACAAGAGCAATGAAAAAGACCACCTGTTGAGACACTGCATCAGGAAGAGCGTGAAGTCCAGCGGCGATGAGCGGACCAAGCCACGGCACCAACAGCGTCACAGCGACGACGAAGGCCAGGACGGTCGCCAGGATGTAAAAGGTGAAACGTGCCATGACCGTCACGCCGTAGAAACGACGCAAGAAAGCCGCCACTCCAACATACAGCCCCAACGTCAGAAGCGAACCGAACAACACCACCACGATAGCCGAAGGGTCACCACGGACCCAGCGATAAGTGATGTCGGCGGATGTATACGCGCCGATCGCGTAAAAGCCGTATTGCCCCAACGAAAACTGTCCGTTGAACCCATAGATCAGGTTCAACCCCAGTGCCACCATAGAGATAGCCGCGCCCCAGAAAATGATGCCGCGCCAGTAGTCATTCAGGAGGCCGGCACTGAGCAGCACCTGAACGACCACAAAGACCAGCAACCCACCGGCGATGAAATAGACATTGGGTTTACGGAATCGTTGCATCATGATTGACCTCCTCGTTATACCTTCTCCGCCGGCGGCTCGCCGAAGATCCCCTGCGGCCATACCAGCAACACCACAATCAGCAAGGAGAAGGACACCGCATCACGCATCGGCGTGGAGATAAAACCGGCCGCCAGCACCTCCGCCTGCCCCATAATCAGAGAGCCGACGAAGGCCCCCGGAATACTGCCGATGCCACCGATCACGGCAGCCACGAAGGCTTTCAGGCCGGGGATGATGCCCATCAGGTGATGGACCTGCTTGAACGCCGTCGCATAGAGCACACCCGCGGCGCCGGCCAGGCCACCGCCAAGCGCAAAAGTCGCGGTAATGACACCGTCTACGTTGATACCCATCAAGCGCGCCACAGCTTTATCATACGCGGCCGCGCGCATGGCTTTGCCGATCCGGGTGCTGCTTACCACATATTGCAGCAACACCTGCAGGAGAATCGAAGCCCCCATGATGACCAACATCACATTGGACACCGAAAGGTCCCACACTTTGCCACCCATTTCGATTCTGCTGCCGGTAAGGGTAAGGAGCGCGGCCATAAAACCGAAGAACAGCAAACCAAATTGAAGCAAGGGATGCCGGCGCCACGTTTGCGCCCGCATATTACCCCGGCGTATGGCAAGCGTAAATCCGATGCGCAATGCCACCGCAATCCCAAACAACACCCAGACGCCGATAATCAGGACAGGAGAAATCATCCCCCCGCTATACACACTGACCTCGAAGGGACGCGGATAGGTGATGTAGTTATTGGTGAACGCAAAAGGCAGGGCGCCAAAATACTCCAAAAAGAAAGAAACCCCGATGGCCGTAATCAGGGCGGCAATGCGGGGTTTGTTACGCAGGGGTTTGTAGGCAAAGCGTTCGACCACCACGGCCAGCGTCGCGGAAAAAAGCATGGAAACCAAAATGACCGATAGGGTGCCGACCAAAATCACCGCCCCCTCCGAGATGCCCGGAAAGACCCAGGCCGGCCAGCGGTGTAACTGCAAAGTCCCGATCGTGTAGAAGCTGGTAAAAGCACCAAACATAAACACATCGCCGTGGGCAAAGTTGATCAACTTCACGATGCCGTAAACCATCGTGTATCCCAAAGCAATGAGAGCATAGATAAATCCTAGTTGCAGACCGTTGAGCACCTGTTCTACGAAAATTTTAGGGCTTTGCGCAAATGCCCGCCCCAGAACATAGATCACCAGTAATCCCAAAAGCACGAAGAATCCCTGGCTAAAGCGATTGAGCATCATCCCATTGTGACGTTGCACCATCGCACCATTCTTAGCCGAGCGTGAGATCATCTGTGCCATTCTTGCCTCCTTGAAGCATCTGAACATTAACACGTTTGGAACGTTGACACGTTGAAACGTTAAACAATCATTGAGGGGCCAGGGCATATATGACCGCCCCGGCCCCTCACAAACTGCTACGCCGAGGGAATTGTCAGGCGTTAGGGAGCGACCGTGTCAACGTAGTTGACTGCGCCGTCTTTGACCTGCAAAACCACCGCAGCCTTCACCGGGTTGTGGCTCGTATCATACGAGACGCTGCCGGAGACAACATCGAATTTGCCGGTCTCCAGGGTCTTCGCCACAGCGACAGGATCGGCCTTGCCGGTCTTGTCAATTCCCTGGAAGAGGATGTTCGCCGCGTCATAGGCCAACGCCGCCAGCGCGTCGGGCGCGGAGCCATACTTGGCCTTATACTTGCTCACGAAGTCCTGCACGACCTTACGCGAGTCCTGATCGGAGAAGTGGTTGGTGAAGTAGCCACCATCCACGGCCTTGCGATCCAGGTCGGAGGAATCCCAACCATCGCCACCCAGCATCACGGCGGTAATGCCCTTCTCCTTCGCCTGCGCAGCGATCAGGTTCACGGTGGAGTAGTAATCCGGCAGATAGAGCACATCAGGGTTGGCGTCCTTCACTTTGGTCAAGATCGCGGAAAAGTCCGAGTCATCGCTGGTATAGGTTTCTTTCACGACGACTTTGCCACCACCGGCCTCGAACTCCTTGATGAAGACCTCCGCCAGGCCACGGACGTAGTCATTACCCTGGTCGAGGAACACCGCAGCCGTCTTGGCGCCCAGCTTCTCCAGGGCGAACTTAGCTCCCACTTTGCCCTGAAAGGGGTCAATGAAGCAAGCGCGGAAGATCGTGGGCTTGGTGCCGCTCTCCCCCACCGTCACAGCAGGGTTGGTCGAGGTGGGGCTGATCTGCAAGACCTTCTTCGCTGTGGCAATTTCGGAGATAGGGATGGAGGCTTTGGAACACACTTCGCCGATGATGAACTTGACGCCGTCCTGGTCAATGACCTTGTTCGCAGCGCTCACCGCCGCTTCAGCATCACATTGGCTATCTTCGACGACCACTTCGATCTTCTTGCCGTCAATACCGCCATTGGCGTTCCATTCCTCGACCGCCAGCATCGCGCCATCACGGGTGGATTGCCCAAAGGTTGCGACATCGCCGCTCATAGGGGCGAGAATGGCGACTTTGATGGTACCGCCGCCGCCGCCGCATGCAGATAGGGCCAACATTGAAACCAACAAAAGCATCAGCACAAAAAAACGGGAACGCATCTCACTCCTCCTTAAACTAAACATAATGTGGGATAAAATAAAGGGCTAAGGACGACTAAAGGACAAAATTCCTTAGCTGGGCCGAATACCATCTTTGCACAAAGCCTCTTGATAGAATCGTTCCATGCCACCTCCCTAGCTAGGTTTAGCCGGTATTGGGCTTCAAACAACAAGACCCTTATCACCGATGCTGCTTTCATTTTACCGAAAACCCAAAAGGTGTCAAACGACCGGCCTATGAAATTACAAAAATCACATCACCCCTCGCAGATTTGACGGAATGTGAATGTTTACTATAATGATCTTTAATATTTGCGGGTTCAAGGGGATTTGGCCAGGGATCAGGGACTGGGGACTGAGGATTAGGGTCTGGGCAGTATCCTAATCCCGAATCCCTAATCACTATTTTCAAGGGGGTTGAGCATGTCCAATCCACGTACACAATTAATCGTTTTATTGGTTTTACAAGCCATCGCCGTCATCATCTATCCACCGGCTTTCTTTCAGAGCGCACCGCAAGCCGCGGTTTTACCGCCGGCATTGTTCATCCTGTTTGTCGCTGCGCTGGTAGCGATAAACAGCGGCTGGCTCTCCCCTATCGCCGGGCGAAGCTCGCTGATCTTCGTGCAAGGCGTCAACATCGTCGTGCGTCTGATGATGTTGCTGCCTAACCTCAAGGACGCTTCCGGCGCCTGGAACTGGCTTTTGTTTGTCATCCAGATCGTAGGAATTGCGCTGTCATGGTACACGATCACCCAGATCGAAAAGCTCCCACCTAATAGGCTGCTCCTCAAAGCCAAATCAGAAGTTTGACAAAGTGCCGGTTTGCGTTACAATAGCCGTTGCCTGGGCAAATGGGCCGCAATGCTGCGGCCCATTTGTTGACGCAGGCATACAGAAAGAACGGAGGAAATCAAGCATGGAAACATTAGAATTGCGTGCGACCCCACGTACCGTTGTCGGGAAACAGGTCAACGCGCTGCGCCGCGAAGGGATCGTTCCTGGGGTCATTTATGGGCATGGCATTGAACCTATCCCCGTACAATTCAACAGCCGTGAGGTCGAAAAGGCCATTAGCAAAGCCGGCACCAGCTCCACCATACAGGTGTACGTTGAAGGGACACAAGAGCCGTATCTGGCCATCTTCCGCGATGTGCAATACCACACGCTCAAGCGTAACGTGATCCATCTCGACCTGCAGGCCCTCAACGTCCGCGAAGTCGTTCGCGTGCCCGTCTCGGTGGATTTGGTCGGCGAGTCACCGGCGGTGAAGGATTTTGGCGGCGTCTTGCTGCACATCCTCAACGAGTTGGAAATCAAAGCCCTGCCGACGGCGCTGGTTCCCGCCATCGAAGTTGACATCAGCAAGCTGACCGCAATCGGCCAGTCAATCACGGTTGGCGACATCACGCCGCCGCCGGGTGTGACCATTCTCAACGCGCCAAATGACATCGTAGTTCAGGTCATCTACGCAGAAGAGGAAGAGGAAAAAGAAGCTGCTACTGCGCCGGCCCCGGCTGAGGTCGAGGTCATCCGCAAGCGTCCGGCGGCCGAAGAAGCTTAGTCGCGGCTATAAAATCGCCGTCAGGATAACCCGGTATTACCGTTCAGCCAGAGCATCCCCTGCTCTGGCTGAATTTTGGACAAAAAAAAACGGGCCGGAGTCCCTTTCTCCGGCCCGTTTTTGATATGGCTTAATCCTCTTCGTGCTCGATCTTGGCCTGCTCGATGATCTGCTGGGTCAGGTGCGCCGGCACCACGTCGTAGTGCGACAATTCCATTGAATAGACGCCCCGCCCTTGCGTGATGGCCCGCAGGTTCGTCGCGTATTGCAGCATCTCCGCCAGCGGCGCCGACGCCGTGATGATGGCTTTCTTCCCCGATTGTTCCATTCCCTGCACACGCGCGCGGCGCGTGTTGAGGTCTGACATTACCGCTCCGGCAAACTCTTCAGGCACGGTAATCACGAAGTTGTAAATCGGCTCCAACAACACCGGCTTCGCGCCCTGGAACGCCTGCTTGAAGCCTTCACGCCCGGCGATCTGGAAAGCGATGTCTTTGGAGTCTACCGGGTGTTCCTTACCATCGGTAATGGCCACAAGGACATCCACAATCGGGTAGCCTGCGATCACCCCCTGCGACATGACCGACTTGATCCCCTTCTCAATGGAAGGTTTGAACGAGCTGGAAATGCGCCCACCGAAGACCTCCCATTCATACTGGAAACCGGCGTCACGCGCAAGCGGCTCGATCCGCATGTGCACTTCGGCAAACTGTCCTGCGCCGCCAGTCTGCTTCTTATGGCGATACTGGGCGGTGTTCGTCGCAGTGATGGTCTCTTTGTACGGCACCTTGGGGACGCTGGTATCCAGCGCGACCCCAAAGCGTGTCTGCATGCGCCGTACCGCCGCCTCGACATGCGCATCCCCCATCCCGGCAAGAAGCGTCTCGCGGGTGGTCTGGTCCTGATACCAGTGCAGTGTGGGGTCTTCTTCACAGATACGGGTCAGCGTCGGCCCCATCTTCGCCGTATCGGCCTTGGTCTTGGGAGAAACGGCCACGGTATACAACGGGTGCGGGAACAGTGGCCCCCGCATGGTGAGGACGTGATCTTTGGAGCACAGGGTATCGCCGGTCAAAGCTTCACTCATCTTGGCAGCGCCGCCGATATCGCCGGCATGCAGCCGCTCCACAGGGATTTGCTCCTTACCGCGCATGACAAAGATCTGTCCGAGACGCTCTTCGGTGGCCGCACGGCTGTTGTATACCGTATCCCCGGAGTTCGCCATGCCGCCATACACCCGGAAATAGGTGAGCTTGCCGACGTAGGGGTCTGCCGTGGTCTTGAAGACCAGTAGAGCAAAGGGTGACAGGTCACTGACCGCGAGTTCTTCTTCACCGGCCGGCCCTTGAGCGGTAAAAGGCCGATCGTCGGGCGACGGCACAATCTGGACTAACAAATCCACGAGCGCGCTCAGGCCGATCAGGTCGCTGCCGCCGGCGGTCGCCAGCACCGGCACATAGCTGCCCTCGACGATGACTTTGCGCAGGCCGGTGGAAATCTCTTCGGGCGTCAACGGCTCATCCGCAAAATACTTCTCCATCAATGCCTCATCGGCTTCGACTGCCGCTTCGACGATCCTGGTGTACAGTTCATCAACCTGCGCGGCCATCGCAGCGGGGACAGCCGCCGGTTCACTCTTCGGCCCCATATATGCCTTTTTCTCCAAGACATTGATGACGCCTTTGAAGTCGGCCTGTGCCCCGATGGGGAGCAGCATGGGCAGGAATTGAGCATTGAAGGTCTCGGACAGGGATTTCAAAGCCTTGTCGAAATTGGCGTTTTCACGATCCATCTTGTTGATGAGGACGACTTTCGGCAATTTTTCCTCATCGGCATAGCCCCAGGTCAGTTCGGTGCCCACTTCGACGCCGGCGGACGCATCCACAAAGATCACTGCCGTATCGGCGACACGCAGCGCGCTGCGCACCTCGCCTACGAAATCGGTGTACCCCGGCGTGTCCATAATGTTCAGCTTGTAGCCGTTCCACTCGACGGCCGCGACGCCCAGGTTCAATGAAATTTTGCGGCGAATTTCTTCGTCGTCGTAGTCCATAACCGTGGTGCCATCCTCGACCTTGCCGCGACGATTCGTGGCCTTGCTCAAAAACAACACGGCCTCCGTCCAGGTCGTTTTACCGGAGCCGCCGTGCCCGATCAAGGCAATGTTACGAATTTTCTGTGTTGTGTATTCTTTCATTGTCTTAAAACTCCTCCCAAAATGCGCAACTCGTAGACAAACAAAGACGGCCTGGAGGCCGTCGTTGTGACGCTGATGATACCGAGGCATATTGTAAACGATTTTAGTACAAAGTCAACGTCCCCACCAGGGCCTTATCATTCTGAGAAACGCGGATCTGGCGATCCGCTCGAAGCCAAATGAAGTTGCGGCAACGAGAATGATAAAGCCCCGACGTTCCCACACGCCAAGTCATCTATCAGCCTGGAGTAAGGATTTATAGCACTTTGCGCCGCATGGAGATGCGGTATAATGTTCGGACGTATGATCAAATTACTGATTGTGGACAATCATGATCTGGTGCGTGAGGCCCTGCAAAAGCGGCTGGCGACTGCCGTGGGATTAGAAGTGGTCGGCAGCACGGGGCGTTATGAAGACGCGCTCCGACAGGCGCAGATGCTGGCGCCCGATGTGATCCTTAT
Organism: Anaerolineae bacterium; assembly: GCA_035373625.1. Taxonomy (GTDB): domain Bacteria; phylum Chloroflexota; class Anaerolineae; order B4-G1; family SLSP01; genus DSWT01. The sequence continues at coordinate 54,128 of DAOSNS010000016.1, read as the reverse complement.
GGAGATTAAGGCGCCGGAGGGTCTGCAAACGTTACAGACGCTGCGACGGATGTACCCCGAGTGCGCCGTGATCGTCCTGACCTCATACCCCGACAGTCAGGAGGAAGACCAGGTGCGCCAGATGGGGGCAGCGAGTTATTTGTTGAAGACACTCGACACCAAAGTGCTGGTGCGCGAGATTCGCAATGTGGCGCGACTTGTCAAAGGCGAGGCGCTACCTTACTGAAATCGTTCCCCCTGTGGGAGTCCCCGACCCCACCACCACCTGAACGTGGCGCAAGTTAACAGCTTGCGCCGCGTTATTTAAGGCAAGAACGCGCCGAAAACCTGATTCCCCAACAACCGTCCACGCGCACTGAGTCGCAGGCGCACGCCATCCCATTCCACCAGACCCGCCGCAGACAATCGCGCGAGCGTATCCCCATAGGCTTCATTAAGGCCCACAACAAAACGCGCCCGAAACTGTGCGTCGCTCACTCCTTCGGCAAGGCGCAGGCCCAGCATTAAGATCTCACCGCGTTCCAGAGATGGCGCGATGACTTCCACATCGGTCTCTGGCCAATACCCGGCCCGCCCCATCCGCACATACGCCACGGGATGGCGAGGGTTGCTCCAGCGGCGCCCGCCGAACCAGGAATACGCCCCCGCCCCCAGGCCCAACCACGATTGGTTGCGCCAGTAGACGAGGTTGTGCCGGCTTATCCACGGTCCAATGGCTTCGGTCACACCCCCCGGCGGCAAAGCCCACACCGCCGGAGGCGAGGATACCCCTCGCGCCCAGTTGGAAATCTCGTACTGCCAGTAGCCGGCCCGGCACAAAGCCTCTGAGGCATATTCATACATATCCGCCGCCAGGTCAGGATCAGGTGCAGGCAGCCTGCCGGCGTCCACAGCCTGCGCCAAAGGAGTTTCCGGCTCCAGGGTCAAGGCATAAAGGGAAAGGTGCTGAGGTTCGAGGGCCACAACGCGCGCCAGCGTGGTCTCCCAGCGCGCCAGTGTTTGTCCGGGCAGGCCGTAGATCAAATCCACACTGATGTTATCGAAGCCGGCCTGCCGTGCCGCCTCAACCGCGCACACCGCGCCATCCCAGGTGTGCAGACGCCCCAGCATGCGCAATTCATCATCGTGCGCCGACTGTACTCCCAAACTGAGACGGTTGACGCCTCCAGAACGCAAAGCGCGCAAAGTTTCCACGTCCACCGTACCCGGGTTGGCTTCCAGGGTGATCTCGGCATCGGCGGCGAGACGGAAATACTGTCTTGCATCACCGATCAGCGCGCCGACCCATTTGGGCGGCAGTAGCGAGGGCGTTCCGCCGCCGAAATACAGGGTCGGCGCTTCGCTCACCGGGAACAATGCCGCCCGGCGGCGCATCTCCTGACGTAGCACGGCCACATAATCCGCACGCAGAGACAATAAATCGCTGTAGGTATTGAAGTCACAATAGGCGCACCGCTGAAGACAGAACGGTACGTGGACGTAAAGCGCGACTTTCACCAGAATTCCCTGTTTCAATGTTCCAACGTTCAAACGATTCTTAAGTGACCACACCCTGCGTTAAGCTAAGGAAGAGGCTCTCCAGTGTGTCCTGCTCCTCAGTATACGAAAGCACGGCAAATCCCATGCCAACCAGATCGGCGAGCAGTTGTACGATGGCCTCCTCCCCACCCTGCAAGGTGACCAGCAGTGCGTGTGGACCGCCGTTTCTGCCGGATGCCGGAGCAGATTCCACCCCAAGCACCTGCGGGTGACCCGCAAGCCATGCCTGGGCATCATCTGCCGGACCAAGAAACGTCATGCGAATGCGGCGGTGCGGACGCAGCCGTGTGCGGATTTCGTCCACGGGGCCGGAGGCAACCAGCCGTCCCTGCTCAACAATCCCTACATGGGTGGCTACATCGTCCAGTTCCCGCAACACGTGGGAGGAAAGGAAAATGGTCTTGCCCATCTCCTGAAGCGCGCGGAAGATTTCACGCAGCTCGACGCGCGCCCGTGGATCCAGGCCCGCGGCAGGCTCGTCGGCGACGATCAACGCCGGATCATGGACCAGTGCGCGCGCCACGCCGAGACGCTGGCGCATCCCCCGTGAGAGTGTCCGCACGGCGTCATCGCTGCGGTTCGCCAAACCGACCAATTCTAACAGGTCGTGCACCATCGCAGTGCGTTTGTCGGCGGGAACGCCGTAACATCCGGCGAAGAATTCCAGGTATTCCCGCACCAGCATCTCATCGTAGAGGCCGAACTCATCAGGGATAAAGCCCAGCAGACGGCGCACGTCGTGCCGTTGGGTAGCCACGTGGTACCCCCCCACGCACACATCGCCACCATCAGGGCGCAACAGCGTCGCAATGATGCGGATGGTGGTCGTTTTGCCGGCGCCGTTCGGGCCAACAAAAGCGTAGATCGCGCCCTCCTCCACCGTAAACGAAAGATGGTCTACGGCGGGCCGTTTGGCCTTGCGATAGGTCTTGCACAGGTCCCGCACTTCAAGAATTGCCGTCATTGTCTCTCCATCGGCGTCTCAAGAGCAAAAGGTGCTCCCAGGAATGGTTTGTGGGATTCGACGTAAGCGCGTTTGGCGGCGCGCCGCAGCTTTTTGAAAGCCGCCTCGGCATGCGTTGCCGCGCCACGGTCGGGATAGCGCCAGGCCGCGAGCAACGCCACCGGCAGGCGTGAGCGTGTGTAACGCGCACCACGCCCGGCCTGATGTTCCGCCACGCGCCGGGGCACGTCGTTGGTGATGCCGGTGTAGAACGAGGCATCCCCACATTGCAAAACGTAAAGATACCACATCGTCGGACAGTCGTCAGTCGGATGGTTGTGAGTATAACTTGAAATGGTGGGAATGCCAGTAAGCAAAGACCCTGATGGAGGGTTCCATCAGGGTCTTTGCTCACACACACGTGATCGGTTGTGGAGGTCGCTCAAGCGTGTCTTGGGTTTAGGTGAACCACGGACTGCGTCCGTGCATACCTCAGCATTTTGCAGATCAGAGCGCCCCACAAAAGCTCACGTAACGTGTTACTCCTCGCCGCCTACGATTGTGAATGTCCGCTCGTTGGGCGCCGGCTGCCAGTGCCACGCCACCTGGGGTTGCGCGTTTCCGGGCAACGTCGCCTGCACGCCATACCCCGGCAACGATGGCGATACAACGATCACCGGTGGGGTCACTGCCGGCTGGGTACGCCCAGCCGGCTGGCGATGTTCCTCACGCCGCCAGACAAACAACGCCAGGCCGATGGTCGGGACCATTGCCGCCACGCCGCATGTCAGCCCTACAAGCAGTGCCAACGCATCGCGGCTCAGACGCTGGGTGACGACGACCACACCCGTGATGGCCGCAATCCCACCGAGCAACCCGAAAAACCGCCCCAGCCGCATGCTTACAGACTCACGCATTTGCGTTTCCATCTTCATCTCCAATCAAAAATCAAACCACAAAGGACACTATTGAAATTGCCAGGGATGCGCAGATACTGCGTCCCGTAGGGACGCTTGAATCGTACTGCGAAGGCATTGACGCAATTCGTCCTCGTCAATGTAGGCCACCTGAAAACGAATCGGCGTATCGCCGCCGCTGATGGCAAGAAAGTCGCCCCGGCCATTGAGCAGGTGCGCATTCGTGCCTGCGCGTCCGCTGGCAACCCGCGCATCGTCCGCCGAGACAACCCTGCCCACCAGTCGCAATGGGAAATTTGCCCGCATCAGGCTGCTGAGGATTGCGGAAGATGGGTGCTGCGTCGCCGCGATCAAATGGATGCCCGCTTCTCGTCCTCGCTGCGCCAGCCGGGTGATGGACTCGGTGACGGACTTCTCACCGAGCATAATCAGGTCCGCCAATTCGTCTATGAAGACGACGATGCGCGGCGTGCTGCTCCCTACCCCAACGTCAGGGTGCTCGCCACGGCGGTCGCGGATTTCCATCATACGCACCAGCGAATTCAGCGCCTCGACCGCCTCCGCCAGATCGGTGACAGGCGGGCGAGGCAGATGCGGCAGACCGGCCAATGTGCCAAATGTGCGGCCCTTCGGATCAATGCACAGCATACGCAGCACGTCCGGACGATGAGAAAGTGCTAACGAAGCGGCCATCGTCCGCAACAGCACCGACTTACCCGATCCGGTTGTCCCGGCGACGAGAATATGCGCCACCTCCGGCGCCGAGAGCCGCGCCAGCAACGGCTCGCCGGCATCGGTAAGACCGAGCAGCACCGTCGAGATCGGCAAGGGACGCACTTCATCCAACAGCGTCAACAATGAGACAGAGGTGGGATTGGGGTTCGAGAACTCCAGCACGATGCCTTCCTCGCCCCGCTCGATGGTGAGCGAAGGGACGCGCATCGCCAGGGCCAGATCGTCCGCCAGGTTCTTGATGGATGAAAAGCGGGTGTTCGGCGCCGGGTTGAGGAAAAAACGGATCAGGCGCGGGCCGACCGTTCCGCCGGTCACGCGAACCGGGGCGCGGTGGGCCGCCAATACTGCTTCGACACGGTCGGCCTGATATTCAAGATAGGGGCGCAAGGAACGTGGCACTTCATCCTCTGCAATATAGAACTTTTGTTCTAATCATAGCAGAGAATGTGGTTTTTGTCAATCCCCAAAATACATCAATTCAAGGCTTTATCATTCAATGACCTCAACTGGCTTCGAAATGAACGGTCAGCCCCGAGACTTCGATAAACTGACTGTCCGGGTCGGCGAGTTCTGTTGGCAGGACGAGGCCTTCCAACGGTGAAACGGGGATCAGAAACGGGTCAACGAGCAGCAGAAACAGAACAACACCAAGAACCCACAAGACGATTTTGCCGACTTTACGCATACGTGCGTCCTTTATCTCAATGCAACCTTATCCAAACCTACGGCCTATTATAATCTCGATGCACGGCAAACCAAACTTGAATTTACGCGCAGCCCATATACAATCCGACTATCTGACTGACGACTACCCGACTGAGGAGTTTGCAATGCCCAACAGGAACGACACAACCATCATCCGTGAGTTAGCCGCCCGCGTGGCCGAAATCGCCGCATTGCCGGTGCAGGAAGAGAAGCGCGCGTTGTGGCGGCAACTCAACGCGCTCAAGCCATCCCGCCCAATGGTGATGATTGACCAGGTCTGCTGGAACGAGATGAACATCAATGACGAACTGACCTTGCGCTGCGAAGACCCGGAGTGTCGCGGCTACGAGGAATTTCTGCGTCGCACGCTCTACCAATGGCGGCACTTCCCGGTGGATATAGTGGTGGAACCGTTCATCCGCGTCCCCAAGGCGATCAGCAACACCGGCTTTGGGATTGACGTCCACGAGGCGACCGTCGCCACCGATCCACAGAATGACGTGGTGGCGCACCGGTACGAGAACCAATTCAAGACGATGGACGATCTGGAAAAGATTCAAACGCCGCGCATCAGCCACGATCCCGTCGAGACGGAGCGCCGCCTGTCTGTGGCGCACGAGCTGTTCGACGGGCTGCTGGAAGTGCGCGCGTGGGGCGCGGACCCGTACCTCTCGCTGTGGGACCCCATCGCCACGTGGATGGGGGTAGAAAATGCGCTGTACGCCCTCATAGATCAGCCGGAGTTGATGCATGGATTGGTGGGGCGGATGACGGAAGGCTACCTGAGTATGCTGGATCAGTTGGAGAGCCAGGGGTTGCTGTGCGGCCCGCAGAGCCTGATCCACTGCACGGGCGCATACACCGACGAGCTGCCCGCCCCCGGCTACGACCCGGCGCGGCCCCGCACGAAAGATATGTGGATGTTCGGCCTGGCACAGATGTTCGCTGCCGTGTCACCGCGGATGTTCAAAGAATACGAGGTGGACTACGCCAGCCGCATCTGCGAGCGATTTGGCCTGGTGTACTACGGCTGCTGCGATCCGCTCGACAAGAAAATGGCCCAGGTGCGCATGATCCCCAACGTCCGCAAGGTTTCGATGAGTCCGTGGGTGGATCAGGAACGCGGCGCGGCGGAGATCGGGCGAGACTACGTGTTCTCGCGCAAGCCGAACCCGGCGCTGCTCGCCTGGGACACGTTCGACGCCGAAGCCGTGCGCGCGGATTTGACGGCGACACGCGACATCTGCGCCCGGCACGGTTGCCCGCTGGAACTCATCCAGAAGGACATCAGCACCGTGCGCTATCAGCCGCAGCGGCTGTTCAAGTGGGCGGAGATTGCGATGGAGGTGGTTGGGGGATAAGCTGAAGGCCGCTGCCAGCTCGCGGGTCAGGGCCATGGGTGACAACATTTCATCATCCATGAACAATCACCAACTAAACATGCACTTCCATCATTCCAAGATCAATAACCGCTCCAACGCGCAACAAAAAGTCCAAGCCAACAATGCCATCCATCTCGAAACCGTAATTCATAGCGCCGACTTCAATCTCGAAGTCGTCTACATAGATGTCACCGACGGCTAATCGCTCCAGCCTCTTCGAGAAAACAAATTCTGTTCCTCCGACACCATGAATACGATGTACCGCATCATCAGCAGCATATTCCAGACCAATGTTCAGCAATTTATCAATCGAGAAGACAGTTCCGGCAGATCCCGTGTCCAGCAGGACATTGTCCAACTCAAGGCAATGATCGCGATAAAACAATTTTACAGCAATGTAAGGCAAACCATTCTGTAGACGTATCCTCATTGTATGCCTCGCACACCTAGCCACCGACGTTCTTTAATATCCAGCTTCTCACGGCTTGTATGGAAGACATACAACTCGCGCTCAGGTGCCTCTTTGTGAAGTTGCAGATATGATTTCATCGCCGTCGTCGAGTCTGGGAATGTACCAATTACAGCCAACTGATCGAGAATACGCTGGTCAGCCTCTGAGTGCGCTTTTATGGCCTCAACTAACAACCACTGTTGGGGATAATGACTGCATATCTCCTGCCATTGCATAACACACCTCCACCAGAACCCACCTACGAATCTTCACGCATCCTCACGAATTAGAAATACAAAATCCGTGTGAATTCGTGAAGATTCGTAGTGGGAAACAAAACACCTCTCTATCTCAACGTCACCTTCACCGTCACATCCTTCACCTCAGGCGCGGGCAGTGGGACGATGTTGCCCTCCACCGGCTTGCCGTCCACCACAAGCGAGACGGTGTTCCCCCCACCCTGGCGCTCCACGGTGATGTGGTACGTCACACCGCGGAAGATGCGCGTGGCGGTGAAGCCTTGCCAATCCATCGGGATGACGGGCGCGATCTGCAGGCCGTCGTAGGATGGACGGATGCCCAGAATCCACTGCGTAATGGCGACGTAGTTCCACGCGGCGGTACCGGTGAGCCACGAGTTCTTCGCCTCACCGTGACGGGGGTTGTCGCGCCCGGCAATCGTCTGCGCGTAGACGTAGGGTTCGCAGCGGTGAATCTCGCTGATGCCCTCGCGCGCGGCGGGACAGATGCGCTTGTAGTAGTCAAAGGCCTGATCGCCATGCCCGACAATGGCCTCCCCAATCATGATCCACGGGTTGGTGTGGCAGAAGATGCTGGCGTTCTCCTTGAAGCCGGGCGGATAGGAGCTAATCTCGCCCAGATGCAGGTAGTAGCGCGAGTAGGCCGGCTGTTGCAGGACGATGCCGTGTTCGGTAGCCAATCGTTCTTTGACCGAAGCCAGGGCGAGTTCCGCTCGACCGTCATCCAGCCCCAGCCCCGCCATGATCGCCACACCCTGCGGCTCGATGAAGATTTGCCCTTCCGCACACTCATGCGACCCGACCTTCTCGCCAAACGCATCGTAAGCGCGCAGGAACCACGCGCCGTCCCACCCGTGCGCCCAGATCGTCTGTTCCATCTTGGCAGCCGCGTCGAGGTAGAAGTGGGAATGGCGAATGGCAAATGGCAAAACTTGATTCGCTGATTCGCTGATTCGCTGATTCACTTTATCACTGAGCGCCGCCATCTCCTTCGCTGCGAGGACAAACAGAACAGCGATAAAGACAGATTCCGCCACTTTGCCGTCTTTCTTGAGCGGTGCAACCTGGAAAGATTCACCCGGCTCGTCGGAGAAGATGTTGAGGTTCAGGCAGTCGTTCCAGTCGGCGCGACCGATGAGGGGCAGGCCGTGCGGGCCGAGGTTGTTCAAGGTGTAGTTTATCGCCCGCTCCAGGTGTTCGGCGAGCGGGGTTTCGGTGCCGGGTTTGTTCTCGTAAGGCACCGGCGCGTTGAGGATATCGAAATCGCCGGTCTCTTTGATGTAGGCCACGACCGCCAGCGGCAGCCACAGCGGATCGTCGTTGAAGCCGCTGCCCACCGCGTCGTTGCCGCGCTTGGTGAGGGGTTGGAACTGGTGATACGCGCCGCCGTTCGCCAACTGTGTCGCCGCCAGATCGAGGATGCGCTCGCGGGCGCGCGCCGGCACTTGATGCACGAAGCCGAGCAAGTCCTGGCTGGAATCGCGGAAGCCCAATCCGCGCCCCACCCCGGACTCAAAGTACGAGGCCGAGCGCGACATGTTGAACGTCACCATACATTGATAGGCGTTCCACACGTTGACCATGCGATTCGTCGCCATATCCGGCGTGTCTACCTGGTAGATGCCGAGGATGCCGTCCCAGTAAGCGCGCAGGTCGGCAAAAGCTGCGTCCACGGTCTCCGGCTGGAGATATTTGGCGATGATCGGCTTGACCAAACGCTTGTTGATGATCTGCGAATCCGGCGGATCGAACTTCTGGTCGCGCGGATTCTCCTGGTAGCCAAGCAAGAAGATGATACGGCGCGATTCGCCGGGTTGCAGCGTGAGTTTGACGTGGTGCGAGCCGATCGGCGCCCAACTGCGCGCTTCGGAATTGGCCGATTCGCCGCGCTCGACCACAACCGGCTTGTCCCAGCCCCGGTACGGGCCGAGGAAGTCTTCGCGGTGCGTGTCGTAACCGGCCAGCGGCGCGGAGCAGGCGAAGTACGCGAAATGGTCGCGCCGCTCGCGGTATTCGGTTTTGTGATAGATCACGCCATCTTCGATCTCCACCTGCGCGATGTTGAAGTTGCGCTGATAGTTCGTCGCGTCGTCCCACGCATCCCACAGGCAGAACTCGATCAACGAGAAGAGCGATAAATCCGCCACCGTATCACGCTGGTTGGTGATCGTCGTAGACCAAATCTCCAAATTCGCCCCCAACGGCACAAAATACAGCGTCTTTGCACTGATTTGCTGATTCGCCGATTCGATAATCGTGTACCCCATCCCGTGGCGACAGGTGTAGCTGTCCAACGGCGTCCGCGTGGGCTGCCACGAGGGCGACCAGAACGCGCCTGTGGCATTGTCGCGCAGGTAGAGATAACGACCCCCGAAATCGAGCGGCACGTTGTTGTACCGATAACGCGTAATCCGCCGCAGCCGCGCGTCGCGGTAGAACGAATAGCCGCCTGCCGTGTTGGAAATCAGGCCAAAATACGCCTCGCTGCCCAGGTAGTTGATCCACGGCAGTGGGGTGTCCGGTTGGGTGATTACATACTCGCGGTTTTTGTCATCGAAGTATCCGTAACGCATAATACACTCCTCCTCAACATAAATGGTTTTACTTCAACGCTTCCGGCGGATCACTCCGCCGGTCTTGAAGCGCCGGATTGTGATCCGGCGCAAGCATTTTGATCAGCTAACAAAGCTCCGCCATCACCGCCGCGACGCCCGCGCCCTTCTCGAAGGCATAGCCGCATTGCGCCAATCCGGTTTCGAGCGCGCCGATCGTCGCCAGCAGATCGCCCTGGGTGACGGCGCCCATGTGGCCGATGCGGAAGTATTCGGCACGGATCGCCGGATGCAGGCCGCCCGCCAGCATCACGCCCGCCGCCGTGACCTTCGGCAGCAGATCGCCCGCGCCGATGCCCGCCGGGAAGCGCGGCGCGGTCATCGTGTGCGCGGCGATGTCGGTGGAAAGCGGCACCTGCCCCAGGCCCAACGCCGCAATCGCTGCCTGGCACGCCGCGCCGATGGCCCGGTGACGTGCGAAACGCGCTTCCATACCTTCCTTCAAAATGAGGCCCAGGCTCACATTGAGCGCCGCAATCAGGTTGACCGCCGGGGTGCCGAAGTAAGCAGGCTTGCGCGCTTCGTAGGCTTCCATCACCGGCAGCCAGTTTGTCCAATCGGCGTAGAAGTTGAGGACGGGCTTGGTGCGCGCCTTGAACGCCGCCAGCGCGCGCGGCCCGGCGACAAGCAGCGCCAGTCCGGGCGGCGTCCCCACCGCTTTCTGCGACGCCGTGAGCGCCACATCCACGCCCCACTCGGTCATCCGCAGTTCCTCACCCGCCACCGAGCAGACGCCATCCACGACGATGAGCGTGTCGTACTGCCGCGCTAGCGCCGCCAGCGACTTGACGTCGGTGAGTACGCCGGTCGAGGTATCCACGTGCGTCACCGTCATCAGTTTGAAGCGCGCGGTTTTGAGCGCCGCCTCCACGTCCTCCAACGCCGGGCAGCCACCGACGGGCGCACGGACGTGCGTGACCTCCGCGCCGTAACGCTCCAGCAGCGCCCCGTAGCGGTCGCCGAAGTAGCCGGTGTTGACCACGAGCGCCTTGTCACCCGGCTCGATCAGGTTCGCACCGGCCAAATCCATCGCCAGCGTGCCCGATCCCGCTACAACGAAGGGCTGTCCATCGGGACAAAGGAACACCTCGCGCATCCGCTCCAACGCCTGCCCGAAGACTTCGATGAAGTCCGGGGCCACGTGGCTCGTCGTCGGCGCGCCCAGCGCCGCCAGCACCGCAGGATCAAATTCGATAGGACCGGGGATCATCAGTAGTTTTCGGTCTTTCATAGGGTTCTCCTTGAGATAGTCTGGTAGTCGTTAGTCAGATAGTCGTTAGTCAGATGGTCGTTAGTCGGATAGTCGTTAGTCAGATGGTCGTTAGTCGGATAGTCGTTAGTCAGATAGTCGTTAGTCGGATAGTCATTAGTCAGATAGTCGTTAGTCAGATGGTCGTTAGTCAGATAGTCGTTAGTCAGATGGTCGTTAGTCAGATGGTCAGAACGTCATCGGGAATAGAACAAAAGCAACATCTCGAATTCCGTCAGGGTGACAGAGTGTGTCTGCGTCAATCGCTCCTTTCATACATTCCGTACTATAAGCGCATTATAGCCAACTTTTTCACTTTGAGAACACAGGCTATTCACCCTTGACGCAATCGAAAAACACCACGGAGCGCCACATTGCCACTGAGCTTAATCTACAACAAAGTGCAGACTTGTTCCTGTGGTTCTATTGGGAAACAACGCGGGTGCGGAAATGGCCGAACTGATCTCCGTGATCGTGTGAGTTGACAACACGCGCCACAAATATCTCGCCTGTTGTGATCGGTCTCCAAATCGTGCCCACCTTAAGCCCAAACCAACGGTGACACGGTCAGAGACCGGCCACAACGGCTTCTCTTCCCCAGGAATCAGCCCCCTTCCCTTACATAAATCGCCAAACGTGATACAATGCCTTTATCGTTGACGACGGTCCAACCATGAGATTAAGGCTATCGCATTTGACCGCTTCTGGCAGCACTGAATACGGCCTAAAACCTTCCTTAAAAAATACCGCTTTAGTGGCACAACAGACGGCACGACGGGACAAGGTTTCCCAAATGCGATAGCCCAAGCCATTAACCTAAGGAGGCAGTATATATGACCGACGAGATTGAGTTTGTTTCCAATTACAACGATTTGAGCAACGAGAGGGGGTTCCAATTTGAGTTTCTCTGCAACCGCTGCGGGACGGGGTATCGCACACCTTTCCAGGCCTGGACAATGGGCACGGTAGCGTCGGCGATGGATACGGCGAGCAGCTTGTTCGGCGGCATCTTCGGCTCTGCGGCTAACGTCGCCGAACGCGCCCGCTCGGCAGCCTGGCAAAAAGCACACGACGAAGCCTTCCAACAGGCACTGGAAAAGATTCGTCCCAACTTCATCCAATGTCCACGCTGCTCGGCCTGGGTGTGCAAAAAAAGCTGCTGGAACACCAAACGCGGCCTGTGCAAGGAGTGCGCGCCTGATCTGGGTGTCGAAATGTCCGCAGCTCAAGCCAGTCGCTCCGTCGAAGAGGTGTGGGCACACGCCGCCATGGCCGAGGAAGACAAGCATTTAGGTGAAGAAAACTGGCGGGAGACAATTGTGGCTTCGTGCCCCAAATGTCACGCGCCTCTGGCAGCTAATGCGAAATTCTGCCCGGAATGTGGGACCAAACTTAAAGTCAAAGAACGCTGTCCCCATTGCAACGCAGTGCTGACGCCCGGTGCAAAATTCTGCCCCGAGTGCGGCGAAAAGGTATAACGTACCCCCGCAGAACCGCCCGATGAATATCATCGGGCGGTTTCTTGCGTTAACCATCAGCCGATTGAGCAGATGAAGCCGGTTATGGCGACACGCTGGAACCGGGTGGCGTCTCTGTCGGTGTGGGCGTTTCTGTCAGCGTCACGGTGGGTGTTGGCGTTGGGGTCGCCGTGAGGGTAGGCGTCGGCGAGGCCGTAGGAGTCGGGGTCACCGTGAGGGTAGGCGTCGGCGAAGCGGTGGGTGTGGAGGTTGGCGTCACCGTGGAGGTAGGCGTCGGCGAGGCCGTGGCTGTAGGAGTTGGCGTCCCCGTGGCAGTGGGAGTCGGGGTATTCGTAGCGATGTCTCCCACCCGTTCGAACCATACTTTAACCAATGCAATGCCACCGTTTTCGTAGTATTCAACACGCAGGGTATGCCGTCCCGTTCCTAAGGTCACGTTGACGGCATAGGTTCGATCTCCCTGGCTGATGTGCCACTCGTCCAAAATTTTCGCATCATCCACGAAGATGCGTACCCCATCGTCGGCAATCGCCGAGAAACGATACATCCCCGCCGTCATATCCATGCTGCGGGTCCAGCGTGCCGAGAAATTATCCACCGGCAGGCCGGGCGTGGGTGCATTGTATTGCCAGTTGAAATCTATCTTGGGATCGTTGCGGATGAAAACCGGATTGCCGGTCAGGGTAGCGTTGTTCCAGTACTCCGCCTTCCAATCCGGGAACGCCTGTGATATTTTCTCCCACGTCAAGCGCAGACGCGCCTGTCCGCCGGCTTCGTAGTATTCCACACGCACCTTATGCTCGCCGGCGACCATCGGCATTTCCACGACCTGTTCGCGTTCTGCGCCGTCACGCCACTCGTCAACGATGATCTGATCATCTATCCATAGGCGCGCGCCATCGTCTACCAACAGGCGGAAGCGATAGGTTGCCGCCTCGAACGTCAGCGTGCGCGTCCAGCGGGCCGAGAAGTTATCGGCCGGCAACCCCAGGTTAGGCGCCGCATTGCCCCAGTCAAAATCCAGTTTAGTGTCGTTGCGTGTGAGCAGCGGGCTACCTTGCAGCGAGCGGTTGTTCCAGTATTCGCCTTTCCAATCGGGGTAGACGGTGCGTTTTTCCCAATTCAGACGGATAACGCTTTGGCCAATAGCCTCATAGTATTCTAAACGCAGCGCGTGATTTCCTGCCGTCAGTGGGAGATCAAAAGTGACGATGCGCGCGGCGCCATCACGCCACTGATCCACGACCAGATTGCCATCCACGTAGAAGCGCGCCCCGTCATCTACGGTGATGGAGAAGCTATAGGTTCCGCCTTCAAAAGCCAGGCTGCGCGTCCAGCGCACCGAGAAATTGTCCGCTGGGATACCATTGGCGGGGGCATTGTTACCCCAGTCGAAGTCTATGACAGCGTCGTTGCGCACCAGAGCCGGCGAACCGGAGAGGTTGACGTTGGCGAAATATTCGCCGCGCCATGCCGTGATATCGGGTGTCGGCGTAGGAGAAGGTGAAAGTGAGGGTGAAGGTGTCGGCATGGGATTCGGCGTAGATGATGGAATCGGGGTGGGCGACAGCGTCGGCGAGGGTGTCTGTCCCGGCACAGGGGTAACGATGCTCAAGGGTGCGCTGGCTTTCGCATTGCTATTGGGAACTTGCACCAGCACTTCTACGGTCACATAGTCCTTCCACCTTTCCGCCAGGGTGAAAGTCGTGGTGAAGGTCCCATCCGCTCTAACCAGCGATGTGGCAACCGGTGGCAGGACATTCTGGCCGGTCTTCGAGTCCACCAGGATGATGTCCACGATCACGTTGGGTGGCCAGTCCGCCCCCCGGACGGTGACCGCCGTTCCCGGCGCAACAGCAGACGGTGACATGCTGAAAGTAGGTGTCTTGGCAAGAGGAGGCAATGTCGGTGTGGACGTGGGCAAGATGTCACCCCCGCGTAGTGCCAGCGCCAGCATCACACAAATGGCAATAAAGCCTATCACGACAAAGGCAATGACGAAATAAAACCAGCGTGGGATTCCCGGCGGCGGCAGTGGATCGTAGGATAACTCCGGGCCGTCTTGCATGGTAACCTCCTTCGGAAGTCATGGGAACATTATGGAGTGTCCGAACATTGGAACATTGCAAGAAACCTTCTCTGAAAATAATCTGACAGTTGTTAATCAGATAGTCCTGCGACCATTTTCATTATCGGGGCTGTACCACAGGTTTGGTTACGCTACTTCCATTATACTTGCATATTCATATTTTGGGACGTTGATTTCGGGAATTTTGTTCCTCAGAAATCAATTTATGTCTAGAACCCACGCTTTTTATTCACCTGATTGCGCAACGGGAAGTCCCCGCGCCGAAAACGTTCCAGGTTTTCACAGAAAATGTCGAGGATGTACTGCGCCTCGAACTGCGTTCCGCCGGCGGCGTGCGGCGTGATGAGCACGTTTGGCATGTCCCACAGCTCGCTGTCGGGCGGCAGCGGCTCCTGCGCGAAGACGTCCAGCGCCGCGCCGCGCAGATGCCCACGTTTCAACGCCGCGATCAGCGCGGCCTCATCAATGATGCGTCCGCGCGAGATGCCCACAAGCAGCGCGCCGGGCTTCATCTGCGCGATCTCCGTCGCGCCGATCATGCCGTCAGTTTGGGACGTATAGGGAACGGTGACGACCACATAATCGGAGAGGTTCAACAGTTCATGGAGACGCTCCAATCCCCACAATGCCTCGACGGTATCCGGCTTCGACAGCGGTTGCACATCCACGGCGATAACATGCATCCCAAAGGCAACGGCACGCTTTGCCACCGCGCGCCCTACCGAGCCAAACCCGATGATGCCCAGCGTGCTGCCCGTCAATTCCAGCATCTTGGGACGTAATTCGCCGAATGCCCACTCATGTTTTTGCTGCTTGAGCACAGCATCTTTAATGCAGCGTGTGAACGCCAGGATCATGCCGAAGACGCTGTCAGCCAGACACGCGCTGTGTGTGCCGACGGCGCTGGTCAGAATCACGTCGCTCATCACCAGTTCGGGAATCGCCAGGTAGTTGTTGACACCCGAACTGGGCGACTGTACCCATCGGAGCTGCTTCGCCGCGAGGAACGTCTCGCGGTCCAGCCCGCCCATATACACATCGGCGTCGGCAATCATCGCCGGCAGCGCCTCGGGCCTGTCGCAGTACGCGAATTCCACGTCAGGATACTTCGCCTGCAAATCAGGAATAGCCTTCTCCAGCCCCATCAAATTCGTGCCAATCAAAACCTTCATCGTCCAAAACCTCCTCTTGAGATAGTCTGGTAGTCGTTAGTCAGATAGTCCTGCGGTCGTTAGTCAGATAGTCTTGCAGTCGTTAGTCAGATAGTCTTGCGGTCGTTAGTCAGATAGTCTTGCAGTCGTTAGTCAGATAGTCTTGCAGTCATTTGTCAGATAGTCCTGTGGTCGTTAGTCAGATAGTCCTGCGGTCGTTAGTCAGATAGTCTTGCAGTCATTAGTCAGATAGTCCTGCGATCATTTTCATTATCGGGGCTGTACCGCAGGTTTGATTACATTCTTTCGGGAAAAACGCTAATTCGTCTCCGCCGCGCTAACCGCCGCCGCGCCGGTGAAGTCAATGGCATCAAACTCCTCGCGGGCGGCCTTTGTCATAAATCTGAGGTCGCTGGCCAGCGCCAGGAATTGGAAACCCTGGCGGATACGCAAGTTGAGTTCCGCCACATTGAAACAGTGTTTGCCCGCCGCTTTACCCGTCTTTTTCGCCGCCGCGAGCACGGCCTGGATCGCCGCCTCGTGGACTGTGCCGGGGCCGGTCTCGCTCGGAGACACGCCCAGCGACAACGCCAGGTCGTTCGGTCCAATGAAGCAGCCGGTGACCCCCTCCGTCGCCAGAATCGCTTCGGCGTTTTCCACGGCCTGCGCCGTCTCGATCATCACCATCACGGCCAGGTTGTCATCGGTCCACGTGCGGTAATCACCCTCGATGTACGCCGCGACACGGCTTCCGGCAAAACTGCGCTGACCTTTGGTTGCATAGCGCATGTTGCTCACCACCGCCCGTGCGTCTTCCGCCGTATTAACCATCGGTACGACCAACCCCAGCGCGCCGGCGTCCAATGTGCGCTGAATCCAGATCGTGTCATTCCAGGGGACGCGCGCCATCGGCACCGCGCCGCCCAACTGCACCGCGCGGAAGCAATTGACCATCGTTTCAAAGCCGACGGGGCTGTGTTCCACATCCACCACCAGCCAGTCCCATCCGATCTGCGCCATCATCTCCGCGGCCACGGGTGAACACAACGAGAGCCAACTGCCCACGCTCGGCTGCCCGCTACGCAGTTTATCAACGATCGGGTTAGTCTTGATTTTGTTGATGCCGATGCTTGCCATGGCTCCTCCCTTGAAAATAGCGTTTGTAGGGCAAACTGTCAGTTTGCCATTGCCGCAAGCTAACAGCCTGCGCTACGTTTTTAATACTGTTAGTTTGCCGTTACCGCAAGCTAACAGCTTGCGCTACGTTTTAATACTGTTAGTTTGCCATTGCCGCAAGCTAACAGCTTGCGCTACGTTTTTAATACTGTTAGTTTGCCGTTACCGCAAGCTAACAGCTTGCGCTACGTTTTTAATACTGTTAGTTTGCCATTGCCGCAAGCTAACAGCTTGCGCACGTTTTAATGACGAATTTCTGTGAAAATGACACCCGTGGGGCAAACTGTTAGTTTGCCATTGCCGCAAGCTAACAGCTTGCGCTACGTTTTAACGACGAATTCTTGTGAAAATGACACTCGTAGGGCAAACTGTCAGTTTGCCATTGCCGCAAGCTAACAGCTTGCGCTACGTTTTTAATACTGTTAGTTTGCCGTTACCGCAAGCTAACAGCTTGCGCTACGTTTTAATACTGTTAGTTTGCCATTGCCGCAAGCTAACAGCTTGCGCTACGTTTTTATCTTGCTGGCGGTTGAAAGTATACATCCCTTTTGCAAGTTGAGCTACTCTACGCGGTTTGACAGAACACGCGCAGTCACATACAATCGGACTACCTGACTAAAGACTACCTGACTATCGGAGACCAATGACCACTTATCACATTCCATACAGCACCACCACCCTCGAATTCGACCTGCTCCCCGGTATGCGCGGACGCCTGGTTGAATCCAAACACTTGCCGCCCCTGGACAACGTACCGGCGGCAGTTGAGGCGGCGTTGGCCCAACCGGTCAACGCCCCGCCGCTGCGCGAGCTAGCCCGGCCCGGCGCTACCGTCTGCATCGTCTTCACCGACGCCACCCGCGCCTGCCCGGATTACCTGCTCATCCCGCCCATTTTGCGCGAGCTGGAACAAGCCGGGGTGCGCGATGAAGACATCACGCTGTTGTGCGGCATCGGCATGCACCGCCCGAGCACGCACGCGGAAAAGGTCGCCAAGTTGGGGCAGGCTGTGGTCGATCGCTACCGCGTCATTGATCACGAGCCGCAAAATCCTGCCGCGCTCGTCGAGCTGGGCGAGGTCAACGGTATCCCGCTCTCCGTCCACAAGGCCGCATACAACGCCGACCTGCTCATCGCTACGGGGATCGTCGAGCCGCACCAGTACGCCGGCTATTCGGGTGGACGCAAAACGGTCGCGGTCGGCGCGGCGGGTGAGGCGTTGATCGCCTACAGCCACGGCCCGCGCTTCGTGGACGATCCCAACACACGCCTGGGGCAAATCGAAGGCAATCCGTTTCACGAGGCGATCACCGAGGCGGCACTGCGTGCGGGTCTGCGCTTCATCCTCAACGCTGTGCTGGATGACAACGGGCGCGTCGTGTGTGTGATGGCCGGCGAGCCGGTCGAGACGCACCGGCGGCTGGTGGAATTTGCGCGGGCGCTGTACGAGGTCGCCATCCCGCAGCAGGTGGATGTCGCCATCGGTGGGGTCGGCTTCCCGAAGGACGCCAACCTCTACCAGGCCAGCCGCGCGCCCTCGTACCTGCACTTCGCGCCGACGCCAACCGTGCGACCGGGCGGCTACTACATCACACCCGCGCGCTGCCAGGAAGGTGCCGGCGAAGGGGTGGGCGAGCAGCGCTTCCTCGCCGCGATGCGCGACGCGCCGGACGTGCAATCTCTCCTCAATGACGCGCGCGCCAACGGCTACCCACCCGGCGGTCAACGCGCGTTTGTCATGGCAAAAGTGCTGGAACAATGCCACGTGATCATCGTCGGCAGTGAATGTCCAGACATCGTCGCCGCGTGCAAGATGATTCCCGCGCCGACTATGGATGAAGCCCTGCAGATCGTCGCCGCCGACCTGGGCAGTGACCTGGACGTGCTCATCGTCCCACACGCGCTGCTGACGTTACCGATTGTGGGAAAACGTTAGCCCATTGGAACGTTTGAACGGATTTTTACCAATCCGTTTTGTCCATTGAACCCGTTGACATTTCCGAAGGAGTCATCGCATGCACAATCAAATCAAAGCAGAACTCGCGCGTGGGGAGAGCAGCATCGGCACGTGGCAGATGATCGGGCATCCGGTCGTCAGCGAGATTTTGGCGCAGGCCGGGTTTGACTGGGTCGTATTGGACATCGAGCACGGCATCTTCGATTGGCCATCAGCGTTGGGGCACGTGCAGGTGATCCAGGGACATGGATGCCCGGTGTTGTTCCGCCTGCCGATCAGTGCGCCGGAGCAGTTCAAGTGGGCGCTGGATACCGGCGCGGAAGGCGTCATCGTGCCGATGATCCGCACCGTGGAGGATGCGCGCCGCGCAATTAGCTACGCGAAATATCCGCCGGAGGGGGAGCGCGGCATCAGCATTGGGCGCGCGCACGCTTACGGTGCGGCCTTCGACGACTACGTCGCCACGGCCAACACCGAGACGCTGGTGACGTTGCAAATCGAGCACATTGACGCGGTGCATAACATCGAAGGCATCTGCGCGCTGCCCGGCCTGGACGTCGTCTTCGTCGGTCCCTACGATCTCTCCGGCACGATGGGGCTGATGGGTCAGGTCACCCACCCTGACGTAGAAGCGGCGATGGCCCGCGTCGTGCGCGCCGCGCAGGATGCGGGTGTGGTGCCGGGACTGCTCATCGTGGATCCGAAGCCCGGCGAGGTGGCGCAACGCATCGCGGAAGGCTTCCGCTTCATTTCGATCGGGCTGGATACGAAGATGTTGATTGATGCCGCGCGGGAGATGGCGGTACGATGGTAAGTTCAGTGCGTACCCGAAGTTTTTTCACGAACAACCACCACAATCGGCGCATCGAGTCCACCGACGGTTTTCCAGTTCATAATCTTCCCCAGATAAATATCTCGAAGTTGCGCGGAGGTCAAATTTTCCACGTTAAATCTCAGGCAGGCACGGTTGGAGATTGAGCCTAGCACTCTCCAATAATGTGTCCTATACCCTGAACTTGCTTCATGTCGTTTTTACAGTATAACAGAGGCTATACCGGCCAATTGGGGAGCGTACGATGTATAATTTGATTCCGCACTTCGTCCATGAGCATTTCAACCGAGATGAACGCTCAGGGCAGTTTACCGCGGCCACGCTCTTCATTGACGTCACCGGCTTCACGCGGCTGACCGAGATGCTGATGCAGCACGGCAAAGAGGGTGCGGAAGTCCTCACGGACGCCCTCAACCGCATTTTCAATCCTCTGGTCCGCGCCATCTACGCGCGCGGCGGTTGGGTGGCCAGCTTCGCCGGTGACGCTTTCCTGGCGATTTTTCCGCACCTGGACGATCCCCAACAGGCGCGCGGTGCGGCATTGGAAGCGGGCGCCCAACTCCTTGCCTTTTTGCGTCAACATGGCGTCATCGCCACCCGCTACGGCGACTTCACCTTCAACGCGCGCGTCGGACTCTCGGATGGGATGGTACGCTGGGGCATCCTGGGCACAAAGGCCGCCGGTGCAGACGCCAACAGCCATCACACTTATTATTTTAGCGGGCCGGCGGTGCTGGGATGTACCATCGCGGAAAGCCGGGCCGAAGTAGGACAAATGGCCGCGGATCAACACATTTGGCCGCTATTGACCGCCATAGCCAGAGGACGTCCACACGGCGATTGCATCCTCATCACCGAATGTCTGCTCCCGCCCGGCACGCCGACCGAAAGCCCGCCGCCCGCTTTGCCGCGCGAGGCCGCGCAACCGTTTGTCCTCGATACTGCAATCAATCTGATGACCACGGGTGCGCGGGCCGAATTTCGCCAGGTGGTCAGTATTTTCGTTTCCTTCGACTGGACCTCGGAGATGGAGTCCTTGTTGAATCCCTTTGTCAGCCTGGTCCTCAACACGGCGACCGAACACGGGGGATATTTCAACAAACTCGATTTTAGCGACAAAGGCCCGATGATGCTCATCCTTTTCGGCGCGCCGCTTGCCCATGAAAACGATCTGGAGCGCGCCGCCGATTTCCTCGCCGCACTGCGCGAACAGACCGCCGCCACGGCCTTGCGCGCCGTCCGCTGGCGCGCCGGTGTCACCTATGGCGTTGTCTACGCCGGCATCATCGGCAGCGCCGAGCGGTGCGAATACACCGCCATCGGCGACGTGGTCAACCTGGCGTCGCGGCTCACCACAGCCGCGCCGTGGGGTGAGATTTACCTTTCCGCCCCGGTCGCCGCCTGTAAAACACTCAAAACTGCCTATCTGGGCGCCCATTTCTACAAAGGCTTCACACAGCCACAACCCACCTATCAATATGTAGGGCGAGAGACTCGTGAGCCGATTTTCTTTGAGCAACCGATGATCGGACGGCAAGAGGAGCTGGAACAACTGCTCGCGGCAACGCAACCCTTGTTCAACGGGCGATTCGGCGGCGTGATCTACATCATCGGTGAAGCCGGCATAGGCAAATCACACCTGGCGCATGAGGTGCAGCAAGTTCTTCTGCGCCGTCATGCAGTGACGTGGTTTACTGCCCAGACCGATCAAATCCTCCGTCATGCGTTCAATCCCTTCACCTACTTCCTCAAACGCTACTTTAATCAGCTTCCGGGCGTTTCCGACGCCCAAAACAAACAACGTTTTGAGGCGCGGTACCAGACGCTGCTCGCCACGTTGGAAGCCCGCCGGGCAACAGCTCCGCCCGGCTTCCAAGCCGAGGCGCTCGACCGGCAAATCGCGGAACTCCGCCGCGTGCAGTCGGTGCTCGGCGCCCTTGTAGGCCTGCACTGGCCCGGCTCACTCTATGAGTCGCTGGAGGGAGGGTTGCGTTATCAAAACAGCCTGCTGGCGATCAAGGCGCTGCTTCTGGCCGAAGCCCTCCTCAAGCCCGTCGTGCTGCTCCTGGAAGATTTGCAATGGCTCGATTCAGCTTCTTATGACGTGTTGACAACGCTCTGCCGCAACGTCAGCGACTATCCCCTGCTCATCCTGATTACCGCGCGTTACCTCGATGACGGCAGCCCGCCGGCTTTACCGCTGCCCGCCAATACTCCCCTGCTGCGGATGGACCTGAAGGCGTTATCGCCGGCGGAGTTGCGTCAGTTGACCGAGGTAACCCTCGGCGGCGCAAGTGACGAGGCTTTGTTGACGTTGTTGCAAGAGCGCACCCAATCCAATCCCTTCTTCGTCCAGCAATTCCTGTATTATTTCAAAGAAAATGCCCTCCTCGAACGTGCGCCGCACGGTGTCTGGCAGCTCAAAAGCAGTCTATCGGCGGAAGTGCCCACCACCATCAATGCCCTGCTGATTGCACGTGTGGATCGGCTGGCACAAAATGTCAAGGAAGTCGTCAAAGCTGCCGCTGTGCTGGGGCGCGAATTCGACGACCGTGTGCTCGCCTGCATGCTGGCTGCCGACATCACCGCCGAGGTGCGCGCTGCCGAACAAGAACAGATCTGGTCACGGATATAACGTCCTATGACAACCTACCTGTTCAAACACGTTTTGCTACGCGATACCGTTTACTCCATGCAGTTGCGCACGCGGCTGCGCGAGCTGCACACGCGGGCCGGTGAAGCCATCGAAACCCTTTACGCCGAAAACCTGGCGCCCTTCTACGCCGATCTGGCCTATCACTATGGGCAGGCCGAAAACCCCGACAAAGAACGCCATTATGCCCTGCTGGCGGGTCAGCGCGCGGCAGAGGAATACGCCAATGAAGAAGCTCTGCGCTTTTTGACGCGCGCGTTGGAACTGACGCCACCCCGCGACAAAGCCATGCAATATGAAATCCTCAGTGCCCGTGAGCGGGTCTACGACTTGCAGGGCGACCGTGAGGCCCAACGTCACGACCTGCAACTGCTCTTTTTTGTAGCGCAGGGCGAACAAAAAGTGGACGTCATCTTGCGTCAAGCGATGTACGCAGAGCAGGTCGGCAACTACACCGGCGCTGTGGAAACCGTACCGCGTTGTGTCGAACTGGCACAACTCTATCACAAGCCCGCTGCAGAAGCCCTCGCACACCTGTATTGGGCGCGCGCGGAATGGCGTCAGGGGCACTATCAGGAAGCCATGCCCCTGTTTGAAAGAGCACTTTCCCTGGCACGCGAAAACGGCCTGCAAGACACCGAAGCCGATTGCCTGCGCAATCTGGGGAACGTGCATTGGTCGCTGGGGCACTATTCCGAAGCCATGCATTACTACGAGCAAGCTCTACCGCAATACCGGGCACTCAATTACAAACGCGGCGAGAGCGCCACGCTGAATAACATCAGCATCGTGCTTGTGGATCAAGGGGACTACGCGCAAGCGCGCGCCTATAGCGAGGCAGCGCTGCAACTGAAAACGATGATCGGCGACCGCATCGGCGCGCGCATCGCCTACAGCACACTGGGCAATATTGCCTGGCACTTCGGGCAATTAGCAGAAGCGCGCCAATACTATCAAGCCGCCCAAAGGCTCAGCGAAGAGGCGGACGATCCACCGGGGCGCTGTGAGGACCAGGTCAATCTGGCGCGGCTGGCTTATCGAGAAGGCAACTACGCCGCTGCCCGTGAACATAGCCAGCAGGCGCTCACCCTGGCACAGGGATTGAACGATGTCAACATTCAAGCCCATGCCCTGCTCTGCCTGGGCCATGCAGCGCTGGAAATGGGCGACTACGCCGAGGCAGCAACCGCCTACACCCGTTCCATCGAGCTGCGCCGTGCACTCCACCAGGAGCATCTGATCGCCGAACCGCTCGCCGGCCTGGCGCAGGCATGGTGTTGTCAAGGCGACCTGGCGCAAGCCCGCGCATGTATTGAAACACTGCTGCCTTTCCTCTCCGAGGATGCCGTCCGATCACCCGGCACCCTGCAAGGTGTCCATGATCCTGCGCAGGTTTACCTGACGGCCTACCGCGTACTGCAAGCCCTCAACGACCCACGCGCCGATGCGCTGCTCAAACAAGGCTACGCCCACTTACAGACGTGCGCCGCCCGCATCAGCGACGCCGAGCTGCGCTGTCAATTCCTGGAAGGCGTGACACCGCATCGCCTCCTTGTGGAAGAGGCCCGGCGTCTATCAACCGATCAAGCATAAGACGATACGTGTCCGGCTCAGGGAATCCGGCACACCAAAGGTAAAAAGATCTGCTGCCACGCAAGGGGATGCACCACCACCGGCCCGTGAAGCGTTCCATCGCTTTGGCGGGTGACGGCTTCCAGCCAGTACAGGTATGTCGTGGCCGGCGCCGCGGGGCCGTCGGTGAAAGTGTACGTGGCCCCCAGCGCCTCGCCCGGCACCTGCGCCGGAATCAGATCGGCGTTGAGCCGTACCTTTGGCGCGTCGGATGACACGGCCCGGTACAAATTGAACCCCACAACCTCCAACTCGCTGGCCGTCTCCCACGTCAGTACCACCGCACCCGCCGTCGGTTTGGCGGAGAAATCGGCGACCTCCACCGCCGTGGCTTCTGCAGGATAGACGTTCACGACCGTTGCCAACGAGTCGGGCATATTGTTGGCCGGGTTGCTGTCGCGGGCGCTGGTTGTTATCTCGACAACGTTGAGCAACGGTCCGGCAAACGTCGCGCTGACCGTCGCGGTGATGGTGATGACGCCGCCGGCCCCCGCCGTCAGATCGGCCACATCCCACACCAGCGCGCTGCCGGAACGGAGGGTCACGGCAACACCGCTCGATGTCACCAGCGGATTCAACAAAGCTGACGGCAGGGTATCTTCGATGACCACGTGATGCGCCGTTGCCGGTCCGGTATTCGTAAAGGCCAGCGTGTAGATGATAGTGTCGCCGGCCGGAAGCGTATCGGCACTGACGTTCTGCGTCACCTGCACATCGGCAGACAAAACATTCAGCGCGGTCGCCGGGTCGCCGAAGAGCAGGTAAGTATCAATCTGATCTCGATACCAACCGGTGTGCGTGTAGAGATACAGCTTGCCTTGCAATGTCGCCGGCCCCAGTTGAATAAGATCATCGAAAAAGACGGCAGCAAACAAGCCCCGGTTGAGATAGTCATGGGCTAAAGCCGTGCCCATGCCGGTCGCCGACCAGGCAGCAATGGCGCCCGCGTTCGGGGCGCGAACAAACGCCTCGGCAGTGGATGAGAAATCCGAGCCTGGGCCACTGGGGTAGATATAGTAGCCGTCCCAACAGGCCATCACCACCACAAAAGGCAAACGTCCCGCGTTGTTGAGCGCCGCGACGTCCGTGCGTCGGAACAACTGCTCGGAAGCCCAATAGGAGCTGGCGCCGTGGCCGATGTAGTTGACGATCAGTTGCCCGGCGTTGATGGCGCCGATGATCGCACTGCGGGCGGCGGTGACGTTGGTATGGGTGCGCCCATAGTAGACTTTCTGCACCGTATATGGTGCGGGTGTGTAGCCGTTGGCGATGGTGTCGGAATAGCTGTAAAAGTCACCCGCCGTGTCGGGATTATCGGAGACAAACAGCACATTTTGATTCCAGGTGCCGGGCACCGGATTCTGTTCGTAGGCGATAATCTTGTTGACGACGGCCTGCGCTTCGGCGCGCGTCTTGACCGGCAGACGGCCCAGGTGCATATCGGGGAAGTTATCCGCACCGCTGACGCACACATAGCGATTGTCGGCGGCCACTTCTCCCAGCCAGGGATCAACATCGGCCAGGAACGGCGGAATGTAGTTCGGTTCGCCACGCCCGGTGTAGTTCTTGAAGTCATAGTTCCCATCGCCGACCAGCAGAACGTAGGCCGGCGCGGGCGCGCTCCAATGAGCGTAAGCATAAGCCAGGAACGTCTGGATGGCCACCGGATCGAAAATGCCCGCGTTGAACACGTCGTAAACATCTTGCACGTCCACCACCAGCGTGCGCAATCCCTGCGCGGCGCGGTAAGCCGCCAGCGGCTGCACATCGGTATAGAAATTGCGGTGGGTGATGATGATGTAATCGGCGCCGTTGGAGGTGGCGCGTAGATCCGGCAGTTCGACGGCGGTGATGTCCAGAACATGCCGGAACTGTGCCGGCGTCGTCATGATGTAGCGATGAGCGCGTTCGATCGTCTGTTCAAAGCGTGCAGTGTAGAGATCGCCATCGGGGTCTACGGCCACGTTGAGTATGCGCACCGGCAGCGTCGGCGTGGTGATGTCGAGGGCTTGCACGGTGGCCGTCGTAAAGCCGGTGACGGTATAGGTCCATGAACCGGCAGCATCGCCGTTGAAAGTCAGATAATCTCCCGTGACCATGTAAGCGCGGTCGTACTCGATCTCAAAGTAGTTGACAAACACATAGTCGGTAGTAATCCCCATATCCATCGGCGCGTACACGGTGATCGTATTGACACCGCCGGCGAGCAGCGAAGCCGGGACATCCACCGCGAAGGCATATTCACCTCCCGTCGCCCAGGTAGCGTCAACAATGCGCTGACCGTTGAAAAACACCTGAGTATGGTGCTTCGGGGTGGCATCGTAGCTTTTGAAGAGGCCGCGCACCGTCGCCGTGAGCGGGCCGGTGACCGGCGCGGCGAGCGTGGTGGTAAAGTGAGCGGTCGTCGGCGACTTGGCCAGGATGGCGCTCCAATACCAGCGATCGTGGTCTGGGCCGCTGGGTCGCGCAGATTGGTATAGCCGGTTACGCTCAAGTCGCTGGGTGGTACGGAAACTCGACGCCGGCACGCCATTGCCCGTCGGCGTGCCATCCACTTCAGCCATGCGCAATCCCGGTGCGCCTCCCCAGGTGAGCCAGTACACATTGACATCGGTGTACAGCGTGTTCACCTTCTCCCCATAGAAAATGATGCGGTCCTCCGGGTCAAAAACGCCGTCCTCTTCGCCGGGAACGTAGAGGGCGACTTCCATACCTTGCGTATGGAGTGCAAAAGTACGCGGATCGAGGGTGGCGACGGGAACGCCGGCAGCTTCCAACTCGGCGTAGGTCACCTCATAGAGGCCATCAACATTGACCGTGAGCTTATACTGAGGCTGAGAGAGTCCCGTCAGCGCGGGTTGTTGCAGTGCGGCGGTCATGCGGGATGGCGGTGTTTCGCGCCATTGCCGGGACGTGTCATCGTTCAATATCAGTTGCGCCAGCAGTGGATCAAAGGGATCGGCCGGATGCGCGGACGCGCGTGGGATGAGGGTGCCGGTGACTTCGCCGGCATTGCCAAAGTGCACCTGCACGCGAATCCATCGGTAATGCCTGACCACACCCGTCACCGGATTGTACTGAAAGGGATGAAAGCGCACCTGCGCCACCCGCCGGTCGCGGATCAGACCGGTTGTGGCAATTTCAGCAACCTCCGCCGGATAAAAACCATCTGTAGCGTAAGCCATCGCATCGGGAACGGCGGCTTCGCCTTTATACGTGAACGTGCCCTGCGGGTCAATCTCGTAAATAGGCCGCGCCACCGGACAAAGCGTATGTACACCGGGCAAGGTGACGACATCGGCGCTCAATACAGATAACGTCGGTTCCGCATGGGGTGGCAGCCCCACCAACGTCCCCACCGCCGGCAGACGCGGCCAACCGGCCCTATCCATCTCGCCATAACCGGCCACGTCAAGCGTCTCACAGGAGCCATTGGCAGAGAGCGCAGCACGCAGGCTGAAATCCGGCGTAGCCAGTTCCAGCACCACGCCCTGCGGTGTCGTCTCGATGACTTTGACGGGTGAGACAGCCATCAACTTCCCCTGGAACGGAAGGGCAGCTTCCAATGCAGTTGGATGTGATTCCAGGCGAACGCCCTCAGCCGCCGACGGTCGCGCGAAGGCGGGAGCCGGCCAGAGCAACGTCACCACCACGGTCCAGAGCACCGCCCTGCTAAATAGCTTCATCATCCCTCCCTCCTGATTCGTTTCCAAAACTCTGGCGAAGGCATTTCTACCTTCGCCAGGTGCAGTTGATGATTTACGTCATCGTTGGATCAGCACAGGATTTTTCTTACCAAATTCTAACACAATAGGCGGTGCAAGTCTATGAAATACCATGCGAATTGTGGTCGAGTTTTCGTGTGGAATGTGCAAGTTAGAGGAAAAGCCCTATATATTCAGTACCTCCTTAGGTTGGCTTAGGATTACCTATGTGATGTATGCTCTGGCCACCTTTGCTGTGGGGCGGCGGCATTTGAGCCAACTCCCTGTGCCTTTGGCCGGGATGGGAATCGTGGTCTATAGGGTTCATCAGCTTTCCTCTCGTCGTGGGATCAGGCATCGCGTTATTGGATGCCGCCCTTTGTATCACGGGTATGGTGGTACGCACCTATCTCGAGGACAGGACATTGCGCCAGGAGTTAGCCGGTTATGCAAAATATGCCCAGACTGTGCGCTACCGGTTGATATCAAGGGGGGTTCTGGCAAAAACTTCCGCGTTTAGGCCCATGAATACAATCCCAGTTCATCCGGGCTGATGTAATACCCTTGTAAACGCTCCACATTCCCTTGTGAGAGGACTGAAAGCATATCCCCCCGCCCTAGCAGGTTCTCCGCGCCGGCTTGATCCAGGATGGTCATCGAATCGTGATGCGAGGGGAGGCGGAAGGCGATGCGCGCCGGGAGGTTGGCTTTGAGGCTAGTCGTGACGATGTCGGCGCTGGGGCGCTGGGTGGCGATGACCAGGTGAATGCCAACGTTGCGGGCGCGTTGGGCCAGGCGCACCAGACGGCGCTCGAATTCCTGCCGTCCCGATTTATCCAGCACCTGCACCAGGTCGGCGTACTCGTCAATGACTACGACCAGCGGCGCCAGCGGCGCGTCGGGATGGCGGGCGTTGTAGTCGTGGATGTCGCGGCAGCGCGCGGCGCGCAGTCGCTGGGAGCGCGTCTCCAGCGTCTCCGTCGTCAGTTGATCCAGCCAGCCGATGGCGGCCTCTGCTTCGATGACCACCTGTCCGCCCAGCAGATGCGGCAGTCCCTCAAAGTAGACGAAATCGGTCTGCTTGGGGTCAATGAGCAGCAAGGTGAGCGCCTGCGGACCGTGACGATGGATCAGGCTGAGCAGCAGGCTGTAGAGAAAAATGGTCTTGCCGGAGCCGGTGCTGCCGGCGACCAGCAGATGCGGCAAATCGGCCAGGTCTGCGGTGATGACCTGCCCGGCGGGCGTCTTGCCCACCAGGAACGGCAACCGCCCCACCGGCGCCGGCGGCAACCCGGCCAGGGCCGGCAGCAGGGGCAGGATTTCCGGCTGCGGATGCGGCAGGTCAATGCCGACAAAGTTGGTGCCGCGCACGTTGTCAATCAGCGGTGGGGCCATCAGCGCCAGTTCGCGCTGCAGGTCGGCGGCAATGGCCTGGAGACGGCTCAGTTTTTCGCCCGGGCGCAGGCGCACTTTGAAGCGTACCACGCCGGGGCCGACATCGGCTTCATCCGGCTGGATCGGATAGACCTGGATGCCATAGTCGCGCAGGGCGCGGGCCAGGTTGCGCGCCTGCTGCTCGCGCCATTCGGCCAGAGGTTTTGACGGCAGTGCGCTCTCGGCCTCAGGGCTTGGCAGGGCGGATGGTTCCACCGCCCCCGGCGCAACGACAGGTGGCAGCGATACCGATGGCTCTGGCGCAGGCGGCTGCGGCGGCACATCATAAGCCGCGGCCCAGGTTTCGGCAGGGGCGGGCAAGTCCCAGGCTTCTACCAGGCCACGCAGCAAACGGCGCAATCCGACGCGGCCAAAGTGATGGTAGCGATGGGGCACGTGCGGCGCGTCCGGCGCGACCACGGCCGCCTCGCCCTCGTCGCTCAGGCCGGCGATGCCCAGCGAACTGTCGTGGCAGAAAATCCACGTGTGGCCGCCGATCTCCAGCGTGAAATCGCCCTGCGGCAGACGGCGGCGAAAGGCCTCCCACAGGCGCATCTGGCCGTGCTCCAGCGCCAGGTTGCCCACCACGGCACGGTAGAGTTGATCGTACCAGTAAGGCGCGTCCAGGTGCTTTGCACCCGGCGTCCAGGCCTGCGCCAGGCGATTGACGCCCTGCGCGACCTGTTTTTGCGCGTCGGCAGCCTCAACGGCAAAGTTGGACTCGCCCACACATTTGGTCTCCAACAATTCCACGTGCAGCGGCAACTCGCCGTTAGCCTCCGGCGGGATGGCGACAAAGAGCAGGTCCGGGATGCGCCCGTCGAACCAGTGGGCGAAATCGTCCAGGTAAATCCAGGCGGTCAACGCGCCGGGATGCTGCGCTAGATAGCGGCGCTCGGTCTCGTGCTTGGCGACGACCATCCCAATCAACTCATTGAGGTACGCTCCAGGCCCGGCTGCGCGCAGGACAATGTCGCCGGAGACCTGCTTGGCCTGCGCGACCAGCCGTTGCGCCACCTCGCGGCGGAATGTGTCGGGCGTGCCGGGCAACAGCGATTCCAGATTGGCGGTGAGACGGCTGGCCACAATGTCCCGCGCGCGATAGGACGACGAGACGGTCAGGTTGTGGCGTCGCTTGGCCCCTAACCCCAATGAGTAACGGATGACCTCGATCGTCTCCGGGAACGTGGCCTCCAGCAGGAAACGGTCCACGGTGGTATCATAGCAGGCCACCCAGTTGAAGCGGCGGTGCAGTTCGGTCAAGGGCTGCTCCCAATCCAGCAGCGAGACGCGCTGGAAAAAGTGCGGCGTCTGGTCGGCGGGCAGCGGCTTGCGCTCCTGCGCAGCCCATTGGAGGCGATAGAACTGCTGCAACAGCGCAGGTTGCGGCTGCGGGGTGAGCAGCAGCGCGCGGGTAAACTCGCCGCGTTCAAAGGGCGCCTGCTGAGCGCGGTAGAGCGGCCAATCGTTTTCGTCGGCGTTGGGCGAAGCGGGGCGCATCTCCGACTCCACCGCCTGCCCCTTTTCGGCCAGCACGTCGGGCAGGATGACCAGGTCGGTATCGTTCACCTGCCGAAAGAGGTCGTCGTACCCACATTCCAATACGCGCAAGGCCACCGGCGGAAAGTAACCGCCATCGGGCCGGGCGACAAATTCCTCGTGGGCCTTGAGCCACTCGCCAACGCGGCGATAGAGCGGCGCGCCGCGGTCGGCGCTGTGGACAACCACCTCCAGCCGCAAGGCCCATCTTCGGCGACGGGCCAACTTGTCCAGCCGCTCCACGAGCAGGCCGGGCAACGCGCCATTGCGGCATTGCACCAGGTAGATTTCCAGGCCGTCGCGGGCAAAGGGATAGGTCTCGATGTAATCCTGCACCACGCGCGCCAGTTCGGTCGCCGCGACCTCGGCTGCCTGCTCGCTTTCATCGTCGGAGACCAGGTCAGGATCCAGCCCGTAAGCCAGGCCTACAAGTCCCTCTTGCCGGAACAGTTCATAGCCCTGCATCTCGTGGACGGGCAAAAAGTAGGTGGGACGACGGTCCTTGCCCGGCAGGGCAAGCAGCGCCGGATAGCCCGCCGAACTGTAGGTGACGGTCAGTTCCTGGCGGAAGCGGCGCACGTCCACGATGGGCGCCGGCTCCGCCGCAAGCAACGCGCCGAGAAAATCCGCAAAGCGGCGGGCGCGGGCGCGATGCCAGTGCAGTTTGAGCGGATGCAAGAGCGGCATCACCGCCCATTCGTCAAAGGTCTCCGGGCCGACCATCCAGGCCTGCACCAGCCAGCGAAAGCCGTGCAGGATTTCCTGTCCCTGTTGCAGATGGACGGCGGCAGTTGTCAGCAACCCCTCGTAAGCCGAGAGTAAGGCATCCAGGTCGGCAGCCAGCAAGCCGCGCGTGGACGCTGCTTCCACGAAGGCAGCCCAGGCCTCTTCCAGGCGTGTCAGAGCCTGGTCAATGACGGTGAAGGTTTCTGGACGTGTGACGCGCCGGAGCGCATCGCGCAGCCCTGCGCCCAAGTCTGTCGCGTCCCGATACCACGCGCCCAGGCTGGAGAGGGGACGGCTGAGGTCGAGATCGCTCACCTCGTTGGGCGCGGGGCAGGTGTTGTAGACGGGAATGCGCAGGCGCGGCGCAAGGGTCTGAAAGAGCGGGCCGCCCCCTTGCTGTGCGGACAGGGCTTGCGCTTCGGCCTGCAGATGGGCCAGCGTCGCCGCTGCCGGCCCATCGGAGCGATAGTGCCAGATCAGTTCGGCGGTTGCCAGCGCCTGACCCTCGCCGTCGGTCAGCGTCACACGGAAAGGCAGGTTGGTCTTGATGACCTTTTCGCGTTCACCCTCACTCTCCTCCTCGTCCGGCGCGGACTCGGGCGCCAGCGCCCACAGGTCATCCAGTTCCCAGCGGATGCCCGGCATCGCCCTTTCAATGCCACCGTAGAGGGCGCGAAACGCCAGCAGCGCCTCGGCTTCCCTGGCGCCCACGTCGCGTCCCTCCCAGCGCACGGACAGGGTCGCCCCTGCCGGCAGGTCCTCGCGGGCAACTGTCAGGAATTCAACGCCCAGGTAGGTCACACCGGCGATGAAATCGGTGGTCTGGTATTTCTTGATGCTGCGCAGCCGCCGCAGTTGGTTCTTCGTGGCACGGGGCAGACTGTCGCCGTAATCGGTCAGGAAGCGCTCGACCGCCTCATCTTCCGGCTCGTCGCCGGCGGTCAGGTCGGTCAGCATATCCTGCGCCGCTTCGGGGAGGTCCTCGGGCGCGATGTGCTGCGTGGCGAGAGCATCTTGCAACGCCGCAGCGAGGGCCTGCATCTGCTCCGAGCGGCTCTTGCGGCGGCTCTTGTGGAGCACCGGCGCGACCTCGCGCCAGTCCAGCCCCAGGACGGCGAGCAACTCGCGGCGGTCGGTGATGACCTCGGTGAGGAAGCGGCGCAGCAGGGCACGCTTTTCCTCCGCCGCGAGACCGCCATAGGCCGCGTCGTCATCAAACTCGGCTTCGGCCAGGCGCGTCAGGTACTCGTCGCGCTGACGGTCATCCAGCAGTTCGCTGCCCAGGCGCGCGGCGCGTTGCACGTTGCGCAGCAGCGCGTCGCCTTTGGCCGTGTTGAGCACCTCGGCCAGTTCGCGGCAGCGGAAGAGGCCCAGCGCGGGCAGCGATTCGGCGATCGCCGTCTCCATCGTCGCGCCGGGGTGGGTGTGCAGGTAGGCGTCCAGGTCGCGCAGGAATTCGGCTAGGTCGCGCAGTTGTGGGGACGGGCGCAGGCAGGCCAGGAATTCGCGCAGGACACCGATTTGCTCCGGCGAGGGCTGGTAGGTCGCAAAGGCCGCGCGGATGAGATGCTCCAGCCCCTCGGTGGCCAGCAGGCTCTCGGTGACCGGGTAGACGTCCTTGAGGCTCTGCGCGTCGGAGGTGGGCCGGTTGAAGATGAGCACGAGCGCGCAGCCGGGCGGGACGTGGTTGCGGTACCAGGTGGCGGATTTGTCGGCTTCCAGCGCGTAGGCCTTGTAGCCGGGGAGCGGCGCGGTAGTGCGCACCCAGAGCGGCTGCCCGGCGAGCGTGTCGCCCTCGGCGCGGAGCCGCTCCAGCAGCGCGGCGTAGACGGCGTCGTCAAAGCCGTCCAGGCGGAAGAAGCGCCTCGCCGCGCCGCCGGATTGGGCGGCGAGGAAGGCGTGAAGAGATTGGGCGATTGTCTCAACAATGTTCATTTTACCTACCCTCCCACCACCGCCGTCGCGTCCGAGTATTCGGTCGCCAGGCCAGCGTGCTTCATTTTCTCCAGCAGCGCGGCGCGGTTGCGTTCAAAGTACTCGCCGTTGACGCGCTGCCGCTCCAGCAGGCTCGCCTCGCGCGCCTCGCGGACGCCCACGACCAAGCCGTAACGCTCATAGAGCCGCTGCAGGAACTCGTCATAGGTCATCCCGTCGCCGGGCGGGATGTTGGCCAGGGTCAGCGCCTTGAGCAGGTTGTCGCCCAGCACAAAGCGCGCGCCCGGCCCCTTGCGCGGCGCGGCCAGGCCGACCGCCTTGGCCAGTTTGCGGTGTACGCCCTTGAAGTTCTTGTCAAAGTCCTGCTGCAAGACCCCAATCAGAATATCGGCATAGCCCTCGCTCAGCGCCGTGCGGTCGGGATGTGCGCCCAGACGCCGGATGAGCGCGTTGACGCGGTCGGAAAAAGCGTCCCGCCGCCCTTTGGAAAGCCGCGGCAGGTCAAAGTGCGCGCGGGCTTCGGAGTCCAGCGCCGCGTAGGGATCAGCGCCTGGCGTCAGCGCATCTACCCACGCAGCGACCTGCGCGCGAATGTAGGCTTGGGCCTGGCAGATGATGTGCGCTTCCTGCTCGCGGAAGGCCGCCATCGAAATGGTGCGCACCACGCCGCCGTCCGCCCCTTCCAGCGCGTCTATCGGCAGGCAGGGACGGCATCGCTCCAGGCAACGACCGTCGCCGTGGGCGGATAGGGCCTGCGGATGCGCGCGGTGGTAGATGTACAGCGTCAGGTGAAAGCCCACCAGGTGCGCCAGCAGGTCCAGCGTCTCCAACGGGTCCAGGTCAGCCTGCAAAAAGGTCGCCACATCCTCGGCGATGCGCGCGTAGAGCGGGTAGTCGGGATCGGGAATCCAGCCCAGGCGGCCGGTTGGCGTGGGGTTGGAGTGGTCGCCCACCTGCTGCTGCCAGGTCTGGTCAATGATGGCGGCCAATTCGCCCAGGGCCTCGTTGCGCGCCTTGAGCAAGTCGCGCAGGCGATCGGCAATGGTCTGACGCAAAGCCGGCGCGTTCCGTGTGCCGGCGGAAAGGATGAGGTAATAGACCTCGCCGCCGCGGGCGAAAAAATTGCGCGCGTCAAAAGAGACATCGGCATCCAGTTGATGCGGGTGCAGGGCATCGGCGGATCGCTGCTCTCTAAACTTGGTCGCCCCTTTGCGCAGTCCCTCCCAAAAGAGCAGGTTGTGATGGGCCGGGAAAAGCGATTTGGCAAACCAGGAGCGGCTTTCCTCCACCGCCGAAAAGGCGCGCAGCAGGGAACGGGCCAGCATCAGCGGGTCCTCATCCGGCCGGATAGGTCCATCGCACAGTTGACGGAGCGCCGCCTCCAAGCGCTTGCGCGCGGCGTCGTCAAAAGGGTGGCGGGTCTTTTCCCAATCGTCGTAAAAGACAAAACGGCGCAGGCCCAGGCGGGTGAAACGGGCGTATTCCGTTTTGACTGAAGCCCCGTCTGTGTTGATACCCTGCCCCAATTCGTAATCGAATCCGGCCAACACGTTGAGGAACTCGAGCAGGTACTCCATCCAGTGCTGCCCCACGCGCAGGCGATGGCCCCAAATCCACGCGGCGACGGGATAGCCTTCACGTTGTTCTTCCAGGTAGCCGTAACGTTCCATCGCGTCTCTCCCGTGACTCAGATACGAATCCGCCCCTGGGGATCTACCCAGAGCGTGCGAAAGGTGTACCGGTTGCGGTCGGCGGCGAAAAAGTCCACGCGACCCGGCGGCTGCTCAACGGCAAAACGCGCCAGCAGCGTATCCTTGAGTTGGCGGATGCTCAGTTCGCACTCATCGGCCAGGATGTCCGGCGTGCTGCCCCGCGCGCGGCGCAGCAGGTACTCGAAGCGCAGCAAATCCACCGGCCAGGTCACCGGCTGGGCCTCCACGCCCGGCGGGGGATAGATGACCAGGCGCAGCGTCGTCAGGTCGCGGTCAAAGGCCTCGGTTTGCGCCGGCGCAGGTTGAAGCGCGATGCCATCGGCTGGAATCTTGACCCGCACCAGCGGGACGGGCTGTTCCACCGCGTGCGCATATTGCGAGGTGACGTAAAGCGCGTCGGCGTCGGTCAGGTAGAGGCCGGAAAAGGCGCGGTTGAGGCCCAGCACGATCTCGCGGCGATAGTGCGCCAGCAAGGCCGGGTCGCCGCCCACCAGCCGGAAGTATTCGGGCAGGTGCTGAAAGGGGAACAGGCGGTCGGCGGCAGCCGCGTCCTGCCATTCAAAAAAGAGTTTGCGGCGGCAGTGCGGCAACCAGCGCATCAGTGGATGCTCCTCCTCCGGCTTGGGCGCGGCGGCCCCACCGTAGAGATAGGCCATCCGCTCCTGCCCGAAACGCCGTCCGCCCAAATCCAACGCCGGCGCAAAGAGCCGCTCGTGTTCAGCCTGCGCGGCAGGATCGGCGGGCCGCCCGTTGATGATGAAATCGTCCACTTCAAAGACCGACCCCTGCCCCACGTTGAGGCGGCGCAGGTGGCGGATGACCACCGCCGTCGCGTCCGAATACTCGGTCGCCAGGCCGGCGTGCTTCATCTTGTCCAGCAGCGCGGCGCGGTTGCGCTCAAAGTACTCGCCGTTGACGCGCTGCTGCTCCAGCAGTCCCTCGCGCGCCTCGCGGACGCCCACAGTCAGGCCGTAACGCTCATAGAGCCGATGCAGGAACTCGTCATAGGTCATCCCGTCGCCGGGCGGGATGTTGGCATTCCAGATCACCGCCCTTTCCAGACCTATAATCTCCCTTTCCCGGCATCACATTCCGCACCCCGCCGGTGGGATTCTCCACATCGCCGGCGTAGCGCGGGATGACGTGGATATGCACGTGCGGCACGGTCTGCCCCGCCGCGCCGCCCACATTGACCCCGATGTTGTAGCCATCGGGATGGTAACGCTCGTCCAGCAGCCATTTCACGCGGTCTACCACCATCCAGCAGGCGGTTTTGGCCCTCGTGGAGAGGGCAAAGTAATCCGCCGTATGCTGCTTGGGAATGACCAGCGCGTGGCCGGGGGAGACCGGGTATTTATCCAGCAAGGCATAAGCTGTGGCCGATTCGGTCAGCAGTTCGCGCTCCGGCTCCGGCACACAAAAAGGACACTCGCCGGCCGGCAGTCCCTGCTGATTCAAATGCCGGTATTCGTAAATCTCGCAATGGGGGACCTGGAGAATGCTGCGGTAAGGGAGCACAACGTTGCACTGATAGACCGGCACACCGTGTCTGGCATGGATGCGAAAGCCGCTGCTTTTGATGTCGCGGCGCACGGCAAAGTAGGCACAACCGCTCGGTTTGAGCAGCTCCGAAACCGCCATCAACACCACCGCCTGCTCTTCGGGCAGCAGCACGTTCAACACATACAGGCAGAGAATGGTGTCGAATTTGCCCTGCGGATAGTCCGGCGCATAGTGGGGATCATAGCCCGTTACGGCAAATCCCTGTTGCCGCAGAAAGGCCACATCCACGCCGGTTCCACAGCCGAAATCCAATACCGCGCCTCGAATCAGGCCGCGCTGGAGCAGTTGTTTGGCGGGGTATGAGGGCCACTGACGCTCTTTGACGGTCAGGTGGGAATTGGGGTTTTGCGGCGAGCGATAGATCACGGCGTGTACCTCCAACCGGTGACAAAGCCCATATTGCGGGCGATCTGCACCTGCGGCGCAATCTCATTATAGAGTGCCTCCCTGAACCGGTCAAGCGGCAGAGCGCACAGCTCGTCCACCGTCGCGGTGCGGAACAACAGGACATAATCTTCCAGCAGGGTGTCGCGTCCGTGGGCGGCAACCGCCCGAAGCGCCTGATATTGCAGGCGCGCAAAATCGTCAAAATAGGTCGCAAGATCAGGGAACTGATCGCTTTTGGCGGAGTTGACGGCGCGTGTGGTGGGGATGATGTTCCAGAGCAAATCGTGCGTGACAAAGCGCCACGGCAAGAAATGGTCCAGCGAGAACCCCTGCTGTGGCACGGCCTGGCGGGAATAGATGCACACGACCGTCCCCAACCCGTCCCACGCCAGTCGCCAAAAGGTTCTGGCCTGGCTGAGATTGCGCTGCTGCGGCTCAAAGAGTTTGGCGGCCAGGTTGGGAACGTTGGGGTTGTTGCGTTGCAGGTAATTGACCAGGTTCCACAGGGCAAAGTCGCGCACGATAGCCAGATGTTGCGTCAGATAAGCCAGCCAGGCGGGATGAAGTTCGATGCCCTCCTGCGGCGTTGTCACAAACCGATAGAGACAGGGACTATCGTCATCGGCAAACCGCTCAGCGGACAGGCGGAGAATCAGGCCGTCCACCTGGCTATCCGGCCGACCGCGCAGCGCAGCGACGAAAAAGGGCCGCAGGAAGCGATAAGGCACAAAACGCCCCAGCGTCCTGATTTCGCGCCCTAAATCGGTGCCGGCTTCCAGATGCCGCAAAACCTGGGCTTTGACCCGCTCTTTGGGCGCATCCAGGGACAATCCGCTGATCGCGCCCAATTCCAACGTCAGCGCGCCGAGGCGATCCTGTTTGCCGAACGACAAGCGGAAATAGTTGGTGGGATACCAGACGGCGGCCACCATCTCTGCCAGCAGGTCGGTCAGGGGAATCACCGGGCCTTGCCCGCGCTGGACACATTCCAGGATCGCCAGCAACCAGTAGAACTTGTACGAGTTGGTGACGTTGCTGAAGCAAGCAGCCAGGTGCTCTACAGGGAGTCTGGAAGAAGGCGGCAGTTCCGGAGACATCAGACGCTCTCTCCACACAGCTCAAGCTTCTGGCAAGCAGATATATGCTACAGTTTTTCCCTGCACATCCTCAAAAACCACCACCACACTCCTAAACTCAAAATTCGATCCCGTTGGCAAAAAGTATAGCATGAACTCCAGGAAATGGTATCCCATCAATTCCAAAGCCTTGAGGCCATCGTTCGCTTCTTCCCCACAGCTACACTAACGCCTAATCCTTGATTAATCGGTGTTGTCCTCGACCAGCAAGACCAGATGCTTGCGGAAGCGAGTGAGGCCGGTGTAGATTAGCTCACGGGAGAGGGTGTGAATTTTTGATGGTGTAGATGCCGACAAAAAGCAAGCGTTCGATGATTAAAAAGAAGCGCACACTATAGAAAACAGAAGAGGACTAAGGTATGATTTACATAGTCAAAGGTTTAGATTTATAATTGGGAACATCATATCCTGGCTCGCTGTGCAGCCATAGACCATGATTCATAAGCACCAAAAGGAGTAGACGATGAAATGGCAACATAGTTGGCGATGGTTTGTGTTGTTAGCTTCATTACTTGGACTGGCGCTGATGCCTTTTCCGCGAAATACTCAGGCGTATTCACGATATTCCGCTCAGGCATCTTCAGGTACTTCTATCGCACAAATAACAGCAGGCCACGATACTCCCACAGGGCCGTATGTGCGGTTGATGGGATGGGAGTTTGACCCACTCTACCAATCAGAAGCGCCCTACCTTCCGGTAGGTTTGCGTATCACGGATTATGAGTCGGAAGAAGTCGGGTACTACCTGGTACAATTTCAGGGACCGATCCTGCCAGAATGGAAGGAATCCGTGAGCAAAACCGGCGCGACCCTGTTCGACTACCTCCCTGACTTCACCTTTATCGCGCGTATGACCCCAGCTGTCCGAAACCAGGTAGCAGTGCTACCCATGGTGCGATGGGTGGGCGTCTACCAGCCAGCTTACCGGGTGGAGCCGCTCCTCCTGGCCCGTGTGCAAGGCCGCTTGGAGATGTTGGAAAATCCCCGTGATTTGCGGCTGAGCATCTTTCCGGGTGAAGACCTGAGGATGATTCAGCAACAAGTCAAGGCTCTGGGTGGCACCGTGGTGGAGATCTCCGAGAACAGCTTAGGAACCATTCTACGGCTACAAATCGACCCACAAACCACAGAACAACTGGCATCTATCAACGGCGTGCGGTGGGTAGATATGCTCCCTGAGTGGCAGCTCTATAACGACAAGGCTACCGATGTGATGAATGTCCGCAGCGTATGGAACAATCATGGCTTATATGGCCAGGGTCAAGTTGTGGGAGTCTGTGACACAGGGTTGGATCGAGGTTCAATACTACCAGCTAACCTGCATGATGACTTTGAGAATGGCAGTGGCGCTTCCCGTGTGCTCCAGATCATTGACCGCGTTGGTGATGGGGGTAACGATGTTAACTCGGGGCATGGGACCCATGTTTGTGGGTCGGTGCTGGGTAACGGAGCACGCTCCGGCAGTACTCCCTCGTCACATACCTATCCCAACACCAGTTACGTTGGTATGGCGCCCGAAGCCCAACTAGTGATGCAGGCGGTGGAGAACAACTCAACCGGGGGGCTGGAGGGGCTTCCCAGTGATCTCAACACCCTTTTTCAACAATCATACAATGCCGGAGCACATATTCATACCAACAGCTGGGGCAGCGCTGAAGCAGGGCAATATTCGATAGATTCACAAAACGTTGATCTGTTTTCCTGGAACAACCCTACCTTTACCATTTTATTCGCGGCAGGCAATGATGGGGTTGATGTGAATACATCGAATGGCGTAGTCGATCTATCTAGCATAGGCAGCCCAGGTACGGCCAAGAACTGTATCACCGTGGGAGCCACGGAGAACAATCGTCCATCTCCCTTTAATTCGGGTTCCTGGGGTACATATTGGCCCAACGATTTTCCTAATGACCCTATCCGCAACGATCCGACGGCCAACAACCCGGTCGGGATGGCCGCTTTTTCCAGCCGTGGGCCGACCTCCGATGGCCGGTACAAACCGGATATCAGTGCTCCGGGGACCTATGTTGCCTCAACCAAATCGTCGGCGATGAGTGGCGCTTGCGGATGGGGAGACATCAATACCAATTATTGCTATATGGGTGGAACCTCGATGGCGACGCCACTGACAGCCGGTGCAACGGCGCTGGTGCGCGAATTCTTTACCGATCAGGGTTTGACTCCTAGCTCGGCATTGCTCAAGGCGACGTTAGTCAATGGCGCTACAGAACTCTACCCTGGCCAATATGGCACCGACGGAACCCGGGAGCAGCCCACTTATCGCCCTAATAACGTACAAGGCTGGGGGCGGGTCAATCTGGAAAACACTTTGTTCCCGGTCAGTCCACGGATGCTGGACACATTCGATTTTACGGAAGGCCTCCAGACCAACGAGTACGACACATTCAGGTTCAACCTGAGTGACACAAGTGAAT
Source organism: Anaerolineae bacterium (assembly GCA_035373625.1). Taxonomy (GTDB): domain Bacteria; phylum Chloroflexota; class Anaerolineae; order B4-G1; family SLSP01; genus DSWT01. The sequence goes on along the minus strand of DAOSNS010000016.1, from coordinate 13,796 downwards.
CTCTCCGCTCTACGCTGGCCTGGACCGACTATCCGGGAACGCCGGCGGCTGGTGGCGGGCTGGTCAACGACCTGGACCTCGAGGTCACCGCTCCAAATGCAACCATCTACTATCCAACGAACGCGCAAAAGCGATCGAGCACGATGATGGGAATGTATGATACCGATCCAGCTTATTCTGTGAGTACCCGCAGCAGTCGTCAATATGCAGTTCGTTTCACACCTACAGCCTACCCTGTAAACCTCGAGCGGGCTGTATTTTTCGCCTATTCCGTGACTACCTTAGGCTCGGCCGACTATCCCATTAATTATACCCTGCGTGTTTATAGCGAATCGGGGGGCCTACCAGAAAGTGTGATCTACGGTCCAGTGACCGTGCGCGCCACGACGATGGGCTGGATAGCGGTTTCCATCAACCTCACGATCAACAGCGGCAGTTTTTACATTTCACTCCAGCCGAACACAGACCGTGGCTCTCGGCTTACCGAGGATGCCGCAGCCGGTGGAGAAAGGTCGTGGTATAACGCGGGGAGTTGGGCCTTGTGGCCCGGGCGCGATTTCAACATTCGTGCAGTGATGTCCAGACCGGATGCCAGCACCAACTATGATCGGGTCAACAACCTGGTCGGCGTGGACCTGGACACCCCGCCGCAGACCGGAAACTATACGGTCACAGTGACCGGCTACAATGTGGCTCACGGACCGCAACCCTACGCTTTGGTGAATTCAGGGGCAATTGCTTTTATCGGTGCTACCTCCTACCGACTCTTTGCCGGGGGCGATACAGCCGCGCGGACCTTTGGACGGACTGGCGTCAAGATGGATTTTGCGAGTGGCCCGGCTGGCAACGTCACCATCAACATGTCTAAAGACTATTCCTCGCATTCACCCACAGGCAGCGCCGTCTTTATGAAAGTCAACTGGGATATCTCCACCTCGATGGAGACGGGCACATTTGAAGCCCAACTTGTCTTTCACTATGATGATGCCGATTTACCTACCGGGATGACCGAGGTCGAGATTGAGGGCGCGTATCGTTACGACGGTGTCCAGTGGGTTGGCCCGCAAGGCACTGTGGATACAGTAGCCAATACCGTAACAGTGAGCAATGTTTCTGCTTTTTCCAATTGGACCCTTGGCCACGGCAACCCCACCGCCATCACCCTGTCTCGCTTTGAGGCCACACCTGTCGACAACGCCATTCTCCTGGAATGGGAAACCGCTCAGGAATTGAACAATGCAGGATTCAACCTTTACCGCAGCGAGTCATTCGACGGGCCGTGGGCGCAGCTCAATACGACACTCATCCCACCGCAATATCCCGGCTCGGTGCTGGGCGGCGTCTATGAATGGCTGGATACCCTTGTACGTCCAGGCAATGTCTATTACTATCGTCTGGAGGATATAGACATCTATGGTGTGCGCACCTTCCACGGGCCAGTTTGGGCGAATGCGGACATAAATCGGCATTATCTCTATTTGCCGTTGGTGCTGCGCCCCTAAGTCTTACGGCCAGGCTTGCGCATCCATTCAAGGAAGAACTGACGAAGCCCGCCCCGTCATACAGAGGGCGGGCTTTGCTGTGGTATTTGTGATCCCAATGTTACTTTCGTTTCCTGCGCTTGCTATACAGGCTTGAAACCATTACTGGTATCACAACTCCCCCCTTGCGACCAACCACTCCCCCTGCAACGCCACCACCAGCTCCTCCACCTGCCCCACATCCGGCGTCTCCGGCAGCGTCGAAGCCGCTTGTAACGTTGCCAACCGCGCCTCGTACTCCGCTGCCAATGCGAGCAGTTCCTCGTACTGCAGCAGCCCGTTCCGCACCGCCAGCAACCATTCGCGGTCAGGGCGGTAAACGTGGACTTCCCCGGTTTCCAGAATCTCCATTCCCATTCGTAGCAGCCGCAGCAGGTGCATCGCGTGCTTGGTATCGTAGCCATAACGCGCTTCCAGTGCGGCCCGCGCGGGATTGCGTTCTTGCCGCCACGCCTGGTAGTGATTCCAATGCTTGAGCGCGCTGCGATACACCCTTTCCGCATCGTGATCCGGGAACTTGTAACGCCCGCCGATATTGCGTCCGCCGTATTCTTCCTGGGTGGGCTGATGATCCGGCGGATTTTCCAGCCAACGGTGATGCCGTTCCAGGCGACGCAACTGGCTGATGGCATAGCCGGAAAAGGTCTGCCCGGCCTTGCGGGTGAGGAACAAGTGCCGCTGCGCGCGTAGGCGTTCGCCGAAACTATCACAGTGCAAGATATGGCGTGGCTCGACGTACAGCGCCTCGATGATGTTGGGGTTGCACTCCAACGCCAGCCGCGCGAACTTGACCAGGGCATAGACCACGGTATCGCGTTCTGTCCCGTGCGCCACGTGTTGCTCGAACGGCGTCAGCCCCAGGAGATACCGGCGCGGCGGGATACAGACGCCGCACGTATCCAGGTCACTATCAGCGTTCGCCAGGCCATACGCCTGACTGCCAATGACCACGCGGTAGATCAGATTGGTTTCCCAGAACGGTTCAGCCACAATCAGCGCCTCATACCAAACTCCGCCCTTTGAACTCCGGGTGCTTGTCCAGGAACTTCAGCAGGCCGTCTTTCAGCGCCGTCCACTGTGCTTGCGCGGCCCGCGCCTGTGGGGAATCTTCGCCGTAATTCGCACAGGCCGCATCGTCGGCTTCCCCGGCCTGCACGAACTGGTTCAGCGTGATCGGTGACGTGTGCATGGGCGCAGTTGTATTGTCGCTCACTGCATTGGACGCAGTAAGGCGCGGCCTTGAATAGCGGCAGCCTCTTGGGAGCCGTGCTGGACGCCGGGCCGGCGACGATGCGAAACATGACGACGCCGTTTTTGATTTGCAGGTCTTCGGTATGACCGAGCAAGATGATGTTAACGCTCATTGCCGGATGACCTCGCTGGATGTAATGTTGATCCAAGTGTAGCACAGATTGACGAAGCAACAAAAAAAGTTCGCAGACGACGCGTTGCGTATCACCTTTTCCGGGTGTCAAGGAATAACCAAATCGATCCCCACCCCAAGGCCCTCTAGCTGCAATCCGCCAGCATCTTCAGGTACGACAAAGACAAGCCGCACCACCGGCCACGCCCCGCTAGAAGCATTGGCCAGCGTGTTTCCCTCAATGGTCTCTGATCCCCACACCCCGCTTTGCATAATCGTGAATTCGATGTCCAGCGCGGGTGGATCAAGGTTGAGCATATGGATGATGCCACTGGTCTCACCAAGAGCAAAGCCGCCGTCCGGCGACAAAGCCATTCCCCTCACGGGATAGGCGTGCCCCTGGTTGTCCGTCACTTGCATATTCTCCAGGTTGAGGAGTGCGCCTTTTTCCGGGCTACGCAACCCCAACTCAACCACCAAAAACACTGTCCCGGCTTCGGCCACGTGCGGGGCTTTGAGATCGCCAGGCGTGGCAGTGTAGGCACGCAAGGTAGATGCCGTGCGCACGGCTTGCACCTCGGCTTGCCAGGATGAACTTGAGGGTGGCGTGAACACCTGCTGGGCGCGCGATATGTCCAGTTGATAGATTATCACTGCTGTCCCTTGTGACTCACGCCCCAATGCCCACAACGTATTGTCGCCCCACGCCAGCGCCAGAATACCGTGAATCGGACTAGGAAAGGTCATCCTCACTTTACCTGTCATATCAACCACCGCAAGGGTCGAGAGAGCCGGCCCCCCTCCGTACGCTAGCCAAAGACGTTCGCCATCCCATTCCAGGCCGGTCACATTCTGCGCGAAGGCGAAGGTACTGAGGATGGTGCCGGACGTATCCAGCTGATATACGTTGAACTGGTTAGCGTACCACAAACTCGTGCCATCCCAGGCCAGCTCCTGGCTGATGTCGCCGCCAAAGATGCGGGCTGGGGTCTCGAAGGAACCCAATATGCGCGTCTCTATACCCTCAATTTGGAACTGGTAAATGCGGCCATAGTTCGTGGTGAAGACCCAGAAACTTGTGCCATCCCAGACTAAGCCTTTCGGAGTTACTTCTGGTGCTGCGAAAGCGCCGAGTGTGCGCCCAACAGTATCTATCTGGAAAATCGTCCCTGAATTATCCGCAACCCACAGATGCGTACCATCCCAGGTGAGACCTTCGGCGTGGTAACCAGGGGCCGCGAACTGCTGCACCACGCTGATGAGCGCCCCAGAAGTGGCGGTTGTCGCTTGGAGGGTGGTCTGTGGACGTGGTGTGGCGGTAGGAGTAGGAGTGGGAGTGGGAGTGGAAGGCAGGGCCGCCGTCGTGGAAGTTGCAGTAGGGATTGCGGTGAATGCAACAGCGGTGAACGTAGCTGTTGCATCCGAGACAGCCACAGTCTTCCCAGTTGGTTGTTGCGGTTGTAGGAAACGTGGCTGTCCGGTGCGCCACGCCACAACACCGTAAATGACCATCGCCAACATTGCAACAATAATGACAGGAATGAGCCAGGCCGGGCGACTTCGTGTCCGTCGGGGAGTCGGTAGGAGCAGCGTGGGCGTGGACAAGCTGGTTTGCAGAGCCTGCGCCAAGCTTTGTCCGTCGGGATAACGATCTGCCGGGTCTTTGGCCAGCGACTTGAGGAGCACCCGTTCAGTGGCTTCGGGCAAGGCCGGCGCGAGGGTGCGTGGCAGTGGAATGGGGTCGTGCAGGTGCTTGTACAATACCGCCAGCGGTGTGTCGGCAGCAAAAGGTACGCGTCCGGTCAGCATCTCGTATAACACGATGCCAAGTGAATAGAGATCACTGGCTGAACCAAGCTGTTCCTTGTCGCCGCGAATCTGTTCCGGTGACATATAGGCGGGCGTGCCGATGGTGCCCCCGGTCTGCGTCAGCGTCTGCGACGTACCGAGCATCTTGGCGATGCCAAAGTCGTTGAGCAGCGCGCGCCCGTCAGGGGTCAGCATAATGTTGGCCGGCTTCACGTCGCGGTGGATGATGCCTTGTTGATGAGCATAGTCCAGCGCCGCAGCGATCTGGCTGATGATGCGGCAAACCTCGTTCCAGTCCATCGTCTTCCCGACGATGCGCAGCGCTTCGAGGCGCTCTTTGAGAGTTTGGCCGGGGATGTATTCCATCACCAGGTAATAGCGATTGCCTTCCTCGCCGAAGTCGTAAACGTGAACTATGTTGGGGTGGCTCAGACGGGCAATTGCTTGTGCCTCGTGTTCGAAACGCCCCCGGAACTCCACATCAGTGGCCAGTTCAGGGCGAATGAACTTAAGGGCGACCTCGCGTTCGAGGCGAGGCTGGTAGGCCTTGTAGACTTCGGCCATCCCACCTTCGCCTAACTTGGCGATGAGCCGGTAGGCTCCAATGGTCTGACCTATTAATTCTGTCATACTCTCACCTGTTCTATTGCGCCGGTATAGAAACATATGTGTTGGGGTGAACTGGTATATGACCAAGCCAACCCTAAGCGGGCTAGGATTGAGCGGGGATTGATTGTTCGGGAGGCAAGAGTTTTCAAGGCGAGTTCGACCATCGACGGTGTGGACTTTGCCGAATTGCGCCCGCCTCTGTTATCATATCATGAAATCGCTGTTGATCAACTAAACAAAGAACACGAGATTGAATAACGATCAGGCATTCGGTAGGTCATTGCGCGCCCGGCAGTTTGCCGTAGAATTGTTATCAAGCTTCAACCCCATTCGTGTACGCACCGTGTCTTCACCTTTCGCACATCGCCACCGGGGGGGATGGTTCATTTCCTGCCTGAAATTGGTTTACACTTTTTGCAGGGATGGTTCATTTTCTGCCTGAAATTGGTTTACACTTTTTGCACATTGAAAAATTAGACCGGCTGAACAGCCTGGCTGGGACGTACCAGCTGGTCCAATACTTCCATCAGGGATAAGGCATCCGTCACTCCCGCCAGTTCCAACGGACTGTGGCCCGCCCGCTTGCCCCGCTCAAACTCGTGATGATTCCAGAAGAGTCGCCATGTAGCAAGCCACACCAACGAGGACGAAAATTGGCGATTCGACTACAAGACTAATGACTATGCGACTATTTTTGAAGGAGTTGTAACAACGGCAGCAACCAGCGGCACATCCCCCGATGAATCTGCAAGTACGGACGCAGCCAACTGTGCAGGGATTCCGCCAGACTGGAGGAGCGATGGAACAGACCCAGGATGTCCCATACCATGCTCACCACAGGCTGTAGGGCTATCGGGATGTCCGTATCGTAGGTGGCGATGGCCTGGGCCTCCTGAGCCTCGGCCTGGGGCAACGGGGTCTCGACCTTGAGACGTCGGCCACGACGACAGATGCCACCCCGCGCCTCCAGGTCGGCCCGCCGGGCACGTTCGGCGCTGTGGATGGCCTTGTAGGCCCTGCTTTCCAGTCGCCGCGTGAGACGATGGGCGTCTCGCAGGAGATGAAACAGGTCTGGTTATGAACCATCCCCGGAGACGTTTGCCGTGACCGCAGACGTGATCTCCAAACTCCGCCCGGCCGTAGCCTACCTCGGCGTTCCGCCCCGCCCACCGGCCGAATTGTGGAGGCGTGCGCCGGATGAGGTCGCGCTCAATCAAGCCTACCCCATCTTCGCGGACGTCCTCCCCCGTGTGGAACTCCTCATCGGCTATGAGGGCAACGCCTTTGCCGCGACCAGCGACGCCGTCACCGACCTGATCAGCATCACTGCCGTGCATCCGCTGCGCAAGGATGCGGTGATTGCACTGCTGGCGCGTTGCGGGGCAACGTGGAACCTTGTAGAGGGCCTTAATGAGCGGCAAGGGCGGCGTCGGCAAATCGACTACTGCGACGCTGCTGGCGGCGGGCCTACGCCGCACCGGTTGGCAAGTCGGCCTGCTGGATGCCGATGTCACCGGGGCCAGCATCCCCAAACTTTTCGGCATGCGCCAGCCTCCCCTGGCCGATGCGCAGGGTATTCTGCTCCCGGCGATGACGCACAGCGGTATCAAACTCATCTCGGTCAATCTGATGGTGGAGCACAAAGACGACGCCGTCATCTGGCGCGGGCCGTTGATCTCCAAAATGATCCAGCAATTCTGGAACGATGTCGCCTGGGATCAGTTGGATGCGCTGGTGGTGGATTTGCCGCCCTTGACTAATCTTGCCGTAATCAGACCTCCGTATCGTTCCCCCGCACTACGGCAATTTCCATAAACCCGGCCTCAATGCGCCAGCCGTTCAACCGCGAGCGCGCGACCAACGCCTCCAACTCCTCCGGCGTATACGACGAGCGAATCGAACCCCAGTAATGCACCCGGAAGTCCGCCGGAATCGTCAACCCGATGCCCCAGGCAAACAGACGCGGCCACCACGTTTCCAGCCGCCGGGAATCGTGAACGAAGTATGCGCCCTCCGGCTTAACCACGCGCGCGATCTCGTTGAAGATGGCGACCGGGTCTTCCCAGTGATGCAGCGAATCGTTGGAAATTACTGCGTCGAACTCGCCATCTGCAAACGGCATCGCATAGGCGTTCCCTTCGCGCCACGTGACTGCGCCGTTCAGCCCGGCGCGCTGTGCGTTCTCCGCCGCCAGCGCCAGCATCGCCGGTGAGAGGTCCAGTCCTACCACCTGCACACCGCGCTCACTCAGTAATCTGGCGACCTCGATGGCAACGAAGCCCGTCCCAGTCCCCACATCCAGCACCTTGCCGCCATCGGGGATGCCCAGCGTGGCGATCCGCAGCGCCAACTCGCGGTACTCCTGCCGCCGGAAGCGGTTGCTCCCCATAAACTCGTTGAAGCGGCGCGCGTCCGCCATTTCCGAAATAGCCTCACTCTCTGGAATACGTTTCATTGGATCCTCCTTGCTATACAATATAGAATATACAATCTTGAATAATAACTAAAAAAAGAGCGTCAGACGTAGACGCCTTGTTCCACCTGCTGTAACACGCTCCGCGTCCAGGCTAGTTCCGCCTCCATATACAGCCGTGAGTGTTCAAACACCGCACGCGCCTGCGCGGGAATGTCCGGATTCGCCATTTGCTCTTCTTGATGCTCCTGGATATGCTGTAAGACCTCTTCCACCATCGTTACGCGCTGATGGAGATAACTCTTGACCTCTTCGACCGGCAGCGCGTTCATGAACGCCAGCCCAACGTCTATGGCAAAGTACTGCCGTTCAAACGAAGTCCATACTTCGCGCAGCAGGCGCAGAAACTCAGCGCGGCCGGCCGCGGTGATCTCGTAGACTGTGCGCGAAGGCCGCGCGCCGTCTTGCTCCACACCGACTTGCTCGACGAAGCCCTCCTCGGCCAGTTTGCCCAGCGCGTAGTAGATGGAGCCGAAGGCGATGTTCGTCCAATCGCCCATATGCTCTTCGATAATGTGTTTGAGTTCGTAGCCGTAGAGTGGGCGCTCGCGCAGTAATCCCAGAATGACCAGCCGGGTTGTCACAGGTTTTATCCCCCTTATATTCTATGTTGTATATTATACATAGAATAAAAGAGTTGTCAAGAGGGTTCACAGTCGCCGTGGGTACTGGTGACGTCAATCGTGCCGCCAGGCAGGCGCACGAGCTGGTGTGTGAGGACCAATCCCAGGCCACTGCCAACGCCTGCCTGGTGGATGCGGGCGCGATCACCGCGCCAGAAGCGGTCGAAGATGAACGGAAGCGCCCTGCATTGTGCCCGGTGACCCAGCGCAGCGCCGTCACCGCCGGGTCAGCCACGATGATCTCCCGCACCTGCAGCAATGATTCGGCATCCAGCGAGGCATCCAAGAGCACGTGCATCCCATCACTGAGCAGGTCCCATCCGGTCTTGACGATGGCAATCACAATGAACAGCGCGGCGATCCGATCCAGCGGCACATTCACCCATTGCCCGACCAACGCAGCAAAGACGACGCCCGTGGTGAAAACGTGGGCGCGATATTCCAGCGCATCGGCGATCAAAGCGGGCGAGTTCGCCGCGCGTCCGGCGCGAAGTTCAAAAACGCTGAAGACCAGGGGGATAATCCAGGCAATGACGACGCCCGCCAGTGACCAAAGCGTCACGATGGGCGGCGAAGTGGCGGCGGAGAGCGCTTCGCGGGCGATTTCGTAGGCCGTGAAGAACGTCATCCCCGCCAGCCCCACGGCGATGACATTCTCCAATTTGTAGAGGCCATAGGGAAACTGCGCCGTCTTGCGAGCCGCAAGTCTCAGCCCGACCAGCACCGCGATGGCGGTGAGCAAGTCCACTGCATTGTGGGTGAGTTCCGCCCCCACCGCCAGACTGCCGGAGGCGCGCGCCACGAGCAGGTTGATACCGATCAGCGTCACGTTGATGCCGATAGAGTACCAGCCCCAACGTTCAACGTTGACGGGCGGCGCGGGTGAGGCAGCAGCGTTCTGCGTCATGATGCGTTGTCGAAAATCTGCTGGCGAAGACGCATCCACACTTCGTGTAGCGCGGCGCTCACCGGCCCGTTGCCGGCTGTGACCGGCTCACCGCGCGCCATCGCTTCGGTGACGGCGGGATCGTAAGGTAAACGTCCCACCAGCGGGATGCTCTGCGTGGCGCAGTAGGCGACAATGGCCTCCGCCTGCGCCGGACTGAGATCAGCTTTGTTGAGCAGCACCATCGCCGGAATGTTGAAATGCGCCGCCAATCCCAGAGCGCGCTCCAGGTCGTGCGCGCCGGAGACGGTCGGTTCGGTGACGATGAGCGCCATATCTGCCCCAGAAAGTGCGGCGATGACGGGGCAGCCGATGCCCGGCGGCCCATCCACCAGCAGCAGGTCGGCGGCATCGTCGAGCGCGCGCAAGCGCGCCATCTGCTTCACCAGTGTCACCAGCTTGCCGGAGTTCTCCTGCCCGGCGAAGAGGTGCGCGTGGTAAAGCGGCCCGTAGCGCGTCGCGGCGACAAACCACTGCCCGGCGCGCTGCGGCGTCATCGTGATGGCGTGGGCGGGGCACTCATAAACGCACGCGGCGCAGCCTTCGCAGGCGAGAGGGTCTACTGCGTAGGCGTCGCCTGGGTGCGTGCACACGCGCACTGCGTCGAAGCGGCAGACCTCGGCGCAGCGCCCGCAGGCGATACACACGGCGGGGTCAATGCCGGCGATTCTACCGCCGGTGAAGTCGTGGGTCTCTTCCGTAACCGGCGCGAGCACCAATCCTAGATTGGCCGCATCCACGTCCGCATCGGCCAGAACCACGCGACAATCCTGTGTCGCCAGGTGCGCCAGCGCCGCCGTCACCGTCGTCTTGCCTGTTCCACCTTTACCGCTGAGAATGACGAGTTGTTTCATGGTAGCTCCGCTATGGTTTTCCAGAGTTCCACCAGTTGTGTTTGATATTCGGGGTGGATGGCGATTAACGAGTCCCCGCGCGCGATGCCTTCAGCGATAGCGCGCTCTAGCGGGATGCGCAATAGGATAGGCAAACCCTCGGCGGCGCAGTAGGCGTCTACACCCCCATCGCCAATCCCGTCGCGGTTGACGACGACGGCGACGGGCAGGCCGAGTTCGTCGCGGGCCACCTGCACTGCCACGCGCAGATCGTGCAGGCCGAAGGGGGTTGGCTCGGTAACCAGCAACACCGCATCGGCTCCACGCATCGTCTCGACGACGGGGCACGAAGCGCCCGGCGGCGCGTCGAGGATGACAGGCCGGTCGCCCACATCCGGTGGGATCGCCCATGCTTTGAGCTGGCGGATTATCGGTACGGCCATGGCCTCGCCTACGTTGAGCGTCCCGTGGTAAAACTCGATCGTCTCTGCCCGGCCATATTCCAGTGTCCCCATCACGTTAAGTTCCTCGTGGATCGCACCTTCCGGGCATTGGCGTGTGCAACTGCCACAGCCGTGGCACAGTTCGGGGAAGACGAGCACCTGCTTGCCGATCACGGTGATGGCGTGATACTCGCACACCGCGGCGCAGCGCCCGCAGGTCGTGCAGCGCACCATATCCACCACGGGGATCAGCAATCCTACATCGCGTTGCGCGGTGATCTCCGGGCGCAGGAAAAGCGCGGCATTGGGTTCTTCGACGTCACAGTCCAAAAAAAGTGGGGCGGAAGCGGCATCGGTTGCGGCCAGGCTGAGCGCTAGGCTCACCGCCACCGTCGTTTTGCCGGTTCCACCCTTGCCGCTGGCAATGGCGAGTTTCAAAGTCCTACCTCCATTTCGAGAATCGTACCGGCCGGGCAAAGATGAACGATATCGTCCCCCATAACCTGGCGCAATATGTGATAAGCCTTTTCGCCGGAACAGTGGTTGAGATAAATCCCGTGTAGCGTCCCCCAGCCGTGTAGTGTGCGCGCAATGTGCTCCAGAGTGTCCGCGTCGGCGTTGAGCAGATGCGTGCCGCCCGCAATAGCCACAATCGGGGAGGCGAACAAACGCTGCACGTGTTCCAGTGTGTTGAGCAGCCCGGCATGGCAGCAGCCACACACCACCACCAGTCCCTTGGCGCTTTCGAGCACCAGAGAGAGGTCATCGCGGTAGGGATCAGGCGCATACGCAGTCCCGGCGAGGATTTCATGGTAAGCAGCATAGCCGCCTGGATGAGGGCGCTCGGTAATTGCGCCGGTGGTCCAGATACCGGGAAGAATTTGTTGCGGACGGTCGTCCAGCCGCAGCGCAAAGTGCTCACGCAGCTATGGTTCATCCACCGGCATGCCAATGGCGCGGCGCGTGGAATCGCGGCGGGAGAAACGCTCGCGCAAAAGATCGGCATTGGCGTAGAGCGGCAGTCCCGGGGAAAGCAACGTGGATAGAGCGGGCAAGCCGCCGGTGTGATCGTAGTGCGCGTGGCTGATCGCTACCGCCTTCAGCGTCGTCGCATCCAGCCCCAACGCCGTGAGATTGTGCAACAGCGCCGTACCGCTCTGGCCCGTATCAAACAACACGGGCCCGGCCTCGTTGACAATCCAGAAGGCCAGGCCGTGTTCGTGCTGTAGACCGCTGCCGGGCGGCGCGTTGTTATCTACGACACATGTGATCGTCGGCGTCATCCGCGGATCATCGTCGCGCCGCACTTGGGGCAAGTCCTGCTGGTGCAGGGCACCCCGACAATGTGCGGTTCGCGATGCCCACACGCCGGGCAAACGCAGTCGCCGCCCGGCCCGGCGGCCGTGCCGCCCATTCGTCCGGGGCCTTGTCCCTGCCCGCGTCCGGCGCCACCGCCGCGGTCACCACCACCGTGTCCTCGTCCAGTTCCACGTCCCATCATAGCACCTCCTGGTCTTGTGGATAAAAAGCGACCAACGTCAGTCGCGATTACAAACCCCGGTTGTGTTCACCACCTGCCACGCTGGCGGCGGCGAAGTTGTCGTCCGGCGCCTGGCACGCGACCGGTTGAGGTCAACGTGCGCCCTAACCCGGACGGTAGGCCGCGCGGGCGCAGCAACAAATGATCTACGGCTTGCAGTATCAGCGGTGCAGCTCCAAAATCAGCAATCGAAAACCCAAAGTCTACCCGTGCCCGTGTTCCACGCTTTCGGCGCAGGGGGCTGCACCCTGCAAATCCCCGCCCAGATAGCGGGCCAGCGATTCGCGCACGGTTCCCGCCGCGCCGGTCGCCGGTTCGATGCCATATTGCTGGAAGAAAGCCACGGCGCGCCCACCCATCCCGCCGGCGAGCATCACTTGCGCGCCCAGGCTGTGGATGAAGGCGGGGACTTCGCCCGGCTCGTGGTTGGGGTAGTACGGATTGGTTACCGTTTCGACGGCGCAGACTTCCTGCCCGTCGGTCTCGATCAGGACGAAATACGGGCAACGCCCAAAGTGCGGGCTGACCTGGGCATCCAGGCCATTCGCATCCAACACAGCAATTGCGATTTTTGTCATGTGAAAGTCTCCTTGTTGTTAGTCGGGTAGTCGTTAGTCGGGTAGTCGGCAGTGCCAAAAGCTGAGATCAACTGCGGCCGTGATGACGTCGCCCGCCGCCGATGCCGACGTGATCGTCGCCAGGGGTTTCCAGACGCGCTAACTGCCCGGCGTTGAAAGCGGCGACAACCTCGCGAACGGTCGCGCCTTCCATACGATAGGCCGGGACGCCCGCCGCCTGGATAACGCGAAAGGCGTTCGGTCCCAAGCTGGGCGCAATCACTGCGCTCACGTTGTGCTGTAAGACGGTCTGCGCCGCCTGGACGCCCGCGCCGCCGGGCGCGTCGAGCGCCGGGTTGGGCAAAGCCTCGAACTCCAGCGTTTCGGGGTCAACAAAGATAAACATTTGACAGCGCCCAAAAACCGGGCTGGTCGGCGCGTCCAAATCCGCGCCATTGGCAGGAATAACAACTCGCATCGTAACCTCCTCAGTGGTGGATGCAGAATCCGTCGCCAGGGCGACGCCGTCCGGCGCAAGTTCGGCGTGCAGCGCCAGCAAGTATTCGAGCACCTGTTGGGTGCTTTGGAGTTGCGCGATGCAGCAGGCTAAAGCCGCACGTCCTGCTGGGGCAAGCGCGTAGACGCGGCGCGGTGGGCCTTGCGTTGTTTCCTCGTCCATCGTGGACGTAATCCACCCCCGATCCTCCATCTCCCGCAGCGCGCGGTAGATCACGGTGGGGGCCAGAAAATCCAGGCCAAACTCGGCCATGCGGTTCAAGAGGGTGTAGCCGTGAGCCGGCGACTGTTCCAGCAAGAGCAACAGCGCCGGATCGAGAAATTGTCCCATACGGCGGTTACAATCTCGTCCACTGCATTGTTGGTGTTGTAGTCGCCCACGCGTGCGCATGATGTACCTCCAGTATTAGTATATCGTCTATTGGTAATTTGTCAATAGACTAAAAAGGAGTGTTGCAGTGGCGGCCGGGTGTGCGGCGTGGTGGGGAAAAGGGTGCTGGCGGTGGAGGGGTGAGGGGAAAGCTCCACTGTGCAGTCTATGAA